>NZ_JBSHNU010000243.1:0-851825 GCF_053601555.1 Lacinutrix sp. MEBiC02595 | reverse complement strand
AAGTTTCAATCTTATGGTTGAATCTATCATCCCTTCATATCCATTTTTCAAATAAGGCAATGTTGTTGCTTTCCTAAATTTTCTAAACAACAAGGTATCTGCTAAGTCCACTTTTACTTTTTCGTAATAAAAATAATATCCTTCTTTTTTTAAAGAGTCTATTTTATTCTTAACATCGATATAAAACAAATCCGTACCCAAATGAGCAATAGGAAAGAAAACAATTTGTTTCTCCTTCTTTGTCATTCGTTGCAATTTAATCGCATCATTAAACACTCCAATTCTCTCTAAATGGGAGTTGAGCAATACACTTTTACAATTAAGGAAGACAACACTAATTAACAATAAGACTATAGTCTTCTTCATATTTAAGAATTTTAAACACTTTAATATTTATGGGGCTTTATATTATGGACAGATAAAATCATGTAAAATTGCTAAAACGTCATTTGGACAATTACCAAAATTAACATTCCTCAAGAATTCCAATTATTGTTATCTACCTATTATTAAAGTTTTACCGACTTTGAAACATGAATAATTACTATCGTCATATCTTCAAATGAAGTAAGAACAAGTCTCTTCTATACTTAACTTTTAACAACAACTAAATATAGAAAATTTTCTACATAAAACAAAATATTTATCCTCTAAAGCACTAATTATTAAACAATAAGACAAATTTTAATCTTTTAGAAAATGGATATTGCGTGTTAAACCACTAAACTTGGTACGCTTTACTGCAGATTTCTGAAACACTTTACTAAAGGTTTCTTGCGTAATTTCTTCCCAGTCTTTTTTTGTCATTTCTAACAATTCTGGCTTCGGATTGAAAAGTGGTTCGTTATGCGGTTTGGAGAATTTATTCCACGGACAAACATCTTGGCAAACATCACAACCAAACATCCAATCGTCAAAAGAACCTTTCATACTATTTGGCAATTGGTCTTTTAACTCAATAGTAAAATAAGAAATACATTTACTGCCATCTACTACATACGGTTCTGTAATGGCTTGCGTAGGACAAGCATCAATACAAGCAGTACACGTTCCGCAATGGTCTGTTGTAATACTATCATATTCTAGATCTAGATCGACAATGAGTTCGGCAATAAAATAAAAGGAGCCCGTTTGTTGGGTTAGTAGATTACTGTGTTTACCAATCCATCCTAATCCTGATTTTGCAGCCCAAGCTTTGTCTAAAACTGGTGCAGAATCTACAAAAGCACGTCCGGAAACTTCGCCAATTTCTTCCTGAATGTATTGTAAAAGATGTTTGAGTTTATCTTTTATTACGAAGTGATAATCGGTACCATAGGCGTATTTCGAGATCTTATAACTTTCTGAATTTTGTATTTCGGAAGGATAATAATTCAATAATAAAGAAATCACAGATTTAGAATCGTCCACCAGTTTTGTAGGATCGAGTCGCTTATCAAAATGGTTTTCCATGTATTGCATTTCGCCATGCCTGTTTTGGTTTAACCAATTTTCCAATCTTGGTGCTTCGGTTTCTAAAAATGCAGCTTTACTAATACCACAAGACAAAAAACCGAGGCGTTTGGCTTCCGTTTTTATACCTTTTGTGTATTTCGCTTTATTATTTATCATTACGCTCTTTTCTCAAACTTTAAAAAGGCATTTTTTGGTTTTAATGTGATTAGCGGTGTAATTTCTATCGCTTCAAATTGCGCTTGAATTTTAAAACTCTTCACTAGTTCTTTAACTGCCAAAATCATTTCGAACATCGCAAAGTTATTTCCTATACATTTTCTTGGTCCAGCTCCAAATGGAAAATACTGCGAGGAGAATTTCCTGCTTCCTTCCCCAAAACGTTCTGGCATAAACTGCTCTGGATGCTCCCATAATTTTGGATGGCGATGTATTTCGTAAACGGAAAACAACAAATTGGATCCCGCTTCTAAATCCAAACCATTAAAACTATCTGCATTGACATTCACGCGATCTATAAAATAAGCTGGAGGATACAATCGCATGCCTTCTTCTATTACTTGCTGCGTTATTTTTGAAGACATAATTTGCGTCATTAAATCATCCGATTCGGCATCCACTCTAACTATTTCTTCATGAATTTTTTCTTGCCATTCTGGATGTTTCGCTAACAATTGAAAGATAAAGGTTAGCGCGTTAGATGTGGTTTCATGACCCGCTGTAAAAAGAATTAGAATTTCATCGATGAGTTGTTCTTCTTCCATCGCTTGACCATCTTCATACCTAGCATCTAAAAGCATGTCTAATAAATCGTTGTGTTTTTCTTCGGAAGCTTTGCGTTCATTAACAATACGGCGTAATATATTTCGTGCTTCTTGGGTTAAATCTAATTCATGTTTTAATTTTCCGCTTAACTGAAACCACCATCCTAAATAAGGTTGCCGTAATTCTTTAACCAACATTTTTTGTCCAGATTCTGTAATAAATTGCAATCTGTTAATCTGTTCCTGATTTGCAGCACTACTAAATAACGATTTAACCACCGTTTGAAACGCTAAATCATTGCATATAGGAAAAACATCTATGGTTTGGTGCACTGTGATTTTTTGGTATTCGGAAAGAATAGCTTCACGAATGCTACCTAATAAATTATTTAATTGATTTTTATGAAAAGCTGGCTGAATCAGTTTACGTTGTTTTCGCCAATGTTCTCCTTCGGAAGTAAGCAACCCCTTACCAACATACTTTACTAAATCTTCTGTTTGGATCTTAGACTTAATATAATTCTTTTGATTTTTCTGAAGTGCATATTCTGCCAAAGCAGCATCTCGACTAAAAACAACTTTAGATTTAAAACCTATATTTAAACAAAAAACATCGCCTAACTTTTCGAAATATTTATGATGAAAAGGAAGTGGATTTTTAAGTATTTCTAAGGAATGCTTAATAAAATTAAAAAGAGAAACTTCTGGTATTTTCTTATTCATTTATACTTTATAAATAGTTCCTATTTTGTTTTGTGTTCCTCTTTGCATTAACGATTGCGCAATTGTTGGAGCTCATCTCTGATAGCGACTTGTAAAAGCGTGACCAACCGAAGCTTTTTTTAGCGAAGGTTGGGAATGCCCTAAAACAAACCTCCTTGCGTTGGTCCTTTCACTCTTCCCAAATGTTTATAAGCAAGTTCTGTTACTTCTCTACCTCTTGGCGTACGCATTATAAAACCTTGTTGAATAAGGAAAGGCTCATATACTTCTTCTATAGTTTCGGAGTTTTCACTAACAGCAGTTGCTAACGTCGTGATACCAACTGGTCCTCCTTTGAACTTATCTATTAAAGTGGTAAGTATTTTATTATCCATTTCATCCAAACCATGTGCATCTACATGCAATGCCTCTAGCGCATAACGTGCAATTTTAATATCTATGCTACCATTCCCTTTAATTTGAGCAAAATCACGTACACGACGTAGCAGTGCATTTGCGATTCTTGGTGTTCCTCTACTTCTCCCTGCTATTTCGATTGCAGATTCCATGGAAATTGGCACTTCTAATATTTCAGCACTACGCTGCACAATGGTCGTTAGTAATTTTGTGTTATAATATTGCAGTCTACTTTGTATACCAAAACGCGCGCGCATTGGAGCGGTTAACAATCCGGATCGTGTAGTTGCTCCAATTAAGGTAAACGGATTTAGATTTAACTGTACCGTTCTTGCGTTTGGTCCAGACTCGATCATGATGTCAATTTTAAAATCTTCCATTGCAGAATACAAGTATTCCTCTACAATTGGACTTAGACGATGTATTTCATCTATAAACAAGACATCGCGTTCTTCTAGATTGGTAAGTAATCCTGCTAAGTCTCCTGGTTTATCTAAAACAGGTCCGGATGTAACTTTAATTCCAACTTCCAACTCATTAGCTAGAATGTTAGCTAAGGTTGTTTTACCCAATCCTGGAGGTCCATGAAACAGCGTATGATCTAATGCTTCACCACGACCATTTGCGGCTTGAACAAAAATCTGAAGATTTTCTAATACTTGTTCTTGTCCGGTAAAATCGTCAAAGGATAATGGTCTTAACTTTTTTTCGACATCTAATTCTCCTGGTGAAAAATTATCGTCCGTTGGATCTAGGTTTTCGTTCATGCTTACTTTCCACGAAAGTGGGAATCTAGTATTGATTAAAATATTAAAGATTCTGAAACTAGTTCAGAATGACAAAGAAGTCAAAACAAATATAATGAAAAAGACCTTTGGAATATTATATATATCCAAAGGTCTTTTCTTAATTGTTATGATGTTCCTGTTAATACAGGTATATCTTAGTGTTGTAGTTCTTCTTCACCTTCTTTTAAAGGAACGTTTTGAGGAACGAAATCTACATCATGTCCTGGTTTAGAATAGTCATAAGACCATCTGTATACGTGCGGAATATCTCCTGCCCAGTTTCCATGTATGTGTTTTACTTCTGTAGTCCACTCTAAAGTAGTAGCTCTCCATGGATTCTTTTCAGCTTTCTTACCAAAGAACATACTGCTAAAGAAATTATATAAGTAAATCAATTGCACTGCTCCACCTATTAAAGCAAAAACAGTAATAATTACGTTTGTATTTGCTAAATCGTCAAATAATGGAAAGTTTGAATTTGTATAATAACGTCTTGGTAATCCTGCCATACCAATAAAATGCATAGGGAAGAATACACCATAAGCACAAATTGCTGTTATCCAGAAATGGATATAACCAAGATTCTTATTTAACATTCTACCAAACATTTTTGGATACCAATGGTAAATTCCTGCGAACATACCATAAAGAGCAGATATACCCATTACTAAGTGGAAATGCGCAATTACAAAATATGTATCGTGTACGTTAATATCTAATGCAGAATCTCCAAGAATAATTCCTGTTAAACCTCCAGTAATGAAAGTAGAAACAAATCCAATAGAAAACAGCATGGCTGGATTCATCTGAATGTTCCCCTTCCAAATAGTGGTTATCCAGTTAAAAGCTTTTACTGCCGAAGGAATTGCAATTAATAAAGTTGTAAATGTAAATACAGAACCTAAGAATGGATTCATTCCTGAGATAAACATATGGTGACCCCAAACGATAGTAGAAAGGAATGCAATTGCTAAAATAGAAGCAATCATTGCACGATACCCAAAAATTGGTTTACGTGAATTGGTTGCCATAATTTCAGAAACTAATCCCATTGCTGGTAAGATTACAATATATACTTCTGGATGTCCTAGGAACCAAAATAAGTGTTCAAACAATACCGGTGATCCACCTTGATAGTGCAATACTTCCCCTTGAATAAATATATCGGATAAGAAGAAAGATGTACCGAAACTTCTATCCATTATTAACAATAAACATGCAGATAACAATACAGGGAACGAAACTACTCCAATAACTGCCGTTACAAAAAACGCCCAAATTGTTAAAGGTAATCTAGTCATAGACATTCCTTTAGTACGCAGGTTTATAACAGTAACAATGTAATTTAAAGAACCCAATAATGAAGAAGCAATAAAGATAGCCATTGAAACTAACCATAGAGTCATTCCCATTCCTGAACCTCCTTGTGCCATTGGCAATGCAGATAATGGTGGATAAATTGTCCAACCTGCTGCTGCTGGTCCCATTTCTAAAAATAGTGAAGATAACATGATAACACTAGATAAGAAAAATAACCAATACGACACCATATTTAAGAAACCGGAAGCCATATCTCGTGCTCCAATTTGCAATGGAATTAGTAAGTTACTAAAGGTACCACTTAACCCTGCTGTTAATACAAAGAATACCATGATAGTACCATGAATAGTTACTAATGCAAGATATATATCTGCATCCATAACTCCTCCAGGAGCCCATTTACCTAATAATGCTTCAAAAATTACATTAGGCTCTTCTGGCCATGCAATTTGCATACGAAACATAAGAGACATAATAACTCCAATAACTCCCATGATTGTACCAGTAATTAAATACTGTTTTGCAATCATTTTGTGATCTTGGCTAAATATATATTTAGTTACAAAAGTTTCTTTATGATGATGCTCTTCGTGTGCTTCGTGATCGTGTGTATCTGCGTGTGCTGACATAATTTAATATTCTTTTGTCTTATTAAATTTAGTTAATTAGTGAGTTTTTGAAAGCCTTCTGTTCTTTCATCCAAGCGTCATACTCTTCTTGAGTTTCCACAATTATTTTCATTTGCATGTTGTAATGTGATTTTCCACAAATCTTATTACATAATAACAAATAATCAAAATCATATCTTTCTAGAGCTTCTTCTCCTTTAGCAATTAATTTCTTGCTTTTTTCTACTCTAATGCTGTTAATATTTGCCACCTTATCAATCATATCCGGGTTTTGGCGCATATCTGCAGTTGTTACCGTAGGTGTAAAACCAAACTGTGTAATCATACCAGGAACACAGTTCATTTGTGCTCTAAAGTGTGGCATGTATGCAGAATGTAATACATCTTGCGAACGCATTTTAAATAATACCGTACGCCCTACAGGTAAATGCAATTCGGATGTGATTACATCATCTTGGGCATTTGGATCTGCTTCGTCTAGACCTAAAATATTAGCTCTATCGATATCAATTAAACGAACATTTGCTTTTCCCAAAGTATTATCTACTCCACTATATCTAGCTTTCCAGTTAAACTGCTGTGCATATAATTCTATCACTAAAGGATCGTCATCTTCGTTTACATTCATTATATCCGACCAAGTAAATAATCCGTAAATGATTAAACCAGCTAAAACAATAACAGGAATAACAGTCCAGATAAACTCTAAAGTGTTATTATCTGCAAAGAATAAAGCTTTCTTTCCTTTTTCTCCTTTGTATTTGTAAGCAAAGTAGTGCAATAGAAATTGCGTAATGGTTTGCACTACAAAAATAAGTGCCATGGATATCAGCATTAAATTATCTACTTCTGGACCATGTGCTGATGCAGAATTAGATGTTAATGGTAAATCCCCTAATTCTACAAAACTCCAAATAGTTATGAGATAGATGAACGCTAAAAAGCCCATCATTAAATAACCATTTAAGGTATTATCTTTGTCTGTTGCAACCTGGCTATTTGATGTACCTACTTGAGCTAAATCAAATATTTTAACCATCTGCCAAATGGCAATTGCTATAAATACTAAAACTAAAATTGTTAATAAAACAGTCATTGTTGTCTATCGTCTTTATTTATATTTTATTAATAATGGAAATTTTCACTTTCTTTTACAAAAGGATTTCTCTTCGCTAATAATGGTGCTTTCGTTAAAGCATTAAATACTACATATATGAATAATCCTGCGAACAAAAATACTGCACCTATTTCAGGAATACCAATAAACCATCTATCTCCTACTGTTGCCGGCATAATCATATTGAAAACGTCTACATAGTGTCCTATTAGGATTACAATACCTGCCATAACTACAAACCATGGAACACGTTTATAATCACTATTCATTAATATTAAGAATGGGAATACTAAATTAAGTACTAACATTCCAAAGAATGGTAATCTATAGTCTTCAATTCTAGTTATAAAGTACGTAACTTCTTCAGGAATATTGGCGTACCAGATTAACATGAATTGTGAGAACCATAAGTATGCCCAGAAAATACTAAATCCAAACATGAATTTAGCTAAATCATGTAAATGACTATCATTTACTAACTCTAAGTAACCCTTAGATTTTAAGTATAGAGATATAAATGCGATTACAGTAATACCACAAACCATCATACCAGCTAACACATACCATCCAAATAAAGTAGAGAACCAATGTGGATCTACACTCATTATCCAATCCCAAGACATCATAGATTCTGTGTATAAAAAGAATACTAAGAATGCTGCTGAAATACGAAAAGTCTTCTTAAAGTTTTTGTCATCTGTTGCATTATCTTGAGCAATGGAGAATTTACGAGAAAATTGTCTGTATAACACCCAACCTCCAGTAAAGATTAAACCTCTAAAAATGAATCCCCAAATGTTTAACCATCCAGATTTCCCTTGAATTAATTTATCGTGAGCCACTACTTCTGGATCCATCCATACAAATATATTGTTGTGACCAATAAAGTGAGATGCTGCAGCAATAGCTATTACTATTAGAGCGCCAGGAAGTAAATATGCTGTGATACCTTCCATTACTCTAAATAACACAGGAGACCAACCAGACTGCGAAGCCCATTGTACTGCGTAAAAAGCTAAAACTCCAAGAGCAATCATCATAAAGAAGAATGCTGCTACATATAATGCAGCCCAAGGTCTGTTAGCAATTTGATGTTGTACATGCTCGACATGTTTTGTATGCTCATCTACATGTGCATTTTCCGTTGCATGCGCATCCTGTGCGTTTTCTGTTACTGCATGTGCAGCTTCTTCGCCATGACCGCTACCGTGATGTGCTTCATCAGCTAATATTGCTTCCACGTCTTCAAAGGATTTATGAGATGTCATAAAACCATATCCAACTCCTAATAATCCTAAAATCATTAGTGCGAAAGAAAATGTCTTTAATTTATTTGAGAATGTGTACATATCTATATATAAACTTTATCTAATCTTATTTTTCTAAATCAGCTTTCAACGTTAAAACATAAGCAATTACTTGCCAACGTTCTTCTTCGTTAAGTTGGTTTGCGTAAGAACCCATTGCATTTTTACCATAATAAATAGTATGATAAATACTTCCTGCATTTATAGCTCTTCCCGCATCGTCATAACTTGGTATACCTAGTATTTTTTCACGCTTTACTAAGTTTCCTTGCCCGTTACCTTTATTACCATGGCAAATACCACAATAAATATCGTATAATGCTTTCGCTTTATCTTCGTCAAATTCACTAGCCGTTAACGGACTTACTAAATTTGCTTTTGCTTCTTCGTAACCAGCTGTCGTATTCTCAATTTCAAAAGGAGTATATCCTCTTGGAATGGTTCCTTCTACTGGTAATTGTGCTTCTACTCCATTTGCAAATGCAGCAGACTCGCCATACGCCTCATAAGGTACAGGTTCATACATGTTAGGCATGAATTGATAGTTAGGTCTAGAATCTTTTTTACAAGATACTATTGAACTTACTACAAGTACGAATACAAATATTTTTATTAAATGCTTCATATTAATGTTCATCTTCTTTATCAATAATATTTACTTCTACAGCTCCTGTTTCTTTTAACAAGTTTGTTAGTTCGTTTTCATTACCATGAACAGCGATTTCCATTAAAAAATGATCATCTGTTGTTCTAGGGTCTGGATTTTCTGCTTTCTTAAAAGGCCACATTCTACTACGTAAATAAAATGTAATTACCATTAAATGTGCTGCAAAAAACACCGTTAACTCAAACATGATTGGCACGAATGCTGGCATGTTTTCGATATAACTAAAACTTGGTTTACCACCTATATTTTGTGGCCAGTCTTCAATCATAATGAAATTCATCATTAAAGTTGCTACTGCTAAACCAACACATCCATACATAAAAGATGCAATTGCTATTCTTGTTGGAGCTAATCCCATTGCCTTGTCTAGTCCATGAACTGGAAAAGGGGTATATATTTCTTCAATGTGATACCTTTTGGCTTTAACGGCCTTAACGGCATTCATTAACACATCGTCGTCTGTATAAATAGCGTGAATTACTTTTGAAGCTTCCATATGCTACTTTTAGTTTATTAGTTGTTTAGCTTGTCCTGCCCAATCGTCACGTTCTGCTCTTCCTGGGAATGATTCTGTAATAGAATCTAACAAGTCATATTCATTTTTAGTCATCTTACTTACTTGTAAGAAAGTATAAATACCAATGCTATTTAATACTTCTTCCATTTTTGGTCCAACACCATTAATCTTTTTAAGATTATCTGCTGTTTGTGTATTAGAATCAAAGGTTCCTATAGTCCCTAAAAGGTTTGTTACTCTACTTGAATTATCTTCAATTGAAGTATCTGCTACTTTTTCTACTTTAGGTTTAGAAGCAACAACAGCATTTCCTGATGTTCTAGAATCTGTTCCTGTTCCTACTAAGCTATCTCCTCTTTCTCTGATTTTTTTATAACGTTCACCAGAAGATTTCAATATAGTTTTAACCTCTGCTTGCGCAATCACCGGGAATGTACGAGCGTATAATAAGAATAACACAAAGAAGAATCCTATGGTTCCAATAAAGATCCCTATATCTACAAATGTAGGAGAGAACATGGTCCATGATGATGGCAAATAATCTCTGTGCAACGATGTTACAATAATTACAAAACGTTCAAACCACATACCGATATTTACTACAATCGAGATAAAGAAGGAGAACATGATACTTGTTCTTAACTTTTTGAACCACATAAACTGTGGGGAGATAACATTACATGTCATCATGGACCAATATGCCCACCAGTAAGGTCCTGTTGCTCTATTTAAGAATGCAAATTGTTCATATTCTACACCAGAATACCAAGCAATAAATAATTCTGTTATATATGCTACACCAACTATAGAACCAGTAATCATAATTACAATGTTCATTAATTCTATATGTTGTACCGTAATATAATCTTCTAGGTTACACACTTTTCTCATAATAATAAGAAGCGTATTTACCATTGCAAATCCTGAGAATACCGCTCCTGCAACAAAGTATGGAGGAAAAATGGTAGTATGCCATCCTGGAATAACAGAGGTTGCGAAATCAAAAGATACAATCGTGTGTACCGAAAGTACTAAAGGCGTTGCTAAACCAGCAAGTACTAAAGACACTTCTTCAAAACGTTGCCAATCTTTTGCGCGACCAGACCAACCAAAACTTAACAAAGAATATATTTTCTTTTGAAAAGGTCTAACGGCTCTATCTCTAAGCATTGCGAAATCGGGTAATAAACCTGTCCACCAGAAAACTAGAGATACAGATAAATACGTTGAAATTGCAAATACATCCCAAAGTAATGGGGAGTTAAAGTTTACCCATAGAGATCCAAATTGATTTGGTATTGGTAACACCCAATATCCTAACCATGGTCTTCCCATATGTATGATTGGAAATAATCCAGCTTGAACTACTGAGAAAATTGTCATTGCTTCTGCAGAACGGTTAATTGCCATTCTCCATTTTTGACGGAACAGTAAAAGTACTGCAGAAATAAGTGTTCCTGCATGACCAATACCAACCCACCAAACGAAGTTAGTAATATCCCAAGCCCAACCAACGGTCTTGTTTAAACCCCAAGTTCCAATACCCGTAGATACTGTGTAGAGTATACATCCAATCCCCCAAAGAAAAGCGACTAATGCAATAGAAAATACTATCCACCATTGCTTGTTTGCTTTCCCCTCAACAGGTGCAGCTACATCCACAGATACATCGTGGTATGATTTTTCACCTGTAACTAAAGGTCTTCTAATAGGTGCTTCGTAATGAGACGCCATAATGCTTTATAATTGATTCTTAATTAATTTTTATGCTTCGGTTGTATTTCTCACTTTAGTATGATACTGCACATTAGGCTTAGTACCAACACTCTCTAATAAGTGATACATACGGTTATCTTCTAAAAGTTCTGCAACTTTAGATTCTTTATCGTTAATATCTCCAAATACCATTGCTCCACTACTACAAGCAGCTGAACACGCGGTTTGGAATTCACCGTCTTTAATTACACGTCCATCACGTTTTGCATCTAGAATTGTTTTTTGTGTTTTTTGAACACACATAGAACATTTTTCCATCACACCACGAGAACGAACAACAACATCTGGATTTAATACCATACGTCCTAAATCATCATTCATGTGGTAATCAAACTCATCATTCCCATTATATAGGAACCAGTTAAAACGACGCACTTTATACGGACAGTTGTTTGCACAATATCTTGTACCTACACAACGGTTATATGCCATGTGGTTTTGACCTTGACGACCATGAGATGTTGCAGCAACAGGACAAACAGTTTCACAAGGTGCATGATTACAGTGTTGACACATTACAGGTTGAAAAGCAACCTGTGGGTTATCTGCTGCATGCTCCAATTCTCCGAATTCACTTAAAGAACTGCTTAAACCTGATATATTATCTTTCTTTTCGTTATCCCCTGCAAAGGTAGTTTCTGAAGAATAATATCTATCGATACGCAACCAGTGCATATCACGACTACGTCTTATCTCTTCTTTACCTACTACCGGTACATTGTTTTCTGCGTGACATGCAATAACACATGATCCACAACCTGTACAAGCATTTAAATCTATAGAAAGGTTAAAGTGATGTCCGATAGAACGATCAAATTCTTCCCAAAGATTTGCATCTTTCGATGTTACCGGAATTTCTTCATGGTTAAAAGAAACTACAGGAACTGCATTCCAGTATTTTTTATCTTTCGTATTAAATACTTCTAAAGTTGTTTCCTTTATAATATCTCCACGCCCCATTAATGTGTTGTGTAATTGTACACAAGCAAATTCATGCTCTCCAGGTACAACTTTTACAGACACATCACTTTGCACTGTATTAAAATCTTGGTAGAAAGGAAATACATTCTTACCCGTTTGCATTTCTTCTTTTAATCCGTTTTTACGACCAAAACCGAAAGACATTCCTAAAGAACCAACCGCTTGACCTGGTTGAATAATTACTGGAACTACTTCTGTTATACCGTTAACGGTTAATTCTACAATACTAGAGTTTAAACCACCTGTTGCAACATGCCAATTTCTAACACCAAATTTCTCGGCATCTTTAGCAGACATTGTTAAGTAGTTATCCCAAGTTGTTCTTGTAATAGGATCTGGAAATTCTTGTAACCATGGGTTATTGGCTTGTTGACCATCTCCCATTCCTGTTTTAGAATATAAGGTTAACTCTAAATCGGATGTTTTAGCTGAAGCCGCTAAAGCTCTTGCTGCATCTCCACCAGATTTAGCAGACATACCTGCTACAGAACCACCATTTGATGTTGTAGTAGAAGACGTAGTACTTGTATAGGTATTTTTATCTTCTTCTTTTATCCCAACTCCAACAGCAGCATCATGAATGACACCACCAACCCAAGTTCTATCTTTTTTATCGTTTAATTCTGTTGAAGTAGTTTCTATGGTATTACTTGAAGCACCATTTGCTCCTCCAATAGATGATCCTGCAACAAAAACACCATCATGTAATGCTTTGTTAAAAGAACCGCCACTTACTATACTAGACTTCCATGTTTTTTTAATATAATCATGGAATGACTCGCTATTTCCTGTCCACTTTAATAAAGTATCTTGAAATTGTCTTGTATCGAATAAAGGACGAATTGTTGGTTGCATTAAAGCAAACTGTCCCTTTTTCATTTCTACATCTCCCCAAGATTCTAAATAGTGAGGTGCCGCGGCAACATATGTGGAAGCGCTAGCCGTTTCGTCTGTTTTCATAGAGAAACAAACCGAAACTAAATTTTCATTATTTAATCCTTCCGCAAAATCGGAAGCATTTGGTAATGTATATAATGGATTTACACCACTCATGATTAAAGCGCCAACTTTACCTGCTTTCATATCCGCAACTAAAGCATTTACTGCTTTATCATTCCCTTGTCTTGTTTGTATTGGCGAAGTAGTATCAAAAGCTCTAGAGTTTAAAGCTTCATTTATTTCTAAAACTACTGTTTGTGCATCTACATCTTGTAATCCTGTTACTACAACTCCGTTTCTTCCTGCTTTCTTAAGCTGTGAAGCTGCTTGACGTATTGCTGTATCCGTTGCTTCTGGTAACGTTCCTGATACAGAACCACCAACCACATAAGAATACAATTTAGCTAAAGCTATTTTTTGTTGACTTGGCGTTAAAGGAATACGTTTATCTGCATTTGCTCCAGATAAAGACATATTAGATTCTATCTGAATATGACGAGACATTTTTCCGTGTGTTGGAATTTTATTCTTCGCATATCCGGAATCAAAACCTCCACCTTGCCAATCTCCTAAAAAGTCAGCACCAACAGATACAATTGTCATTGCTTTAGAAAAATCATAATTAGCTAAAGCGCGTTCACCGTACTTCGCTTGGTAAGCATCTAATGCAGCAGATTCTGAAACAGCATCGTAAACTACATGACGAACATTGCCGTATTTCTCTGTAAACTCTGCAATTAATTTTGAAGTGGATGGACTAGCAAAAGTTTGTGTTAATAAAACAATGTCTTTGCCAGAACCCTTTACAGCTTCTAGTTTTTGCATCATTGCATTATCAAGTTCTGTCCATGAAATAGCATTTTCGCCTTGCATTGGACCTTGAACCCTTAAACTATCATACAACCCTAAAACCGACGCATTAACTCTAGCATTAGCGCTTCCATTAGAAGGAGCCATGGTATTGTTTTCGATTTTAATAGGACGACCTTCTCGAGTTTTAACTAAAACAGATGCAAAATCAAATCCATTTGCAATGGTAGTTGCATAGTAGTTTGCAACACCAGGAATAATTTCCGTTGGTTGTACTACATAAGGAATAGACTTAATAACTGGTCCTTCACAGGCAGCAAGTGATGCCGCGGCTGTACTAAAACCAACATATTTTAAGAAATCACGACGCGTAGTTGAAGAAGATTCTAAAGTTTCTTTATTTCCTAAAAATTCGTCTGTAGGAATTTCTTCAACAAATTCGTTTTGTTTTAGCGCCTCAACAATAGAGCTATTTTCGTTTAGCTCCTCAACACTTTTCCAGTATTTCTTGTTTGATGACATATTATATAATTGAATTACTTCTTATTAATTTATTTAAAATTTTTCCGCTATAGCGAAAAGAAAACTTACTACCTTATTATTAGTAGTGACATTTTCCACATTCTAATCCACCCATTTGCGCTGCAGTTAACTGCTCTACACCATATTTCTTAGATAACTCTTCGTGAATTTTTGTATAGTATGCGTTGTCTTTTACTTTCACATTTGTTTCTCTATGACAGTTAATACACCAACCCATTGTTAATGGAGCGAATTGTGACACTATCTCCATTTCTTCCACAGGACCGTGACAAGTTTGACATTCAAGACCTGCAACCGTTACGTGTTGCGAATGATTAAAGTATGCGAAATCTGGTAAATTATGAATTCGTATCCATTTTACTGGTTGTGGATCGCCTGAATATTTTTGATCTGCATCATTCCATCCTGCTGCTGCATATAATTTCTGAATTTCGCCATCGTAAAACTCTTTTGAATATTCTGCAGATGTTTCTCCTGTATATTCATACACTGATTTATGACAGTTCATACAAACGTTTAAAGAAGGAATACCTGATGTTTTACTTACTCTAGCAGAAGAGTGACAGTATTTACAATCGATACCGTTATCTCCAGCATGAATCTTATGAGAAAAGTGTATTGGTTGCACCGGTTGGTACCCTTGATCTACACCTACTTGCATAAAAAAGCCATAAACAAAATAACCACTAGCTAATAAAAAGAATATTGCCGTTACCAATACTAAGAATTGATTTTGCGCAAATGCCTTCCATAATGGAACACTTTTATCTTTTATAGCAACATCTACTCCTTTAGCATCTGCAAATCTGCGTAAAGTTTTAGTTACTAAAATTAACGCTAGTGCTAACAAACCGAACAAGACAGCTAATGCGCCTAAGATTAATTTATTAGAAACACCATCTCCAGTACCTGATGCTGGAGTAACTCCAACTTGTGTCGCAGCTCCTGCAGCTGGCGCTGCTGCTTCTTCAGCAGTATACGCTAAAATATTACTAATATCATCGTCCGATAGTTGCGGAAAAGCAGTCATTGCAGCTCCTCCAAACTCTTTATAAATCTTGTCTGCATACGCATCACCAGATTTAATTACTCCTGAACTATTACGAATCCAAGCAGAAAGCCAAGCTCTATCTAAACCTTCAGCATCTGACAAACGTTGCTCTACATTACGTAAAGCTGGACCTGTCATTTTCTTGTCTAATTTATGACAAGCAGCACAATTGGCGTTAAATAAAGATTTACCCTTAGCTGGATCACCTTCTTGAGCAGAAAGCGCCATGGAAAACGTTAGCAAAATAATTAAGCTTAAACGAAGAATAGTTGCACTTAATTTACGGTGAATCACCTGTTTCATATTATTTTTTGAATTAACTTCTAAACTTTGGTATGGTTTTTTCATTTACTAAAAGAAAAAATACAGTTATAAAATCTCAAGCAAAAGTAATATTAAAAGTCGATTTTAGAAATGTTAGGGAAGTGTTAATTGCTAATTTAGAGAAATTCTAAATAATAAAACAGCTAACTATTTAGTTTAGAACATTTACATTTGCATCAAACCTCATATAAAATGAAATTATTAAAAATAAAACAAATCATTCTTTCCACATTTATAATATTTGCATTTACAGGTATTTGTAGTGCACAACAAGGTACTGTTATTGTAAATCAAGATCCGGAAATTACCGAATTGTTAGCGCTAAAAAAAGAAATAAACAAGAATGAAGACGCTAGTGACAGATATAAAATACAGATTTATTCTGGAAGAAGAAGCACCGCAGAAAGTAACCAAACAGATTTTAGAGGTAGTTATTCGCAATGGTCTAGCAAATTAGTTTATGAAACGCCAAACTATAAGGTATGGATTGGTAGTTTTAGAAATAGATTAGAAGCGGAGCGTGCTTTATTGAAAGTGAAAAAGAAATTTCCAAATGCTTTTCTTTTTAAACCAAAAAAGAAGAAAGAGTAAAATAAAAAAAGCGACCGATGGTCGCTTTTTTATTTACAGAAAGTCTGATTTTTATACTTTAACTATTTTTTTATTACTTCTTTATTTTCCTATTTAAACTTAACAAAGTAAATTCCGGAATTAAGTGTTGATACATTAACAACGATAGAATTTGCACTACTAAGAACCAAATTACACAGAACATTATACATATATGCAGGACCGATACTTCTGTAAGCATGTTTCATGTTAAGAATATTTTTAACTGGATTAGGATACCTATTTATCTCATTTTCTAATTCTACATCTATTATACTTAAAGTCGTGTCTTGCACAGTTCCCGTTAAATTATTAATTTCTCTACAAAGGGATTGTGTTACGCTGGTACCTTCCAACCAAGCACCTTAACTTAAACTTGGAGAATTTGGTAAAGATATTTCCGCATTATAATACAATACGTAGGTATTTAAAAACGTACCATTTCCATAATCCGCAAGGATTTCCCAACGGGAATTAGTTATATTCCAAGCAATTTGAAATTCGCAATTCCCTACTCCATCGCCAGGTGAATTCTAGTCTACAGGATTTGTTTCAAAGGTATTTCTACCTGTCTCATCTAATGATTTTTGAATAAACATATAATCTTCTGCTTCTATTAGTGGATGGCAAGCATTTAGCGTTATTGTTTGGGCTCTTACATTTACACCAACCAACATAAAACTCATTATTAAAATTAGATTTGTTTGTTTCCTCATAAATCTAATTTCTTGGAGGATAAAGTCCTCTTACACATATAAGAAAAGGTACGGTTTGATATGGCTCTATCTTCTTTATCTAGCAGCTTTGTTTTTGCAGGGTAATTATTCATTGGTAAAGAACTATCTCCTTCCTCCACAATAGCAGTTACATGGTTATTATGTACTTGCAAATTTTCAACTTGTACACTGCTGATAGCATAACCACCAGCATCATCTTGGGTATATTGGTTACCATAGTGCATTGGGACACGACCTCTAAAATCTGGCAATGTAAATGTAATGTAACCATCACCTCCATGGGTTATGTCTAGCACAGAAAATAAAGCTGGGTTTTGACCAATTTGAATAATTTGCCTTCACATTTCATCCAATTATTAATTGTGAAATCTCTAGCAAACATACCTATTTCTCCTATATTGGCATCTTGCGAATTACCGTATTACTAAAAGCAAGCATAGTAGAAAATATAAAATTGTTATTAGCTTTTCAAAAAACGGTAAAATGAATTTTAAAAAAAAAGCGACCAATTGGTCGCTTTTAAAATAATTATATGAGAGAAGAAATTATTTCAATTTCTTTTTCACTTCTACTTCATGGAATGCTTCAATAACATCTCCTTCTTTAATATCATTATAGTTTTTAATCTGCGTACCGAAATCATACCCTTTAGCAACTTCTTTCACATCGTCTTTAAAACGTTTTAATGAAGTTAACTCTCCAGTATAGATTACTACACCATCACGGATTAAACGAATTCCTGAGCTTCTATAAATTTTACCAGTTAATGCCATACAACCTGCAATACTTCCAATTTTAGAAACTTTAAAGATTTCTCTAATTTCTGCAGTACCTGTAATTTCTTCTTTAAGCTCTGGAGATAACATACCTTCCATAGCATCTTTAAGATCGTTAATAGCATCATAGATAATCGAGTACATACGGATGTCGATTTCTTCTTTGTCTGCTATTTGACGTGCATTACCCATTGGACGCACATTAAATCCTATAATAATAGCATCTGAAGCAGTTGCTAATAATACATCACTTTCTGTTATTGGTCCAACACCTTTATGAATAATATTTATTTGAATTTCTTCCGTAGATAATTTCTGGAAAGAATCTGTTAATGCTTCTACAGAACCATCTACATCTCCTTTTAGTATAATATTTAGCTCTTGGAAATCACCAAGTGCAATACGACGACCAATTTCATCCAGTGTTATATGACGTTGTGTACGTACAGATTGCTCACGTTGTAATTGCGTACGTTTGGTAGCAATTTGTTTTGCTTCCCGTTCGTCTTCAAATACATTAAATTTATCTCCTGCTTGTGGCGCTCCATCTAAACCTAGAATAGATACTGGTATGGATGGCCCAGCTTCTAAAATTTCATTTCCACGCTCATCATGCATTGCTTTTATTTTTCCACTGTTTTTACCAGCTAAAACATAATCCCCAATACGTAATGTACCAGCTTGCACTAAGATTGTAGATACATATCCACGACCTTTATCTAAGAATGCTTCCACAACAGTACCCTGCGCTAATTTGTCAGGATTTGCTGTTAACTCTAACAATTCGGCTTCTAAAAGTACTTTTTCTAATAGTTCTTTTACTCCTGTTCCTACTTTAGCAGAGATATCATGAGATTGAATTTTACCTCCCCAATCTTCTACTAAAAGGTTCATTTGCGCTAATTTCTCTTTAATTTTTTCTGGATTAGCGTCTGGCTTATCTATTTTATTAATTGCGAAAATTATTGGAACTCCTGCTGCTTGTGCATGCGAAATAGCCTCTTTAGTTTGTGGCATGATGTCATCATCTGCTGCTGCAACAATAATTGCTATATCTGTTACTTGGGCTCCACGAGCACGCATTGCCGTAAAGGCTTCGTGACCTGGAGTATCTAGAAATGCAATTTTTTGTCCGTTATCTAAAGTTACTCCGTAAGCACCAATGTGCTGCGTAATTCCTCCAGACTCCCCTGCGATTACATTTTCTTTACGTATATAATCTAGAAGTGAAGTTTTACCATGATCGACGTGACCCATTACAGTTACAATTGGTGCACGTGGTTTTAAATCTTCTGGTTTATCTGCAACTTCTTCTATAGATTCTTCACGATCTGCTTTTATGAATTCTACTTGGTAGCCAAACTCATCTGCAACAATAGAAAGTGTTTCTGCATCTAAACGTTGGTTCATGGTAACCATCAAACCAAGCGACATACATGCCGATATAATTTGTGTTACTTGAACATCCATCATAGTTGCAACTTCATTTGCTGTTACAAACTCTGTTACTTTAAGAATTTTGTTTTCTGCTGCTTCTATTTGTTGATCAATTTCAGTTTGCTCTCTATGTTGATCTCTTTTGTCTCTTCTATATTTAGCACCTTTACCTTTACTAGATTTTCCTTGCAGTTTTTCTAAGGTTTCACGTACTTGTTTTTTAACATCTTCTTCGCTAGGCTCTTCTTTTACAATTGTTCTTCTTCCTTTGCCTAATCCTGGTTTGCTATTTCCTTTAAATCTGCTGTTTCCGCCACCGGTATTTCCTCCTGGTCTATTATCTCCTGGTTTAGAAATTCTACGACGTTTACGTTTGTTATCTGCAGATTTATCGTCTTTCTTAGGGTCTTCTTTTTTCTTTTTAGGTTTATTAAATTGGCTTAAATCAATTTTAGTACCTGCTATTTTTGGACCTGTAAGTTTTTGATATTTTGTTTCAACCTTTTCTTCCTTGTTAGGTTGATCTTCTGTAGTAGTAGTTTCTTCTTTTTTAGTAGCCGCTGGTTTTATCGTTTTTACAACTTCTTCAACCTTTTCTACTTTTTTAGTTTCTTCTACCTTTTCTACCTTTACTACTTTTTCTACTTTTACAGTTTTTTCCGTTTTCTCCACCTTAACTGGTGTTTCCGGTTTTTCTGTTTTAGCAGGTTGTACTACCTCAGGTTTTTTAATTTCTTGAGGTTTCTCAACTTGTTTAGGTGCTACAGGAGCTACTTCTTCTTTAACCGTTTTTTCTAGCTTAACTTCTTCGGTTTTAGGTTTTGGTTCCTCTTTCGCTTTTTTAGCTTTTGGATCTAAATCTATTTTACCAACTTGTTTCGGTCCAGACAGAGTAGATCTAGCTTTAACAATTTCTTGTCTTGCTTCTTCTCTTTTGGCTTCAGCTTTTTGTTTTTCTTCAATTTCTTTTTCACGTTGTTCACGCAAAGCCTCTTTTTCTTTGAGTTTTGCTTCACTAACTTCTTGAGACGCCATCCTTTTGGACGCATCTGTTTGAAATTCGTTTGAAAGAATTTGGTAAACTTCTTCTGAAATTTTTGTAGTAGGACGCTTCTCTATTTCGATGCTTTTAGATTCTAGAAAATCTACTGCACGATCGATAGAGATGTTAAGCTCGCGTAATACTTTATTTAATCTTACTGTTCCAGCCATAAATTGCTTGTAATGTAATATAACCTAAAAATATGTTAGTCTTCGAATTCTGCTTTAAGAATTCTAACCACTTCGTTTATTGTTTCTTCTTCTAAATCGGTACGTTTTACTAAATCTGCAACTTCTTGTTCTAGTACACTTTTTGCGGTGTCTAGTCCAGCTTTGCTAAACTCATCAATAATCCATCCCTCAATTTCATCTGAGAATTCACGTAATTCTACATCTTCTTCTGCACCTTCTCTAAACACATCAATTTCATAACCTGTTAGTTTTCCTGCTAAACGTATGTTGTGTCCTCCACGACCAATAGCTTTACTTACTTCTTCTGGTTTTAAAATTGCTTCTGCTCTTTTATTTACTTCATCAATTTTAATAGATGTTACACGAGCAGGACTTAATGCTCTTGTAATATACAATTGTAAATTACTTGTGTAATTAATTACATCTATATTTTCGTTTCCTAATTCGCGAACAATTCCGTGAATTCTAGATCCTTTCATACCTACACATGCTCCTACAGGATCAATTCTGTCGTCATACGAATCTACGGCTACTTTTGCTTTTTCACCTGGAATGCGCACTACATTTTTAATAGTAATTAAACCATCAAAAACTTCTGGAATTTCTTGCTCAAATAATTTTTCTAAAAATACAGGTGTAGTTCTAGACATTATTATTGCAGGTTTATTTCCTTTTAGCTCTGCACTTTCAATAATTCCTTTTACATTATCTCCTTTACGGAAAAAATCAGAAGGAATTTGTTTATCTTTTGGCAAGATGATTTCGTTTCCTTCATCATCTAAAAGTATTACCGCTCTATGACGAATATGGTGAACTTCAGCAGTATAAATTTCTCCTACTAATTCTTGAAATTGCTTATATATATTCGTGTTATCGTGTTCGTGAATTTTAGATATTAAGTTTTGTCTTAATGCCAATATAGAACGACGACCAAGGTCTATTAATTTAACCTCTTCGGATACATCTTCACCAACTTCAAAATCTGGCTCTATTTTTTGTGCTTCTGTTAACGATATTTCTTGATTTGGTTCTTCTACTTCACCATCTGCTACTACTATTCTGTTTCTCCAAATTTCTAAATCCCCTTTATCTGGGTTGATAATAATATCAAAATTATCATCATCACCAAATTTCTTTTTTAAAGCATTTCTAAAAACATCTTCTAGAATAGCCATTAAGGTTACACGATCTATTAATTTATCGTCTTTAAATTCTGAAAAAGAATCAATTAATGCAAGATTTTCCATAACTCCTTTAAATTAAAATTTAATCATAACTTTTGCTTCTACAATATTTTCGTAGGCAATATCTGCCTCTTTTTGGACGGTCACTTTACCTTTACCAACTGGCTTAGGCTCTCTGCTCTTCCACTGCAAAGTGATTTCATTTTCAGTAGCATCTACTAGCGTACCTTCTATGTTATCTGTTTTTGTTTTAACTTCTAAAAGTCTACCAATGTTTTTAGTGTATTGACGTTTATGTGTTAAAGGAGAAGTTGCTCCTGCCGATGCTACTTCTAAAGAAAAATCTACTTCTTCTCTATCTAGATTGTTATCTATAGCTCTACTAATGAAGATACAATCTTCTACTGTAACACCATCATCACCATCTAAAATAACCTTTATTGTGTTATCTGCTTCTATAGAAAATTCTATAAGGAATAAATTTGGCTTTTCTTCTAAGCCTGCTTCTAATAAGTCTTTTACTGTATTCTTAAACATTTTTTGGTATAAAAAGAGGGGACTTTTCGTCCCCTCATCCTTTTCTTTTTCGTTTCAACGCTGCAAATATACAATTTTTATCTTGATTTGCAATAAGGTTTGAATTGTCATTTTAATTTCTTAAATTTAAGGAGCTATTCCTCTTAACTAAACCTTTCAAAAACATGAAAAAAATACTTGTACCAACGGACTTCTCAGAACAAGCAAATTATGCGCTTGAAGTTGCCGCACAGTTAGCCAGAAAAAACAACGGAGAGATCTATCTGCTTCACATGCTAGACTTACCTTTAAATCAGATACCTGAACTTGGCGGAGACACTGTAGGTAATATTCCAGAAGCAATGTTTTTCATGAAATTAGCACATAATAAATTTGAAGAAATCTTAAGCCAAGATTTCTTAAAAGGAATTACTATTCATGAAACCGTAGATTTTCACCAAACTTTTGAAGGCATAAAAAACACATGTAAAGAACATCGTGTAGACATGATAATCATGGGCTCTCATGGCGCAAGTGGATTAAAAGAAATGTTTATTGGCTCTAACACAGAAAAGGTAGTACGCACTTCAGATGTTCCTGTTCTTGTAATTAAGAACGAACACGAAAATTTCACTATTAATGATTTTGTATTTGCTTCAGACTTTAAAAACGACAGCAAAGAAACATACAAACAAGCTACAGAATTAGCACAAGCTTTTCATTCTAAAATTCATTTACTATTTGTAAATACACCTAGTCGATTTACAACAACAGCAACTGCCAATGCTAGAATATTAGATTTTATTAAGGATTCTGATTTTAGCAATTATGAGATTAATATTTTTAATGACGAATCTGTAGAAAAAGGAATTCTAAATTTCTCTCATATTATTGGAGCAGATTTAATTGGTATTAGTACACATGGCAGACAAGGAATCGCTCATTTTTTTAACGGAAGCATTAGCGAAGACCTTGTAAATCATGCAAAAAGGCCAGTGATTACCTTTAAAATATAATGTACCAAAGTATTGCAATCCAAAAAGTCTTCCTTTTCAGGAAGACTTTTTTACTTCTCGCCAAAACAAAAAAAATCCCTACTTATAAAAGTAAGGATTTATTTAATTAATGTTGGCCCACTAGGTCTCGAACCTAGACTCTTCTGCACCAAAAGCAGACGTGTTGCCAATTACACCATGGGCCAATATCTCAAACGAGAGTGCAAATTTAACACAAAGTTTTATTTGCGCAAACTTTTTTAGATAAAAAATAAATAAATTTTAATCTTTTTTTTAAAAACGCAGTGTATCAGATATTTCAACCTTACCAACAAACTACTATTCTTCCTATTTTAGTTATGAAAACCTTAAAATCTATGCTCATTTCATATTTATTATTAAATTCGCCATGTTAACAAGATAGATACATGACACAATTCAATTTTAAAAAATGGAACACCATTTTAGGCTGGTTTTCTTTTTTAATAGCTTTAATCACCTATAGCTTAACTGTTGAGCCTACCGTAAGTTTTTGGGATGCTGGAGAGTATATTTTAACTGCTTCAAAATTACAAGTAGGGCACCCACCTGGAGCTCCTCTTTTTCAAATGCTTGGCGCTTTTTTCTCCATATTTGCTTTAGAATCTTCACAAATCGGATTGTTAATGAATATGATGAGCGCTGTTTCTAGTGCTTTCACCATATTATTCATGTTCTGGACTATTAGTCTTCTACTTAAAAAAGTAGTTGCTAAGGATTCTGAATTAAATAAAAATCAATCTGTAGCTATTTTAGGTTCTGCCTTAGTTGGTAGTTTAGCTTTTACTTTTACCGATTCTTTTTGGTTTAATGCTGTAGAAACAGAGGTATATGCTATGGCAACTTTAATTATGTCCATTCTGTTTTGGCTAGGATTGCGTTGGGAACAAGACATGGATAAACCCAGAGGAAACCGTTGGCTTATTTTAATTGCCTTTGTTATTGGTCTTTCTTTTGGAGTACATTTTATGGGGTTACTTACCATTCCTGCAATTGGATTGATCTATTATTTTAAAAACTATAAAGAAATTACAGTAAAGAATTTTATAATCGCAAACGCAGTGACTATCGCTATTCTGCTTTTTATATTTAAACTTCTTGCTCCTAATATATTAAGATTTTTTAGTGTTCTAGAAATTTTCTTTGTGAATTCTATAGGTCTTCCATTTAATTCTGGGTCCATCATTGCCGGCCTACTTTTAGTCGCGCTTATTTATTTTGGATTACAATACACCAGAAAGAAAAACTACATACATTTAAACACAGCAGTACTTTGCTTAACCTTTATCATTATTGGTTTTTCATCATGGACCATGCTTCCTATTCGTGCAAATGCAAATGTTGTTATTAATGAAAACAACCCATCCAGTGCTAGAGAATTATTAGCATATTATAACTTAGAGCAATATCCGGAAACACACTTGTTTTACGGACCTCAATTTACAGATCAATATTCTGGTTTAGATGAAATTGAACCTTATGTAGATGATAAGCCCAAATACGAAAAAGACTTAGTAAAAGGTGAATATGTTATTGTAAACGACTACAAAAAAGCGAAGCAAAACTACAATCATGAACATGCTTCTATTTTACCAAGAATGTGGAGTGCTGATAATGCCGAAAATTATTTAATGTTTACTGGTATTTTAGATTTTAAACTAAAACCAGAAGTTTCTTTAGACCACGAACAACGTTCTAATATTTCTGAAGTTATTGGTAGATACCAATCTGGAGGAATATCGGAAAGCGAATATGAAAACTTTATTACTTCGAATAGAGAATTAATTTCAGCATATTTTAAAGAAACGGAACTTAAAAAAACGATTACTGATTTTAAATCCGATGTCTCTCAAGGTTTAATAGACTATGAAGATTATAACAAATTTTTAAAGCAGTTTGGACAATATCTAGATATTGAAAAACCTTCCTTAATGAGTAACATTGTCTACATGTTTGAATACCAATTAGGCTACATGTATTGGCGTTATTTCATGTGGAATTTCACCGGAAGACAAGATGATATGCAAGGGGAATATGACAACCACGGAAACTGGATTAGTGGTATTAACTTTATCGATTCTTGGCATTTAGACCAGTCACAAACAGACTTACCGGGAGATGTAAAAAACAACAAAGCTAGAAATACATATTATTTCTTCCCATTAATTCTAGGGTTAATTGGCTTATTCTTTTTATATAATAAAGACAAAAAAACATTTTGGACAATGCTTGTGTTCTTCCTGTTTACAGGATTAGCAATTCAAGTATATACAAACGTAAGACCTTTTGAACCTCGTGAACGAGATTACTCTCTCGTTGGTTCATTCTACGTATTTGCCTTATGGATTGGATTTGGTGTTTACGGCATTTATGACGCGCTTAAAAAATATGCGCCTTCCAAAATGCTAGCTCCCGCAATTACATTGGTTTCTCTTATTTTAGTTCCTGGAATTTTAGCTGCAAATAATTGGGATGATCATGATCGATCTGGAAAATACACTGCAGAAGCAATGGCTAAAATGTATCTCGATTCTTGTGATGAAAACGCCATACTTTTCTCTATTGGAGATAATGACACCTTTGCACTTTGGTATGCCCAAGAAATTGAAGGTTATAGAACAGATGTTCGTGTGGTGAATACAAGTCTTTTTCAAACCGATTGGTATATCGATCAAATGAAACGTAAAGCATACGAGAGTGATCCAATTCCTTCGCAATTTACGCATGACCAATACAAACATGGTACCCGTGATTATGTAATGAAAAGAACCATCTCTAAGGATACCATGATGATTAAAGACTTCTTAGATTTTATAGGAAGTGAAAATCCTAAAACAAAATTCAAATATATTATTGAGCAGCAAGGAGACAACCCGAATGAGTATCCAAGTTATTTAACGAACTCTAATTATTTCCCTGTGGAAGATGTTATCATTCCTGTGAATAAAGAAAATGCTTTAAAATACGGAATTGTAGCCGCGAAAGATGCCGATAAAATAGAAGATCATATTCAGATCAAAATCACAGAAAGCGCATTATATAAAAACCGTCTTCTGATGTTAGATATTGTTGCGAATAATGATTGGAAAAGACCAATCTATTTTACAGGTGGCGCTTTTGGCGAAGATGATTATATCTGGATGAAAGATTATCTGCAACTTGACGGTATGTGTTATAAATTAACACCTATTAAAACTGCTGTAGATAGAGCGAACCCATTTGATATGGGAAGAGTAGATAGTGAAAAAATGTACAATATTGTTAAAAAATGGGATTGGGGAAATAGCAACAGCCCAGATATTTACCATGATGTAGAAACAAGAACAAATTCTATTACTTACAGAGGAAACTTAGCACGTTTGGTAGAACAATTTATAAATGAAGAAAAGCCTGAAAAAGCAGAAGAAATTGCAGATTTAGCAATGGATAACATGCCTGTGGATTACTTTGGTTACTATACATTGCTAGAACCATATATAAGCGCTTATTATGAAGTTGGTGCAAAAGAAAAGGCACGCAAATTATTTAAAGACGTAAGTGTTAAGTATCAAGAAAACTTAACATATTACAGCACTTTAGACCAAAGAAAACAGCGCGAACTTGGGGAACTTATCATTACAGATATAGAGCGTTATAAAGCACTTGTAGATGTTGTTCTAGACTATGATGATGAATTATCTAAAACCGAAGCTAAAACGTTTACTAACTTCTTACAGTTGTTTGATCATTTTAATGCTGGTATTTCTGACGAAGCACCTAGAGCACCAGTAGAAGATATAGATTTAATTCAAAAAGACACGGTGATTGCACCAGAATAAAATCTGGAACACATGAATTTAACGCCAGTAAAAACACCTTTAGTTGTACAGAAACTATTTCCTAAATATACTTGGGAAATAGCTTCTGATACTAAAGAAATTTACTTGACTTTTGATGATGGCCCAACACCTGAAATCACCAATTGGGTTTTAGATTTACTAAAACAATATAATGCAAAAGCTACCTTTTTCTGTATTGGAAATAATATAGAAAAGCATCCAGAAATATTTCAAGATATAATTAATGACGGTCATGCAATTGGAAACCACACACAAAATCATATAAAAGGTTGGAAAACTTCGGTTATAGATTATTTACACAGCGCAAAACGAACATATGATTTAGTATTAAACAATTATCAAATCAAGCTGAATTTGTTTCGTCCTCCTTATGGGCAAATAACTCCAAAACAAGGGACAGCACTTATAAAGCTAGGTTATAAAATAATCATGTGGAGTGTACTTTCTATAGATTGGGATGATTTTGTTTCTAGAAAAACTTGCTTAAACAATGTAATTACTAAGGCAGATTCCGGAAGTATTGTTGTATTTCATGATAGCATAAAAGCTTCAAAAAACATGCAATATGCATTACCTAAAGTATTAGAATATTTTAGTAAAAAGGGCTATGCTTTTAAAAGTATAGCATAGTTTTTTAGAAAAAAAAGCAAGGAATATGCTTCTTGCTTATAAAGAAATACATTAAACGTATTCTTGAATGATTCCAATAAGCGTATCTGAATCTTGCGCTCCAGTTTGCCTCCATTTCATTTCTCCATTTTTATAGATAATTAAAGTAGGTACGTTTTTAACACGCAAAGCTTCTGCTAATTCTTGGTTTTTATCTACATCTATTTTAATAACTTTTGCTTTATCACCTAATGCAGCAGCAACATCTCGAAGTATTGCATGCATACTATGCGATTGTTCATCTACCGCAAAAAAGTCTAAAAGCACAGGAATTTCTACATCTATAAGTTCTCCAAATTTTGACATATACAATAGTTTTTGTTCCAACACGTATATACAAACTTACTATTTCTATTCGTTTAATAATCCAAATCTATTTTAATTGGATTACGTGTTATTTATAAAAATAAGCATTTTCGTATTAAAAATAACATTTCTTATAAATTATGTAACATTAGAACCTTTTTTAAGCTCTATTACAGTTACTTCTGGCCAAATCCCAACTCTTCCTGGAAATGCATGATAACCAAAACCTCTGTTCACATTAATAAAACGACCAAACTCATTATACAAACCAGCCCATTGTTTATATACATACTGTGACGGACTCCATCTAAAGAAACCTGGAATTTCAATACCCATTTGCAGTCCGTGTGTATGCCCACTTAAAGACAAGTGATAGTTAAAATCATCGTTTTTCACTTTATATTCCCAATGTGAAGGATCATGCGTCATCAAGATTTTAAAATCGTCTTTATGAATTCCTTCGGAAGCTATTGCTAAATCTCCCGCTTGATTAAATCCTTTTCCCCAATTCTCTACGCCTACTAAAGCTATTTTCTGACCATCTTTTTCAATGTATCTGTTTTCATTCAGTAATAAATCAAAACCTATTTTTGGGTGAATATCCTTTACATCTTGAAAATTCTTCACCTTATCTTGTGGTGTTTCCCATTCTACATAATCGCCATAATCATGATTACCAAGTACAGAATACTTCCCCATTGGTGCTTCCAGTGTACTAAAAAGAGTAATCCAATCGTTCATTTCATCTGCTTTATTATTTACAATATCTCCGGTAAATAAAATAATATCCGACTTCTGGTCATTAATCATTTGCACACCATATGCAATCTTCTCTTTATTGGTAAAACTCCCCGAATGAATATCGGATATCTGCGTGATTTTAAATCCGTCGAAAGCTTCCGGTAAATCGTCAAAAGTTAATTGATATTTTAGTACTTTATAGTTGTAACGCCCTTGGATTATTCCGTACAAAAAAGAGGCAAACGGTAATGCTGCTAGCCCCAATGCTATTTTAGCTATAAAAGCACGTCTTCCCTCAACTGGTTGTGTTTCTCCATTAGAAAAAACGGATAATAATTTCATAAATCCTCTAAAAACATCTTCGCCAAACATAACAGCTAAAATCAATACTTTAGGAATTAAAAATGTAAGCAAAAACCCTGCAGCTAACTGAAATCCTTTGGTTTGCCCGGCACTTCTAGGTGTTGTAAAAACAGTATAAAATAAGTTGGCGTAAATAGCCACTGCAATAAGAATCCAAACCCATTTTATTATTTTATTTTTTGTAACCGTCTTTAAAGCTTGAAAAGCATAAAACTCTACAAAAAACAAGACTAGTGAAACTAGTATAAGCGTGATAACAAATTTCATTTAATAATTTTTTATCAAATGTAATTCATTGCAGCCCATTTTAACATTCCGCATTTATATTTAACTATACCTTAAGATTTATTATATTACCGTTCTTAAATTAACTAAACCAACCAAATGAACAATCAAAATAACAAATCGGCTTTAACTACTTTGGTTACTGTTTTCTTTTTCTGGGGATTTATAGCTGCATCCAATGGTGTTTTTATTCCTTTTTGTAAAACGTATTTCAATATTGATCAGTTTCAATCGCAATTAGTAGATTTTGCTTTTTATGGTGCATATTATTTGGGCGCATTACTCCTATTTGTTTTATCGAGTTCTATAAAAAAAGACATCTTAAATTCTTGGGGTTATAAAAACGGCATTGTTTACGGTTTACTCCTATCTGCCATTGGTGCATTTGTTATGTACCCGGCAACTATGGGAGCCGAACAAGGACAAACACAAGTTTTCTATTTTGTTTTAATTGCGCTTTTTATTGTTGGTTTAGGTTTTTCGTTACAACAAACTGCAGCAAACCCTTTTACCATTGCACTTGGTGATCCTGCAACGGGATCTCATAGACTTAATTTAGCAGGAGGAATAAACTCTTTTGGGACTACTATTGGCCCAATTGTAGTAGCATTTATCATCTTTGGTTCTGCACCTTTATCTGGTGAAGAATTAACCACTATGATTCAAAATAATGAAATAAAACTAACCACAATACAATCGCTCTATCTTGGTGTTGGGGTATTATTTTTAGTAGCTGCAGCCTTGTTTCATTTTTCAAAAAAACTACCCGCTTTAAAGTCAGAAACAGCCTTTGAACCCGCAAACAAAGCCAAAAACTTACTTCTAGTTTTAACGGTAATTATTGTTGCATGTTTTGGATACATTTTTAGCACATACTCTGGTGGCCAAATTTCTTCGGAAGCTTTAGAACACAAAAGATTAATCCTTTTAGTTATCGCATTATTTGCAGTAATAGGCTGCCTTATTTTTGCATATTCTAGCTCTTCTAAAAAAGCGGAAGGTTGGGGAGCAATGAAGTACCCACAACTCGTTTTAGGTATGCTAGCCATATTCACCTATGTTGGTGTAGAAGTTACTATTGGAAGTAATTTAGGCGAATTATTGAAACAAGCAGTAAACGGCACAAATCTAAACGCATTAGGCCTAGCAACATTAAATGATGGGCAGCTAGCGCCTTACATCTCATTATATTGGGGCGGATTAATGGTTGGCCGTTGGGTTGGATCGATTACCATTTTTAATCCTAGTAAAGGGCTTAAAAAAGTATTACTAATTATTGTACCATATATTGCATTTGGTGTTATTCTATTAGTCAATTTTGGAAAATACTCCTCAGACCAAATACTCTTTTTTGGTCTTTGCGTAGCAGTACAAATCTTTGGTTTCTTTTTAGCGAAAGACAATCCTGTAAAAACATTAAAAATATTTAGTCTATTTGGTGTTCTAGCAATGCTAATTGGTTTGTTTTCTTCTGGAAATGTGGCATTATTTGCATTCTTATCTGGAGGATTATTTTGCTCTATTATGTGGCCTTGCATCTTTACATTAAGCATTGCAGGATTAGGAAAATACACCTCTCAAGGTTCTGCTTTTTTAATCATGATGATTCTTGGTGGTGCAATTATTCCGCCACTGCAAGGAAAATTAGCAGATGTTTTTAATATTCAATCTTCCTATTGGATTGCTGTTTTATGTTTTGTGTACTTACTATTCTATGCCTTTAGAACAAAAACGGTTTTAGATAAACAAGGCGTGACATATTAAGACTAAATAAAAACTAAACAGCTGATTTTAAATTTTTTACCAAAAATACTTACTTACAAATCACAAATAGCTTAACTTTCACTTTTCGTAAAATTAACCTAAAAACTGAAATAGAGTTTGTATGTCTGCTATTCGTATTTTAATTGTTGAAGACGACCCAATTATATCTGAAGATATTAAAGATATGCTAACTAGTGTAAACTATGAAGTAGTAGGAACTGCCTACGATAAAACAGATGCTTTACAGGCTATTGAAAAAATGAAACCCGATTTAGTTTTATTAGATATTAATTTGGATGGAAATTATGAAGGTTTTGAAATTGCAGAACATATTAACAAAACTCGGAAAATTCCATTTCTATATTTAACTTCTTATTCCGGAAAAGAAATAGTACAAAAGGCAAAAAAGACTTTACCAATGGGCTATATCGTAAAGCCATTTAATGAGCAAGAACTTTTTACAAGTATTGAAATAGCTTTTTATAATTTCTCCAAATTTATACTCCCGCTAGAGCTACATCGAGAGGTTATTAATAAATTAATTGCAACGCCGTTAACACAAAAAGAATTTGATGTACTAAAAGGAATGTATGACGGTAAAAACAACCAACAGTTAGCCGACGAACAATTTGTTAGTATTAATACTACAAAAACACATATTAAAAACATTTACGAAAAACTAAATACGCATACACGTTTAGAAACCATAAACGCACTAAACAACTTGCTACGCTAATTTTTTAGGAATTGTTAAAGCAACTTCGGTACCATTATTATTATTTGTTGTAATAGTAGCTTTTAATTTTTGAACAAACGAATTTATAAGACGTTGCCCAAATGTTTCTGTATTCGATTTTTTAATAAAATCCTCTCGAAGACCAATACCATTATCTTTTACAGACAAATCATAACTAGCAGTACTTTCTTTCATTACTATTATAATTTCTGGATTTTTAGATTTCACACCTTCAAAAGCATGCTTTAGCGAGTTTGTCATCAATTCATTAACAATTAAACCAATAGGCACAACCGATTCAATTTCCATAACAATACCTTTCGCCTGAATAGTAACCTGTATTTCCTTTCCCGATTTTTGATAGGAGTTAAATATACTGGTAGCTAATCCTTCAAAATAATCTTGAATATTAACCAAAGTTAAATCGTCTCCTGCATAAAGATTTTTATGCAAAATAGCCATAGACTGCACTCGATTTCTTCCATTCTGTAATACTTCAAAAGCTTTTTCATCTTCCACATATTTAGATTGCAGGTTAAGCAAACTAGATATCATTTGTAAATTGTTTTTAACTCTATGATGTGTTTCGTGAAGCAATAATTCTCGATCTTTTAACGCTTTGGTTATGATCTGATTTTTGGTTTTTATCTTATTATACACTTTAAAGAGACTAAGAACAGCTATAGAAAGTAAAAACAAAACAATAAGCGTACCAATAGATATTGCTCGAGTTCTAGAAAGTTTTACGGTAGCAACTTCTTTTTCTTTATTCAATAATAAAATCTCTGCATCTTGGTTTTGTTTTTCATACAAAGCATCTTTTTCTGCTATAATTTCTATAGATTCTTTAGAGTAAATAGAATCACTAATCTCTTTAAAAGATTTATAATCCTTTAGCGCATCTTTATAATTCCCACTGTTTTCATATGCTTCCGACAAAAGCTGATACGCTGTTTGTTGTTGGTAAAGCGATTCATGTTCATCATATTTAAAAACATCTTTTAAATGAGAAATTGCTTCTGGGTATCTATTTAATTTAATTAAAACCTTACCCATATTTAGTTTTGATTCACATAAATTATAGGTACTACTTAAATGTTCTCTAATTTTTAGTGCTTTAAGATGCTCCATATATGCCTCTTCTAAGCGATCTTGTTTTTGTCGTAAAAGTCCCAAAAAATCATAATGAAAACCCATTTCTCGAAGTGTTGGAAACACTTTATTGAGTTCTTTTTGCTTCATTAAATGTAGTTCTGCCTTATCAAAATTACCCAATTCAGTATAAAGTAAACCTAAATTAGCATTTGTTCCAGCCATACCAGAGCTATCCTTTAAAACTTCAAACTGTTGTAATGCTTTTACATATTGTTCTTTACTTTTTTCTAACTGATCTATATTCATATAAAAGCCTGCCAAAGAATTATTAATTCTCGCTTTTTGTTCTGCTGTTCCTATAGCATCGTAAATTTTGGCGGTTTCAATTAAATGTTTTTGAGACACCACATTATTACCTAAATACATATTTAAGGTACCTATAAAATGTCCGCTAATAGCGATATCTAAAGAATCTTTGTGCTTTTTAGAATAATTGTAAATGTTTTGATAATAATTAAGTGCCGTAGCATAATCTCCATGCCATCGATGACAAGCTGCAAATATGTAATTATTACGCCTTACTTGACTACTGTCTGCAGTATTTACATATTCTTGCTTTAATTGATTCGCAATTTTTTCTGCCAATTGCGGGTTACGTTGTACCAAATGTTCCCCCATTAAAAACAGTACTTCCGTTTTTTCTTTTTTATTGGTACTCTTATTTATTACAGATTGCAAGCTATCCTGATACGCATCCGGTTTTGCATCTTGCCCATAAGACAACGAACAAATTAGAATACATATATAAAATAGTTTTATAGAAAATTTCATTTGCTTTTAATCATTAGGATACAAAAGTACAACATCCTGTTTTTAAAAAAATCACCCATTAGGATGAAAAAAAAATGCAGATAAAGTATGAATTTTACATCGTTCTTAAAAAGGAACATAAGCTATTAATCTCGTGGAATTAAATTTCCTTAAACGTCAATCTAATGAAAAAACTACTTTTTTTTTATACTACTCTATTGTTTACCCCTTTTTTATTTTCTCAGATAGTAATTGATGACTCTGCCTTATCTAAAAACATCTCCGTTTCCCAAAATGGAATTCCTATAAAATTGAAACAGGGAAAAGTAAGGCCTCTAAAAAAATCATTATTCTATAAGATACAAAAGCGCTATTAATCGAAATAATTGAAGTGAATTCAATTATTTTTTAAAGAAGAAAGCTACTCAAACTATTGGTTTTCTAAAAAATAAAAAACGTCACACAAAAAAACAACACATAAACCACTCACAATTAAAGTTTTAATATATAATAACATGAAAAAGATTTACTTTTTAATTAGCATCATATTATTAACACAATTCGCTTTGGCACAACCCGCAAATGATACTTGTGCTAATGCCGAATCCATAATAGTTACCACTAGTGAAACGAATATCAGTTTTACAATTATCGATGCCATAGTTACTAATGAAGAAGGTTGTGCTGGATCTACTGCAGACTATGCAGATATTTGGTATGATTTTACCATGCCTGTTGATGGAAATGTATTTATTGACGGTATAACTTCTTGGAATAGATTTGCACTTTATGATGCTTGTGGTGGCACACAAATACAATGTGGCTCTGGTGACCAATTATACTCTAGTTTAACCGGAGGAATGAACTATAAACTACGTCTTTTTAGAACCGCTTCGAATGCTACGAATACAAACTACCTAAACTTCTCCATAAAAGCATATCCAGCAGCAACAAATGATGATTGCGCTTCTGCGGAAACACTTAACGTTTCTACCGAAGAAACAGAAGTCGATTTCCAAATTGCTGGTGCAACCATAAATAATGAAGAAGGTTGTAGTGGAATAACTAGTGACTATGTAGACGTCTGGTATGATTTTACCATGCCTATAAATGGAAATATATTTATTGATGGAACTAGTAACTGGAATAGTTTCGCTCTATATGATGCTTGTGGTGGCACACAATTGCAATGTGGTTCTGGCGATGCATTATATTCAGAATTAACAGCAGGAACAAATTACAAATTACGCCTTTTTAGAACGGTTGCGCTTGCAGACAATGTATACCAGAATTTTTCAATTAAAGCGTATCCTGAAGTAGCAAATGATGATTGTGCTTCTGCACAAACACTAAACGTTACTACAGAAGACACCTACGTAGCGTTCGAAATTGGTGGCGCAACGATAAATAATGAAGAGGGTTGCACTGGAACAACAGCTGACTATATAGATATTTGGTATGATTTTACCATGCCTGTAAATGGAAATTTATTTGTTGCCGGTACAACTACTTGGAATAGCTTTGCACTATATGATTCTTGTGGTGGCACACAAATGCAATGCGGCACTAGTGACCAACTGTATTCTGGTTTAACCGCAGGAACAAACTATAAATTACGCCTTTTTAGAACGGTGGCACTTGCAGATAACACCTACCAATACTTTTCAATTAAAGCATATCCAGAAGTAATAAATGATACTTGTGCATCTGCCCAAACATTAAATGTTACTACAGTAGAAACCAATGTAGATTTCGAAATTAGTGGTGCAACAATAAATAGTGAAGAAGGCTGTGCTGGAACAACAGCTGACTATGTAGATATTTGGTATGATTTCACCATGCCTGTAAACGGAAATTTATTTATTGATGGCACTAGTTCTTGGAATAACTTTGCGCTATATAACACTTGTGGTGGTACACAAATACAATGTGGTGATGCCGACCAGCTATATCCTCAATTAACAGCTGGAACAAACTATAAACTTCGTGTTTTTAGAACCGTTGCTTTAGCAGATAACGCCTATTCCAACTTTTCCATAAAAGCATACCCAGAAGCAACAAATGATTTTTGCATTTCCGCACAAACATTAACAGTGACAACAGAAGAAACAAACATCAATTTTGAAATTGGTGGTGCAATGCTAAATAATGAAGAAGGTTGCACAGGAACAACAGCTAACTATGTAGATATCTGGTATGATATTACCATGCCAGTAAACGGTAATTTATTTGTTGGTGGCACAATAAATTGGAATAATTTTGCATTATATGATGCCTGTGATGGTACACAAATTCAATGTGGCAATACCGACGAACTGTATTCCGGTTTAACCGCAGGAACAAATTATAAATTACGCCTTTTTAGGACCGTTGATTTAGCAGACAATAGTTACTTAAGTTTTTCTATTCAAGCTTTTGAAATTATAAATAATGACGATTGCGCTTCCGCGGAAAACATTACAGTTACCAATTCACCTACAACCGTAAACTTCGGAATTGCTGGAGCAACCATTAATAATGAAGTTGGTTGTTCTGGAACTGCTGCTGAAGATTATGCAGATGTTTGGTACGATTTCACCATGCCAATAAATGGTTATATAGTTATAGATGGAACAATAAACTGGAATAATTTTGCCCTTTACGACGCTTGTAATGGCACAGCATTAGATTGCTTTGAAGATGAAGGAACTATTGCTGATTTAACATCTGGAACAACATATAAGCTTCGCGTATTTAGAACTTTAGCACTTGCAGATAATGAATCCTACAAAAGCTTTACTATTCATAGCACAGAAACATTAAGCACAAATAGCAATGCATTAGAAAACAGTATTCAAATGTATCCCAATCCAGCAGATACTATTTTAAACATTTCATCTGCAGAAAACCAAACCATTTCAGCGATTACTATTTATAATATGTTGGGCAAAAAAGTATTAATAACAAAAGTAAAATCTATTGATGTTAGTAATTTTCAAACAGGAATGTATCTCGTTAAAATCACCACCGAAAAAGGACAAGTCACAAAAAGAATAGTTATTCAATAAACCTCTTTTTTTTAGAAAAGGAAATCATAATAAAAAGCAGTTAATCCGGTACTTTCTCTAAACAAAGTCCATAAAAAACATGATTATGAAAAACACAATTTTAAGTATTGCGCTATTACTCATTATCCAATTTACGTTTGCACAAGGCAATAGCATTAACTATAAAGCCATAGTAAAAGACAACCTTGGTAATGTAGTAGCAAACCAAAATATTACAGTTCAATTTATCATTCGAAAAGGTCTAGCTAATGTATATCAAGAAACCCATACACCAACAACCAATGCCAATGGGGTCATTATTGTAAACATAGGAGAAGGTACTACTTCTGATGATTTCTCAACGATTGACTGGGGAGAAAATGATCATTTTTTAAATGTGCAGATCGATACCGGAAATGGACTTATTGATCTTGGAACAACACAATTTAAAACTGTGCCTTATGCATCCTTTGCTACAGAAGCCGGTAATGTTTCGGGTCTAGAATCCATTAATGAGGGTACTGGGCCAGGATGGAGATTAAAAGGGAAAAACCCCATACAATTTGGGAATATTGGTAATTTAGCTGTAGATCTTAGTACTTCTTTCGAAGTATCCGATGACCATGGCGCAACTGGTAATAGATCATTTGCTGTAGGGACAAACACAATTGCTTCAAACAGTTCCACTGCTGCTTTTGGTTTTGAAAGCGAAGCTTCTGGTGGTAACTCTACTGCAATGGGATATCGCACAAAAGCAGAGGCATTAGCTTCTTTAGCAATTGGTTCTTACAATGTAGGTGGAGGTGCTCCTTCCAATTTCGCCTCTACAAACCCACTGTTTGAAGTCGGTAATGGAACTAATACGAATACGCGAAGTAATGCCCTTACCGTATTACAAAATGGCACCGTTACAGCACCAAGTTTTGATTTAGCTGAAATTACAGACCCTAAAGCACTTATTACTAAAGAATACGCTGACATTAATTTAGTAACTTCTGGTTTAGAGGCTATAGACGAAGGCAACGGAATAGGATATCGAATAAAAGGTACAAACCCTGCTAATTATGGAAATATTGGAATTGGTGCAACCGATTTAAATATAAACAGCATAGCATCGACAACGTATGGTGCAACTGGCAATAAATCTTTTGCTCAAGGATCTCATACTACTGCCTCTGGATATGGCTCTGTGGCAATGGGTAATTTCACCAATGCTTCGGGTATTATGTCTACAGCAATGGGAGATTACACGATATCTTCAGGAACAGCTTCTACGGCTTTGGGTAGAAACACAAAAGCTTCAGCAAATTACGCAACATCTTTAGGTAAAAACACAAAAGCCGAAGCGCTTTCTAACACTGCAATTGGTCAGTATAATATTGGAGGCGGTAGTCTTACTAATTGGTTATCAACAGACCCATTATTTGAAATAGGAAATGGTACTTCTACCAGCAATCTATCCAATGCGCTAACCGTACTCAAAAACGGGCGTGTAGGTATAGGAAAACATAGCGATCTAAATGGCATGTTAGAAATAGAAGGTAATAGTTCTTTAAGTAAACCTCAACTCTCCTTAGTAGAAAATAATGCAGGTTTTGCACGATTAAAATTCACGAACTCCAATCGCCCTGGTAATGGTTACTGGGATATCGCTGGTTTCATAGGCGAACAAGGAATTGATGATAGACTCAATTTTTTTAGTAGTTACCAAGGTAATATACTGTCTTTAGGTGGCTTTGGCGATGTAGATCTTAATGGATGGTTAGAGATTAAGAACGATATAGGCATCCCTTTACTAATTTTAAAGTCAGAAGGTATTAACACGGTATCTCTAAGAATGCAGGGTTCTGGTCGTGGTGGAAATGATCGTTGGGACATAGATGCATTTATATCAGGCACTAGTTCCTCATTAGATCGCTTAACATTTAATAACAGTGATGGTGGGGATATTATGTATATGACGGGAAGTGGTAATGTTTTTGTAAACGGAAATCTTGCGCATGCATCCGACAAACGTCTAAAACGTGATATTGAAACAATAGATTTTGGTATTGCTGAAATTTTAAAGTTAAACCCCGTACAATACAACTGGAAAGATAAGGAGAATAAACCCTATAAATCCTTAGGCGTAATCGCACAAGAAATAGAAGAAATAATTCCTAATGTAGTACAGATAGGTGATGATTCAACACAAATGTTAAGTGTAAGTTATACCGAATTGATTCCAGTGTTGATTAAAGCTATTCAAGAACAACAAGCAATCATCCAAGAACAAGAAACCAAGATTGCTTCCCAAGATGATAAATATACTTCCCTTGAAAAAATGGTGCTGTCGATGGCTTCAAAAATGGAAGGAGAAATACCAAATTTAATTTCCGAAAACACATCCAAAAAATGAAATTTTCAAAGAAACATAACAAACACCAAGTAATCCTAAGGAAGAGGATGAGTAAAACAAGTCTTATCTTTTTAAGTTGTCTATTATGTAGTTACATAAGTTTTGGACAAACCATAGAAAAGTTCAGTATAGACAGTGGAGGTGCAATTGCTACTGCAGGAAATATTGAAATACTATATACCATTGGTGAACTAAACACACAAGAATTGAGCACTGGAAACATACAGGTTTCTGAAGGCTTTATTAATGGAATCCTGAAAATTAAAATAGAACCAAAATTATTTTTACAAGGACCATTTCTAAATCCTGCTACTCCTGGATTAATGAATGACAACCTGCGTAGTTCAAACTATCTTCCAACTACAAGTCCGTATGCTGACGCTGCTACTTGTAACCCGTCTGTATTTTCAGTAACAGGAAACCAGGCTATTGTAGATTGGGTTTGGGTAGAACTACGCGCTGCTAATGACAATCAAAAATTGATAAATGGAAAATCGGCTTTACTACAACGCGATGGTGATGTGGTTGCCTTAGATGGTCTATCCGATTTGGTAATGTACGCAGCACCAACCAACTATTATATAGTGGTTAAACACAGAAATCATTTAGGCGCTATGAGTGCTACAACTATTGGATTAAACGAAAACGCTGCTACCCTTGTAGATTTTACTACGCCAGCCTTTGCAACCTTAGGTACTAATAGTCAAGCCAACCTAAACGGTACCATGGCACTTTGGGCAGGAGATGTAAATGGAAATAATCAATCTCGATATTTAGGTCCTAATAATGATGCTAGTGCTTTAAAAAATGCTATCGTTAACCATTCTGGTAATACTACAAGTAGTAATTACTATCCTTTTACTGGCTATAATAATGCAGATATTAACATGAATGGTCAAGTACGCTATCTCGGACCAAATAATGATAGTGCTATTTTAAAAAACGTGATTGTTAACCATCCTAGTAACACCTCATTTTCAAACTATTTCCCAATTCAAATTGCATTTTAAATAAAAAATTATAAAAACATAAATTATGAAAAACCGTTACAAAACAATGCTGCTTATGCTTTTAAGTATATGTAGCTATGCACAAACCATAGACTTTAGTATTTCTTTCTTAGGAATTAATAGCGCTACTAATAATTATCAAATAGCATTAATAGCCACGCCTAGTAGCAACATGACTAATGCGAACACCGATGATATGGTAGCAGCTTTTTATGTACCTCCAGGAATGACCTTAGGTAATTTTGAATTAGGAAACTCGGGTATACCTATTAACGATTGGTCTTCTAATTCTTTAGGATCTAATGCAAATGGAGATGCCTACTATTTAGCTCGTGTGGAAGGAGGAGCTTTTGGTACCTTTTTAAATGGCGACGGCCCTTTTCAATTAGTTTTGTTTGATGTGATTACCAACCCAAATCCAATGTCTGGAAGTATTACTTTTATTGAAAATGGCGACACTATTCTTACAGATAATTTTTTAGAAAATTATATCAATATTAATGGAATAGGAAACATTTATAATCAAAATGATCCATCTGCAAAAACAATAAACTTTTCGACACTTTCATTAGAAGACCATACAGCTATAGAAAATGAATTAGTGGTGTATCCAAATCCAACTTCAGAATATTTAAATATTGCAACAAAACACCAAATTGAACAAGTAGAAATATTTGACCTGTTAGGAAAAAAAGCACGAACAACAAAAGCAAAATTAATCGACGTTAGTACTTTTCAAAAAGGGATTTATCTCGTTACCATTACCACCAAAAAAGGTCAGATTACCAAAAGAATTGTTATTCAATAAAATATTAAAGACGCTATTAATTGAAGTAAAAAAGGGAAGGTTAAGTAAAACTAACACTCCCTTTTTTCATTAAAACCACTTAATAGTTAAGTCCACAAGACTCTGTTTAAAATTAGTATATGGCGGAAACAAAAATTCTATAGAACCTATAGTATGCTGCTTTAATACCGAACGCATATTCGAAAATTCTTGGAAACCAAAAATACCATGTGCTTTTCCTATACCGCTATTATTACTTCCTCCAAACGGTAAGTTATGATTGGTATATTGCAATACATTATTATTAATTGCGGTACTTCCTGCTCTCGTGTTTTTTATAACCTGATTTATATTTTTCTTGCTTTTACTATACATGTAAAGCGCTAAAGGTTTTTCTTTAGAATGGATATAACCAATAGCTTCTTCTAGTGTTTTATATGTTTTTATAGGAAGAATAGGTCCGAAAATCTCGTCTTGTAAAAGCAAAGCACTTTCTGGTACATTGGAAATAACGGTTGGTTCTATAAAGTTATCTTCGGAAGCTGTTTTACCTCCAATTTCAATCGTGGCATTATTAGATTTCGCATCCTCCAAATGCGCTACTAAACGCTCAAAATGTTTTGCATTTACCACACGAGAAAGCGAATCGGAAGCAGAAGCATCTTCGGTAAAAAACGTTTTCAGCTGTGCTCTTAACTCCGAAACAAAAGCGTCTTTAATCGTGTCTTTTATTAAAATATAATCTGGAGCAATACAGGTTTGTCCGCTATTTAAAAACTTTCCCCAAGCAATCTTTTTAGCGGCAGCTTTTAAATTTGCCGTTTCATCAATAATGGTTGGCGATTTGCCTCCAAGTTCTAAAGTCACCGAAGTTAAATGCGCCGATGCCGCTTTCATTACAATTTTTCCAACCTGTGGCGATCCTGTAAAAAAGATGTGGTTAAAAGGAAGTTTTAATAATTCGGTAGAAACTTCTACTTCACCTTCTACCAAAGCGATTTCATTGGCATCAAACAAATCAGAAATAATTTCTGCCATCACTTTAGAAATATGCGGCGTCATTTCGCTAGGTTTAATAATCACTGTATTTCCTGCTGCAATTGCAGAAACTAATGGTCCGAACGTTAAGTTTAAAGGAAAATTCCATGGAGAAATAAGCAAACAAACCCCTTTTGGCTCGTGTATATAATACGAAGAAGATCCAAGTAAAGCCATTGGCGTTTCTACCTTTTGGCGTTGCATCCAGCTTTTCAGATTACTCTTTGCAAATTTAATTTCACCAATTACCGGATAGATTTCTGTTAAATCGGTTTCAGTAAACGGTTTTTTAAAATCTGTATATAACGCTTCTCTTATTTTATCCTTATACGTAAACTCCACTGCTTTTTTTAACGCATTCAGTTTTGCAATACGTTGCTTATAGGTGGTATTTCCTATGTAATACTGATTTGCTTTCTGGATATGAAATAAAGTAGCGTATTTATTATCGGAGTAATTCATTGTTCCATAAATATTATTTAAAATCAACGAGAAGCTGACTAAAAAGTTTACAATTAAAAAATGTCATATTAAACGCAGTCGAAATACTTAAAAAGATAAAGGTTTCCGACTGTGCTCAAACGGACATTATATATTATTTTCGAGAGCTTTATTTCTAACTAATCGGCATAATTCAGTTCGCCTCTAGACTCTTGTTCTTTAAACTTTTTTACCAGTTCTAAAGCATCCGGAATCACATCACTACACAAAATAATTAACGAACCTTTCACTGCATTTTTAACCGCAAATTTTATCGCCTCTTTTTCCGATGGAATAATCGTGGTTTTCTTTTTCGGATCTTTACTTTTAATACCATCATTCAGCATTTTAATAAGTTCCTCTTCCGTTTTTCCGCGTAAGCGTTTGTCTTGTCTAATAATTATTTCATCAAACATTTCGGCTGCAATACTTCCCATTTCGTTATTATCTTCTACTCTTCTATCGCCTATTCCTGCAATAATTCCGACTTTAACAGTAGCATCCAATTCTTCTACAAAATTTTGAAGGGCACGCATTCCTGCTGGATTATGTGCATAATCTAAAAGAATAGAAAAGTCATTAAATTCGAATAGGTTTAAACGACCAGGCGTTTGCGCTGCCGAAGGAATAAACGTTTCTAAAGCAGCTTTCATATCTTCAATACTAATACCTTGCACGTGCGCTGCAAGAACAGCTCCAAGTACATTTTGAATCATGAATTTTGCTTTTCCGCCATAGGTTAACGGAATATTCACCGCTTCCATAATACGCATTTTCCATTCGCCGCGGCAAATAGTAACCCAACCGTTTTCGTAAACAGCAGTAATACCATTAAGACGTTGTAATGCTTTTACATGCGGATTGTTTTCATCCATAGAAAATAAAGCGACGTTACAATCTAGGTTACGACGCATATCGTAAACCAAATCATCGTCTGCATTTAAAATAGCATAACCATCTGGTAAAACCGTTTCCGGAATCACCGCTTTTACTTTTGCTAATTGTTCTACAGTATGAATTCCTTTTAAGCCTAAATGATCTGCTGCAACATTAGTTACTACAGCGACATCACACTTTTTAAAACCTAATCCAGCACGAAGCAATCCACCTCTTGCACATTCTAAAACCGCAAAATTTACGGTTGGATCTTTAAGTACAAATTCGGCACTCGCAGGACCAGTACAATCGCCAGTCATTAATAATCTATTTTGTATATAAACACCATCACTTGTAGTATAACCAACACGATGGCCATTCATTTTTGCAATATGTGCAATAAGTCTTGTGGTTGTTGTTTTACCATTCGTTCCAGAAATTGCTACAATAGGAATACGTCCTGTTTCTCCTTTTGTTGGAAATAATTTATCAATTACTGGAGCTGCAACATTACGTGGTAACCCAGTAGTTGGTGCTAAGTGCATTCTAAATCCTGGACCAGCATTTACTTCTAAAACAGCACCACCAGTTTCGGATAGTGGTTTAGAAATATCCGTGGTCATAATATCAATTCCGCAAATATCTAAATCTATAATTTTAGAAATACGTTCTGCCATGGCAATATTTGCAGGATGAATTATATCGGTAATATCTTCCGCAGTTCCACCAGTACTTAGGTTTGCGGTATCTTTTAATATCAATCTTTCACCAGCTGCTAAAACCGATTCTAAAGTATAACCAGCATCTTTAATGATGGTTTGCGTTAGTTCGTTGGTAGTAATTTTGGTTAACACATTTTCATGTCCGAAACCACGACGCGGATCGCTATTTACTTTATCAATTAATTCTTGCACGGTAGATTTTCCGTCACCAACAACATGTGCAGGCGTTCTAATCGCTCCAGCCACTAACCTATTATTAATTACAAGTAGCCTATAATCTCGACCTGTAATAAATTTTTCGACAATAATAGCACCGCTTCGTGAGCTTTCTTTTGCATGATGAAAAGCTGCTAGTGCATCTTCATAATTATTAATGTCTACTGTAATTCCTCTTCCATGATTGCCATCTACAGGTTTAATCACTAGCGGATAACCAACATAGCTACATGCTTCTTCTAAACTACGTTCGCGTCTAATAATATCACCACGAGGTACTTCTACTTCCGCTTGTTCTAATAAGTATTTGGTATCTTCTTTATCACAGGCTAATTCTACACCAATACTACTTGTTTCACTGGTAACTGTTGCTTGAATACGTTTTTGATTTGCGCCATAACCTAATTGGCAAAGCGAATATTTATTTAAACGAATCCAAGGAATTCCTCTAGATTCGGCTTCTTCAATAATAGAACCTGTACTCGGACCTAATCGATCCGATTCCCGAAGTTCTCGCATTTCTTGAATATCATCGGTTAAATCGTAGTCTTCGCCAGCAATTAAAGCTTCGCAAATTCGGACTGCAGATTTTGCTGCAAAGCGACCAACAGATTCTTCCATATAAGAAAAAACAACGCTATACACGCCATGTTCGCCATAACCTCTGGTTCTTCCAAAACCAGTATCCATTCCAGCTAATGTTTGAATTTCTAAAGCAATATGCTCTATAATATGTCCCATCCAAGTACCTTCATCCACGCGCATAAAAAACCCACCTTCGCAACCTTCCGAACATCGATGCGAATACATCGTTGGGAACATTGCTTTTAATCTTTCTGGAAATCCATCAATTTTATTCGATGGTAATTCTTCCATTTCTTCCAGATCAAGAACCATTACTATTAGTTTGTGACGTCTTATAGACCAGTAGTTTGGTCCTCTCATGGCATTTATTTCGCGTATCTTCATGCAGGTTTTGGTTTAATTAGTTATTGTGAAAGATTATAAATATATACAATTTCTGTAAAAAAATTAGCCTATTTTTGCACATTATAATTTTAAGTGATAAATAGATGCATAGATTTAACGGAACGTTAATTCCTATAGGAGGAAATGAAGATAAAGGAATTGAAGAAAGTGAACAATATACGTTAGAATTTATAAGCGAAGGTATTTTGTTTCATGTAGTTGAAGAAGCTGGAGGAATAGACGCTAATATTGTGGTGATACCTACCGCATCTAGTATCCCTGTAGAAGTTGGTGAAAATTACATGGAAGCATTTACTACTTTAGGTTGTAAAAACGTTACTATTCTAGACATAAGAAGTAAAGAAGACTCTGAAAAACAAGTAGCTATCGATTTAATCAAAGAGGCAGATTGTGTCATGTTTTCTGGAGGAGATCAATCTAAAATCACCGATAAAATTGGAGGTACTACCATGCATACTATTTTGGTAGATCGCTATAAAAACGAAGAAGGTTTTGTTATTGCAGGTACCAGTGCTGGTGCAATGATGATGTCTCAAGAAATGATTGCTGGCGGATCTGCTTCAGAAGCATTTATAAAAGGAGCAGTTACTATGTATAAAGGATTAGCTTTAATCCCGGAATTAATTATAGACACGCACTTTATTAAAAGAGGTCGTTTCGGACGCATATCGGAAGCGGTTGCACAATTTCCAAAGCTTGTCGGACTTGGCTTAGCAGAAGACACCGGACTTATTATTAAAAATGGCGTTTTAGAAGTAATAGGCTCTGGAATGGTAATTATTTTTGACGGAAGAAAGCTAAAACATAACAACCATAAGGTTTTAAAAGAAGGCACACCAATGTCTCTAACCAATTTAAGAACGCATATTCTATCTAACGGAGACCGTTTTAATATTAAAAATAAAGAAGTAGAAGTGCTACCTATCGAAGCTCCTTTTATCTGAACTCCTAAATTACTGCGCAGACAGGAATCTCATACCTATTAATATTTTTTTTGATTAGCCCACCGAAGTTTTAACATGGGTTGGGCGTTACCTTTTGCTCCTACCTACAAGGTTAAAAAAACCTCGCAGGACCACAAAACGTCAGGCTTTCCGCTATATCTTTTTTACTGGTTCTCGATACAAAATTGCGAAAAAGCAATTGTACTCGAACTGACATAAAAAAGGATGCCGCTGCAATCCCTAACGCGGAACTACCTCATCTTTAATTGTCACTTCGAGTGGTTTTCGAGGCACGAGAAAATTGTATCAAGAAGCAAACACAAATAGTTCTCGATACAATGCTCCTTTGGTCGCATCACTCGAACTGACAATGAAATCCAATTAAAAAAATACTGCTTGTCACTTCGAGTGGTTTTCGAGGTACGATAAAATTGTATCGAGAAGCAAACACGATAAGTTCTCGATACAATGCTCCTTTGGTCGCATCACTCGAACTGACAATGAAATCCAATTAAAATACTACTTGTCACTTCGAGTGGTTTTCGAGGTACGATAAAATTGTATCGAGAAGTCAATACAAATAGTTCTCGATACAACGCTCCTTTGGTCGCATCACTCGAACTGACAATGAAACCCTATTAAAACACTACTTGTCACTTCGAGTGGTTTGTGAAGCATGAACAAATTGTATCGAGAAGCAAACACAAATAGTTCTCGATACAATGCTCCTTTGGTCGCATCACTCGAACTGACAATGAACTTTAATCCAAAAAATACTGCTTGTCACTTCAAGTGGTTTGTGAAGCATGAACAAATTGTATCGAGAAGCCAATACAAATAGTTCTCGATACAATGCTCCTTTGGTCGCATCACTCGAACTGACAATGAAATCCAATTAAAATACCGCTTGTCACTTCGAGTGGTTTTCGAGGCACGAGAAAATTGTATCGAGAAGTCAACACGATAGTTCTCGATACAATGCTCCTTTGGTCGCATCACTCGAACTGACAATAAAATCCAATTAAAATACTACTTGTCACTTCGAGTGATTTGTGAAGCATGAGCAAATTGTATCGAGAAGCAAACATTTTTTTACTAACTTTAAACATGAAAACATATTACGTTTACATATTAGAGTGTTCCGATAAAAGTTACTACACAGGATTTAGTTCTAGATTAAATATTAGAATTATAGAGCATAAAACAGGCAAATACCCAGATTGTTATACGTTTAAAAGAAGACCAATCAAATTAGTTTTTCATACTACATTTTCAAATCCAAATCACGCTATTGCTTGTGAAAAACAGATTAAGAAATGGTCCAGAGCGAAAAAGGAAGCTTTAATAAATAATACATTCGAAAAACTACCTAATCTCTCAAAGAAGAAATTTAACAATAAATAGGTTCTCGATACTATTTCGTTAAAAATCGAAATCACTCGAACTGACAATGAAATCCAATTAAAATACTGCTTGTCACTTGGAGTGATTTGTGAAGCATGAAAAAATTGTATCGAGAAGCAAACACAAATAGTTCTCGATACAATGCTCCTTTGGTCGCATCACTCGAACTGACAATGAAATCCAATTAAAGTTCTAGCTTGTCACTTCGAGTGATTTGTGAAGCATGAACAAATTGTATCGAGAAGCCTTTTTTTTATTTATAAATAGAAACCTCTTCCATTCCTGTAGAAGATTTACTAGCGCGATACATGCCTTCGGTATTAAAAGGCATCGCGATATTTCCTTTGGTATCGACAGCAATTAATCCACCATCACCTTTAATTTCTAGAATACGTTTATTAATTACCTCGTTAGATGCAGCTTCTAAACTCATTCCTTTATGCTCGATTAAGCAAGCAACATCATAAGCAACCACACCACGAATAAAAAACTCACCACTTCCAGTACAAGAAATTGCACAGGTTTTATTATTGGCATAGTTTCCCGCACCAATCATCGGACTATCCCCTACGCGTCCCCATTTTTTATTGGTCATTCCACCAGTAGAAGTTGCGGCAGCTATATTACCATCTTTATCACAAGCAACAGCGCCTACAGTTCCAAATTTAGAATCCTTCTTTTTAGCGTGATCCAATTGAAAACTATCGGTATCTTTTATTTCTAACCATTGATTATGTCGCAATTCATCGTAGAAATACGATGCATCTTCTAAGGTATAATCTAACTCTTTAGCAAACTGCATAGCACCTTCGCCAGCAAGAAAAACATGTTCGCTTTTTTCCATCACATCACGCGCCAAACTAACTGGATTTTTAATTCCGGTAATTAAACTAACCGCTCCTGCATTTAATGTTTTTCCATCCATAATAGAAGCATCCATTTCATGAGATTCGGTTGCAGTAAAAACGCTTCCTTTTCCCGCATTGAATAAAGGCGAATCTTCTAAAACAACCACTGCTGTTTCTACAGCTTCGGTAGCAGTTCCATGATTTTCTAGCACTTTATAACCTGCATCTAATGCCAATTGTAAAGCTGCTTTATATTTTGCTTCCAATGCTGGTGTCATCATTCCTTTTACTAAAGTTCCTGCGCCACCGTGAATGGCAATTGAAAATGTGTTCATCTAAAAATATTTTCCGCAAAAATACGTAGCAATTTTTTAATAACTTTATTAATAATGAGGTTCTTTAGTTTTTAAAGAAATTGTAATTTGCAGTCGAACAGATTTCTAATTAAGAATCGTCATTCTTTTGTCTCCTCGAGCGCAGTCGAGAGGTTAATACCACCCAAAAGAGAGTTCTCGACTGCGCTCGAACAGACAAACACTTATACTCAAAATCAAATGTCAGATAACAAACGTGTGTTTTTAATTGATGCTTTCGCATTAATTTTCCGTGGCTACTATGCCTTTATAAAAAATCCGAGAATCAATTCTAAAGGGGAAGATACCTCAGCCATTATGGGTTTTATGAATTCTCTTTTAGACGTTATTAAGCGCGAAAGACCAGATCATTTAGCGGTATGTTTTGATAAAGGCGGATCTGCAGATCGTGTAGAAATGTTTGAAGCGTATAAAGCGAATAGAGATGAAACGCCGGAAGGTATAAAAACTGCCATTCCGTATATCATGGAGATTTTAAAAGCCATGCATATTCCTATTGTAGTAAAAGCAGGGTTTGAAGCCGATGATATTATTGGGACTTTAGCAAAACAAGCAGAAAAAGAAGGATACCAAACGTTTATGGTTACTCCGGATAAGGATTTTGCACAGTTGGTAAGTGAAAACATATTTATGTACCGACCAATGTTTGGTGGTGGTTATGAAACTTGGGGAATCCCAGAAGTACAAAAGAAATTTGAAGTTACCGATCCGTTACAAGTGATTGACTTTTTAGGAATGATGGGCGATGCTAGTGATAATATTCCTGGGCTTCCTGGTGTTGGAGAAAAAACAGCCAAGAAGTTTTTAGCTGCTTACGGAAGTATGGAAAATCTTTTTGCAAATACCCACGAGCTGAAAGGTAAAATGAAAGAAAAAATAGAAGCCAATCAAGAACTTGGTTTACTTTCTAAAAAACTAGCAACGATTATGCTAGATGTTCCGGTGACTTTTGATGCCAAAGATTTTGAAATGTCGGAACCAGATATTCCGAAGGTGACCGAAATTTTTCAAGAATTAGAGTTTAGAAGATTAATAGATAATTTCACCAAAACATTTACTGTTCCTGCAGAAGCAACAGCTAAAACTACCGAAACTGCTTCCGTTAAAGCAGAAATAAAAGTAACACCAAAGGAAGCGGAAAATGCTGGAGCAGGGCAATTTAATTTGTTTGGAGGCGAAGTCAATTCCGCGGAAGCGACAACACAAGACCCATTCGCCAGAAAAACCATAGCCACCTACTCGCATTTCTACCAAAGTGTAGCGCCAGGAATGGCAACCAAGTTATTCATTAAAAACTTAATGAACCAAACGAGTGTGTGTTTTGATACCGAAACCACAGGCTTAAATCCGTTGACCGCAGAACTCGTAGGGATTTCATTTTCCTGGGAAGTTGGCAAAGGATTCTATTTATCGTTTCCGGAAGACCAAGAAGAAGCACAGGCTATCATCGAAGCATTACGATGCTTTTTTGAAGCAGAAAACATTCAGAAGATTGGTCAGAATTTAAAATACGACATTAAAGTATTAGCAAAATATAACCTGCAAGTTAAAGGTCCGTTATTTGACACCATGATCGCGCATTATTTGATAAATCCAGACATGCGACACAACATGGATATATTAGCAGAAACCTACTTAAACTACACGCCAGTTTCTATTGTAGAACTGATTGGTAAAAAAGGTAAAAACCAATTATCGATGCGTGATGTTCCGTTAGAAAAACAAACCGAATATGCGGTAGAAGATGCAGATATCACCTTGCAATTAAAAGAACATTTTGAAAAAGAATTAGGCGAAGCAAACACCAAAAAATTATTTGAAGATATTGAAGTGCCGTTGTTGCGCGTACTAGCAGCTATGGAATTAGAAGGAATAAAATTAGATGTTCCGTTTTTAAATGGCCTAGCCGAAGACTTAAACAAAGACATTGAAACCTTAGTAGCTAAAATTTATGCCGTTGCAGGTGAAGAGTTCAACATCGCATCGCCAAAACAATTAGGAATCATCTTATTTGAAAAACTAAAATTAGTAGACAAACCGAAAAAAACAAAAACGGGACAATATAAAACGGGGGAAGATATTTTATCTGCTTTAGCAAAAGAGCACGAGATCATTAGAGATATTTTAGAATATCGCGGATTGGCAAAACTAAAAAGCACCTATGTGGATGCCTTACCATTACAAGTGGAAGAAGCAACAGGACGTGTGCACACCGATTATATGCAAACCGTTGCTGCTACAGGAAGACTAAGTAGTAACAATCCGAATTTACAGAATATACCTATCCGTACCGAACGTGGACGACAAGTGCGAAAAGCGTTTATTCCGAGAAATGACGAGTACATTTTACTTGCTGCCGATTACAGTCAGATAGAACTGCGTATTATTGCCGCTTTAAGTAAAGAAGAAACCATGATTGAAGCCTTTAAAAACGGAGAAGATATTCACGCTTCTACCGCTGCAAAAGTATTTGGTATTCCGCTAGACGAAGTAACCAGAGCGCAACGTAGTAATGCCAAAACGGTAAACTTTGGAATTGTGTATGGTGTTTCTGCTTTTGGACTGAGTAACCAAACCGATTTATCGCGTGGGGAAGCCAAAGAGCTTATTGATACCTATTACGAAACCTACCCAAAACTGAAACAATACATGAGCGAACAGGTAGATTTTGCTAGGGATCATGGCTATGTAAAAACGGTTTTAGATAGAAGACGTTACCTAAAAGATATTAATAGTGCCAATGCGATTGTGCGTGGTGCTGCAGAGCGTAATGCGGTAAATGCGCCCATTCAAGGTTCTGCTGCAGATATTATTAAAATTGCCATGATTAATATTTATAACAAACTAGAAGCTGGGAATTATAAAACCAAAATGCTGCTACAGGTACATGATGAATTGGTTTTTGATGTCTATAAACCGGAACTAGCCGAAATGAAAACGTTGATTAAAACGGAAATGGAGAGTGCTTTTGTGATGGATGTGCCTTTGGATGTGGAAATGGATACTGGGTTGAATTGGTTGGAGGCGCATTAGGAGAAATTTAGGAATATACGGGAAACCGTAAAATAATTTAAGAATCATCGTTTATATTTGAAATGAAAAAGATTGAAGTTGTTGCAGCAATAATATATTTTGAAAATAAAATTTTCTGCGTTCAAAGACCAGAAAATAAACTCCCTTATATCTCAGAAAAATTCGAATTTCCTGGAGGTAAAATTGAAAAAGGAGAATCAAAAGTAGAGGCTTTAAAAAGAGAACTAATTGAAGAGCTAAATTTTGTGCCAACTAAAATTGATGATTTATTTATGACTGTAGTTCATCAGTATCCAGATTTTGAATTAACAATGCATAGTTTTAAATGTTATTCTGAAACGAAAGAAATTGAATTAAACGAACACATTTCGTCTAAATGGCTCACAACAAAAACCTTAAATCAATTGGATTGGGCGGAAGCTGATATTCCAATAGTTAATAGATTAATTGAGAATGAATAAAACATTTAATGATGATTTTAAAGATAGCCTATTAACTGGATTCATTGATAAGTCAATAGGTTCAGATGCACTTTATCAACCCGAATTACTTGTAAACAGAAAAATTCCAAGAAAAAAAGTTCTCTCTACAATAATAAAAGAACTAGAAAATTGCGAGAGCTTTTATATATCTGTTGCTTTTGTCACAACAAGTGGTGTCGCAGCATTAATAAATACTTTTAAATCCCTTGAAGAAAAAGGTGTAAAAGGAAAAATTCTTGTTTCTCAGTATCTCAACTTCACACAACCCGAAGCGTTAAAAAGACTGTTACAATTTAAAAATATAGAATTAAAAATAATAACGAAAGAAAACTCACATTCAAAAGGTTATATTTTTAAACATTCCGGATATTATAATTTAGTTATTGGGAGTAGTAATTTAACCTCATCTGCACTATCCACAAATAAAGAGTGGAACATGAAAGTTTCCGCAAGAAACTCAAGTTCAATAGTAGATAAAGTAATAACTGAATTTCTAGAGGATTTTGAAATAGGTGAAACTGTAAATGAAACTTATATTGAAAAATATGAAGCTATTTATAAAAAACAATTTCTAGTTTATAAAAAGAGTGAAGAAGAATTATCTAAAGGGCTCAATTTAGAAATAACTCCAAACTCTATGCAAACTGATGCATTAGAGAACTTAAAAAACTTAAGAAAAGAAAATAATAAAGCGCTTATAATCTCTGCAACCGGAACAGGTAAAACATACCTAGCTGCTTTTGATGCCAAAGCTTTTAATCCTAAAAAACTTCTATTTGTTGTACACCGATTAAACATTGCCAAGAAAGCCATGGAGACTTTTAAAACTATTTTTGGAAAGTCTAAAACAATGGGATTGTACTCCGGAAATCAAAGAGAATTAGATAAAGACTTTGTGTTTTCAACTGTTCAAACAATTTCAAAATCAAATCATTTAGAACAATTTGACAAAGATTTCTTCGACTATATCATTATCGATGAATCCCATCGTTCCGGAGCTGATTCATATATTAGATTAATAGATTATTTCAACCCAAGGTTTCTTCTTGGTATGACTGCAACACCTGACAGAACAGACGACAAAGACATTTATAGCTTGTTTGACCACAATATAGCTTATGAGATTAGATTGAATAAAGCAATGGAAGAGAATATGCTTATTCCATTTCATTATTATGGCGTAACAGACTTATCAGTTAATAACGAAATACTTGAAAATGAATCTGACTTCAGACTTTTAACAGCTGAAGAGAGAGTCCATAAAATTATTTCTAAAATTGAGTTTTATGGTTCGGACAACGGAATTACACGAGGTTTAATTTTTTGTTCTAAAAAAATTGAAGCCAAAGAATTATCCGATAAATTTAACCTAAGAGGATATAAAACTAAAGCCTTAACTGGAGATAGTTCAGAAGAAGAAAGAACAAAAGCCATAGAGCTATTAGAAAGTGACGATTTATCAATCAAATTAGATTACATTTTCACTGTTGATATTTTTAATGAAGGAATTGATATACCAAAAATCAATCAAGTCATTATGATTCGCCCAACCCAATCGGCAATAATATTCATTCAGCAATTAGGACGAGGATTAAGAAAAACAGACAACAAGTACTACTTAACTATCATTGATTTTATTGGTAATTATAAAAACAATTATTTAATACCAATCGCTTTATATGGTGACACTTCTTTCAATAAAGATAAAATACGAAAGTTAATTTCAGAAGGCAGCAGTATGATTCCAGGTGAATCAACTATTAATTTTGATGAAATCACTAAAGAAAGAATATATGCTTCAATTGATTCTGCAAAGATGCAATTGCTAACGGATTTAAAAATAGACTACAATAATTTAAAAAGTAGAATCGGGCGTATTCCAATGATGATGGATTTTGTGAAAAATGATTCTAGAGACCCTTATTTATATGTTAATCACTCAAAGTCGTACTACAATTTTTTAAATAGAACCGAAAAGAATTTTACCGCAGTTTTAAGCATAAAGCAAATAAAATTATTAGAATTATTTTCAAAAGAAATAAATAATTCTAAACGAATAGAAGAGTCTGTCATACTAAAAGAAACGATTATTTCTGGAAGTTTTAATATCGAAAAACTAAAAGCCAAAATCAAAGAAAAGTATAATTATAACATATCAAAAGAAACTATTTCTTCTTGTGTTTCAAATATCAATTTTGAATTCGTAAGAGAGAAAAAACAAGGAAAACTGGTACCTGTTAGAGATATTTATAATTTGAACATTCTCAAATTAGAAAATGATATATTCTCATTGGAAAATGAATTTAAAACACTTTTAAATGATTCTAGTTTTAAAGAATTTTTACTAGACACAATAGAATATTCTCTTTATAATTTCAACAAAAACTTTGATGCCAACAAATGGAATGATGGATTTCATTTATATAGAAAGTATTCAAGAAAAGATGTTTTTAGGATTTTAAATTTTTCCGAAAATCCAGTTGCTCAAAATGTTGGCGGCTACTTAGTAAGTCCAGACAATAAATATTGCCCAATATTTGTAAATTATCATAAAGAAGAAGATATCTCTGAATCTACTAAATATGAAGACGAATTCGTAAATCAAAAAGAGTTTGATTGGATGTCGAAATCGAATAGAAAAATAGACAGTAAAGATGTTCAATCTATTCTAGGAAATAATGGTGAAATTCGCCTTCCTCTATTTATTAAAAAAAACAACGACGAAGGAACTGATTTCTATTATATGGGAGATATTAACCCACAAAAAACTAATGTTGAACAAACAAAAATGAATAGTGATAGTGGAAAAAAAGTTTCCGTAGTCAAAATTCGTTTTGATTTAGAAAATCCAGTTTCTGACTCCATGTATCAATATTTAGAGGAAAATACAGGTTCAAAAATTAATAAATCAGTTATTACAAAGCTAACAGAAAACAATGCTATTCAACTTGAAATGGATATTCCAGAAACAATAATAGAATCTAATCACACGATTCCATTATACAATTTTCATGCAGCAGCAGGTAATTTTAGTGAAATGCAAGATGAAAAAGAATACAACCTAATTCCTGTACAAGAAAGATATGCAACAGATGATTATTTCGCATGTAGAGTAATAGGCGAGTCAATGAATAAGACTATTCCAAATAACTCCATATGTATATTCAAAAAAAATGTAACAGGCTCTCGTAGTGGGAAAATTTTATTAATAGAAAATAGAGATTACTTTGACCCTGATTTCAATTCTGCTTTTACTGTAAAAACCTATTCAAGTGAAAAAACAGTTACAGAAGAAGGCTATCAACATGATTCTATTATGCTGAAACCTAATTCCTATGATAAAAATTTTAAAAATATAATTCTTGACGAAGAGCGTGCTAAAGAAATGAGAATTATAGGTGAATTTGTAAAGGTGCTAAGCGCATAACAAGCTCTAATACTTCTGCTTGAGAGTTTTATTTCTCGACCCTAAAATACTCCAAACACTTAATCGCAGGATTCGTTTCCCGATTTTTAAAAGCATGCGCAAAACTGCTAAGTATTAAAATAGCAGCAGCAATTACCGCTGTGTACGCTACGGTAGTATTCCCATCGCTATTCGCTACATAAATAGCAATTAAAGCCCAAGCACCAACAAGTGCAAACTCGCGCATGTTACGTGTCCAGGTAATAATTAGGTTTATTCCCATGGCGATACCAATAAGTAAAACGGTCCAAACGGTTGGCGAGAGTCCAAAACCATCCCAGTTGTATTTTACTAAAACTGCGGAGACGTTTGCTATACTAGCTACGGTAACCCAACCACTATAAATTACAAAAGGCCACCATAAAAAAAGGATAACAGAAATAGGCTCGTCTACCAATTCCATGTTATTTTTAAGCACAATTTGTAATAAGGAGAATAGCAGTATAAAAATAAATATAGAAGATAGTAAGGTATAGCCATAAATCCAGGTTATAATCCATAAACAATTTGCAATGCAAGACGCTAAAAACCACCAACCTGTTTTTAGTACAAAAGCATCATCTCTTACGTTTACAAACAAGCTTCGTCCTTGGTAAATAACAAAACCGAATACGAGCACATAGATAAGTCCCCAAATGGAAAAGGCATAGCCTGCAGGTGTAAATAAGGTATGGTATTGCTTAGAAACTTCTCCTATGGTGGTATTGTTTAATAATCCGGTGTTGGATAAATAATTCATTACAATAACACAAACAAATGCAATACCGTTAATTATTTGTAGTCGTTTTTTCATAGTAGTAATATAATTAAAAATGGAATGCCTAGAAAATGGTTTTCCATAAAATTAGGATTTCCTTTTTAAGTTGCGTTTGGTTTTATCTATGAAACCTTTTGCAGTAACTTGAATTGAATGAATGGGAACAAAAAAACATAAAAAACACCCCTAAAGTCCCCTCAAGGGGACAATCCTAAATATTAAACTTTAGAGTTAAGAATATTAAGCATCTTATTATCCTAAAATGTTAATTAGTTAACGTGAACAAATGTCCCCTTGAGGGGACTTGAGGGGTGTCCGAGCAAAAAACATAAAACAAAAATCAATCTCTAAGCATGCACTAATTCCAAAAGCACTACTTTTCTTCCCCACGCCAATTCTGGTAGCGTTTGGTTTTATCTATGAAACCTTTTGTAGTAACTTGAATTGAATTAATGGGAACAAAAAAACATTAAAAACACCCCTAGAGCTATGCTCGATATCTTCAATAAAAATGCATTTTCATTTTAATAACCCTCAAGGGGACAATCCTAAATATTAAACTTTAGAGTTAAGAATATTAAGCATCTTATTATCCTAAAATGTGAATTAGTTAACGTGAATAAATGTCCCCTTGAGGGGACTTGAGGGGTGTCAGAGCAAGAAACCTAAAATAAAAAACAATCCCTAAGCACCCACCAACTCCCAAAGCTCCACTTCTTCTTCGGCGCGCCAATTTTGGTCGCGTTTGGTTTTATCGGAAGCCAGTTTTACTTTTCGTGTTAAGCGGTTTTCTAATTTAAAGCGTCCGCCTTCTGCAAGTTCTTTTTCTATAGGATGTTCTTTAGTAACCTCTGTTATTTGTGCCATATTAGAAAACAGAATCACTAATTTTCCTTCTGGAAGTAATCGTTTTTTAGCTTCGACAAAGAACTCCGGAAAAAGGGTTTCGTTATAATAAATAGCTTCGTCATTGGTATCCATTTCTTGCGAAGCTGGTAACCATGGCGGATTAAAAACAATCAATTCGCTAGGCTTATCGAACTTCCCAAAAAGAGGTGCATAATCAAGATCTATTTTACGAGACATTTTAGTATCTCCCATAGTTTCTGTTAAACCAACAATAGCATTTGGGTTGGTATCTGTACCAAATACTTTCTGAAAACCATGCTTTACCATTTGAAAGGATAAAACGCCGCTTCCTATGCCAACATCTATTGCCGATTTTTTTGGTCCGTCGTAACGTTTCAACCAATTATCTAAAAGTATTAAATGATCAAAACGCGTTGGGAAATACACACCATAAAAAGGATGGATTTTATTTCGCAACACAGGAACCGTAATTCCGTTTAGATGCCATTGCCAAGCGCTATTTAAGCCTTGTACTTTAGTAAATGGTAATAAAAAACTCTCGTTTTCGGGATACAGTTTTTCCAACCAACCAATAGATGGTGCTTTTTTCACGGCTAATTGATGTGCTTCAATTTTTATATAAATAAGACTAGATAGTTCTCTAAATGCCGAACGATATGCACGTTGCTCTGTAAAAGAATCTCCAGGAAACTTCTCTTTAAGATGTTTTTGCAACTCTTTAAGTAATTGTAAACCGTTACTATAAAATTCGGTTATCATTATAGGTTTACCAGCTTCTAAACCTCGAATAGTACGCTTCACGTTTATAGAGCGATTAAATTGTGGCAATGGTTGCTCTGGTAAAAAAGGTACTGGTTTGTTTATAATTATATCAGAAATCATAGTTTGTATGGTGTTAAATGGAATTGCAGACGAATGACGTTGCAAGTCGTAATAATAAAATAATCGGTAGTATTTACAGGTTAATAATTAAAATCTATAGGTAAATAATACAGTGGCAAAGGTACTTTTTTAAAAGCCATTATAAATAGTAATAATAAAGTATTATCGTTTCTCACATAAACAATAAATTAAAATTATATTCCTCTAATTATTGCCACCAAAAGAACTTGATAATTCCTTAAATTAGCATTACCCAATACATCCGACGTATGCTAAACACCATTAAAAATTGGTTTGATTTCGAAATTGTTGCTTTAAAAAAACTCCATGGTTATGATAATATCAATTATTTATTAAAAACCACTTCCGAGACATACATTTTTAAAACCTACACCTTTACGGAAGACATATTAGCTTTAATTGAAGCTGAAAACAGCGTTTTAAATGCGCTAAACAAGAGTTCCTCTTTTCCGAAACCTATAGCATTTACTACTGGTGCGTTTATAAAGATCACAGAAATTAATGGTATAAAAACCATCTGTAGATTATTAACTTTTTTGGATGGTACTTTTTTAGGGGATGCCAAACACACACCAGAATTGATAACGTCCATTGGAACTTTCACTGCGCAAATGGATCTGGAACTTTTAAAGCGGAATAACTATGTTTTAAAAGCGAGACAATGGGAATGGGATTTACAATACCTGCAGCTGAATAAAAAATATATTACCGATATTGAGAATGCAAGCGATAGAAACTTAGTTTCTTATTTCTTTCAGCAATATGAATTTCATGTAACTCCTATACTACCGGAATTACGAAAATCGGTTATTCACAACGATGTGAATGAGTGGAATGTTTTAGTAAAAGACAATGCTATTTCCGGATTAATAGATTTTGGAGATTTGGCACATGCACCATTAATTAATGAAGTTGCTGTTGCTATAACCTATGCTTGCTATGATAAAGAAGCACCTTTAGAATGGGCCATTCATTTTATAAAAGGTTATCATAAAATCCTTCCTTTAGAACAAAAAGAATTAGACCTCTTATATTATCTGATTGCTGGTAGATTATGTATTAGTGTTTGTAATTCCGCTCACGCAAAAAAAGCAGACCCAGAAAATGTTTATGCTTCGGTTAGTGAAAAAAACGCTTGGAACATGCTTAACAAATGGCTAAAAACAAATCCGATACAAGCGAAAAACGCATTTTACAAGGCAGCAGGTTTTAAGGTGGAAACGTCAAAATCGATAACCGATTTAATTACAGAACGTCATAAGCTAACGAGTCCGATATTATCGTTAAGTTACGATGAACCTATTTACATGAAAGGTTCCGCTTTTCAATATATGTATGATGGCTACGGAAATACGTTTTTGGATGCCTATAATAACATTCCGCATATTGGTCATGCACATCCTGAAATCACAAAAAAAGCGTCACTACAAATCGCAACCTTAAATACAAACACGAGATACTTATTTGACGCTTTTCCGGAATATGCCGAGGCTTTGCTTTCTAAATTCCCAAAGGAACTGGATACTGTTTTCTTTGTAAATTCGGGAAGTGCGGCAAGTGATTTAGCCATACGACTAGCGAATGCACATACCAACCAAAATACCATAATGGTTATGGAACATGGCTATCATGGCAATACGCAAATGGCAATAGACATTAGCCATTACAAGTATGCGAATCAAAAAGGGCAAGGCGAAAAAAATCATATTATTAAAACCAAAATTCCAGATACCTATAGAGGAAAATACACCAACAATGATGGAACCGCTGGGCAAGCATATGCAAAAGATGCGATTGCACAAATGGAAAATAGCGCTTCTAAAATTTCCGCATTTATCACAGAACCTGTAGTTGGTTGTGGCGGACAAGTGCCTTTAGCAAAAGGTTATTTAAAAGCAATTTATCCAGCCATTAGAAAACAAGGTGGTGTTTGCATAAGCGATGAAGTACAAACTGGTTTTGGACGTTTAGGAGATCATTTTTGGGGATTTGAAGCGCAAGAGGTCATTCCGGATATTGTAATTCTAGGCAAACCAATTGCTAATGGACATCCAATGGGCGCTGTGGTTACTACCAAAGAAATTGCTAGTTCATTCGAAAAAGGTGTGGAATTTTTCAGTTCTTTTGGGGGTAATCCTGTGTCCTGTAAAATAGCATTAACCGTTTTACAAGAAATTGAGAATAGCCAACTACAGCAAAACGCCAAATTGGTTGGAGATTATTACCTGTCGCTTTTCAAAAAACTAAAAGAGAAATATCATTGTATTGGTGATGTGCGTGGTTCTGGATTATTTATTGGCGTTGAAATAGTAAAGGAAAACAGTATAGCACCAAATACCGAATTGGCGCATTATATTAAAAATGAACTGCGACACCGCTTTATTCTTATTAGTACAGATGGTCCCGATGATAGTGTACTAAAAACGAAACCTCCTTTATGTTTCACGAAAGAGAATGCGAAACAAGTTGTAGATACGATAGATGCTGTTTTAGAAACCTATTACAAAAAAGAGGTTTGATTTCTTTGCGAGTGCAGCATACGAAGCAAATAGCTTCCAATAATGCAATTATAAAAGTCTTTTTAACCCATGTAGTAATTTTCGGATTTCAAGTAAAAAACAATTGAAATAACACTAAAACCTCCTTCAAAACTTAAAGAACGAAAGCCATAACTTTGAAAAAAAAGTACTTTCAGAAAAAAACTATATTTTTAAAATAACACGTTTAAAAACCTAACGTCTTTTCTTCTTACCTCTAAACTTCGCTTTATCCTTTCTTTGATTAAAAGGAATAGGTGCAACAGCATCATTAAATGTGTTTTTAGCGTCCCCTGTTGGTTTATTTTTACGCCACTTTTCATCTTTTTCAGGAAGCAGAACTTTTAGTAAATCTTCACGCCCTAACCTATTTAAAGTCTTTTTTATCCACGCTTTATTTTCCTCTTTATACCAGAAGAAAAAACGATGTTGTTCATCTTTCTCTTTTCTAGTAATTGGTGTGTTCACTTTTTTAAGCGTGTAGGGATGATAACCACTATAATAAATTACCGTAGCAACCGTCATTGGCGTTGGTGTAAAACCTTGTACTTGTTCTAGCTGAAAACCCAAATCTTTCGTTTCGGCAGCTAGGTTTGCCATATCTTCTACTTCACAAGCAGGATGGTTTGATATAAAATAAGGAATCAACTGAAGCTTTAAATTCTTGGCTACATTAATCTTATCAAAACGCTCTTTAAACTTATGGAAGTATTTAAACGATGGTTTACGCATCAGTTTTAAAACCGGATCACTAGTATGTTCTGGCGCTACTTTAAGTCGACCAGAAACGTGCTTCGTCATCACTTCTTCAGTATAGGCATCCAATTCTTTCGGATCTGCATTTTTATTAAATTCTGGCACCAACATATCATGTCTAATTCCAGAACCTATAAAAGATTTTTTTACTTTTGGATGACTATCTACCGCTTGGTATAATTCGGTTAACGGCTTATGCGACGTATCTAAATTACTACATATTACTGGAGAAATACAACTAGGTGCAACACACTTATCACAAATAGATTGTACTTTTCCTTTCATTTGATACATATTGGCACTTGGCCCTCCAATATCGCTCAAATAGCCTTTAAAGTCTGGCATATTTGCAACCGTATCTACTTCTTTTAAAATAGACTCTTTACTACGGGACGCAATAAATTTTCCTTGATGCGCAGAAATAGTACAAAAGCTACAACCTCCAAAACATCCTCTGTGAATGTTGATGGAAAACTTAATCATTTCGAATGCAGGAATTGGCCCACGCTTATTATATTTTGGATGTGGTAATCTGGTATATGGTAAATCGAAAGAAGCATCAATTTCAGCTTCTGTCATGGTAGGATACGGCGGATTTATCATCAACGTCTTATCCCCTATTTTTTGAAAAATTCTTCTTGCTGCAAGCTTATTGGATTCTTGCTCTATGGTTTTAAAATTAGAAGCATATTTCTTCTTGTCCTTTAAACAAACTTCATGAGACTGGATTTCTATGTCTTCCCAATTACTGTTTTTCGGAATTTTTTCATCCTTATTCATTAATACAGCGGTTTGATTCACGGTATTTATACTAGAAAAAGGAACTCCTTTTTCTAATAAACGCACTACTTCACGTAAGGGTTGTTCTCCCATTCCGTACACTAACATATCTGCTTTAGAAGTTTCTAAAATAGATGGCATTAGCTTATCACTCCAATAATCGTAATGTGTAACACGACGCAATGACGCTTCTATTCCACCAATTAAAACTGGTGTATCTGGCCATTTGTCTTTTAATATTTTAGAATATACAGAAGTTGCATAATCGGGTCTAAAACCAATATCACCATTTGGCGTATAGGCATCTTTATCCCTTCTTTTTTTATTCGCATTATAGTTGCTAATCATAGGATCCATACAACCTCCTGTGACACCAAAAAATAATTTTGGCTTCCCTAATTTTACAAAATCTTGTAAATTATCGGTTACACTAGGTTGCGGTACAATAGCAACACGCAAACCAAAACTTTCTAACATACGACCAATTACTGCAGGACCAAACGTAGGGTGATCTACATAAGCATCTCCACTAAAAAGTATAACGTCTAGCTCTTGCCAACCGCGTATTTTCACCTCTTTGTTTGTGGTAGGTAACCAATCTGAAAGTTTTAATTCTTGCATATTGCTGCAAAAATAGTCAAAAAAAGACTCTTAACCATTATTATAAAAGGGTTTAGCATATATTTTAGAAGTGTAAAGTCTACAGAAATAAAATAAAGCCAGTAAATATAGTTTGATTTCTATGTTTTTGGGAAGAAATGCTACCGCATATAAAATATAAAATCAGGGTTTACAAACTGAGAATAAAAATAGTAACTTTTACAAATCACTAAGCAAATACCTATCTTCTAATTGGTTATACGCAGGAGCATTCCATTTTTTTAACACAGCGACATAATAATTATAAGGCTTATGCTGAAAAAATTTAGCTTCCTTTTTATACCATTTTCCATTGGCATCTTGTTCTAATGCACTTAATTCTTTTTCGGTCACATCACGAACATCTACTTCCACTTTAGGATAGTCAAATACAGGAAGCTCTTTCAATTCTCCTGTAGGATAATAATTAATATCAGCCACAAATGCTGGCATTTCAATCTTTCCGAATTTCAATCCTAGAATCTTATTAATTAACGAGTTGCTGCCTTTTACATAACCAGTCAATCCTCTTTCAAACAAACGTATAAAAGCATCTTGACCAAGTTTCTTTGCTTTAAATTGGCTATCACCAAAAATCCATGCCCCAATTTTTTTCTTCGTAATTAGTTTTTCTTCTTCATAATTAAAAGGCATATAAGGCACAGGATCTTCGGCATTTATAATAGAATAACTCGTTCCTGCATCACTAAATCTAGTATTGTATTCTTCGGCAAACTCTTTATTTCCAGACATAGGTTGCGCATACGCATAGGTTTTATATCTATTTTTTTTAGATACTTCGCCTTTTGGTAAATTTTCTAAATATGCTCTTGTCAGGCTTGCCAAAGCACCACCTTGACTATGACCCGTTATCATAATATTATAAATTCCTTTTTTGTTTAAGACTTGGATTTGTTCTATAATTTCTTCGGAAAGCATCACCACTGTTAATCCGTAGCCAGCATGAACCGCAGCATTTTCATTGGAAGCAAAAGTATAATCATGCACTTTCTCATCTATAATAATTTCTCCTGTTGCCGGAATCATAGCAGAGTAGCAATTTTCTACCCAACTAATCATTTTATCTGTAGAACCTCTATAGTTAATAACGCCTACATTTTCGTTTTCATAAACTTCAAACTTATTATCCATTCCTAGTACATCTGAAGTATAGTGCAAATTGAAATGTTGCGGAATTATATTTTCGCTAGTTCCATATTGTTCTATAAAATTAAAACTATTACACATAGCAATGGTAGAAGTAGCTTCTTTAACATCAAAACCAGGTTCCCATTGCGCAAAAGAACTTAAGGAATAAAACAGAAATACGATGGCTAATAATACTCTCATAAGGATATAACTAATGGTTAAATTAAATATTGTGCATACTGTTAAATACAAAAACGATTCCAAAAATGAAATCGTTTTAAAACCCTTATAAAATAAATCGATTATAAATCAATAGCTTTTAAGCTTTCTATTCTATTTCTAGCTAAGAAATCATCCACGGTTTCAAAATGCTCGATGACACGTTTGTCTTTAAACTCGAATACTTTATTAGATAAACCTTGTAGAAAATCTCTATCGTGTGATACTAATATTAAAGTACCATCAAAATCTAATAAAGCTTCCTTTAGTACATCTTTAGATTTTAAATCTAAATGGTTTGTAGGTTCATCTAAAATAAGCAAGTTTACAGGCTCTAATAAAAGTTTCACCATCGCCAATCTGGTTTTTTCACCTCCGGAAAGCACACTTACTTTTTTGTCAATATCTTCCCCTTTAAACATAAAACGACCTAGAATGTTTTTTATCTGTGTACGTACATCTCCTTTAGCAACTTCATCTACGGTTTGAAAAACCGTTAGCTCTTCATCTAATAAAGCGGCTTGGTTTTGTGCAAAATATCCCACTTTCACATTATGCCCTAAAGAACAAGTACCTTCCACCTCTATTTCACCTAAAATAGCTTTTATCATGGTCGATTTACCTTCTCCGTTTCTACCTACAAAACATACTTTTTCACCACGAGCAATAGACATATTCGCGTTATTAAACACCACATGTGCATCGTAAGATTTAGAAACATCTTTTACCGTTACCGGATAATCACCAGAACGTTGCGTTTTCGGGAAACGCAGTTTTAATGCCGAAGTATCTAAATCGTCGACTTCAATAATTTCTAATTTCTCTAACATGCGCTCACGAGAAGTCACCTGATTGGTTTTAGAAAACGTCCCTTTAAACCTATCAATAAAAGCTTGATTATCTGCAATATATCGTTGTTGCTCTTGAAATGCCTTAATTTGATGTACACGTCTATCTTCACGCAATTGTAAATAATGACTATAATTTGCTTTATAATCATAAATACGTCCCATAGTTACTTCAATAGTACGATTGGTAATATTATCGATAAACGCTTTATCATGTGAAATCACAACTACCGCATTCGCTTTATTTACTAAAAAGTCTTCCAGCCAAATTACAGATTCGATATCAATATGATTGGTAGGCTCATCTAATAATATAAGGTCTGGTTTCTGTAATAAAATTTTAGCCAGTTCTATTCGCATACGCCAACCACCACTAAATTCATTGGTTAGTCTAGTAAAATCTTCTTGTTTAAAACCTAATCCTTTTAATGCCTTTTCTACTTCAGCATCATAATTTACATCTTCTAATGCATAATATTTTTCCCCTAAATCGGAAACACGCTCAATAATTTTCATGTAGGCATCCGATTCATAATCGGTTCGCGTTTCTAATTCCTTATTTAGAGCATCCATTTCATCACGCATGGTATATACGTGACTAAAGGCTTTAGAGGCTTCGTCAAAAACAGTAGTATTATCTTCGGTTAATAAATGTTGTGGTAAATATGCTATTACCGCTTCTTTTGGATAACGCACATGGCCGCGAGTTCCATTTTGTACACCAGCAATAATCTTCATCATAGTAGATTTTCCCGCACCATTTTTACCCATTAATGCAATCTTATCATTTTCATTAATAGTAAAAGACACATCACTAAATAAGGTGTGCCCACTAAACTCAACTGCTAAAGCATCTACTGAAATCATATCTATGTTTTTTTAGAAATGCAAAGCTAATAAAAGAGAGCAATACATAATAGGTATCGCTTTAAAAATCTATTTTAAAGTATCCTTCCTTAGGAAGTAAGTTTAACCTATTGAAAATCAATAAAAAAATAAATTACCTCACTATTTGGTATTCAAATATATAATCGTAAATTTGCAAACTCTTTTTGAGAGAGGAATGTTTAATCTACCTAGTCTATAGACGGGTAAAAAAATTATTAATAACGTGGACACATTAAGCTACAAAACGATTTCAGCAAACAAAGCTACTGTAGATAAGCAGTGGGTTTTAGTGGATGCTGAAGGTCAATCTTTGGGTCGTTTATCTTCTAAAGTTGCAAAACTTTTAAGAGGAAAACATAAACCTAGCTTCACACCACATGTTGATTGTGGAGATAACGTAATTGTTATCAATGCAGAAAAAATCAACTTAACAGGGAAAAAGTGGACGGACAAATCTTATATCCGTCATACTGGTTACCCAGGTGGTCAAAGAAGTTTAACTGCTACAGAATTGTTTGGAAAAGATCCAACAAGATTAGTAGAAAAATCAGTAAAAGGAATGCTTCCTAAAAACAAATTAGGTGCAGCAATATTCCGTAATTTAAATGTTGTTGTTGGTACAGCTCATACACATGAAGCTCAAAAACCAAAAACAATTAACTTAGAAGAATTCAAATAACATGGATGTAATTCACAAAATTGGTCGTAGAAAAACGGCTGTTGCACGTGTATATCTTGCCGCAGGAACTGGGAAGATAACAGTAAATAAAAAAGACATGACAGATTACTTTTCTACTGCAACCTTGCAGTACAAAGTAAATCAACCTTTAGTTATGACTAACAACGATGGCAACTTTGATATTACAGTTAATGTATTCGGAGGAGGTATTACAGGTCAAGCAGAAGCAATCCGTTTAGGTTTATCTCGTGCAATGTGCGAAATAGATGCTGAAAACAGATTAATTTTAAAACCAGAAGGTTTATTAACAAGAGATCCAAGAATGGTGGAGCGTAAGAAATTCGGACAGAAGAAAGCGCGTAAGAAATTCCAATTCTCGAAACGTTAATAGTATCCTTCAACAGTATTGGAAATCTGTTTTACAGTCTTTCCATTCTGTTGAAAATAAAACAAAATTTAAACAGTTATTGTTGTCCTAGCGTCTTTAATTTAAAAGCACAGGATTTAGTTAAGCATCTAAATGAAGCCAAAAAGCTATCCGCTATAAGCGAAAAGCAAAATGGAACATTGCTAATCAACAGAACGTAAACTATTTCAAAATGGCAGTAGAAGTAAAAGAATTACTTGAAGCAGGTGTACACTTTGGTCACCTTACACGTAAGTGGGATCCAAATATGGCTCCTTACGTATATATGGAGCGTAATGGCATCCATATAATCAACCTTTATAAAACAGCAGCTAAAATGGACGAAGCTGGAGATGCACTTGCAAAAATTGCAGCTTCCGGTCGTAAAATTTTATTTGTTGCTACAAAAAAACAAGCAAAAGACATCGTTTCAGAAAAAGCAGGTAGCGTAGATATGCCTTACATTACTGAGCGTTGGCCTGGTGGAATGTTAACCAACTTTGTTACTATTAGAAAAGCTGTTAAAAAAATGGCTACTATTGATAGAATGAAGAAAGATGGAACATTCATGACTCTTTCTAAAAAAGAAAGATTACAAGTAGATCGTTTAAGAGCTAAATTAGAAAAGAATTTAGGTTCTATTAACGATATGACTCGTTTACCAGCAGCTTTATTTGTTGTAGATATTAAGCGTGAGCATATTGCAATTAAAGAAGCACAAAAATTAAACATTCCAATATTTGCAATGGTAGATACGAACTCTGATCCACGTCAAGTAGATTACGTTATACCATCAAATGATGATGCTTCTAAATCAATTGACAAGATTTTAACGCATGTTACTAATGCAATTGCTGGTGGTTTAGCAGAGCGTAAAGCAGAAAAAGATGCTCCAAAGGCAGAAAAGAAAGCAGCAGCTCCAGCTCCTAAAGCAGAAAAAGCGGAAGTAGCAAAAGACGAGGAAGAATAATATAACATTAACACAACTTAAAAAAGTCGTTTCGTTCTTTTTCTTTTTAGAAATTTGATGGTACGACTTTTTTAAATTACAAAATATAGGCAAGCTATGGTAAAAATAACAGCGGCAGAAGTAAACAAATTAAGACAAGCTACAGGAGCTGGAATGATGGATTGCAAGAATGCTTTAGTAGAAGCAGAAGGTAATTTTGACAAAGCAATTGAAGTTTTACGTAAAAAAGGACAAAAAGTAGCAGCTAAAAGAGCAGATCGTGACTCTAGTGAAGGTGCAGCAGTTTCTAAAATTAATGCAGACAACACTGTTGGTGTAACTATAGTTTTAGGATGTGAAACGGATTTTGTTGGTAAAAACGAATCTTTCTTAGCATTAGCTAACCAATTTGCAGACATAGCAATCAACTTTGATAATAAAGAAGATTTCTTAGCTGCAGATTTTGGAGGAATGACAGTTGCTGAAAAATTAGTAGAGCAAACAGGTGTTGTTGGTGAGAAATTAGAAATCAACGGATTTGAAAAATTAGAAGCACCTTATGTTGGTACGTACGTACATATTAACAAAATTGGGGCTTTAGTTGGTTTATCTGAAAAAACAGATGATGCAGAAGCAGTAGCAAAAGACGTAGCAATGCAAGTAGCATCTATGGGAGCAACTTCTTTATCTTATAAAGGTTTTGATCCTGCATTTGTAGCAAGTGAAACAGAAGCAAGAATTGCAGTTATAGAAAAAGATAATATTGAATTAGGTCGTTTAGGTAAAACACTTAAAAACGTACCTGAATTTATTTCTATGGCACAACTAACTCCTGAAGTTTTAGCAAAAGCAGAAGAAGCTGCTAAAGCGGAATTAAAAGCAGAAGGAAAACCAGAGCAAATTTGGGATAGAATTCTTCCTGGAAAAATGGAACGTTTTGTTAGCGATAACACAACTTTAGATCAAGAACAATGTTTATTAGATCAAAAGTTTATTAAAGATGAAAAAATGACTGTTGCAGAATATGTAGCATCTAAAAATCTTACTGTTACTGCATTTAAACGTGTATCTTTAGGATAGAAAATTATATTTTTTCATTTCCGTGAAAGCGGAAATCGTTAACTAGAATAAATTATTAAAAAACCACTACTCTTTTTTTTAAAGACGTAGTGGTTTTTTTATATCTTTAAAAATCATGAAAAATATATTAATTATAACTTTAGTATTAGTCTCTTTTTTTAGCTGCAAAGCACAAAAAAATATTGTTCCAATATTTGTAGAGGAAGGACAACAAGTCGATAGAACTCATATTAATAATTATTTTAAAGATATCGATAATGACTTCGATGCATATATTGGCAGATGGAAATGGGAAAACGGAACCAATTCTTTAGAGATAATATTTAACAAAAAAATAAACCGCACTGATGCAGATGGAGATTCTTTTGATGAATTAGTTGGTGAATATAAATACAGAGAAAATGGAATAGTTTTAGTAAATTCTTTTCCTCCTTTATTACTAGATGTACCAAATGAAGTGCTAAATATTATTAACGAAGATAATAGTATTTTATCTGATGATATTACAACAGATAATAGAGGTTTTCCACCTTGCCCAGCATGTGCACCAAATACACGTTTTATTATTCTTGCTATTCAGGAAAAAACAAAACCAGGTGTTTATGGTAGAATTAAAATGACACGTTTTGTAGAAAATGGAGTAGAAAAAATTAGAATGAGAATTAACAACACTGGTAATATTAATAATACTAATGAAAAGATTACCATACCAGAAAATAGTATTTGGACATTAACTAAAATAGAATAAATAAGAAACACCATTTTTAAAAACCACTACTCTTCAATTTATGACGTAGTGGTTTTTTTATTTCTACAATTCTGCTTTCGTAAAAAAAGATATTGATTATATTTGCTAAACTCTAAGTTTCTGCAAAAAGCAGTAAGCTCACAATTAGCTAAACAAAATGAAATACAAAAGAATTCTTTTAAAATTATCTGGGGAAGCCTTAATGGGAAATCGCCAATATGGTATTGATCCAGAACGTTTAGCAGAATATGCACATGACATTAAAGAAATTACAGAGCTAGGTATAGAAGTTGCCATTGTAATTGGTGGTGGAAACATTTTTAGAGGTGTTGCTGGAGCCATGAATGGTATGGATCGCGTACAAGGAGATCATATGGGAATGTTAGCAACTGTTATTAACGGTTTAGCGTTACAAAATGCTCTAGAAGATGCCGATGTTAAAACCCGTTTACAAACTGCCATAAAAATTAACGAAGTAGCAGAGCCTTTTATTCGTAGAAAAGCAATGAGCCATTTACGTAAAGGTCGTGTTGTTATTTTTGGTGGTGGAACAGGGAATCCATATTTTACTACAGATTCTGCAGCAGTTTTAAGAGCTATTGAAATTGAAGCAGATGTCATTTTAAAAGGAACTCGTGTAGATGGGATTTACAATGCAGATCCAGAAAAAGATAGTACAGCAATTAAATTTGACCATATTACTTTTGATGATGTATTGCGTAAAGGACTAAAAGTAATGGACACAACAGCATTTACCTTAAGCCAAGAAAACAAATTACCAATCATTGTTTTTGATATGAATAAAAGAGGAAACTTAATGAAAGTAGTTTCTGGTGAAAATATTGGTACAAAAGTAAACTTGTAACTTTCATAACAAGTAATTATCTTAGTACACCCCAAAATTGGTATTCCCTTAAAAAAGCGAATCTAAACTTTGGCTTAGTTTTTGAAAACTAAACTAGTATATTAAAATTTCTTAAAAAATGAACGAAGACATCCAATTTATAATAGACGGAACAAAAGAAGCAATGGTAAACGCCATGAAGCATCTAGAAAAACAATTATCCAACATTAGAGCTGGTAAAGCTAGCCCTGCCATGCTTGGTAGTGTAATGGTAGATTATTATGGTTCACAAACGCCATTAGCTCAAGTTGCCAATGTAAATACTACAGATGGTAGAACGATTACCGTGCAACCTTGGGAAAAAAATATGCTTCAAGAAATTGAGCGCGGTATTATGTACGCTAACCTTGGTTTTAACCCAATGAATAATGGTGATCTTATTATTATCAACGTTCCGCCTCTAACAGAAGAACGCAGACGTGATTTAGCAAAACAAGCAAAAGCCGAAGTAGAAGACGCAAAAGTTGGTATTAGAAACGCAAGAAAAGAAGCGAATAACGACCTGAAAAAAGCAGATGGGATCTCTGAGGATCTTCTAAAAAATGCAGAGAAAGATGTACAAGGTTTAACTGACAACTATATCAAAAAAATTGATGAAGTATTTGCTGTTAAAGAAAAAGAAATCATGACCGTATAATTTAAAAGCGACGTTCTTGTCGCTTTTTTTATACCAATAACATATATTTTTCGTTTATCTAATTATGCAAAAAACACTTCGCCTTTTATTAATCCTTTGCTTATTTCAATGTGCTATTAGTGTTGCACAAAATAAATATCCATTTATACCTGCCAATCAGTACCAACTAACGGAAGCACAAATAGCAAGCACCCCAATTAATATTACGCCAGATGTTTTGTTGTTTAATGAACAAGGTAAACTGCTTTCTATGGCTAGCTTGTCTTTAATGACAAACACAGATTACAAACCTATTTTTTTTGCGGATACAAATGGAAAGTTGAAAAGTCTTCTGTTCCTAAAAAAAAGCAACGCACCTATTTTAATAGAACAAAATGCAGAAGCTATATTTGCTCCTGGTGAACGTGCTTTAGATTTTATTGCAAAAGATATACATGGCAAATCCTATAAACTATCCGAACTAAAAGGCAAAGTAGTTGTCCTTAATTTTTGGTTTACAAAATGCGGACCGTGCATTGCAGAGATGCCAGAACTAAACAAATTAGCAGCTAATTTTAAAGAGGAAGAAGTTGTGTTTTTAGCGCTTACTTTCAATAAAAAAGGAGTTGTAAATGATTTTTTAGAAAGTAACCCGTTTGCGTATACTATTTTAGCAGATGCTAATGATGTCATTACCATGTATGGCGTAAATAGCTACCCTACAAGTATCGTAATTAATAAAAAAGGGGAAATTGTTCTAAAAGAATTAGGCTATAGAACCAACATCAAAGAAGTACTAGCTACCTCTATAAATGCATCCCTATAATATTAATGAAAAAATACTGCTTTACATTTCTACTTTGTTTATCCTTCTTTTTAAGTAAAGCTCAAACACCAATTTCAACAGATTCCATTAAAGTTGTAACTAAAGATTCCCTGAAAAGAAAAGCCTTTTTACAGCAATTAGGTAATGGTTATTTCCCAACAAAATATTTTGATATTGACTTAAGATATTTAGTGAAATATAACCAATATGAAGGATCTAGAAATGGACTTGGCGGACAAACAAATAATGCATTTTCAGAAAAAATAAGATTCAATACCTACCTCGTTTATGGTTTTAGAGATCATGCTTTTAAGTATAGTTTTGGTTCAGGAATTAAACTAAACGAAAAAACAAATACGTGGCTAAACTTCTCATACACCGACGATTTAAGTGAAACCGGAAGCTCTACCTTTTTAACAGACAGCAGGTTTTTCCAGCTTTTTGAACCAAGACTTCTAAATATCAATTTGTTCTATAAACATATTACAAAAGCGATTTCTTTAGAACATCAACTATCACCGAGTTTGATTGGTGAAACCGAGTTTGCAGTTAGCAATATAAATACAACCTATGATTATAGTTTTGCAGTAAACAACAACGTATACAATCAAATGCATTTAAGTACTTCTAAAACAGCGGTGCAATGGAGTCCTTTTAGTTCTTTTGAAACTATCGATAATAAATTTAAAATACTAAAAGAAGGCTATCCTAAATTCACTTTACAATACACTAAAAGTTTTAGTGATGTTCTTAATGGCGACTTTAATTTTTCGAAACTAGATTTTAGAACCATCTTTAAAAAAGAATATGGCAACAAAGCATTTTCCTTATTAACGGTTACTGCTGGATTAGCAAGTGGAGAAACTCCTTTATCACATTTATATCACGCGTATCCCAATAATATAAATAAGGAAACTATTATGCAACGGTTTTCTGTAGCTGGCGTAACAAGCTTTGAAACGATGTTTTTTAACGAGTTCTTTTCCGATAGAATCACCACCTTACAATTCAAACATCATTTAAGTCCGTTTAAAATAAGCAGACGTTTCAATCCAGAATTAGTACTAATTTCTAGATTTGCTATTGGTAACATGAGCAATACAGAAAGACACCAACAAATTACCTTTAATACCCTTGAAAAAGGCTTTACAGAATCTGGTTTAGAAATCAATAAACTATTTTTTGGTTTCGGTTTAAGTTTCACCTACAGATATGGCGGATATCATTTACCTAAACTAGAAGATAATATGGCGTTAAAATTTACATTTAACGTTACTTTATAACAATTTAAGACTTTGTTATACCTAGCTTTTTCCTACCTTTACCACTCTAATTTAACGACGTAATTTTGCCTCAATTAAAAGTCTTAAAATGTCCTTAAATAGATGCATTTTTTTAATTATACTATGTTCAAACTATTTACAAAAAGCTTTTGGGATGTTGTTGCAAGACTAATTCTACGTAATAAAATCGCCATTATACTTGGTATATTATTGGCTACTGGATTACTTGCTACCCAATGGAAATACATGCGCTTTACATACACCGAAGCGAATTTATTACCAGATGACCATGAAGTAAATCAAAAATATAACAACTTTCTTGATATTTTTGGTGAAGAAGGAAACCTAATTGTTTTAGGTGTAAAAGACACGACCCTTTTTACAGTCGAAAAATTAAACGCTTGGAACAAACTTTCCCAAAGTTTTAAAAACACAGACGAAGTAGAAACGGTAGTCTCGATTAGCGATCTTCAGAAACTGATAAAAGACACCAAGAATGAAAAATTTGCACTAGAACCTTTTATAAAAGATTCGATAACCTCCATAGAACAAATAGATCTTCTACAAGAAGAACTGTTTGAGAAATATCCTTTTTACGACAATTTTCTGTTTAACAAAAACACAAAAACGGTACGTACAGCAATTTACATGAATAAGGAAATTGTAAATACTGCCGCTAGAAAAGATTTTGTTTTTGATAACCTTATACCTAAAATTACTGCTTTTGAAAAACAAACAAATCTAGATGTTAGAGTATCTGGAATGCCTTACATTAGAACTTTAAATGCGCAAAACATTGTAGATGAGATCGGCAAGTTTATTGGTTTAGCACTGCTAGTTACATCTTTTATTTTCTTTTTATTTTTCAGGTCGTTTAGAGCAACTTTTATATCCCTTATTGTAGTTTGTTTTGGTGTGATGTGGACCTTTGGTATTATTGGTTTACTTGGCTATGAAATCACGGTTTTAACCGCACTAATTCCACCATTAATAATTGTAATTGGTATCCCTAACTGTATTTTCTTAATTAATAAGTACCAACTTGAAGTAAAATTACATGGTAACAAAGTAAGATCTTTACAACGTGTAATCACCAAAGTTGGTAATGCTACATTAATGACCAATGTTACCACAGCATCTGGTTTTGCAACATTTATTTTAACCGAAAGTCAGCTTTTAAAAGAGTTTGGTATTGTTGCATCTTTAAGTATAATCTCCATTTTTATATTGTGTTTACTAATCATTCCTATTATTTACACCTTTTTACCGTATCCTAAAGACAGACATTTAGAACACCTAAATAAAAAATGGATTGGTGGTTTTGTAGATTGGATTGAACGCATGGTAAAACAAAAACGAATTACCATTTATATCACTTCTGTGGTACTTTTAACACTGAGTATCATTGGTATTTTTCAAATCAAAATTTCTGGTAGTTTAATTGAAGACATGTCTAAAAAGTCCGGATTCTTTCAAGATATCCGATTTTTTGAAGAAGAGTTTAATGGAATTATGCCTCTAGAAATTTTAGTAGATACCAAACGTAAAAAGGGAGTTATGAAACTTTCTACCTTAAAACGAATGGATCAACTAGAAGAAGTTATTCTGGAAACGCCAGAACTCTCTAAACCAATTTCTGTAGTAAGTTTAGTAAAATACTCGAAACAGGCTTATTATAATGGTAATCCGAAATATTACCAATTGCCAACAAGTCAAGAAAACAGTTTTATCATGTCGTATGCAAAAAACTCATCGTCTGATGTAGACTTGCTTAAAAACTTTGTGGATAGCACAGGACAATATGCACGTATCACCACTTTCATGAAAGATATTGGTACAGACAAAATGGAACGCATTGAAGAAAACCTTCAAAATAAAATAGACAAGGTTTTTCCTAAAGAAAACTTCAACATTACCATGACAGGAAAAGCATTAGTTTTTCAAAAAGGAACAAAATATTTAGTAAAAAACTTAGCCATTTCATTATCGCTTGCTATTTTATTAATAGCATTGTTTATGGCATATATGTTTCGATCTTTCAGAATGATCATTGTTTCCTTAATACCAAACCTATTACCGTTATTAATTACAGCAGGATTAATGGGGTATTTGGGAGTACCAATAAAACCATCTACCATATTAGTTTTTAGTATTGCATTTGGTATTTCTGTAGATGATACCATTCACTTTTTAGCAAAATACAGACAAGAATTAATTGCCAATCACTGGAAAATTAAAAAATCGGTTTACGCCGCTTTACGAGAAACCGGAGTGAGTATGTTTTACACATCTATCGTATTATTTTTCGGGTTTTTGGTGTTTACCTTTTCAAGCTTTGGAGGTACAGTAGCTTTAGGAGCCTTAGTTTCTACAACGCTATTATTTGCCATGCTCTCTAATTTATTACTTTTACCATCTTTATTACTTTCACTAGAAAGAAGTATTGCCAACAAAGAAGTTTTAAGAGAACCAGCGATAAATATTATTCCTGAAGAAAATGACGAAGATGAAAATCTAAATGTTTCTGAAGAATAAATACAACAATAAATTATATTTGCATCCATATACATCGAAGCCTTGGCGTAGATGAAAAAAAATTAAATACAATGAACACTAATACAGTTTCACAATTATTAGCCAAAGACCAATTTGGTCAAGAAATAGAAATAAACGGTTGGGTTAGAACCTTTCGTGCTAAACGTTTTATTGCCTTAAATGACGGATCGACAATTAACAATATACAATGTGTTGTCGATTTTGAAAACACAGACGAAAACACGCTTAAGCGCATCACAACTGGAGCTGCAGTACATATTAAAGGAGAACTGATAGAAAGCCAAGGTAAAGGTCAAAAAGTAGAGATTGTTGTAACCAGCATCGAAATTCTTGGAGACTCCGATCCTGAAGAGTATCCTATACAACCTAAAAAACATACGTTAGAGTTTTTAAGAAAAAATGCACATTTACGTACTCGTACCAACACCTTTAGTGCGATCATGCGTTTACGTTCTAGCTTATCTTTTGCCATTCATAAATACTTTAATGAAAACGGTTTTTACTACATGCACACGCCAATCATCACAGGAAGTGATGCAGAAGGCGCTGGTGAAATGTTTAGAGTAACTAATTTAGATGCTAAAACGCCTCCATTAACAGAAGATGGGAAAGTAGATTTTAAAGAAGATTTCTTCGGAAGCGAAACCAACTTAACCGTTTCGGGGCAATTAGAAGCAGAAACATACGCGATGTCTCTTGGTAAAGTATATACTTTCGGACCTACATTTAGAGCAGAAAACTCCAATACTTCGCGTCATTTATCTGAATTTTGGATGATTGAACCAGAAGTTGCTTTTATGGATTTAGCTGGAAATATGGATTTAGCGGAAGACTTTATGAAATCGGTTTTAACTCATATTTTAGAAAATAACCGAGAAGATTTAGAATTTTTAGAAACTCGTTTATTGGACGAAGAAAAAACAAAACCACAAGCAGAACGCAGTGAAATGAGTTTAATTGAAAAATTAAAATTCGTTGTAGACAATAATTTCAAACGTGTAAGTTATACGGAAGCTATTGATATTTTAAGAAACTCGAAGCCAAACAAGAAGAAAAAATTCAATTATATTATTGAAGAATGGGGAGCAGATCTACAAAGTGAACACGAACGTTTCTTAGTAGAAAAACATTTTAAATGTCCAGTAATCTTATTTGACTATCCTGCAAACATTAAAGCATTTTACATGCGTTTAAATGAAGATGGTAAAACGGTTCGCGCTATGGATATTCTTTTTCCAGGAATAGGAGAAATAGTTGGTGGTGCACAACGTGAAGAGCGTTTAGATGTTTTAAAAGAAAAAATGGCGGCATTAGATATTTCGGAAGAAGAACTTTGGTGGTATTTAGATTTACGTAAATATGGTACCGCTGTACATTCTGGATTTGGTTTAGGTTTTGAGCGTTTGGTAATGTTTGCAACAGGAATGACCAACATTCGTGATGTAATCCCTTACCCAAGAACACCTCAAAACGCAGAGTTTTAAAAATATAACATCATGAATAGAACATTATCCTTAATAATAGGAATATTAGCCGTTGCAAACGTAATCTATAGCTTTTTTAGCAACTTAGAACACGCTACGATATTCGGAATGGAATTAAACATTTGGGTATACCGACTAATTTGGAGTTTTCTTGCTGTTACTATTCTGTATAAATATTTTAAAGAGAATAAGGCTTCGGAATAATTACGCATTATAAAAATATTTTAATTAAAACAATCTAGATTAGGCATAATCTAGATTGTTTTTTTTATTTTTAGCTTTACTACCATTTCTAACATAAGTAGGTAAAATCAAAACATAACAATGCTTAAACAATATTTACAGTTCAAATTATCGCAAAAATTGTCCCCACAACAGATTCAATTAATGAAATTGATACAGTTGCCAACACAAGCATTTGAACAACGTTTAAAGCAAGAACTGGAAGAAAACCCCGCTCTTGAAGGCGGTAAAGAAGAAAATGATAGTGACTATGATGATGATCTCGATAACACCAAAGATGATTATGATGACAACGAAACCATAGATGCTGGAGATATTAATGTAGATGAGTATTTAAGCGATGACGAAGTACCAGATTATAGAACACAAGTAAATAATTATAGTGCAGACGATGAAGAAAAAACCATGCCTTATGCCGCAGGGACTTCTTTTACACAACATTTAGTAAACCAATTGAATACCTACAGACTAAATGACGAAGAACGCGACATCGCAGAATTTTTGGTTGGTAGTGTAGATGAAAGTGGTTATATCCGTCGGGAATTATCAGATATTATGGATGATTTAGCGTTTACTCAAAACGTTTTTACTACGGAAGAAAAAATTGAACGAGTTTTAAAAATTGTACATCAATTAGATCCTGCAGGAGTTGGGGCTAGAAATTTACAAGAGTGTTTATCCATTCAGTTACACAGAAAAGAACAGCATCCAGATGTAGCATTAGCAACTAGTATTATTGATAAAGCTTTTGAACAGTTTACTAAAAAACATTACAAAAAGCTTTTACAAAAATTTGATATCAGCGAGTTACAACTTAAAGACGCTATTCACGAGATAGAACGCTTAAATCCAAAACCAGGTGGAAGCTATGCTGGAAATAACCGAAGAGTAGAACACGTTGTTCCAGATTTTGCCATCAAGATTGTAAACGGAGAATTAGAGCTCACCTTAAACGGAAGAAATGCTCCAGAACTTCATGTATCGAGAGAATACAACAATATGCTTAAAGGCTATAAAGAAACCAAACAAAAAAGCAAATCACAAAAAGATGCGGTCATGTTTATTAAACAGAAACTAGATGCCGCAAAATGGTTTATTGAAGCGATTAAGCAAAGACAGCAGACGCTTTTTGTAACCATGAGTTCTATTATGCATTACCAAAGCGAATATTTTTTAACGGGAGATGAGCGTAATCTCAAACCTATGATTTTAAAAGATATTGCAGATGAGATTGAAATGGATGTATCTACGGTTTCTCGTGTTGCAAATAGTAAATATGTGGACACACCTTACGGGACCAAATTGATTAAAGAATTCTTTAGTGAGTCTATGACTAATGATAAAGGAGAAGAAGTTTCTACTAGAGAAATTAAAAAAATATTAGAAACAGTTATTGAAGAAGAAAGCAAGAAAAAACCTTTAACAGACGAAGCTTTAGCAAAAATATTAAAAGAAAAAGGTTATCCTATTGCTAGACGTACGGTTGCAAAATATAGAGAGCAATTAGATATCCCTGTGGCAAGATTGCGAAAAAAGATTTAATGAATCACATTCTAAAAAGCATATCGTTTATTTTTCACCCTTTAATCATGCCATTACTTGGTGTGATTTTTTACTTTTCCAAATCACCAAGATTTATTCCTAAAGAAATAATACAAGCAAAGCTTATTTCTATTTCTATTTTAACCGTAATACTGCCTATACTTATATATTACTTATTAAAAACGATAGGTAAAACTAATAGCATTTATTTAAAAACGGCTAAAGAACGTGTTTTGCCTTTAGGTCTCAATTGCATTATTATCTATTTAATAGTAAAGCGTGTTTTTCCTCCTAGTGAGATTATAGAGCTCTACTATTTTTTTATTGGTGTATTGCTATCTAACCTTACTTGCTTTATTCTAGCTATATTAAAATTCAAAGCAAGCATACACATGATTGCTATATCTGGTGTATTTATGTTTTATATCGCTTTAAGCATACACTTTGGTATAAATATTAATGGCACGTTAGCTATAATGGCAATACTTACAGGAGCGATAGCCACTTCAAGGTTGCACTTAAAAGCTCATAATTATGTGGAGTTACTTGCTGGTTTTTGTATTGGATTTTTACCGCAACTTACGCTATTGAATTACTGGTTGCACTAAAAGCAAGGTTAGGTTTCCTCCAGTTTCTTTGAGAATAAATAACTTTCAAGCAGCACTGAACAGACAATTCAATTATCGCACTTATAGTAAATAAAGCATCAACCCTATTTTTACTGCATGCATATCTAAACTTGTGCTATCCAATTGTGCATCTTTATTAAATAGGGTGTTTAATGCATAATAGAAGTGAATATTCCAGGTATTATAACCTGCGCTAATGGTAAAACCATATTGCAACTTATTGAAGTCTTTAATACCACTATGTTTAATAGTAGTGTCACCAACAAATTTTGAAGAGTTGGCTAGCACATATCCCAATTTAAATCCAGTGTATATCCTCCAGAATTTATATTCGGTTGGTGTAGAAGTTCGCCATCTAAATTCAATGGGAGCTTCAATCATATAGGTTGTAAATTTATTCTTAGTATACGATGTTTCACTATCCTCTAAAACCGTGTAGGTATACTTACTATCACTATCCTTATCTATCAACATATTCTGATTAAAAGAATTACTAGAAAGACCTAAGCCTACACCAATAGCAACATTACGGTTTACGTTAATTGGCATGTCTTTAATGTATCCTAAATGAAAACCACTAGAAAACCCACTTTGTGAAACGCCCTTTGGTCTTTGCACCAATAAATTATAGGTAACACCAATATAAAATTGATCTTCTTTATATAAAGAATCGACCTCTTGTTCTACAGATTTTTCTTCTTGCGAAAAAGAATTGGTTAGACTAAAAAAGCACAGTACAATAAAAATAATATGTTTCATTTGCTACAAAAAAAAGGCGTAATGATTTCTCAAAACGCCTTTTAATAAAATTAAGATTTATAATTATTTCTTTAAACCTTCTAAGGCATTACCTTTTCTAGTTGTATAATTAATTTTTAATGCGTTTACCTTACGCAATTCTTGTTTGATATCTGTTACCAATCCCATGTTTGCTTTACTATCTACTTTTAGAGCAGTAGTAAGAAAAGGTACTTCTTCTTCTCTTTTAGCGGCTCTTTCTGCAGCAATAAAAGCAGCAATGTCTTTAACATCAGCAAACTTATCGTTTAGCTGTATTCTAGCCTCACTTCCATATTGACTTTTGTAATTTGTACTAGGTTTACCAGCATAAATATACATTACCAAACTCTTTTTATCTAGTTTTTCAACTTGATCTGCTTGAGGTAATTTATTCTCAATCATTAAAGTGTTTTGTCTCATAACAGTAGCTACCATGAAAAAGAATAATAACATAAATACAATATCTGGTAAAGATGCCGTATTCACTGCTGGAATTTCGCCTCCTTTTTTCTTTTTAAATTTAGACATATTTTATTTAAGTTTTTTATCTAATTAGACTTTGGCTCTGCTTCAGAGAATTTTTGAGGAACAAGTATTTTAATTTCCTCTAATTTCACTTTAAGTTTTGCTTTTGTTGCAGGTGTTGTTCTTGCATCTGAATATGCATTTTCAGCCTCAATAAAGTTCATATCTAAAGTAGGAAATGCTCTTTTAAATTCTCTATTTCTTAACTCATTATAAGCAGCAATAATTTCATTTTGAACTGCTATATACGTGTCATACTCCGTGGCTCTATCATTCTGTAAAGAAATAATTGCTTTATCAAAATTATCAGAGGACCTTGGGTTCTTCTTTCCTTGGCAAAATTTACAAGCATTATCTCCTGTTCCTGCTCCATTATCTAGAAAAGTAACAGCGGATGCACGCAAATCTTTGATTTCAATTCTTTTTTCCTCTCCACCTGTCTTTAAAAACAACTCGTTTTTTCTATTAACTTCTAATTGAAAAATGTTTTTCTCTTTAATAATAACATCTTCATCAGAATCCTCCATTGGTGGAAGTTTTCTAGTTAAACCAGAATCTGTTTCGATAGTTGTTGTTACTAAGAAGAAAATAAGGAGTAAGAAAGCGATATCAGCCATCGATCCTGCATTTACTTCTGGTGCTGCTCTTTTTGCCATCTTATTTAATCATTTTTTTAACCGAAGATAGTAACATAGTTCCTATTGCTATTATACCAAGCGCATAAAACATATATATACCAGCTCCTATTAATTTAGAATCTCCTGCAGAAAGCATTTTACCTTCTCTCATTGGTGTTTCTTCTCCACTAGCTAAAACAAAGTAACATATGGCGAATACTACTAAAAAGGCTCCAACAGCCATCAACGCACTTTTAAGCATTGCTGGATGTGTGAATAAGTTTTTTAGAGTAAATATAACCACTAAAGCTATAGTAACAATAAAAATCGCATAAGCTATATACATAAACGTATTTACTGTACCGCCTGACTCCCCTGCTTTAACAGCTTCATCACCTGCACCAATAATTCTAATTAGGAAAAACATGGCTATTACACCAATTAGTCCTACTATTATGGTAATTATTTTTTGTGAATTCATAATATAATTTAAAAATTAGAATTATTACTATTACTTCTTATATCTTGATAACATATCCATTAAGTTAATAGAAGAATCTTCCATATCATTAACGATACTATCAATTTTTGCAATGATATAATTATAAAAGATTTGAAGTATAATTGCAACTACAAGTCCAAATACGGTTGTTAAAAGTGCTACTTTAATACCACCTGCAACAAGTGAAGGCTGCATATCTCCAGCTGCTTCAATTCTATCAAAGGCTTGAATCATACCAATTACAGTTCCCATGAAACCTAACATTGGTGCTAATGCAATAAATAAAGAAATCCAAGATACGTTTTTCTCTAATTGACCCATTTGAACACCACCATAAGCTACAACCGCTTTTTCGGCAGCTTCTAAATCTCCGTCTGCTCTATCTAATCCTTGATAGAAAATAGAGGCAACAGGTCCTTTTGTGTTTCTACATACTTCTTTAGCAGCTTCTAAACCACCTGATTGTAATGCGTCTTCAACGTTTTGCGTTAATTTTTTTGTATTTGTACTTGATAAGTTTAAAAAGATAATTCTCTCGATAGCAATTGCTAATCCAAGAATTAAACATAATAATACGATTCCCATGAATCCTGGTCCACCTTCAATAAATCGTCTTTTAAGTTCTTGGTGAAATCCTTCTGATTCAACTGTTGCTGCATCTGCTGCATCATCTTGAGTGGTAACAACTGTTGTTGCAATAGTGCTTGCATTAGTTGTTGCATTTGCTGTTCCGAATGCCATAAAACATACTATGGCTAGAATTGAAAATAATCTTTTCATTGGTTCTTGATCTTAATTTTATTAGTTAAAGTGTTAAAGATATAAAAAAAATGCAATTAAAAAATAAAAAAGCAGCTTATACGGAAGGAAATATTATTATTATTTGATCCTATCTATATAAAACAACAAAAGAATTTTTAAATAATGTACAAAAACTCTTTTGCAGAGAGGAAGGGATTCGAACCCTCGATACGCTATTAACGCATACACGCTTTCCAAGCGTGCGCCTTAAGCCACTCGGCCACCTCTCTCTAATTTTTAATCCTTTATTACAGTGGCTCAAATAACAAAAAAAAGTTTAGATGTTAAAATTTTGACAGTTAATTTTAAGCCATTTCTCCTCTTAATGGAGTTTCGAATGTGATTTTGAAGGTTTTAGGCATAATTTTTTGTCCTAATAAATACATAAGTTTACAAATAGCGGCCTCTGTTGTTATGTCTTTTCCTGAAATTATACCTATTTTTTTAAGTTTTTCGCTAGTTTCATACTGCCCCATGGCAACACTTCCACCAGAACACTGCGTAATGTTAATAATATGCACTCCTTTTTTAATGGTATTTTCTAACAATTCAATAAACCAATTTTCAGTAGAACAGTTTCCTGCGCCATAGGTTTCTAAAATAACCCCTTTTAAGTTTGGGGTAGAAAAAATAGATTCTAAAAGTGCTTTTGAGATTCCTGGAAATAGTTTTACTAGCGCAATGTTTTCGTTGAATTTTTTAAAAACTTTAAGCTTTGCTCCTTTTTTGGGCTTTAATAAATGCTCCTTATTTACTTTTAAATGCACTCCTGATTCTGCCAAATCTGGATAATTTAAGGATGCAAATGCTTCAAAATGCTCTGCATTAATTTTAGTAGTTCTATTTGCTCTATATAATTTGTACTCAAAATATAAACCGACCTCTTGAATAACTGGTTTATTATTTTTTTGTAAAGCCGCTATTTGTATAGAGGTTATTAAATTCTCTTTAGCATCTGTGCGTAAATCACCAATAGGTAATTGCGATCCTGTAAATATGACTGGCTTACTTAGATTTTCTAACATAAAACTTAGAGCAGATGCCGTGTAACTCATAGTATCACTACCATGCAAAACTACAAAACCATCAAATTGACTATAATTCTCTTCTATAATTGTAGCGATTTGCGACCAATATTCTGGATTCATATTACTAGAATCTATTGGTTCGTCAAATGAAATAGCTTCAATTTCACAATCTAACAAATTGAGTTCCGGGATTTTATTCGATAAATTTTTAAAATCAAAAGCCCTTAAAGCTCCAGTTTTAGAATCTTTTATCATTCCTATGGTTCCTCCGGTGTATACTAAAAGTATGCTTGGTTTTGTTGTCGACAATTTGATTTACAATTTAAAAATTCACTAAAGTTATTACGGTCTGCACTGCCATGGACCAAACATTATATTTATTTCCTCAAATTCCGCAGAAAGGCTTACTACATTTAGATTCCGAAAACATGTTCTGAATTCGCTGTAGTAATGGCAGCTATTTTTTCTTCGGAAACCGCATAAATTTCGGCTAGTTTCTCTACTACTTTAACAATATAACTACTTTCGTTACGCTTTCCTCTGTATGGTTTTGGTGCTAAATATGGGGAATCGGTTTCTAAAACAATATGCTTTACATCTATTTGATTTAAAAACTGATCTATCTTTCCGTTTTTAAAAGTTACAACGCCACCAATTCCTAATTTCATGTTATAAGAAATTGCTTGTTTGGCTTGTTCTAAAGTTCCTGTGAAACAATGAAAAATTCCGAAGAGTGTATCGTCTTTTTCTTCCTCTAAAATTTCAAAAATTTCATTAAAAGCATCTCTACAATGAATAACTATAGGTAACTTATATTTTTTCGCTAATTTAATTTGATGTCTAAAAGCATCTTGTTGTATCTCTAATGTACTTTTATCCCAATATAAATCAATACCAATCTCACCAATAGCAACAAATTTTCTCTTGGCAAGCATTTCTTCTACATGCGCAAGTTCTTCTTTATAGTTTTCTTTTACGTGCGTAGGATGTAAACCCATCATTAAATGCACGTTTTCCGGAAAATCCGTTTCTAATTGTAGCATCGATTCTGTGTACGTAGAATCTATTGCTGGAATAAAAAAACGGGTAACATTTGCTGCAATAGCACGTTGCATCATTTCATTTCTATCTACATCAAAATCCTCGCTATATAAATGTGTATGTGTATCTGTAATTATCATTTTGCAAAAATAGCTAATTTAAAATCGTATCGCTTTCGCTTATTATTCTAATTTATTTAAAAGTTGCTGCGCTTGACGATAGTCGTCTGCTCCTTCCGGAATTTGTTTCAACCATTTTATAGATTCTTCTTCTTTTTCTTGTTTAAAGTTACTTAACGCTAAGTACCAAGTTGCTTTGTTTTTATATGCAGAATTACTTTTGGCTAAATCCAGTAAAATAGGTTGAGAAATCTCAAACTTATCCAATTCAAAATTAGTCACGGCATAATATAATTGATATTCCTTATTATCTGGTTCTTCTTGAAGTAAGTCCTCTAAATAACCAGAAGCTTTTTCGTATTCTTTATTATTAAACGCTTTAGTTGTTTTAATTAGTAAACCAATATTTCCACCTCTAACCGTTAGATCAATTATACCATGCTCATTATAATCACTATAAGCAGGTTGGTTCATTTTATTAAAAGTAACAATACCAAACATCAAAACGACACATGCAGCAATGGCATATTTTAAAAGATGAAATGAACTATCTTTTTTCTTTTCTTCGGAAGTATTTTTAGTAGCTCTAAAATGTGTATTAGAAATAGACTTTAAGTTCGATTTAAAAGCTTCTGTTTCTTCTTCATTTTTAAATTTATGTTCTAAAAACCCAGATAACTCTTTGTACGTGTTGAAGCTTTCTTGAAAAGCATCTTCAGTTTCTAATCGGTTTTTAAAAACTGTATTTTCTTCCGCAGATAATTCTCCTGCCAAATACGCTTCAAATAATATATAATCTTCTTCTTTCATTTTGCTAATAATTAAGTTGGTTAAATTGTGGCGACTCTTGAACCAGCTTGGTTAATTTACCAATACAAAGCGATTTCTTTTTTCTAGCATAGGCATACGTTACGCCTAAACTTTTGGCAACTTCTTCCATAGATTTTATTTTAAAAGTTGCTTTTATTAAGTCTTTACATGCGTTTCCTAACTTTTGAAACATGGTATTAAATAACTCTTGTTTTTCACCAAATAAGGAAGTTTCAAAAGCTAACTCTTGTGAGTCGTCATCTTTAGATAGTACTTCTTCATTTATTGTTACCTCTTTATTGGTTTTCTTTTTTAATTCGTTTAACCATTTACGTTTACATAGTAGAAAAAAGTACGCATCAAAAGGACAAGTTAGTTGTAGCTTTTTTTGACTAGCCTGATTATATATAGTAATAAGTGTTTCTTGAATTACATCTTGTGCTTGATCGGCATCTCCACTATTTTGTTTTATGTAATTAATAACCTTTGGCACAAACCTATCATAGATAGCTTGTATAATAAAAGAGTTGTTTTTTAATAATCCCTCTATATATTTTTGGTCTTCGTGTATTTTTTTCTCACTCATAAACCCTTTTGTTTTCGGTTGATTGCCAACGAATTTAAAAAAACTTTATAAAAAAAGGGTAACAATTTTTAAATGCTTTTGATATAAGGTTGTAAAAGCCAAACAGGCATTCAATAAAAAAACAAATTATAAATCTATAAAAATTTAGAAACCATGAGAAAATCAATTTTAATTATCGCGACAGTAGTATTTAGTTTATTAAACGTTAACGCTACAACAAGTAACACCATTCTTAACACTACAACTGAAAACGTAGAAATTGCAAAAGACGACTTAATACAAGTCTATGATTGGTCCGTAAAAACTACAAATGGCGAATTTTCGGGAACAGCATTAACCTTATTTGATGCAAAACGAATGGCAAATATTGTTGGTCAAGCAGAAGTTGTTTTAGAAAGACAAATAAACAGCTATTACATGCTTGCAAGTGAACTAAACAAAAAAGAATCTAGACTGTATTACTGGGAAGTAAATAGCAAAACAGCAAAAGCACAGGGATTTGCTTCTACAGAATTTACTGCAAAAAGGATGATTCAACTAGTAGCAAAAGGAGACATCATTAATTATAAAATAATTGCTAGTAGCCCAAAATAAAAATCAAATCTAAAAACCGGGTAACAAAAAGAGTACCCGGTTTATATAAAGATGTATAACGATTAAACCTATAAATTATGAAACATTTAAATCAACAATTAAAAATTAGAAATGTGGTAAACAACACATTAAAGCAAGTATTTGGAAGCTTAATTTTTGCAACTATACTATTTACAAGTTGTAACCCCGATGACGACGGCTCTTCTACCACAGTACAATACGTCCCAGATGCAGATGCATTTACCCAATTAAAAGATCAAGCTTTAGAGAATGCAACACAAACTTTTCAGTTTAATGCAGACGATGGAAACATAACACTTACATCGGAAGCTGGAGTACAAATAAACATTAATGCAGATTGCCTAACCTTAAACGGAGATGCAGTAACTGGACAAGTAGATATAGAATTTATAGAATTATTTGAAAAAGGAAGTATGCTTACTACAAACAAACCCACCATGGGAAGATTACCTAATGGAGATAAAGCGCTATTAATTTCTGGTGGTGAGTTTTTTGTGGAAGCTACACAAAATGGAAATGTATTAGCTACAAATTGTAATTTACAAATGGTTATTCCTGCAAGTTTAACTGGAGGAGCAGATACAGAAATGACTTTATGGGAAGGCCAAATAGACAATGAAGATAATCTAACTTGGGAAGAATTATTACCTGGTGTAGATGACGAAGAAATGTTTGTTGAAGATGAATCGTATTATGTTTTTCTAAATTTTGGTTGGACGAATGTAGATCGTTTTTATAGCGACACGAGACCTAAAACACCAATTCAAGTACAACCTCCTGCTGGATATACTAACTTAAATAGTGCTGTTTATTTATCGTATGATGGTGAAGCTCCTGCATTAGCCAATCTAGATACTTTTGATAATGCTACAAATATTTTTAGTGAGCATTACGGACAAATACCAATTGGTTTAGAATGCCATGTGATTTTTGCAACAGAAGAGAACGGCGTATGGAGATACGCTATAAAAGCGGTAACTATAGTTGCCAATGACGTAATTACTTTTACATTAAACGAAACGAATACAGGTACAGAAGCTAGTTTAACTGCATTAATAAATGCACTACCTTAAAAAAGGGGGTATTTAAATTTATAAAAGAGCAGAAAACTTATTTTCTGCTCTTTTTTGTTATCTAGAACTAAATAAAAATTATATATTTTTCTATAACAAATACAACTTCATACTACAAACAAAGCCTTTGATAGATTGAAACCGTTACTTTATAAAATCATAGATTTATTTTAATGTTCCTTGAAGTATATTGGTCATCCTTTTAAATTATCCTATTTTGTATCCTTAAATGCTTTAATCTAACTTATATGAAATTTACTACATTATTATGTTGCCTTATTTTTTCATGGCATTCTTTTTCGCAAGAAGCACAAGTAATAGATACTTTAAGACGAGTAGCAATTATTGAGTATAACACCAATGGAAATGAAGTAAACTTTACTCCAAATGCTCCAGAACTAAATCAGATAGCAGGAGCGCCAAAAGCTTTTTATACGCATTATTGGGAATTTGGAGATGGCGAATATAGTAAAGAAACCAATCCGAAGCATACCTACAAAAAAGCTGGAGACTACGAAGTGAAACTATGGTCTACTAATAATTACGATACCGGAAAGCCACCAACTTCTAGACCTAAAAAGCTAAGCATGGCAAAAGATGCAGATACCCAAAGCTATAGCGAAGTGGCTAGCATGACTGCAAATCTCGATCTGCAACGCAACACAGAACCAATGCCAGAAGAAGAAATTGTAGTTATTTTGAGTTATAAAAACACAAAAGAATATGCTACAAATGGTAAACTACACTTGTTTTACAACGAACAAAAATACCAAGCCAATAATTTTGAGCTAACAGATACCAGAACATACCATAACGAAAGAGAAAGTTTTGCATCCGACTTTGTATATACCTATGATTATGATAATAAGGAAAGCGTAGTCGCATCTATTGAAGACAATATTGCCAAACTACGTTTAAAGTTTCAAGACAGCACAGAAAAAAGCAACCTACCACTTACTTTAGAAAGCTCTAAAGCATATTATAAAGATGCAAGTGTTTTAGAATTTGACAACATGAAACCAAACGAAGAACGTCATGTATTCTACACGTTAAAAACGACACCAGAAATGCTTAAAGACACTAGTGCTATTATTTCTGTTCGTGGTGTATATATTCCAGATGACAATTTTGACAACCATAATGTAAAAGACATGGAAATGGAGATTGTAACTTCTCATGATCCTAATAAAATGTCTACCTCCGCAACATTTCTAAATTACAGATTGGTTCGTTTTAAACGTCCGAAATTTAAAATTAAATTTCAAAATAACGGAGAAGGTCCTGCAAGTACTATTCGCTTAGAAACAGACATTCCAGATATGTTTGATAAAACTTCCATTCTTGTAGAAGACATGTATCCTAAATGTAAAATTTGTCCGAAACGCGAAGTAGAATATAGTTGTCTAGACACCACCTTTACAGAAAAACAAGCAATCTTTACCTTTAAGAATATCTACCTTCCTGGAAGCGAACAAAAAAATGTAAAAGAATATGATTCTACTAAAGGATTTGTAAAATACAGCTTGAAATTTGGCAAAGATTTTCACAAACAGAAAACAAAAAGCAAAACGGCTATTATTTTCGATAAAAACGAACCTATAATCACCAATTATTCTACAACACGCTTTCTTCCTGGAATATCTATTGGAGCAAAAGTTGGTTATAATTCGTATGCCAATCTAGAAAATTCTAAAAGTTATTTTGTTGGAGCAACAGTATCTCCTTACAAGTCATACAGATGGTATTGGCAAGTAGAATTATTAAACAGCTTTCATAGTTACGACGGGAATAAAACGGTAACCGTAGAAGAAATAGACCGTCCAGATTTTATTGGTAGAGAACGAACCACTACTTTAAATAGTTACGATAATGTAGACTGGGAAATCCCCGTTTTAGCGCGATATAACGTAAACAATTACATTGGCTTAGGCGCAGGTTTACAAGCTGCCTTTTCATTAAGTGAGAAAACGGAAAATAGCATTATTATAGAACAGGCAGAAAATATTAATGGTATTGATTTTGGCCCATACGCTACCATAAACGAGTCCTCAAACAAAACTAGTAACTCGTTTAATAATTTTAGAACCGGATTATTATTGGAAGCTACAGCTGGATTTGCTAGAATTGGACCAAGCGTTGGTGCTCGCTATGTACTTAATTTTAAAGAAGACTTTAATTACTTGCAACTATATGCTATCTGGAAATTCTAGAGTCTATAAATAATGCATTAATACGTATTTAATTTTTAATTTTATAAATGAATAGAATCCTCTTCATTATATGTTTTTTTGCCTTCGGAAATGTTTTTTCTCAAGATCTGGAAAATGCTATTTATGAAGCAACCGAAATATTTAATGACAACAAAAGTGAAGCTTCACTAATTCATCTTAATGAAAAAATAAGTGTTTTTGAAAGTAGAATAACTTCTGAAGACGAATATTTCGCTTTCATTAATCTACTAGCAAACAAAGCCTATTACTTAGATGCCAGTAATAAACAGCAACAAGCAATTGCAACGTATGAAAAAGCTTGGACGCTTTACAAAAAACAGGAAGTTTACAATTATGATATTACGGAATACTGCCTAATTCCGCTAGGTATTTTATACCATAAAACGAAAGATTATACCAATGCTGAAAATATTATTAAGCAATATATTTTTCTTGCAGAGCAACAGAACAATAATAGCCATAAAATAACAGGAACCATCAACCTTGCTAATCTATATCAATCTATTGGTAGTTATGCACTAGCAAATGAAACAGCAAATAAAGGTTTACAGTTTAAAGACATAAAAGCCTATCAGCTAAAAAGACTAAAAAGCTTAAAATCAAGAAGTGCTTTATTTTTAAATAACAATGTTGTTATTATAGACAATGGTGACGTTTTTTCTAGAAATTTAAATAAAGAATCGGAAATAGATATCACTTTAAAATACGAACAAGCTCTAAAAAACAAAGACTATAAAGCAGCACAAAAAAACTTCTACAAACTTAAAAACAAAAAACCTAGAAACATACTATCTTCTAGAGATCAAGCAAAATTATTTTTTCAGGAAGGACAACTTTACTATTTATTAAAAGACACTTTACAAGCAAATAGATATGCCCACTTTGCTTTAAAAACATTGCTTCCAGGATTAGAAGATAAAAAGCTACCAACCAAAGAAGCTTTATATCCGGAAAACACCTTTATAGATCTTTTTGATTTATTAGCAGAAATACAAACTAGTCCAGAAAAAGCATTGGCTTGTTATGATTTAAGTTTTTATGCTTCGTCTTTAATAGAACAAAATATCACTTCACAAAAAGGGCAACTTATCAACCTTTATGCAAACCGAGTACGTAGTGAAAAATGCTTGAATATCTTATATCAATTACAAGCAACAACAGACGCTACAAACTATACAGAACGTGCTTTTCAGTATGCAGAAAATCAGAAAGCAAGTATATTAAAAGATATTAAAACTAAAAAATCATTATTAGAACTTCATCCAGAAGATAGCTTATTAATTACTCAAAGCAACCTTGTTAAGCAAGAAGAGAGATTAACCAATAAATTAATAAACACACCTATTAGTAATGCTTCGGCTGAAGAAAAAAACACATTAAGACAAGAACTTAATGCGGTAAGTATTGCTTTAAAAACCCGCAACAATGCCATTGATAAAAAATATGCAGTTCTTAAAAATAGTGAAGCCCTTCCTTTTGAAGACTTAAAGAAAAAACTAACGCAAGACCATGCTGTTTTAGTAGAATATTTTTATGGTAAACACGACCTCTACCAGTTTATATTTTCAACCAAAACAGCCAGCTTTCACCGAATTCCATTAAATGAAGAAACAAATAATGCAATCTCTACTTTCATTACTTATTTTGGTTCCAGCGCAGCCATAAATAATGATATTTTAAAGTTTACTGAAGATGCATTTACTTTATACAAAACACTGCTTTTAGATAAAATAGCAGACCAAGAAAATGTTATTATTATTCCAGATAGCAAACTAAACTTTATTCCATTTGATGCTTTATTGACTGCAAAAACCACAAGTTCATCCTTTTCTAAAATGCCTTTTTTAGTGAAGAAACATAAACTAGTCTATAATGCAAATGCTTCCATTTACCTAAACCAAAAAAATACGAACAAAAAAGGATCTCTTTTGGGTGTTTTCCCTGTTTTTGAAGGCACAAATCAAGAATTAATTTATTCTAAAAAAGAAGCGGAAAGCATAGAAAAAATTATGAACGCAGATCTGCTTTTTCAAACACAAGCAACCAAAAGAAACTTTATAGACAAAGCTACTAACTATTCTATTCTTCATTTATCGACACATGCAAAAAGTGGTAATTTTCAAGAACCTGCAAGTATCGATTTCTATGATGAAACTTTAACTATAAACGAGTTATATAGTTTAAACATGAATGTTAATCTAGTTGTTTTAAGCGCTTGCGAAACCGGAGTTGGCACATTACAAAAAGGAGAAGGAGCTTTAAGTATTGCTAGAGGATTTCAATATGCTGGAGCAAAAAACGTATTATTTTCGCTATGGCAAATTAATGACTTAGCTACTTCACAAATCATGACTTCATTTTATAAAAATTATAATAAATACAATTCTGAATTTATAGCAAACAATACTTCAAAAATAGAATACCTTAATAATGATGAAATAAGCAACATTAAAAAATCGCCTTATTATTGGAGTGCTTTTGTTTACTATGGCACCATATCCCAAAAAACAAAAATACCTTTCTTATTATATTCTATTATAGCGATACTTTCTCTAATATTACTTGTATTTTTATTCCTTAAAATAAATAGAAAAAACACATGAAAACTTTACAAGAGTTTTTACTAAAGCAAGAGTATTTAAAAATAAAACTAAAGCTTACGAAAACAAATCATTTTGAAATAAAAGCCTCCATAAATGGTGTAAAAGGACTTTTCATTTTAGATACCGGAGCGTCTAGTTCTTGCGTTGGTTTTGAAGCTATAGAAAATTTTAAACTAAAAGTAAAGGATTCTGAAATTAAAGCAGCCGGAGCAGGAGCTACAAATATGCTAACGCAAATTTCTAAAAAAAATAAAATAAAGATAGGTCGTTGGAAAAACGAAAAAACACCACTCATACTATTTGACCTTACCCATGTTAACACAGCACTCACAAATCATAATGCAAAACCAGTAGATGGTATTATAGGTGCAGACATATTAAAAAAAGGAAAAGCTATTATAGATTATGAAAAGAAATATTTGTATTTAAAAAAACCTTAAATAACTAAACAAATTTCTTACATTTACGAGTAATAGCAACAATTACTCCCTCTTACTTAATGAATACCTCTATAATAATAGCAGACGATCATCCATTAATGCTTCGTGGCATTCAAGATTTTTTAACTTCTAAAGGTTTTAATATATTAGGAAGTGCTCCAGACGGGCAAGCGGCTTATAATCTTATTGTTAAAGAAAAACCAGATATTGCACTTTTAGACATACGAATGCCCTATATGACTGGCTTAGAAGTTGCTGAAGAATGCAAGAAAAACGGTCTGGAAACCAAAATAATCTTAATTACGTTTGATAAGGAAGAAGCTATTTTTGACAAAGCCAAAGCGCTTGGTATTTATGGCTATATATTAAAGGAGTTTGCTATTGAAGAAATTGAAACATGTATCGCACATGTAGAAATGGATGAACCTTATTTTAGTGAAGAAATTGCAGACTACCTTAATAAATCGGATGTTACCATAGGTACAAGTGTACTTGCTAACCTTACCAAATCGGAAAGAAGGGTTGTTCATTTTATTTCAGAGAATATGACTAGTCAGCAAATAGCCGATACCCTTTTCATTTCTGTTAGAACTATTGAAAAACATCGTTCTAATATTGTAGCGAAACTAAATCTTGATAATAAACCAACTGCTTTATCTATTTGGGCCAATCTAAATAAAGATAAATTTTAACAAAAAATACGTAGAGGTACGTATTTCACATATCCATAACATAATATATCTTTACACTGCTATTAATTCAGTTCTTAGGGAGAATTGTTAAAGGCTCTAGTTTTAATTAAAACTAGAGCCTTATTTTTTTAACACCCTTTTTTGTTAGAAGGTAAAACAGGTATAACTACGTGTTTTATATATAAATAACATACTTATATTTGTCATGCTATTATTCGATTTTTTAGGGAATCACTAAAGGTTCTAGCTTGTACAAACTAGAACCTTTTATTTTTAAGAAAGATTACTTATAAAAAATACGTAGAAGTACGTATTTCATATATGGTAAACATACTATATCTTTACAGTGCTATTAATCGGTTCTTTAGGGAGAATTGTAAAAGGCTCTAGTTTTAATTAAACTAGAGCCTTTTTTATTTTAGACCATATTATTTCTTTAAAAAATACGTAGAACTACGTATTTCATATATGGTAAACATACTATATCTTTACAGTGCTATTAATCGGTTCTTAGGGAGAATTGTAAAAGGCTCTAGTTTAATTAAGCTAGAGCCTTTTTTTATTTTAGATCACATTGTTCTTCTTAAAAAATACGTAGAACTACGTATTTTTTATATGAATAACATAACATATCTTTACAGTATGCTATTAATTAGTTTTTAGGGAAAATTATTTTTGCATGAAAACTCCACGTTCTTATAATGTGGAGTTTTCGCATTTTTCAGGTTAAGCTTTTCTTCTGTCCGTATAGCTTTCCAAATTAAAAAAAAAGTATTCCTGTATCGCTTACCGCAAGTGCTAAATTATGAATTTATACTTTAAAAATAAAACAAACCACTGTAAATCAACTTATTAATTCGTTTTTAGAAAAAAAATACATTTAAAAAAATACGTATATATACGTATTTTTTTTACCGTATATGTTCTTTATATTTACAAAGCTATTAATCAATTACTTATAAAGGGGAAACTCGACATTCTGTAGTATAAAAGTGCTACTAGTGTTAAAATTCAGAAAGATATGGAAAACACTCTAGAAATGGAAAACAACCTAAATTTCACTCACAAACTACTTATTGCCGGTCTAGTTGTACTAGTCATTACAATAATTTTAGTAAACATTTATGTAAATTTCTTTTAGTTTTATTATAGTTATTTAAACAGAAAAAAGCGCGATTTTAGGGATATCGCGCTTTTTTATTTAATATACTTTAAAGATTTTACATTTCTAAAGCCTTCTTAATATCATTATTCATTAATAATTCTGTTGGATTTTCTAAAGCTTCTTTAATAGCTACTAAGAAACCTACAGACTCTTTACCATCAATTATTCTGTGGTCATAAGATAATGCTAAATACATCATTGGATGTATTTCTACTTTACCAGCAACAGCAATTGGTCTTTCAATTATATTATGCATTCCTAAAATGGCACTTTGTGGTGGGTTAATAATTGGCGTAGATAACATACTTCCAAAAACACCTCCATTAGTGATGGTAAATGTACCACCTGTCATTTCATCCACGGTGATTTGACCATCTCTTGCACGAAGCGCTAAACGCTTTACTTCAGACTCAATACCTCTGAATGATAAATTCTCTGCATTTCTAATAACAGGAACCATAAGTCCTTTTGGTCCAGAAACAGCTATAGAGATATCTACAAAATCATAGGTTAACATTTCTTTTCCATCTATCATTGAGTTTACAGAAGGATACATTTCTAATGCTCTTACTACTGCAAGTGAAAAGAAACTCATAAAACCTAAGCCAACGCCATGCTTTGCTTTAAAATCTTCTTTATATTGATTACGTAAAGCAAAAATAGGAGTCATATTAACTTCGTTAAACGTAGTTAACATGGCTGTCGTATTTTTCACTTCTACTAAACGTTCTGCTACTTTTCTTCGTAACATAGACATTTTACTTCTAGAAGAACCTCTATTTCCACCTGTTGGTGTTCCCATAGATGGTACCGCTTGTACGGCATCTTCTTTGGTTACTCTGCCATCTTTTCCTGTTCCTGTAACAGCAGAAGCTTGCATCCCTTTTTCAGCCAAAATCTTTTTTGCCGCAGGACTTGCTGTTCCTGTTGCATAGGTTTCCGTTTTAGGAGATTCCGCTTTTGGAGCCTCAGCCTTAGGCGCTTCCGTTTTTGCTTCCGCTTTTGGTGCAGCTCCACCTTCTGGTTTTGCAGCACTTGTATCTATTAAACATACTACTGCTCCAACAGCTACAGCATCTCCTTCTTCTGCTTTAAAAGTAATTGTTCCGCTAGCTTCGGCAGGCAATTCTAATGTTGCTTTGTCACTATCTACTTCTGCAATAGCTTGGTCTTTTTCTACATAATCACCTTCTTCAACTAACCACGTTGCTATTTCTACTTCTGTAATAGATTCTCCTGGTGAAGGAACTTTCATTTCTAAAATCATGCGCTATAATTTTATTTTATATTATCGTTGATTATTTTTTGTTTTATCAAATACGAAATCAATAACTTCTTGATGACGTTTTTTAGATCGAACAGAACTACCAGCTGCTGGTGCTCCATAAGGTCTTCTACTTGCTGCTCTAAAAGTTTTCACTTCGTCTAAATGCATTAACATATGACTGTAAGCTCCCATATTTCTAGGTTCTTCTTGTGCCCAAACAATATCGTCTGCATTGGTATATTTACCTAATACTTTACGAATATCTTCTGTTGGTAATGGGAATAACTGTTCTATTCTTACTAAAGCAATATCTTCTCTTTCTAACTTTTCTTGTTGTTCTAATAAATCATAATAGAACTTTCCAGTTACAAAAACTACCGTTTTTACTTGGTCAACTTTTGCTTTTTTATCATCTATTAGCATCTGGAAACTTCCGTTAGCAAATTCATCGACAGTAGATACTACTAGTGGATGACGTAATAAACTTTTTGGTGTAAATACAATTAACGGTTTTCTGAAATTTGCTTTCATTTGTTTACGTAACAAATGGTACATATTTGCTGGTGTAGTACAATCTACTACAAACATATTGTCTTTTGCACACATTTGAAGATAACGTTCCATACGTGCAGAGGAATGCTCTGCTCCTTGCCCTTCATAACCATGTGGTAACAACATAACTAAACCGTTTTGTAGTTTCCACTTATCTTCTGCTGCTGTTATATATTGGTCTAACATAATTTGTGCTCCATTACTAAAGTCTCCAAATTGTGCTTCCCAAATGGTTAATGTTTTTGGACTTGCCATTGCATAACCATAATCGAAACCTACAACACCGTATTCTGATAATAAGGAGTTGTATATAAAAAAGCGCCCTTGCGTATCACTTAATTTATTGTGTAAAACGATTTCTTCTTCACTGTCTTCTACTTTTACCACTGCATGACGATGCGAGAATGTTCCTCTTTCGACATCTTGACCAGAAATTCTAACATCGTAACCTTCTTCTAAAAGCGTTGCGTATGCTAAATGTTCTCCCATTGCCCAATCTAATCTGTTTTCGTCAAACATCGTTTGCCTAGATTCAATAAGACGGGATATTTTACGAATGAATTTTTTATCCTTTGGAAGGTTAGAAATTACTTTAGTAATTCTTGCTAATTCTTCTGTAGAATACGTAGTATCCACAGGTTTCATCATTCCATCTTCTTCTGAAGTACCATAGTTTACCCATTCATTACTCATAAATGGTGTAATTTCTGTCTTCTTTATTTTACGCGAATCTTCTAATTTTTCTTCTAAAGAACTTTTATAGTCTTCTTCTAATTTAGAAACATAAGTATCATCTATAATTCCTTCTGCCATCAGCTTTTCGGCATAAAGATCTCTAGGATTTCTATGCTTTGCTATTGCTTTATATAATAAAGGTTGTGTAAACTTAGGTTCATCACCTTCGTTATGTCCATATTTTCTATAACCTAACAAATCAATAAAGACATCACGCTTAAATTTCATTCTAAAATGAAGTGCAAATAAAACGGCATGTACTACTGCTTCTACATCATCTGCATTTACATGAAGTACTGGAGATAAGGTTACTTTAGCAACATCTGTACAATAGGTACTCGATCTTGCATCTAAATAATTGGTAGTAAAACCTATTTGGTTATTTACAACAATATGAATGGTTCCATTGGTTTTGTAACCATCTAATTGCGCCATTTGTACAATTTCATACACCAAGCCTTGTCCTGCGATTGCAGCATCTCCATGCACAATAATAGGTAATACTTGTGATGGATTGTCTGGGTATTTATCGTCTTGTTTGGCTCTCGTTATTCCTTGTACTACTGCGCCAACCGTTTCTAAATGCGAAGGGTTAGGTGCTATATTTAAGTTTATCTTTTTTCCTGCATCTGTAACTCTATCGCTAGTCCAACCTAAGTGATACTTTACATCTCCATCAAAAACCTCTTGCTCATAATCTTTACCATCAAACTCACTAAAGATATCTTTTGCCGATTTACCGAAGATATTTGTAAGGGTACTTAAACGACCACGATGTGCCATTCCCATTACAAATTCTTTTACGTCGTAACCGGATGCTTTTTCAATTAAGGCATCTAAAGCTGGGATTAGCGACTCTCCACCTTCTAAAGAAAAACGTTTCTGCCCAACATATTTGGTATGCAAAAAGCTTTCAAAAGAAACTGCCTCGTTTAGCTTTTTAAGGATATGTCTTTTTTCCTCTGCAGAAAAACTTGGTTGATTATCGTTAACATTTAGCTTATTTTGAATCCATTGCATACGCTCTGGATTTCTAATATACATATACTCCACACCAATAGATTTGCAATAAATTGCTTCTAAATGTTTGCGTATTTCACGTAATGTTTGGGCACCAATACCTATAATTTCTCCTGCACTAAAAACAGTTTCTAAATCGGAATTTGACAAACCGAAATTTTCAAGTTCTAATGTTGGTGCGTATTGTCGTCTTGCACGAACGGGATTGGTTGCTGTAAAAAGGTGACCTCTGGTTCTGTAACCATCGATTAACTTTACAACCTGAAATTCTTTTTGAAGGTTTTCGGGAATTTGTGTGGTAACTGTTTCCACAGTTTCCCCTTCTGTTCCAAAGGTTTCAGAACCAAAATCGTAACCTTGAAAAAAGGCTCTCCAACTAGGCTCTACAGAGTCTGGGTTTTTTAAATATTGGTCGTAAAGTTCAGCAAAGTATGCTGTATGTGCTGCGTTTAAAAAGGAATATTTATCCATTATTTTTTTTGAGAGAATCTAGCTTCAACAAAATTTCTTCAAAAATACAACTTTTACTAAAAATAGATGTAGTTTTAGTATATTTATAACATTAAAAATTCAATGTTTTACACAATTATGAATAAATATAGCCCTTTTACCAAAAAAATTATTACTTTTTTAGTCTTTTCCTGTTTTCTTGCTACATCTGTAAAAGCACAAGACAATATTAGAAAACAGAAAAGTGTGTTTTGGCAAAAAGTACGTATTGGAGGCGGAATTGGATTAGGTTTTGGAGATGGTTTCTTTAGCGGCACCTTAGCTCCCAGCGCCATTTACCAATTTGATGATCAATTTGCATTAGGTGTAACACTTAATGGAACATATAACAAACGTAAAAACTTTTATAAATCTACTATTCTAGGTGGTGGTATTATTGGTTTATACAGTCCGATTCCTGAAATACAGCTTTCTGGAGAGTTTGAGCAACTGCATGTAAACAGAGACTTTGATGCAAATTACGTTAGTAATATAGACGATAGCTATTGGTCTCCAGCTTTATTTTTGGGTGCTGGTTACAGATCACAAAATTTCACTATTGGTATGCGATATGATGTATTATATGACAATGACAAAAGTGTATATGGAAGTGCTTGGATACCTTTTGTAAGAGTTTATTTTTAATCTCATGGTAATTCCTTAGAAAAAGGAAATCAACTATACTTATTTTTAAACCACACCTTTTGCCATTCGCGTTTCAAAATTAAAAACGAAACGTCTTCTGCCAGTTTAAGTGTATCATTCCCGTTTAACTCTTTTACTTGTTTTTCTGGCACATCTATAATATAGAGAAGATTTAAATACTCGGCAAATTTTTCTTGAATGAGCTTATAAACCGTTTCATGAAGCATTAGTTTTAAACTTGCTGGTAGAATTTCTTCATCAAAATCTAAATCTATATTTGCAAACAAAAAATCTTTATTAAGTTGTTTTACTAGTTTTTGATAAAGCGCAAGACTATTTGCTTCTGCTATTAAATCGTTAAAAGTTGTAGGTATATTCATTTTTGTCATTCCAGCCAAAAGGGGAATCGATTTTAATTTATTTTCTATGGATACGATTGCTTTCCTGTTTGGGAATCAAATTAAACGTCTCTATTCATTAATTGTCGGCCAAACAACTTTAATTCGTTTTTACTTTCTTCGGAAACATCTAAAGTTTCTAAGACTAAGAATGCTTTGTTTGTATACTTTTCAATAGCTTGTTTTGTAGCTTCCGCAGCACCACTACTAATAAAAACCTCTTTTGTAGCTTCAATTTTATCAGAAGAATCCGTTGGATTTATACTAAATAAATGTTCCAATTGTTGCTGATCTTCTTCCGAAGAAAATTCTAAAGCTTTTAGATATAAATATGTTTTTTTGTTTTCAATAATATCTCCTCCTACTTGTTTTCCAAAAGTTTCAGGATCACCAAAAGCATCTAAAAAATCGTCTTGTAACTGAAATGCAATTCCTAGGTTTTTACCAAATTGGTAAATTGTATTTTGATCTTCTTTTGTTGCTTCTGCTACAATTGCTCCCATTTGCATTGCTGCACCTACTAAAACAGCTGTTTTGTATTCAATCATTTTTAAATACTCTGCAATAGTAACATCATCGCGGGTTTCAAAATCTATATCATATTGTTGCCCTTCGCAAACTTCTAACGCCGTTTTACTAAACAACTTAGCAAGCGCTTGAAAGATCTTTGGTTCATAGTTTTCGAAAAATTGATATGCTAAAATAAGCATCGCATCTCCAGAAAGAATACCTGTGTTTATACTCCATTTTTCATGAACGGTTTCTTTCCCTCTTCGTAAAGGAGCATCATCCATAATATCATCATGTACCAATGAAAAATTATGAAAGACCTCAATACTTAAAGCGGCATCTAACGCTTTTTTATAATCCCCATTAAAAATCTCTGCTGTCATTAGAGTTAAAACAGGACGTAATCTTTTACCACCTAAGTTTAATATATAATGAATAGGATCATATAGTGATTCTGGTTCTCGCTTGGAAACAAATTTCTCTAAATAGGAAACAAATGTTTCTTGATAAAATGGAATGTTTTGCATGCCGCAAAAATAAGTGAATTATAAAAAAATAAAGGCATTCTTTTCGTAAATGTTAAAAAACAATTAAAACTATGGAAACTTTTTTTGTTTTTAAAGTTTCCTAGCGTACATTTGCACCAAATTATGAGAGAAAAAATTATACATAAATCAGGAGAATTATTCTTAACCCTAGGTTTTAAGAGTGTCACTATGGATGACATAGCCAACGAATTGGCTATATCTAAAAAAACCATATACCAGCATTTTGATAATAAAACCAAATTAATTGAAGCTACCACATCAAATATGTTTGAAAATATTTGTGGAGGAATAGATTGTATTTGTGACGCATCACACAATCCTATTGAAGAATTATATGATATTAAAATGTTTGTGATGAATTATTTGAAAAACGAAAAAACATCCCCTCAATATCAATTAAAAAAATACTATCCTCAAATTTTCAAGAACTTACAACTTAAACAATTTGAAAAAATGCATAAGTCTGTTCAAGAAAGTTTGAAAAGAGGTATTGATACCAGATTGTTTAGACAAAATATAGATGTAGATTTTATTTCCAGAATGTATTTTAATGGTATGACTGGAATTAAAGATGAATCTATTTTTCCTTCCGATAAATTTACTATGGATTATCTAACAGAAAGCTATTTGGAATATCACTTAAGAGCGATTTGTAACGAGGAAGGCTTACGCACACTAAACAAGTTTATAAAAACCAATCAATCCTAAAGACCGAATGAAAAAAAGTATCACACTTCTATTCTTTTTAATAACCGCAGTCGCTTTTTCGCAAGAAGCAGCTACTAGTTTTAGTTTACAAGAAGCCATAGATTATGCTTTAGAAAATAATAGGACTGCTAAAAATGCAGTTCGAGATATTAAGGCAGCAGAATTACAAAAATGGGAAACTACTGCTACAGGTTTACCACAATTAAGCGCGAGTGTAGATTATCAAAATTGGATTAAACAACAAGTTACTTTACTTCCTGCGGAATTGGCTGGCGGAACTCCAGGAACATTTATTCCTGTTGCTTTTGGCACAAAACAAAGCACAACGGCGACAGCAACTTTAACCCAAAAATTATTTGATGGTTCTTATTTAGTAGGTTTACAATCTGCCAAAGTGTATTTAGAAATTTCTAAAAACGCAAAAGAAAAAACAGATTTAGAAGTGCGTAAAGCGGTTATTAACGCTTACGGAAACGTTTTATTGGCGGAAGAAAGCCTTTCCGTTTTAAATAGAAACATTCGTGTTTTAGAAAAAAACATTTTTGAAATCACTAAAATATATGAAAACGGTTTAGAGGAAGAGGAAAGCGTAGAGCAATTACAAATCACACTTTCGGGAGTAGAAAGTCAGTTAAAAAACACCGAAAGACTTAAAAAACTAGCCTACCAAATGTTTAACATCACACTTGGACTAGATGTTGATACAGACTCTAAATTAATAGAAAACCTAAGTGGCTTAGCGAACTATCATTCTGTTTTAAGTTTATTAGAAGCGGAAGAAAATGTAGAAAACACAATCGACTTTAAAATTGCAGAAAATGATAAAGTAGCAAAAGAATTATTACTTAAACTCGAAAAAAGCAAGGCATTACCAACATTGGATGCTTTTGTAAATGGAGGTTATGCAGCATATAATGAAAAATTCCACTTTGCAAATAGCGACCAAAAATGGTTTGGATCTTCTTTATTTGGTGTAAGCTTAAACATACCAATATTTAGTTCCGGCATGCGAAGCGCCTCTACACAAAGAGCTCAAGTTAATCTTGAAAAAGCAAAAGACGATTTAACAGAAACGCAACAAAAGTTAAAATTACAAATTGCTTCAGCAAAAAGTGATTACCAATTTGCCATGGAAGATTATGAAAACAAGACTTCTAATCTAAACTTAGCAGAACGTATAGAACAAAAAAATCAAATCAAATTTTTTGAAGGTATTTCTTCTAGCTTTGATTTACGCCAAGCACAAACACAGCTATACACAGCACAACAGGAGCTATTACAAGCGATGCTAAATGTAATAAATACGAAAGCAGAACTTGAAACTGTTTTAAACGAAATACCAAAAAACTAAAACAACCAGAAAACACTTTATAATGAAAAATATATATTCACTATTTATCCTTACTCTATTAATTGTCTCTTGCGGAGGTGAGAAAAAGAATAATTCTGTAGAAAACATTTTAGCTACTGAAAATTTAGAAAAAATACGAACTAAAAGAACAGAATTAGTGGATGATCAAAAGATTCTTCATGACAAGATTAAAGTTTTAGACGAAGCTATTACAAGAATAGACACGATAAAAAAAATACCATTAATAACCACTTTTACTGCAAAGCATGAAGTATTTAAACATGTATTAGAAATTCAAGGAAATGTAACCACCAAAAACCTTATTGTTATTACTCCTGAATATAATGGTATTCTAACTAAAGTATATGTTACAGAAGGTCAAAAAGTAAAAAAAGGACAGTTGTTGGCTAAAATTGATGATGGTGGATTAAGCCAACAAGTAGCACAATTACAAATTCAAGCAGATTTAGCAAAAACTACTTTTGAGCGTCAAGAAAGACTTTGGAATCAAAAAATAGGAAGTGAAATTCAATATTTACAAGCAAAATCTAATTACGATGCACAAACACAAGCTGTAAACCAATTACAACAACAGTTAGGTAAAACCAACGTAAAAGCACCTTTTTCTGGGACTATAGACGATGTTATTACAGAGGAAGGTAGTGTCGTTGCAGCTGGTCAATCACAATTAATTCGTATTATCAATCTGGATGAAATGTATATTGAAACAGATGTTCCTGAAGCGTATATTGCAAACGTTGTAAAAGGTAAAAGTGTAACTGCAGAGTTTCCAATTTTAGGAAAAACAGTAGACACGGAGATACGTCAAGCAGGAGATTTTATTAATCCAGCAAATCGTACGTTTAAAATAGAAGTTGCTATTCCTAATAAAGACAAAACAATAAAACCTAATTTAACTGCAAAGCTTAAAATTAACGACTACACCAACACAGAAGCGTTATTAATTCCGCAAAGTATCATTTCTGAAAATGCAGAAGGGGAACAATATGTTTACGTTGTAAATAATAAAAACGAAAACAAAGAAGGCGTTGCTAAGAAAATTATAATTAAAACTGGAAGAACACAAGGAGATGTTATTGAAGTTTTAGAAGGTATTGAAAATGACACAGAACTTATAAAAGAAGGTGCACGTAGTGTAAAAGATGGGCAAACTGTTAAAGTGATAAATTACTAAGCCAAATACAATGACAAAAAAGAAAAAAAACATAGAAAAGGAGTTTGGTTTATCCTCATGGGCTATTAACAATAAGACCACCATGTATGTGCTTATTGCTGTAATCTTTTATATAGGTGTATCTGCTTTTTTTAGTATGCCAAGAGAAAATTTCCCAGAAGTTAATGAGACTAAAATATATGTAAGCTCTGTTTTTCCTGGTAATACCGCTGAAGATATTGAGAAATTAATAACAGATCCATTAGAGGACAAATTAAAATCGGTTAGTAATGTAGTTGAAATCACCTCAACATCACAAGAAGACTACTCGATGGTAGTTGTAGAGTTTGACGAAGACATTACTGTTGAACAAGCAAAACAAAAAGTTAAAGATGAAATTGACACCGAAACTTCTGGTGAAGATTGGCCAACATTTAATGACGCTAAAGTAGAACCGGATGTTTTTGATTTAAGTCTTTCGGAAGAAATGCCAATTCTTAATATTAATATTTCTGGAGATTATCCTGTTGAAAAATTAAAAGATTTTGCAGAATACCTTCAAGATGAAATTGAAGATATTCAAGAAATTAAGAAAGCAGATATTCGTGGTGCGCAAGAAAAAGAAGTAGAAGTTGCTGTCGATATTTATAAAATGATGGCTGCAGATGTGACTTTTAATGATGTTATTGGCGCTATAAAAAGCGGTAATGTTACTATGTCTGCAGGTAATTTAATTACAAGCGGGCAACGTCGTACGATTAGAATAATAGGCGAAATAGAAAAACCTTCCGAACTAGACAACTTTGTAGTAAAGGCCGAAAATGGCAATGCCATCTACCTTAAAGATATTGCAACGGTTACTTTTAAAGAAGAAGACAAAAACACATTTGCTAGAGAGTTTGAAAAACCTGTTGTAATGCTTGACGTAAAAAAACGTGCAGGTAAAAACATGGTTGCAGCCGCAGAACAAATACAAGTGATTGTTCAAGATGCTAAAGACAATATATTTCCACAAGATTTAGAAGTAACGATCACTAATGACCAATCGCCTAAAACCATTGGTCAAGTAGATGATTTGGTAAATAATATTATTTTCGGGATCATCTTAGTAGTTACCGTTTTAATGTTCTTTTTAGGTTTTAAAAATGCCATTTTTGTTGGATTTGCTATTCCTATGTCTATGTTTATGTCGCTAATGATATTAAACCTGTTAGGACACAGTTTAAATACAATGGTTCTTTTTGGATTAATCATGGGACTTGGTATGCTGGTAGACAACGGAATTGTTGTTGTTGAAAACGTGTACAGATTGATGGATGAAGAAGGCATGGGCAGAATTGAAGCTGCTAAAAAAGGGATTAGCGAAATTGCCTTTCCCATTATTATATCTACAGCAACCACGGTTGCGGCATTTATTCCTTTAGGTTTATGGCCAGGAATCATGGGAGATTTTATGATGATCTTGCCAATTACGCTATCTGTAGTTTTAGGTTCTTCCTTATTTGTTGCTATTTTCTTTAACTCTGTTTTAGTTTCTCAATTCATGAGTATTGAAGATAAAGACATGCCATTAAAGCAAATCATTAAAACCACAAGTATTATTGCAATCCTTGGTGCACTCATTTTACTTTTTGGTGGTGCTTACCGAGGACTCGGAACATTAATGATCTTTACTGCTATCATGCTTTGGTTTTACCGATGGTTTATTCGTAAATGGGCGAATAACTTTCAAACAAAAACACTGGTTAGGTTAGAACGTTGGTATGAGAAGCAATTACGTTGGGCACTTTCTGGATGGAAACCATATGTATTAACTATTGGTACTTTTGGGTTACTTATACTTGCCTTTGTAGCTTTTGGAGCTTCTTTGAGTTCACAACGAACTAAAGTAGAATTCTTTCCAGATAATAAACCGAATCAAATTATTGTTTATATAGAATATCCCGAAGGTACAGCGATTGAAAAAACAAATGCGATTACTAAAGAAATTGAAAAGCACGTTGTAACGGTTTTAAATAATGCACAATATATAGACGATGGCTATAATTTTATGGTAGAAAGCGCTGTATCGCAAGTTGGTGCTGGTGCAGGAAATGCCCAAACAGATATGGGATCTGCTGCAGAAACGCCACATAAAGCAAAGATTACTGCTTCTATGCGCGAGTACAAATATCGTAGAGGTGAAGATAGCGAACTGTTAAGACAAAAAGTACAATCTTCATTGGTAGGGATTTATCCTGGTGTTTTAATTTCGGTAGAAAAAGACGTTAATGGACCACCAGCTGGATCACCAATTAACATTGAAATTGAAGGAGATGATTATAATGAGTTGATTGCTGTTGCAGAAAACATGCGTGAATTTATTAATACTAAAAATATTCCTGGTATTGATGAACTTAAAATTAACGTGAACAAAGACAAGCCAACCATGCGTGTTACTGTAGATCGTGAAAAAGCAGGAGAACTAGGTGTTAGCGCGTTACAAGTAGGACAACAATTACGTAATTCTATCTTTGGTTCTAAGGCCGGAATCTATAAAGAAGACGGTGATGACTTTGATATTTATGTCCGTTTTAATGAAGACCTTAGATATAACACAAGTGCATTATTCAATCAGAATATAACCTTTAGAGATAATACGGGACAGTTAAAAAGTGTTCCAGTTTCTGCGGTAACAAAATATGAAAACAATTCTGGGTTCAACGCGATTAAGCATAAAGACACCAAACGTGTTGTTACTGTTTATTCTGCGCTTTCTCCTGGCTTTACAGATGCCGGAGTCATTGTTGCACAAGTGCAAAATGAAATGAAAAACTATGAAGGTTTACCAGAAAATGTTAAGGTAGATTATACGGGTCAGATTGAAGAACAGAACAAACAAATGACTTTCTTAGTGGGAGCATTCTTTACTGGATTAGGATTAATTTTCTTTATTTTAATTTTTCAATTTAATTCTATTTCAAAACCAACGATTATTATGTTGGCTATTTTCTTGAGTTTTATTGGCGTATTTGGAGGTATTGTTATTACAGGAAGTGCCTTTGTTATTATGATGACTATGGTTGGTATTATATCACTAGCAGGAATTGTAGTAAATAACGGTGTGGTACTACTCGATTATGCACAACTACTAATTGACAGAAAAAAGAATGATTTAAATCTAGGCAAAGAAGATTACCTAGAAGAAGATGACCTATTTGAAAGTATTGTTCGTGCAGGAAAAGCGCGTTTACGCCCTGTATTATTAACGGCTATTACTACTATACTTGGTTTAATTCCGTTAGCAATTGGTTTAAACATTAACTTCTTTACTTTATTTAGTGAGTTTAATCCGCATATTTATATGGGAGGAGATAATGTAGTATTCTGGGGTCCATTAGCTTGGACCGTTATTTACGGGCTATTCATTGCTACTTTCTTAACACTAATTGTGGTACCTATATTATTCTACTTAGTGACAAGATTTAAAATGTGGTTACGAAATAGAAGCAATACAACAGTAGCTATTACTGAAGAATAAAAAACAGACGATAGAAGAAACAAAAAATCCGAAGCACATGCTTCGGATTTTTTTTATTATAATAAGTTACCTGAATCTATTAAAGTCCTGGATCTTCTTCAAACACTTCAACAATAGAAGAGTTCCCATCTCCATCTGCCCCTAAAGAAAACCATAATCTCCAAGCATTTGTTGCTGCTGGAAAAGTACCTAAATAATCATCTCCAATTTGCTGTGTTGTTTCTATATCAAAAAGCTGAATTTTGTAATCTACAGCGGTATTGTTATTTCCCCAAAACCATAAAGCTAAATTACCTTGTCCTACGACACCTAATAACTCTACTGTTTCCGATAAATCTATAGCAGTACTAGAACTACTGGAATCGAATGTTACAAAACCCCATCCCCAAGCTGCTGTCATTAAATCTAAATCCATATCTAAATTCACCGTCGCATCGGTCCAAGTTAATATAGCTCTATAACTTCCAGAGTCTGTTGAGAAAAACCTACTATTTCCAGCTGCATCTACAGAAGCATCTGAGGAACCATCTAAAACAACTTCATAGATTCCATCGGTTAAAAAAGTAATTTGCGCAGTACTACTCATGCTTCCTGCTGCAATATCAGCAACACTAATAGTGTAGTCTGTACCTAATACAGCCGTAGAATTATCTACATAATTATAGACTGTAAATCCAGGAGTTAAGTTAGCAGTAACCGCGTTGTTAATTGCTATATTTATTTCATCCGTATTATTTAATCCTGTTAAGGTAAAGATCCCTGCACTTGCGTCATCTGTTTCAATAAAAACAGAGTTTCCTTGTGCTGTTGTTGTACTAGTTACAACATCATTCATATCATCACTATCATCACAACTGACTACCAATACGACAGCAAGTAATAAAAATAGCTTATAAATTGATTTTATATTTTTCATATTTTTTTATTTTAAAGTGAAAGTTAATCTAGCAAACACATAACGACCATTAAATCCGAATTGCGAAGTTCTTCTAGAGAAAATAAATTGATCTCCATACTGAGAACCTTCAAAAGGCACTTCGTCTGGGTATATATCAAATAGATTATTAGCTCCTGCTGTAACTCTTAAATTATCCATTAAGCTATAAGAAGCTGTTAAATCGGTTACAATTTTAGCACCATATTCTACAGGTGTTGCAGTGCCTCTAAAGTCTGGATCATTTACGGAACCAAAGTATACATTACGAAGCATCAAACTCCATTTTTCACGCTTGTACGTATTGGTTAAGTTTACTTTAGTGCTTGGCATCGCATCTTCAATATACCCTTTTAAGGTTTCGTCTAAAATTTCTTCACCAAGAATCTCTCTTACATTTTTTACTTCCACTTTTCTAAAAGTAGCAGAAAGATTATTTGTTAAATTCCCTTCCCCTAAAGACATATTATGAGCAATTACAATATCTACCCCTTTATTATCTAAATCAAATCCATTGGTAAAAAACTTAGCTGCAGTCGCTGCTGCATTATCAAATGCTTGTTGTGATTCGTCATTTTCATCTATAACACTATCGTTATTATCATCTATTGGGCTGTAACTTTTTGTTAAACCGACTCTATCTTCTACGTTTACGATATAACCATCGATTGTGAATTTTAAACCTAAGTCTGGTAATTTCGCTGTAAAACCTAAACTGAAATTTTTAGAAGTTTCCTCCTTTAAGCTAGGTATTTCTAACAACTGTGCTAACCTACTATTATTAGAAAAAGTACCTTGTTCAATTGGTATTCCTCCAACAAACTGTGTTGCTGTAGCATTAAAATAAATCTGATGTAAATCTGGTGCTCTAAAACCGGTACTATATGCAGCTCTTACTGCAAAATTATCGGAAAACTTATATTTAGAGGCTAGTTTCCAGTTAAAGGTATCTCCAAAGTCATTATAATTTTCATATCTAAAAGCGGTACTTATTAAAAATGCCTCACTAATATCTGCTTCTAAATCTAAATAACCAGCATAACTATTTCTGTTTTGATTTACTTCATTTTCTGGTCTATATCCTGGAAAAACTTGCGCTCCACCTGGAACAACATTTCCAAAATAACTAGTTACTAAATCTGCATCTGGTGTAGCTCCTGTTACAATTTGACCATTTTGATCATAGCTAGCCCAAGAAGCCTCTTCACCTGCTATTTCTTGATAATTCTCTACTCTATATTCCGCACCAAAAGCAACGTTAAATCCGGAAAAAGTATCTTCATAAAATTTAGAAAGATCTAAATTAGTAGTGTTTTGTGCAAAAGAAAAACCTCCTGCTTCAAACTCTCTAGGAGATGCTGTACCTAAAGTTGCATTCACGGTGTTTTCAATCGTAAAATCGAAACTATTTGTTCCATAGGTATTAGAAAAATCTATATCCCAATCCCCAATTTTACCTTTAATTCCTGCAGCAAAAGACTTATCTATAATTTTAGATGCAATATGTGGTAAAAAACCGTTTGGTAAAGCTTCTTGATTCCCTCTACCATCGGTATACGCAGGTCTTCTATAAAACCCAGCTCCTAAACCATCTCTAAAACTAATACCACCAAAAGAATAAAATGTAGACCCATTATCATCTAATGGTAACTCCATATTCATCATAAACTTTCCACCACGCAATTTAGATTGCCCAACTTTCATTCTAAAATCATCCCGAGTAAGACCTCTTTGCGCTAATTCATATTCAGATATTGGAGCAGGATTAGATGTATCACCACTAAAAGTAGCACCATCGGATGCGATTATATCCAAATAAGAATCGCCATTCGCAATACCTTGATCATAAACCGCTTGTAAAGAAGGATCTAAGCCTGCAACATAATTTGCTAACGCACTAGGATTCATATTATAGGCTTCATCATAACCTAAATTTCTAGCAGCAATATCAAACATTGTATAAATTGGTTGTCCCATAGAACCACTTCTATTGGTAGCTCCTCTATTTTCTAAAGAACCTGTAAAATTGATATAACCACCATTTTTACCCAAATCTACACCGTAGTTCGCATCTATTTGAAATTTTTCACCATCTACACCACCTTCGTCGTATTGCTCGGCGTGTTGACTAAAATTTGCTCCAGTATTCACATTTAAAGTTAATTCATTGGTAGCTTTTTTCAATACAATATTAATTACACCAGCAATAGCATCGGATCCATATTGTGCCGCGGCACCATCACGCAATACTTCTATTTTAGAAATTGCTGAAGAAGGAATAGAATTCATATCGGTACCTACTGTACCAGTACCAACAGTACCATTTACATTCACTAAAGAAGATTTATGACGTCTTTTTCCATTAATTAATACTAATACTTGATCTGGACCTAAACCTCTTAACGAAGCAGGATCCACATGATCTGTTCCATCGGAAACTGTTTGTGCATTAGATGTAAATGAAGGCGCAACATAATTTAAAATTTCATTAACTGTTGTTTGCGCTCCAAGCGATGCTATTTCCTGAACATCTATAACATCAATTGGCACAGGAGAATCTAAAACAGTTCTTCCTGCTCTTCTTGATCCAACCAATACAACTTCATCTAAAGCAACTCCAGAGACTAAAGTAACATTCATCACATTTCCTGTTACAATAACTTCTTTCTCATCATAACCTACATAAGAAAACAATAATGTAGCACCATTGTTAGCTTCTATGGAGTAATTTCCATCAAAATCTGTTGTGGTTCCTGTTGTGGTTCCTTTAACAATAACCGAAGCTCCTGGGATTGGCCCAGTATCATCCGAAACATTTCCGGTAATTTGCTGTTGTGCAATGATTTGAGAAGCTCCAAAAAAAAGCATCATTGCCATTAGGTAGTTTTTAATCATAATTTTTGTTTTTATTAGTTCTTACTAAGTAACAACAAAAAATGCTAATTATTTAAATAATTTTCAATTTAAAATACTATTATTTATAAAATGTCTTTATTTTTTGTTAAAAAAACACGCATTTAAACGAATAAATAAAAACTTCATTTAATATAAAAATTACCAAACGTATACATATCAAAAAACCAGAGAAGCGAACTTCTCTGGTTTTATTTTTATTCAAATCTGTCCTTATTATTTTAAGACAGTGATCTATATAAAAAGATTAGAATTTAAAATTCAATCCACCACTAATAGTTGTTCCATTAGTACCAAATTGATTTACTTCCCAAGGATATTTAAATCTACCACCAAGATCTGTAACAACATCTCCTCCTGTTTCTATTTCATCTGGATATACATCTAATAAGTTGGTAACAGATAAAGAGGCAGAAAGACGATCGCTAAATGCATAACCAAAAATTAAATCAGTAATTACTTTCCCTGCAAATGTTTGATCTTTATCAGTATCTGTAGCATGTTGCCAAGTTACTTTACCAAAATAGGTGTTATTTAATGCAAAATTCCATTTATTCAATTCATAATCAAAACCTAATAACACTTTAGTTTTAGGTCTAGAAGAAAGGATTCTAGCTTGCTCTTTTCTATTAAAGATATCATATCCATTAGCTTCCAGTAAAGCTGGAGTATCAATCTTACCATCAATATCCGTATTATTAAAATTAGCTGCTAATGTTGCTGATAATTTACCATTACCTATTTCCATATTTCTATAATTAGCTACTAAATCGACTCCTGTAGTATTTGTATTTACTGCGTTAACAAAGAATTTTAAACTTGTAATCGAATTATCTATCAATATCTGTTCTACAGGATTGATGGTTGAACCATCTGAATCAAAACCAATTTCATTTGTAAATAATACTCTATTATCTACTTTCACATTGTAAAAATCTAATGAAAGAGATAAATTATTTAAAGGCTTAAAAGTAATTCCTGCAGAAATATTTTTAGAAGTTTCTGCTGTTAATTGCGGCACACCTAAACCATTTCTAATTATAGGGTCTACATTATTAAAAGTACCTTGATTAGAAATAGAACCACCAGAAACTAGCGTTTGTACATTACTCAAATAAATTTGATGTAATGAAGGCGCTCTAAATCCTGTACCATAAGATGCTCTTATAGCTCCTTTTTCTCCTAAAGAATAACGACCATTCACTTTCCATGACGTATTATCTCCAAAATCACTAAAGTCCTCATAACGAACTGCACCACCTATTAAAAGTTTTTCAGTTGGCTCCCAATCTAAAGCTCCATAAACACCATAATTATCTCTAGTTGCATTTACCGCATTACTAGGTTGTAATCCTGGAAAAGATTGTGCTCCTCCACCTCCTGAAGGATTATAATAAGATGCTGCATCTCCTGCCTTAGCAGTAAAACGTTCTCCTTTTACTTCAGCACCAAAAGAAACTACAAACTTTCCAATTTCTCTACTTAAGTCTAAATTAGCAAGTGTATTACTAAAAGTATATGCACCAACATCAAAAGACGTAGGGCTATTAGCTCCTAAATCTACATTTAACGTATTACCAACCTCATAATTCACAGCGTTTCTTCCATAAGTTCCACTTAAATCTACTTTAAATCCAAGTAAATCCCATTTAAATCCTGCAGTAAAATTATTATCTCTAATATCTGTTTCAAATGTAGGCTGAAAACCTTGATATTCTGTTCCTGCCTCATGTAATAAATTATGTGGATCTGTAACCCAATAAGGTGTACGGTACAATGCAAAACTTTTCCCTGTTCTGTATGTCAACCCTCCAAAAGTATAAAACTCGGCTCCTTTGTTTCCTATAGGAACTCCAGCATTAATAAAAATATCCATAATTTTAGATTCTGGTTGTCCCACATTCATTCCTAAATCTGGATTCTCAGCTAACCAAGCTCCAAACATGGGATCATCTGCTCCAACACCGAATAAATCATCTTTTCCTGGCGTACCAGCACGATTCGTTTTTTCTTGCTCGTAGTAACCAAGCGTGAAGTTTAAATAACTTCCTTCTACTCCTAAACCAATAGAAGTATTTAAGTCCACTCCAAAATTAAAACCATCTCCTTCTGTAGTTACTCCTGCTTTTGCACTAACTGTAGTAAACTCAACATCTTTTTTTAAGACCATGTTTATTACTCCAGCAATGGCATCCGAACCATATTGTGCAGATGCTCCATCTCTTAAAACCTCGATACGCTCAATAGCTGCAGCTGGCACACTTTTTAAATCTACACCAACTTCTCCTTTACCAGGCGTATCATTAATATACACTAAAGCACTTTGATTTTTACGTTTACCATTAATCAAAACTAAGGTTCTACTTGGACCTAATCCACGTAAATCTGCTGGATCAAAATGTGCAGTACCATCAGAAATGGATTGCGTTGTAGAATTAAAAGAAGGTACTTTATACGTTAACATCTTATCTACTGTAGGTTGCCCTGTATTCTTTAACTCTGCAACACCAATATTATCTATTGGCACAGGCGAATCTAGAATAGATCTTGGTTTTGCCCTATTTCCTACAAGAATAACTTCATCTAACGAAACTCCAGATTGCAGCGTTATATTCATAACACGACCACTAACCGTAGCTTCTTGTTCTTCATAACCAACATAAGAATATATTAAAATATCCCCATTATTGGCATCAATGGTATAATTACCATCAAAATCTGTAGTTGTACCATTTGCGGTTCCCTTTACAACAACAGAGGCTCCAGGTATTGGCCCAGAATCATCCGAAACGCTCCCTGTTACTTGTTGTGCACTCATAAAATGTGAAGTCCCTAATAATAGAAACAACACCATAAAGAAGTTTTTTACCATAAGTTTAGATTTATATTGTTTAAACAAAAAAACAACAAAATTGTTAAATATTTAAATTTTTATCCCTTTTTATGAATATATAATAACAAAAAACCAATATAATCCTAGCTGCACACTATTAAAATTAGTTCTTACAATACCAATTAAAGTCACAATATAAATGTTAAATTTGCACTTCAAATAAAATTTTATGTACAGAAGTCATAATTGTGGTGAGTTAAATGCATCACATATAAATACAGAAGTAACTCTTGCAGGTTGGGTTCAAAAATCGAGAGACAAAGGGTTTATTGCTTGGGTAGATTTACGAGATAGATACGGAATAACGCAATTGGTGTTTGATGAAGAGCGCACCTCTAAAGCAATGTTAGAGCAAGCACAAAAATTAGGTCGTGAGTTTGTTATTCAAGTGAAAGGAACCGTAATAGAGCGCGCATCTAAAAATCCAAAAATGCCTACTGGAGACATTGAGATTTTAGTTTCTGAGTTAAATATTTTAAATGAAGCTTTAGTTCCTCCGTTTACTATTGAAGATGAAACCGATGGAGGTGAAGAACTACGTATGAAATATCGCTATTTAGATATCCGACGTAATCCCGTAAAAAACAATCTAATTTTTAGAGCGAAAGTAACGCAAGCAGTACGTAACTTTTTATCTAACGAAGGATTTATAGAAGTAGAAACTCCGTACTTAATAAAATCTACTCCAGAAGGTGCTCGTGATTTTGTGGTGCCAAGCAGAATGAATGCAGGGCAGTTTTACGCACTTCCACAATCGCCTCAAACCTTTAAGCAACTGCTTATGATTGGTGGCATGGATAAGTACTTCCAAATTGTAAAATGTTTTAGAGACGAAGACTTACGTGCAGATAGACAACCAGAATTCACACAGATAGATTGCGAAATGGCTTTTATTGACCAAGAAGACATTTTAAATGTTTTTGAAGGATTAACACGTCATTTATTAAAAGAAGTAAACGGCGTTGAAATAGAGAAATTCCCAAGAATTCTTTACGATGATGCAATGCGTTTATACGGAAACGATAAACCAGACATTCGTTTCGGAATGGAATTTGGCGAGCTTAACGCAGTAGCCCAACATAAAGAATTTGGTGTTTTTAATAGCGCTGAATTAGTAGTCGGTATTGCTGTTCCTGGCGGAAACACTTATACAAGAAAAGAAATAGATAAAATTATTGATTGGGTAAAGCGCCCACAAGTTGGTGCTTTAGGAATGATTTATTCTAGATGTAACGACGATGGAACATTCAAATCTTCTGTAGATAAATTTTACAACCAAGAAGATTTAGCAAAATGGGCCGAAATTACAGGAGCAAAACCTGGAGACCTTGTTTGTGTATTATCTGGAGACACAAACAAAGTAAGAGCACAATTAAGCGCCTTACGTATGGAATTAGCAACACGCTTAGGTTTACGGGACCCAAAAGTATTTGCTCCACTTTGGGTACTAGATTTCCCATTATTAGAACTAGATGAAGAAACGGGCCATTACCATGCAATGCATCATCCATTTACATCTCCAAAACCTGGACAAATAGAACTATTAGATACCAATCCCGGAGAAGTAAAAGCCAATGCATACGATTTGGTTTTAAACGGAAACGAAATTGGAGGTGGATCGATTAGAATTCACGACAAGAAAACACAAGCCATCATGTTGAAGCATTTAGGCTTTTCGGAAGAAGAAGCAAAAGCACAATTTGGCTTTTTAATGGATGCCTTTGAATATGGCGCGCCTCCTCATGGCGGACTTGCTTTTGGATTAGATAGATTGGTTGCCATTTTAGGCGGTCAAGAAACTATTAGAGATTTTATAGCGTTCCCGAAAAACAATTCTGGTCGCGATGTCATGATAGACGCTCCTGCTCCAATTGATGATGATCAACTAACAGAATTAAGTTTAAAACTAAACTTAAAATCATAAATTAAAAATCCTGCTTTTTGCAGGATTTTTTAGTAGTTTTAAATTATGCCAAAACAACAGCCATTATTTAAACGCTTTTTGATTTGGAGAGCTAAACACATCTCTCACAAACAATTTGTTTATTTATTAAGTATTATTGTTGGTTTTACATCCGGAATTGGGGCTGTAGTATTAAAAAACTTAACCCATTTAATTCAGCATTTTCTAGAAGGTAATTTAATAAAACATTACCATCAGGCATTCTATTTTTTATTTCCAATTCTTGGATTCACATTAGTTCATTTCATAATAAAGTATGTGATACGAAATAAGGTTAGCCATGGTATTCCATCTACCCTTTATTCTATTTCCAAACGCAAAGGAATCATTAAGCGATTTCAAATGTTTGGTTCCATTTTAACAGCCCCAATTACCATTGGTTTTGGTGGTTCTGTTGGTTTAGAAGGTCCAACGGTAGCTACAGGTGCTGCCATAGGTTCAAACATTTCTAGAATGTTTCACATGAACCAAACCACTAGAAACCTCCTAATTGGTTGTGCTGCGGCTGGAGCCATGTCTTCTATTTTTAAAGCACCCATAGCTGCTATTATTTTTGCTATAGAAGTCTTTAGTTTAGATTTAACATTAGCATCCATGTTACCGCTTTTACTTGCATCGCTTTCTGCAATCTTAACTTCTTATTTTTTCTTAGGAAATGATGTTTTATTACCTTTCAAAATTGAAGATCCATTTATACTTTCTCAAGCGCCATTTTACGCTATTTTAGGTATAACAGCGGCCATAACCTCTATTTATTTTACTAGTATTTACGAAAGGGTTCAAAAAGTGTTTGATAAGATTGACTCGCCCATAAAAAGAGTACTTTTTGGAGGAACACTAATTGGTATTTTGGTCTATTTAATTCCTCCTCTTTATGGGGAAGGTTTTAATATTATAAATAACCTTATTGCAGGGCATCCCGAAAAAGCACTTCAAAATAATTTATTCGATCTAGACTTATCGAATATTTGGATTATTGTAGCCTTATTAGCTGGTTTAGTGTTTTTCAAAATATTCGCTAGTGCTTTAACTTTTGGCGCTGGAGGTGTTGGAGGCATTTTTGCTCCAACCCTTTTTATGGGTAGTATTATGGGAAACTGTATTGCTAAAATAATTAATAACTGCGGACTAGTAAGCACTCCGGTATCGGAAAGTAATTTTACACTTGTTGGTATGGCAGGTTTATTAGCAGGGGTTTTGCACGCACCATTAACTGCTATTTTCTTAATTGCCGAATTAACTGGTGGTTATGATTTGTTTATACCTTTAATGATTACAGCAGCAATTTCGTATGGTATTACTACATATTTCAATCCGCATTCCGTATACACCATGGAATTAGGTAGAAAAGGCGAATTAATTACACACGATAAAGACCATGCTGTTTTAACTTTAATGGATATTAATAAAGTCATTGAAACCAATTTTATTACCATAACTACAACCATGACTTTAGGCGATATTGTGCATAAAGCAGTTGTAAAATCCAACCGAAACATTTTCCCTGTTGTCGGCGAAGAAGACGGCATGTTAAAAGGAATCATCCTACTAGATGATATAAGACCAATAATGTTTGACCAATCTCTTTACAAAGAAGTATTTGCAAATGAAGTCATGCAGAAACCACCAGAAATTATTGATATGGATAACGATAAAATGACAGATATTATGAAAAAGTTCCAGGACAGTAGTGCTTGGAATCTCCCTGTTGTAAAAAACAAAGTCTATATTGGTTTTATTTCAAAATCAAAACTACTCACTGCATATAGACGTCAATTAATTAACTTTACTAAATAACACCCAAGTGCATACGTAAAGCTTTTCCTATAAAAAACTACAAAATAGACACATGAAATACTTTTTATACCTTTTATTTTTCGCCTGTATTTCTAGCATTATTGCTGGTTATTTTTTAGAAGTAGACTATTCTCAAAAACTAATTGGATTCGGTGTTTTGGGTCTTTTCTTGCTTTTCTTTCCGTTATTCACCTATCACACTTGGAAAAACAAAGACATCAAAGATTATATGCTTACCAAAGAGAATTTAGATAAAATGCGTAAACGCGAAGGAGATAAGCGAAAGCTATAATTTGGGCATTTCCCTTTTCCGTAAAAACTACAAAGCGTCGCGCTATCCACTATATCTTTTCGGCGAAGCAGTCTCTAACTGGATTTGAGATCTCTTTATACTTCAGAGAAGCCTAAAAATTTATAATTTATTATTCAAAGCTTCTTGAAAAGGATGCCGTTTCTATCGCTAATGCACGTGCCAAAAAAGTTTCGTCATAAAGAAAAAGCAGTAGCATTCATTAATTTAAATTGCGCTTTTCAATAAAAAAACGTTTCATAATGGCGGAAGCTTCTTCTGCTAAAACACCACCTTCTATTATTGTTTTCGGATGCAATTTTGTTCCCATTACACCACAACCTCTGTGATCATCTGTTGCACCATACACAATTTTTGAAATCTGACTCCAATACAAAGCGCCCGCACACATTTGGCAAGGCTCTAACGTAACATACAACGTACAATTTTTAAGATATTTTCCTCCTAAAAAATTAGCAGCAGCAGTAATCGCTTGCATTTCTGCATGCGCAGTGACATCGTTTAGCAATTCGGTTAAATTATGCGCTCTTGCAATAATTCGATCTTCTACAACAATAACGGCGCCAACGGGAACTTCTCCTTTTTCTAAAGCAGCTTCCGCTTCTTGCAGGGCTTTCTTCATAAAATACGTAGCATCAAAAGGTGTAATCATAGCCATAATTTCAAGAATTAATAATTACCGTAAAAGTACAATTTCAAATGATATTAGTATTAGTATCATTTTCAAATATTACATTTGTATTCCATGAATAAGATGCTAGACCATATAAATTACCCAAAAGATTTGCGCCTTTTAAAGCAAGAGCAATTACCTGTACTCGCTAAAGAATTACGGGACTTTATAATTCATATGGTTGCTACCAAAGAAGGGCATTTAGGTGCAAGCCTTGGTGTTGTAGAACTTACTATTGCTTTGCATTATGTATTTAACACTCCCGAAGACTTATTGGTTTGGGATGTTGGCCATCAAGCTTACGTACACAAATTACTAACGGGTAGAAAAAATGTTTTTGATACCAACAGACAACTTGGTGGCATTTCTGGTTTTCCAAAACGCGAAGAAAGCGAATATGATACTTTTGGTGTTGGTCATTCTTCCACATCTATTTCTGCAGCTTTAGGAATGGCTTTAGTTTCGCAATTAAAAGGAGATATAGACAAACAGCACATCGCTGTTATTGGCGACGCTTCTATTGCTAGCGGAATGGCTTTTGAAGGCTTAAATCACGCCGGAGTTACTAATGCGAACTTGTTAGTTATTTTAAACGATAACGCTATTGGCATCGACCCAAGCGTTGGTGCATTAAAGTTATATTTAACCAATGTTAAAAAAGGAACACAAAAGCAAGATAATATATTTGAAGCGTTAAATTTTAATTATTCCGGACCAATAGACGGTCATGATTTACCCGCATTAACTCTAGAACTAGAACGACTTAAAAAAGTAAAAGGTCCAAAATTCTTACACGTAATTACCACAAAAGGAAAAGGCTTAAAACAAGCAGAAGAAGACCAAGTAAAATACCACGCCCCCGGAAAATTTAATGCAGTAACCGGAGATTTATATGAAAAAATCGACCAAATACAACCTCCAAAATTTCAAGATGTTTTTGGACATACGATAGTAGAACTCGCTAGAAAAAACGAAAAAATAATGGGCATCACTCCTGCAATGCCCACAGGAAGTTCGTTAAAATTTATGATGCAAGAGTTTCCTGATCGCGCTTTAGATGTTGGTATAGCAGAACAACATGCAGTAACACTAGCTGCAGGAATGGCAACGCAAGGTTATATTCCCTTTTGCAATATCTATTCTACTTTTTTACAACGCGCTTATGATCAAGTAATACATGATGTCGCTTTGCAAAAACTACCTGTAGTATTCTGTTTAGATCGCGCAGGTTTGGTTGGTGAAGATGGTGCAACACATCATGGTGTTTTTGACTTGGCATATTTAAGATGTATACCAAACCTTATTATTTTTGCACCAAGAAACGAAATAGAGTTACGCAACATCCTATACACCGCGCAACAAGGTTTAGATTTACCTATTGCGATTCGTTATCCCAGAGGAAGAGGCCAAATACTAGATTGGAAACAACCCTTTTCTGAAATCGAGATCGGTAAAAGCATTTGTTTAAAAGAAGGAAAAGATATAGCGCTTTTAAGCGTAGGCACCATGGCAACTAATGCAAAAGAAGCCATTAACTTAGTGGATAAGGAAATGGATGTTGCACATTACGATATGCGTTTTATTAAACCTATAGACGAAGCTCAATTACATACCATATGTAATACCTATAAAAATATTATAACCATAGAAGATGGCGCCGTAAAAGGAGGTTTTGGAAGTGCCGTTTTAGAATTTGCAGCAAAAAACAACTACAAAAATAATATAACGGTATTAGGAATTCCAGATATATTTATGGAACAAGGAAACACAATAGAACTACAAAGTTTAGCAGCATTAAACGCGGAAAGTATAGCCGACAAAATAAAAGCGACACGTTAATCTGTAACGTAGTATTGATCATTTTCTACATCTGAAGCATTCGCACTGGAAACTTCATTAATAACCAATAAACATGCAAAAGTCACAAAAAATATGACTATTGCTCCTAGTAGGTTTTTTCTCATGATATAATTTTTAGTATTGTTCCAAGAAACAATTTTATTAAATATCTCTGTAATAGAATAGTAAACTTAATAAAAATATCGATTAAATACAATTTTTACCCGCAAAATACCTGTTTACACATTGTTTGAATAGAAAAAGTAAGGTTATGACTACCTTAATAAAAGTTTATTATACAAAAAATGCCACTTAAAAAGTGGCATTTTTTTATTTAATAATGTGTCTATTATTATTTCTTAATAACTAATTTTTCTGAATGAGTGAAATTAGCACCTTGAATTTTCAATACATACATTCCTGTAGCTAGATTATTAGCTTCAATTGTAGACTGTTGGTTTAAAGATAACTCAGATGAGAATACTTTTCTACCATTCATATCAAATATAGTAGCTAAAGCTTTACCATAATCTTGAGATACTTTAATATTTATAGTACCGTTTGAAGGGTTAGGATAAATACTAAATGCATTCGCTGTATTTTCGTCAATACTTAAAGCATCTGGAGTAAATTGTCCAGAGAAAATACCACGACCATGTGTTGCAGCAAAGACCATATTATCATCTCTTAAATCAAGATCTAATACTTTCACATCACTCATACCGTTAAAAGCCTGAGTCCATGTAGGTGATGTACTAGAAAAATTGCTAGTATACCAAACACCCAATTCTGTACCAATAAGTACTTCTTCTAAATTTAAAGGATTCTGTAAAATTGCTTTAACTGGTAAATCTGGTAAGTTACCATCTTTTTCCTCCCAAGTAGTACCAGCATCTCCTGAATACCAAACATTGTTCACACCATAATTATGTACAGTAACAAACATTTCATCTTCCGACTGTCCGAATTCTACATCCGAAATACTACCAACTATTCTTCTTTGGTCTAAATTTGTCCAAGTAGGTGTAGCTGTATTTGCATTTTCAATTAAAAGAACATCCCCTAAAAGAGTACCCACTAACAACTTAGATGATGTTGAAGTATAAGGCGAAACAGTAAACGCTGTAGGTCTTGTAGTCAACTTATCTGCATCCGTTAAATCAAAACTAGTTAAAGTTCCTTGAGATTTAATACCAGAATACCTTTTAATAATCATATCTGTATCAGAATAATTAGAATATAAAATATCTAAATTAGAATCTAATGCTTGTGGATTAATAAATGAACCATTACTAGCCGTTTCATTATTAATAGTAACATTTGGGCCGTCAAAATTATAAAGATTCACACCACTATTATAAACATAGTTTCTAATGAAGTATCTATCTGTTCCTTCTTGATCAAAAAACGTGTATCCTCCATCACCTCCATAAGCCTCTGTTGCACTATCTGTTCCAGTTGGATCCGCGTTTTGAAAAAGTTGTGTACCATTATCTTGTAAACCACCTGCAAAATAATCTCCTGATGGGAAAGCCTCCGTTGGCCCAACTCCTACCGTATAAAATTGCGATGTTACAAAACCATTATTTCTATCCTGAATAGTTGTACCACCATCTGCAGAGTAATACACACCACCATCATTTCCAAATAAAACTTTATTAGAATCACCAGGTGCAAAAACTGCTGCATGTTGATCTGCGTGCACTTCTTGTTTACCAAAACCACCATACCAATGCGAAATTTGAGTCCATGCTGCTGTTGCTGTAGCACCACTTACTGCATTAGTACTTTTAAATAAATCTATTCCTCCTGCATATAAAATATTATCATTGTTAGGATCGATAGTTAACATTAAATCATAAAACGCTTGTCCTCTTGTAAAATCCGTTGCTGCAATGTCTGGATCTGCATCACTAGGCACTTTTTTAGTTTGCGTTAAAAATGAAAGACTAAAACCATTTGGTGAATATTTAATAGATACTCCTCCAGCAGCTAGCTCTGTTAAAACATATATCTTACCTGCATTTTGTTTAGAGGCAGCTATTTGCGTTCTTAGACCGTCTGCAAGGGTATATACTAGACTAAAAGTAGCACCATTATTTGTAGAAGAAAATACGCTTCCTCCGCCATCTCCATATAAAGAACTTGCAGTTGAAGACATAAATATCGTTCCTGCAGCATCATAGTCTAAATCATTAGGCTCATATTTATTTCCATCTGCAGTTAAAGGTAAATCTATTTCTGCCCAGTTTGCACCAGCATCTGAAGATTTATATAACCCATACGTTTCTCCACCCACAGTTGTTCCTGCATTAGATGAACTGTATACCGCTTCACCTGCTGCTACATAAATATCTGAAGTACCAGCATTATCAACAACAATAATATCATTAATATGCTGTATTCCAGGAACTACCGTTGCTGTAAAAGTTCCTGAAGCAGGAGTTAAAGAAACACTTAATGTACCTGCAATTACGGCACCCTCTAATAGATCTCCATTTTCTTTAGAAATCATTACGGAAGGGATTGTAATTGTAGCATCTGTACCTCCCATTGGGATAGGTTCTCCAGAAACATTATTCATCATAATAGCAGCTATTGCTCCAGCATCTTGTGCTGCTTTTACTTTTTGAACAAAAGAACAGTTACCTCGACGAATTAAAGCAATCTTACCTGTCATATCTAAAGTAGATGGTCCACAACCTTCTGTAGTTTCTGTTGAAACTGTATTGTCAGGATTTGTAAAAGGAACTGTACTATTTGATAAAATAGCATCTGCCGTTATTACAGCATCAATTACTGGCCCAAAATTAGTAGTTGGAAAAGATTGATAATCTCCAGCAATACTTCCTGGTGCGTTTACCGTAATACTAGAAGCAGAAACAAAATAGCTATCTCCAGTGCTACCACCAAATATTTGAGCCCAAGTAGTTCCTCCATCTGTAGATTGCCAAACACCATCTCCGTTTACCGCACCATCCGTATGACCTACATAAGATTCTCCTGTACCGACATATATAATCTGAGGATTAATTGGATCTGCTTTAATCACAGAAACTGTTAAATTTTCTGGAATATCTAATCTTTCCCATACAGTACTTGCACTAGATATATTAGAGTTTTTCCATAAACCTCCACTTACACCTCCAGCAAACACAGTATTGTTAGATGCATCATTTGGATCAAACATAAGACCTCTTGTTCTACCACCTACATTATTAGGTCCACGAGAAATCCAACCGTTATCCATTGCATCACCAGGAACTCTTTGTGCAGAAAAATCATTTCTTCTTTGTTCTATAAGTTCTTTTTGTAATTGCGCAACTTTTTCTGGAGTTGGTCTTCCCAACTCTGGATTCATAGTTAACTCCCACATTTCCTCATTGTACTTATTAGGAGTTAATCTGTGTTCTTTTCTTTCCTTCTTACTTAACTTAAGCTGTTCTGTAAAAGGGCTTTTTGCTAAATTTTCAGCATGTAATTCTTTTAATTTCGCCGTGTCTTTTTTTGATTCTTGATTCGAATTACATCCAACCAAAACGAAAACAAAAAAAACACTTAATAAATAGGTAATCTTTTTCATAGTTTATTTTTTATAGTAGAGTAGCAAATATAACAAAACTAGAGAGATATAAAAAAATCTTATATGTTAAAGGTTAAACCCTTGATTTTCTTATATCCCATAATGGCTTTGCTATCGGAAAGCAGGGAAACATAGTTACAAACACTCAACAATCTCAAGTATAAATTGTCTTCCATTATATTAATTGTCTTAGGCAGCCTTTTAAGCACCAGTTTATCGTAATTCGTTGGCGTTTCATTATAATTATTATTAATCGCCTTAGTATAAACACTTAATAATGTATTTAAAACTTGGTAACCTGAAATCTCTTTATCTATGACTTCTTTAGATTGGTATACATTATCGACACTTATTTTAATAATATCATTTATTTGTGCTTCGTATTTACTTTTATCTAACAAAGCGATCTTAAATTCATCTTTTAATATCGCTTCTTCATTAGCAATAAAAATAGCTACAGCTTCATTAATAAGCGTATTAATTGCCAAGGCTCTTAAATAACTAACTCTATCTTGCGTATTACTTAGTTGGTGATATTTTTTGGTATTTATGGTTTCTCTAACCAAATTAATTAAATACTCTAAAGCGTACTCTTCTTGAATTAAGCCTAAATTTATTCCATCTTCAAAATCAATAATAGTATAACAAATATCATCTGCTGCTTCCACTAAAAAAGCTAATGGATGACGTGAAAAACTAACATCTGTTTTACTTCTACTAATTAAGCCAAGCTCATTTGCTACATCTAAAAACGCTTCTTTTTCACTTTGAAAAAAGCCATACTTTTTATCTGCAATATGCTTCGTTGGTTTTTTAGGTAGTGACTCTTTGGGGTATTTCATAAAAGCACCAAGCGTTGCATAACTTAAACGCAAACCTCCTTGACGACCTTCTCTATTTTCGGTAACTATTTTAAAACCGTTTGCATTTCCTTCAAAATCACATAAATCTTGATATTCTTTTGCCGAAAGCTGTTCCTTATATTGTTTACCTTCTCCTGTTTTAAAAAACTCTCCAATAGCTTTCTCTCCAGAATGTCCAAATGGCGGATTCCCTATATCATGCGCAAGTGCTGCAGATGCCACTATAGCACCAAAGTCATTTGCTTGGTAGCCATGAATATTCTGTAAATGCGGATATTTTTCTAGCAACCTCTTCCCTACTTGCCTACCTAAAGACCTCGCTACTACACTAACCTCTAAACTATGTGTTAAGCGTGTGTGCACAAAATCGGTTTGCGACAGTGGTATTACCTGTGTTTTATCCTGAAGACTTCTAAACTCTGAAGAAAATATTACCCGATCGTAATCCACTTCAAAGCCCAAACGTGTTTCATCTTGTTCTTTTCTTAACCTTTTATTAGTGTCGCCAAAGCGCTTTAAAGAGAGTAATTGTTCCCAGTTCATCTTATATATTTATTCTTTTGCAAGATACATTTTTAGTGTTAAGAAATTATTTCCAAATAAAAATAATATGCAAATCGCATAACATTAAGCTAACTGTTTTATTACGCTTGTTTAACCTGTGGTTAACACGAACTTTACATAGTTGGAGTTTCTTTGCCTCAAGAAATTAAAACAAGTAATGAGAAAATTTTTATTAGCATTAGCACTATTTACTTCTTTAGCAACCTTTGCACAATCTACAGGCTCTTTAGTAGGAAAATTAATAGATAAGGAATATAGCAATGAGCCTCTTCCTTTTGCAAACGTAATCATTAAAGGTACATCTACAGGAACAACGTCTGACATGGATGGTCTTTATGCTTTAAATGATTTAGCAACTGGAAGCTACACCATTGTTTACAGTTTTGTTGGTTACGAAACACAGGAGATAGCAGTAGAAATTATTGCAGGTAAAGTTACTAACGTAGATGTAACTATGGGAGCAAGCGCTGCTTCTTTAGATGAAGTTGTAATAACAACTACTACAAAAAGGGAAAGCGAGACCGCCTTATTACTAGAACAAAAAAAGGCCGTAGAAATTAAACAAAGTATTGGAGCCGAAGAACTTTCTAGAAAAGGAGTTAGCAATGCTGCTGGCGCTGTAGCAAAAATTTCTGGAGTTTCTAAACAAGAAGGATCTAGTAATGTTTACGTTCGTGGTTTAGGAGATCGATATTTAAACACCACAATGAATGGTTTATCCCTTCCGTCTAACGATGTGAATAAAAAGAATATCGATTTGAATCTTTTTTCTTCAGACGTTATAGAAAACGTATCTATTAGTAAAGCGTATTCCTCTAAATACTACGGAGACTTTTCTGCTGGTAATGTCGATATTAGTTCGAAAGACTATAAAGGAAACGGTTTCTTTGATGCTTATGTTACTACCGGATTTAATACCAATGCAATCGATAAAGATTTTGTAAGAAGTGAAGGAACTGGTTATTTTGGATACTATGGAAGATATGACCATAATCCTTTCGCTGTAGTTTTATCGCATGGTGTGGATCCTGAAAATGCTGGTACACCAATGAATATTGGTTATGGTGCTTCCGCAGGAAAGTCTTTCACTTTTAAAAACGACTCTAGATTAAGTGTTTTTGCCACGGCTTCTTTTGAAAACGCTTACGAATACAGAAAAGGATCTGCTGTAGATTACACTTTAACAGAAAAGAAAGCTTTTATAGATAATGCCGAAGAATACGAATATGGTACTACTACCACCGCAATGGCATCTATTAATTACAAAATAGATAGCGACAATAGCATTAAATACAATTCTCTATTTATAAACAACTCTTCTGACAAAGTTGGCTATTTTGGTATTGACGGAAAAGGTAGAAGTCGGGACGCTATTTTAAATACAGACGAAGGTTTTTACCAAATGAATGTACAGTTTGACCAAACACAAATGTATGTGAACCAACTATTAGGAGAACATACTTCTGGGAAATTCGATGTAGATTGGGGATTTGGTTACAACTACGTATTCTCTAAACAACCGGACAGAAAACGTGTAAGTGTAGAAAACTATCATTTAGCATTAGATAATGATATTAATACAAACCCTGCTTTTTATAGTAATGTGGTTTTTGATAACCAACGTTATTTTCAAAATATTGAAGATAATGAATACAACGGAAGAATCAACCTTGCATACAATGCCAATGACAATGTAAAAATTAATATTGGTTATAACGGAAGAAGCAAAGAAAGAACGTTCAACAACATTCGTTACGGATATGACATTTTAGACTCTGGTTATGGTATTACCGATGTCAATAATTTGGATGGTGTATTCACGCTAGACAACTTAAACATCAACGATGGCGATAATGGTATTTACGAAATACAGGTAATTAACCCAATTCCAACGGTATCTAATGTAAACAGACCAGGATTATATGAAAACACATACACCGGAAACCTTAATGTTTATGCTGGTTATGTAGATGCTGAAATTAAATCTGGCGAAAAATGGCTATTTGTTCCTGGTGTACGTTTAGAGTCTTTTGAACAAAAAATAGCGTTTAATGTTATTAACTTAGGGAACTTAGGAGATAGCGAAATAACCTCTAAAGAAACCTTTGTACTTCCTACGCTAAATGTAAAATATGCATTAACAGAAGATGCAAACCTTCGTTTTTCTGCTAGTCAGACCGTTTCTATTCCTGAATTTAAAGAAGTTGCTCCTTTTGTTTACGAAGATATTTCTACTAGAATTGGTGGTAATCCAGATTTATTAGACAAAGGATATTCAAAAATCTTAAATATCGATTTAAAATACGAATGGTTTTTCAGCAAAAACGAAATATTATCTGTAGCTGCTTTCACCAAAGAAATTAAAGACCCTGTAAACTTAGTTGTTGGTGCAGATGCAACTGGTACACAACGTTATTTTAGAACTGGAGACAAAGCAAATGTATATGGTTTAGAAGTAGAAATAAGAAAAAACCTGATTACAGATCAAGACGAAGAAACCAAACTTTCTGCTGGATTTAATGCAACGTACATGCACACCACACAAGATTTATATAGCTCTATTGATGGTGCGTTCTACGATGTTAGCTTTCAAGAAAGCAAAGAAGAACTACAAGGAGCTTCCCCATTAATACTGAATGCAGATATTAATTATTCTCCAACTTTTGGAAACTACAAACCAACAGCAAACTTAGTATTCTCTTATTTCTCAAATAGAATAGATGCTTTAGGCTCTGGACAATTAGGAAATGTTATTGAAAAAGGCGTTCCAACTTTAGACTTCATCTGGAAAAACAAAATAAATGACAAGCTGGAAATTAACCTAAGTGCCAAAAATCTTTTAAATGCAAACATCGATTATTACAGAGAAACAACATTAGGTAATATTTCTGTAAACTCTGCAAATGGTAAAGGCGTAACAGACTACCAAAGAGGAATGGATCTTGGGTTACAACTTAAATATAAATTTTAAACACAACTATAAAAATAAATACCAATTTAATTAAACTTGAAACAATGAAAAATTATTTTATTTTAGGATTAGCAATTATAACAGTGCTTTTCTCTTGTACTACAGATGATACTTCAGATATCGTAATCAATGACAATAGTACCGTAAACAACAATTCTGGTGGTGAAACACCAAATGATGATTGCATCTTCCTCTCTGGAACGTATGTAGAAGATTTAACTTTAGACGCAAACAACTGTTATAAAGTAAACGGTTCTTTAATCATGGCAGAAGGAACTACATTAACTATTCCTGCAGGAATGACATTAGAAGCTTTAGCTGCTGGAGCAAACGTATACATTGCTATTTCTCAAGGAGCTCAAATTATTGCTAATGGAACTGCAGATAGCCCAATAGTATTAACATCGGATGCTTCTTCTCCAAGTGCTGGAGATTGGGGAGGATTAATTCTTTTAGGAAAAGCGCCTATCAACTCGGTAACTGGAACTTCTACTTCTACTTCAGAGATTGCTAGTTTACCATTTGGTGGAACAGATGCTACAGATAATTCTGGAAGCTTACGTTATGTTCGTGTAGAATATTCTGGTGGTGCTGCAGATGGCCAATCTGAAAATAACGGATTCTCTTTCTACGGTGTTGGTAGTGGTACTTCTGTAGAATACATTCAAGCTTTTGAAGGGAAAGATGATGGTATCGAATTTTTTGGAGGAACCGTAAACGCTAGTTATGTTTCTGTTGTTAATGCACAAGATGATTCTATTGACTGGACAGAAGGATATACAGGTACTATTACAAATGCATATGTGAAACATGGAGCAGATCACGATAAAGGTATTGAAGCAGATGGTTTTAACACAGACTTTAGTAATGCTGCTGGTTATTTTTCTAAACCTACAGTAACTAACTTAACGATAATAGGATTAGGTTCTGCAACTGGAAACGAAGCAATTCGTTTAAGAGCAGGAACACAAGGAATATTTAATAACGTTTTAATTCAAGGTTTTGAAGAAGGTTTTGATTTAGATGGAGATGGTGCAAATAGCCCAACAGGAGCTGGTGTTTCTAGTGGTGATTTAAGTGTTACAGATATCACTTTTATAGACGTTATACAAAACGTACAAAACGATACCGCTGTAATCTTTACAGATGCAGAATTTATTTCTGGTGAAGGTAACGGAACAGGAACAGATTATGCTTCTTGGGGAGCATCTTGGACAGTAGAGTAAATTTCAGAATTAGTCTAAACAAAAAAAGCATCCTATATTTAGGATGCTTTTTTATGTTTTCTTAAATGCTATTATTGTCGTGATGCAATAGACGTTTTATTTGTCCATTCACTCACATTTGCAATTGCATTGTTTGTATAATCTACTTCTTTTAAAGTTTTATCATTCCAATAAAACCACTTGCCGACTTTTTTCCCATTATCATAATTCGCCGAAACTGTTTTGTCGCCTTTCGTATCAAAACTTAACCATTCGCCTTGAAGTTTACCATCTGTTGTATAGAATCCTGTTTGACTCACTACGCCATTGTCATGATAGTACGTTACTTCAATTAAGCTGGTTTCCTCATTAAGTTTTAATGTTCTCTCTTGCTGTGCAAAAGAAACCACTGAAATCATTAAAGCTAAAAACAAAATAAATTGCTTCTTCATTATTATGGGTTTTAAATTGTTAATACCTCAAATATAGACATTAATTGACAATTAAGCAACCTTTACGTAACATTAAATTAACATTAAACTTGTAACTCATTGATAATTAGTATTTTGCTATTTTAATTTTAACATGTTTTATTAATAATTACTTAATATTGAGGTAATACTAACATGACGTTTAAAGTAGATATTTGCTTGTATTTTAAAATGCATTACAAGTATTTCATATAATCTATTAGTTTTTGTCGACTAAATTATCATGAATTCTATGGGCTGCTTTAGGCCAAAGCAGCCTTTTTGTTCTTCACATTTAACGATTTAGAAACATTAATTTAACTTTTATTTAAGTTCTTTGCAGTGACAAAAACTAATAATGAAACTAAATTTTACAGGTATTGTATTATTTATTTTTTCCATTACAGCAATGCAAGCGCAAGAAACGCCTTCTCCTAAATTTGGGAATGGTTTATTTAATCTTGTAGGAAAAGATAGTACGTTCACCATGAGGATTGGAGCTAGAATGCAATTTCTAGCCATCTCCAATTGGGAAGATGGAGAAGCCAATGAATCTACTTTTTTAGTACGTCGTGCTAGATTAAAGTTTGACGGCTTCGCTTTAACTCCTAAATTAAAATACAAACTAGAACTAGGTCTATCGAATAGAGATATTTCTGGAGCTTCCGAATACACCAGCAATGCACCCAGATATATTTTGGATGCCGTTATAAAATGGAATTTTCACCAAAACTTTGTGCTTTGGTTTGGACAAACAAAACTACCAGGTAATAGAGAACGTATTATCTCTTCCGCTAATCTGCAACAAGTAGATCGTTCATTATTAAATAGCAGATTTAATATTGATCGGGATCTAGGTATTCAATTAAGACATCACTTTAACCTTACAGACACCTTTATTATAAAAGAAGCACTTGCTATTTCACAAGGAGAAGGAAGAAATATTACCTCCGGAAATATTGGAGGTCATCAATATACTGGTCGTTTAGAATTTTTACCATTTGGAAACTTTACAAGTAAAGGAGATTATGTAGGAAGTGATTTAAAACGCGAACCAAACCCAAAATTAGCCGTAGCTGTTGCTTACGATTTTAACAACAACGCCGTAAAAACCAGAAGTAATCAAGGTGCTTACATGGTAAATGAAGAAGGTGTGTTTCATGAAACCAACATTTCTACTTTATATATAGATGCCATGTTTAAATACAAAGGCTTTTCGTTTATGGCAGAATATGCAGATAGAAATGCAGACGATGTATTATTCACCAATGAAGATGGCGATATCGATGCCGTACAAATTGGAAATGCTATCAACCTACAAGCTGGATATCTACTTAAGAAAGATTGGGAAGTTTCCGGAAGGTATACCAATATAGATTGGGATAAACTAACAGAAAATGCTAATCAGAGTCAATATACCGTTGGTGTTTCCAAATATATTGTAGGCCATAAATTAAAAGTACAAACAGACATTAGCCATTTAGAAGTCACCGATGGAAATAATGAATTTATGTACCGATTGCAATTTGATATTCATTTTTAAAACATAACAATTAGGTAACATCTTAATCAAGAAGACTAAAGATATTTGCAAACATTTTTAAATTAAATTATGGAAAATATATATTTATATATGATTATTGCTCTTGCTATTTTGGCGGTTGCCGATTTAGTGGTTGGAGTAAGTAATGATGCTGTAAACTTTTTAAACTCAGCAATCGGTTCTAAAGCGATTTCGTTTAAAACCGTCATGATTGTTGCTAGTTTAGGAGTTGCTGTTGGCGCAGTGTTTTCTAGTGGAATGATGGAAGTTGCTCGTAAAGGAATCTTTAATCCTGGAGAGTTTATGTTTAATGAAATCATGATTATTTTCATGGCAGTAATGATTACCGATATTCTACTTTTAGATTTCTTTAATACTATTGGTATGCCAACCTCCACTACGGTATCTATTGTATTTGAGTTATTAGGAGCTGCGGTTGCCATGGCTTTAATAAAAATTGGTCATGATGGTGGTAATTTTGACGATGTAGTAAACTATATAAACACCTCTAAAGCGTCTCAAATTATATTCGGAATTATCCTCTCGGTCGTCGTCGCATTTTCCATTGGAGCATTAGTACAGTGGTTTTCTAGACTACTATTATCTTATAATTTTGAAAAGAAAGCAAATTGGGTTGGCGCATTATTTGGTGGATTAGCACTGACTGCAATCACCTATTTCATTTTCATGAAAGGTTTAAAAGGAACTTCTTATGCAAACCAACCATTTGATCTTTTAGGTGGGGACACGATGAAAGACTTTTTAGAGCATCAAGTATTTTATATTATAGTTGTAAGTTCTATAATCTGGTCTTTATTAGCTCTTGCTGCCATTACCTTATTTAAAACAAACATTTATAAACTCATTATTATTGTAGGTACTTTTGCATTAGCGCTTGCTTTTGCAGGAAATGATTTAGTAAACTTTATTGGTGTACCAATAGCTGCATATAATGCATTTACAGAGTGGACTGCTTCTGGTTTAGCTGCAGATGCTTTTCCTATGGATGTGTTAGCAGAAAAAGTACCAACAAACAACTTGCTTCTTTTTATAGCAGGAATTATTATGGTATTAACCATCTGGTTTTCTACTAAAGCAAGAAATGTAGTTAAAACATCTTTAGATTTATCTAGCCAAAGTGCAACTAAAGAACGTTTTCAACCTAACTTTTTATCTCGTGGATTTGTAAGAGTAGCGATAGGAGTGTCTCAAATGTCTTCGTATATATTACCAGAAACATGGCAAGCAAAAATTGATAAACAATTTGAAGTTCCAGTAATCAAAATATCTAAAGACAAAGTACATGAATTACCTGCTTTCGATATGGTTCGTGCTGCTGTAAACTTAATGGTTGCTGCGGTATTAATATCTTTAGCAACATCCTACAAATTACCTCTTTCTACAACATACGTAACTTTTATGGTTGCTATGGGAACCTCTTTAGCAGATAGAGCTTGGGGAGCAGAAAGCGCGGTATATCGAGTAGCTGGTGTTATCAATGTCATTGGAGGTTGGTTCTTTACTGCCTTTAGTGCTTTTGTTGCTGCTGCTTTAGTTGCCTACCTACTAAACTTAAACCTACAAGTCATGTTTCCTTTATTATTGGTAGCTGCTTTTGGTTTATTATTAAGAAACTATATCGCACACAATAAAAAGAGTAAAGAAGAAAAAGCAGAAGACACTTTAACAAAAGCAGAAAGTAGTTCTGTGCAAGGTGTAATACACGAAAGTGCAAGTAATATTGCAAGTGTTGTAAAACGTGGAAATAGAATATATACCAATGCGGTTAAAGGGCTTGCAAAACAAGATTTAGCATTACTTAAAAAGAATAAAAAACAGGTTATTAAGCTTTCCGATGAAGTAGATGAACTTAGAGATAACATCTTCTATTTTATTAAAAACTTAGACGAATCTAGTATTGGAGCAAGTAACTTTTACATAAACATTTTAGGTTATTTACAAGATATGACACAGTCTTTAGAATACATTTCTAGAGTAAGTCATAAACACATTAATAACAATCATAAGAAACTTAAATTCAATCAAATTAAAGAATTGAAACAAGTAGATGATAAAGTAGAGGTTTTATTTAATGATATTAAAGATGCTTTCGATTCTGGTTCTTTTGAAAGAATTGGTGCTATTCTAAACGAGAAGACAGAAGTTTATGATTTAGTAAAACAAAAGATTCAAGCGCAAGTTGCTAGAACACGTACGGAAGAATCTAGTCCGAAAAACACAACATTGTACTTCGGATTGTTATTAGAAACAAAAGATCTACTGAACGCTACGATGAATTTATTAGAAGAATACCACGGCGCACATGATAGTAGTATAAAACCTGCTGTAATTGCTGAAGAAGACGTAGAAGAAGAATAGATTTCTGACAAACAATTCTTATATATTACAAAAAAAACCATCTCGATTGAGATGGTTTTTTTATTGGCACTATGCAGTTCCCATATTAAGAACATTCTTTTTACAACAAGAAAAAGGTGCGTCCCAACAATCTCCTTAGCAATTAGAATTGTAGAACACAATCCTAAACTTATATCTATCTATTTTTGGAGATCTACAATACCAACCAAAAATACTTATGCATTCTTTAATCAAACAAAAAAGCCACCTCATTTAGAGATGGCTTTTAATTAACACTTATATAAACAATACTAATTACCCTTCGCAACTAGCACATTCTTTCTTTTGCTTAAACTGTTGTGCTGCATTGATACTGTGTTGGTAGTACAACGATTTAACACCTAATTTCCAAGCAGTAACATATAGTTTATTTATCTCTTTTACCGGCATATCTGGATGCACCATGATATTTAAAGATTGTCCTTGATCTATATGATTCTGTCTGTTTGCCGCTTGATAAATAATGGTCATTTGGTCAATTTCGGAATAGGTTTTAAACACCTCTTTTTCATGATCTGTAAGTTCTTCTAAATGTTGTACAGAACCATCGTAATCACGAATACTTTTCCAAATCTCACTGGTATTCAATCCTTTTTCTTCTAAAAGATCCAATAAAAATGGATTTTTAATCGTGGTTTTAATTTTTGCAATATCTTTCACATATATGTTAGACCAAATTGGCTCGATACCTTGAGATACTTGTCCTAAAATAAACGCAGAAGATGTTGTTGGTGCAACAGCATTTAAGGTAGTATTACGTCTTCCGTAACCTTTTAATACTTCTGGCTCACCAAAAACTCTTGCTAATTCTTCCGAAGCACTTTTAGATTTATCGTTAATCGTTTTAAATATTTCACTATTTAAACTAAATGCTTCCGCACTATCAAAAGACAACATTTTAGATTGTAATAAAGAATGCCATCCTAAAGCACCTAGACCTAAAGCTCTGTTTTCTTTTGCAAAATTATACGCTTTCTCCATGAACATGAAGGTTTGTCTATCGTCTCTATTATCGGAATCTCTATATCCTTCTAGTTTCGAGATAAACTCTTCTAAAACAGCATCTAAAAAGTATACCATCGTTTCTACAGCATCGGTATCTTTCCACTTATCATAATGCAATAAGTTTATAGAAGAAAGTACACATACAAAAGACCATCTATCATTAGTTGGTAACATGATTTCTGTACACAAGTTACTTGCATAAATCTCATGGTTTTTATCTTTATAAACATCTGCAGCATTATTGTTTGCATTGTCTCTAAAGAAAATATATGGATATCCTATTTCACCTCTACGTTGTAATACTTTAGCCCAGATTGCTCTTTTATCTGCATCTCCATCAATCATTTCTTGCATCCATTCATCGCCAACCGTTACACCATGCGTTAATTCTTGAATTGGATTCCCTTCGGTACCAATCTCTAAAAACTCATGAATATCACTGTGATCTATTGGCAAATAAGGAGAAAAGCGACCTCTTCTTACCGAACCTTGACTTACCACATCTACCATTTTTTCAAAAAGTTGCATGATATGTACCGCTCCCGAAGATTCTCCGTTATTTTTTACAGGAGCACCACGATGACGTAGTTTACCAAAATAACCTGAAGTACCACCTCCTAATTTCGACATCATTCCTACTTCCGACTGTGTATATAGGATATCTCCCATATCATCATCTATATGCGAACCAAAGCAACTAATTGGTAAACCTCTTTTTTTACCAAAGTTAGACCAAACTGGAGAAGCTAATGAGTAATACCCTTCTGCCATATACCCATAGAACTTGTCTGCAAAGCCATCCATTTTTAGAATGTCTTCTGCTCTTTCAGCAATTTCTCTAATTCTTTCTTCTGGTGTTGTATCTCCTGTTAAGTACCCTGAAGATAAAAACTTACGACTATTTTCTGTTAACCATTTAATCTCTGGTTGTTTTGTGGCTTCTTTTCTGGCTTCTTTTCTAGCGTTAATTAATTCGTCATAATTGGAAGCTTTTGCCTCTTGGCTTACGTTTGCTTCGGTGTTCTGTTTTGTTTGGTTGCTCATCTTAAAATAGGTCGTCGCTAGTTATACTTTTTGTTCTTTTACTATAGTTTATAGATCTTTTCACGAAGAAATCTCCATGTTTTGTTCCTATAATTTCGTCGTCAAACCATTCGGTTTTTTCCACTAATTTTTGATCAATTTCAAATACTTTTTCAATTCCAATACTTTCTAAAGAGTTATTAAAACGATTTTTAATAAACTCATTAATCACATTTTTTGGCAAGAATTCTAATTCTCCTGCTTCAAAAATCCAGTCTATAATTTTACTTTCAGAATCAAAAGCTTCTTTACATAATTCTTGTACTTGTTTTGCATGTGCTGCATCAAACCAAGTTGGATTTTCACTTTTAATAATTTTAATAATATCGATTCCGAAATCCCCGTGAATCTGTTCCTCTTTAGAGGTTGCTTCCACAACATTAGAAACTCCTTTAAGCATGTTTTTATGCTTATTGAATGCCATAATTATTAAAAACTGAGAAAATAAAGACACGTGTTCTATAAACAGAGAGAATAACAAAATAGATTCTGCATATTCTTTATTGTCTTCACTTTTAGAGTTTTTTAAAGCCATCTCTAAATAATGCACACGACGCATAATTACTGGCTTATTCTTAATGTTTTTAAACTCGTTGTTAAGTCCTAAAATCTCTAATAAATGCGAATATGCATCCTGGTGACGTACTTCACTTTCAGCAAAAGTTGCTCCTACCGAACCAATCTCTGGTTTTGGTAATTTATTATAGATTTCTCCCCAAAAGTTCTTCACTGCAACTTCGATTTGAGAAATGGCTAGCATGGTATTTTTAATAGCGTTTTGCTCTACAACTGTAAGTCTGGTTTTAAAGTCTTGTATATCACTAGTAAAATTAAATTCCGAGTGAATCCAGTACGAATGTCTAATCGCATCTACATAATCGTTAAGTTCTGGATATTCGTATGGCTTCAGGTTTATACGTTTTTCAAAAATATTTGTTTTTCTATTTCTTGTTTGCTCATCGCGGTACAAAATATAGGCTTTAGCAACATCATGAAATGCGCTTTCCATTAATTTTTCTTCTACAAGATCTTGCACTTGTTCTACCGTTGGCACATATCTATAGTCTTGTTCTTTTCTATCTAATAAAGTTTTTAAAACGTTTACAGAAATGGCATTTGCATCTTCTTTACTACCATTACTCACCGAAAGCATTGCTTTTTCGATGGCATTCGTAATTTTATTTAAAACAAAAGGGCTTGTTTCATAATCCCTTTTAATAATTTGAGTAATCTCCATAATCTTTTAATTAAATAGCTAGTTTGTTATTTGGAATGACATGTATCATTCAAAAACTTAATAATAAATCTGTAAAAACGTGTTATATATTTCCTTTTGTAGGTGTAGAAAAGGAAGCATTCTTCAAAAAAACATAGAAAATCTATTTCGCTTTTTTGCCCTGAACAAAGATTGACAATTGTACTTAAAAAAGAAAGGGTATTCTGCAAACGTTGTCAACAAGTTTTTAACAACCTAGCATTTACCACCTATTTCAAAGGATTTCACTGTATTAATCTAACCTTTTAATAATCAGTACTTTAGGTTTATTAAAGTTTTGTTAACAGCAGTAAAACAAGGGTTTTAAGAATTTTATAAAACAAAAAAAACGAGCGTTTTTCACACTCGTTTTTCTCCCTAAAATAACTAACTGAAATAACTAAAAAAATCAATCAATATAATCCCATAATTTTAGTGTTTCAAAATTATGTAAATCGATTAATAGTAAATTAATATTGATAATTTTTTACAATTAATAGCAATGCTAATATGCTAATTTTATACAAAATTCAGATACACAAATGTATAGTTGGTAAGAAATTTTGTATAGTTGGTAGGAAAAACAACCACAAAACCTAAGTAAACATAAAATTAAGCTTGTTATACAAAAAAAGCAACCAGCTACACATAATAAAGTTATAGCCTCATTTTATATTATTATATTTGATATTATGATAAAAGCAGTTATAGTAGATGATGAACCTAAAGCGATCCAAAGTCTTAGTTGGGAGCTTGGTCACTTCAGTAAAGACATAGAAATTATAGAAACATTCACTAGTCCAGAACTCGCTATATCTTTTTTAAACAAAACGGCAAATACACCAGATTGTCTTTTTTTAGATATACAAATGCCAACTATGGATGGTTTTCAGTTTTTAGAAAAGCTAACCAATAAAGATTTTGCTGTAATAATCACCACTGCTTATGACGAGTACGCCATTAAAGCCATAAAACATGAAGCTATAGATTATTTATTAAAGCCTATAGATTCTGATGACTTAAGTAGCACGATTAAAAAACTTAAAAATTTAAGCACTAAAAATATCAATTACGATAAGTTAGAAGAGTTATTTTATAAATTTAATGAAGAAAACAGTAAACAAAAAATCACTATAAATACGGATGGAAAGCTCATTTTCTTACATGTGGATGATATTATTTTTATTGAATCTGACGGCAATTACAGCACCCTTATCTTAAAAGACAATCAAAAGCTGGTAGTCACAAAAAAATTAAAAGAAGTAGACGCACTATTACCGGATAAAATGTTTTTTAGAATTCATAATTCCTACATTATAAACCTAAACAAAGTAAAAGAGTTTATTAAAACGGAAGGCTATGTGGTTATGCAATCCAACCATAAAATCCCGGTTGCTAGGCAACGTAAACTAGATTTTTTAGACAGACTTTAAGATATGCGAACACTACAACCTAAACCCTTAAAATATTTTAAGCTACTAATCCTTTTATTATTAGTAAATAGCCTGCAAGCGCAACAACCAGAAGTTACTAATTTTAGCGTTCAAGTAGAAAGCATTACCGATAAGAAACCTAATAGCTACCAAGCGCTTTATTCCCTTTTTGATGCGGTTAGCAATGACACAATAAAAATGCGTTATTTATCTAGAAAAAGTAAAGACGCAAACTATCTTGAAGGAGAGAGCTACGCATTAAACATGCTTGGTATCTATTACAGAAACACCTCTAAATACGATAAAGCAATAGCGTTTCATAAGCAAGCACAAGAATTAGCAATAAAAGCTAATAATTTAGAGCTACAAGTAATTAGTTTAAATATGCTTGGTGTTGTAAACAGAAGGTTAGATTTAATTCGTTATGCATTGGAATTTCATAAACAAGCTTTAGATCTTGCCGAAACAGAAAAGAATCCATCTATTACTTTAAAACGAAGTATTGCTGTTTCTAGAAATAGCATGGGAAACATTTATTTAGTATTAAAGCAATATGATTTAGCTTTAATACAATTCCATCAGTCTTTAGAAATTGAAAAATATTTAGACAACAAATTAGGCTTAGCCATTAACTACCAAAACATTGGGTATGTCAAGGAAAGCAAAGGTTTATTAGAAGACGCCCTGGAAGACTACAAAACATCTTTAGATTTCAATAACCAAATAAACTCCGATATTGGCCGCGTAATATGCAACAATAGTATAGGTGTCATCTATATCAAACAAGAAAAGCTAAAAGAAGCACAAACGACACTTACCGCAGCATTAAAAAAAGCATTAGAATTAAACGACCAGTATCATATTGCTCCTGTTTATATTAATTTAGGATGGTTGCAGTTAAAGCAAAATAGATTTGACGCAGCAGAAAACAGTTTAAAAAAAGGATTACAGAAATCTAACGATTACAATTTAGTGACCTCGAAAATTGATGCGTATAAATATCTTTCCGAATTATACGAATTAAAAGGAGACTACAAAAAATCTAACGAATACTACAAAGCACATGTCGCTTTAGACCAAACCGTAACCAACGAAAGAAACCTGCAATATGTAAATGATTTGGTTATTAAATATGAAAGTGAAAAGAAAAGCAATCAGATAAAAGAGCTCGCTAGTGAGAATGAAATTGTAAAACTACGCTTAGCGCAAAACAAAAGAATTCTTTTACTAAGTGTCTTTGGAGCATTATTAACCCTGGGTATTCTGTATGTGTTAAACCGACAAAAAAGTTTAAAAAGCGAAAAGCAAATTATTATGCTAGAGCAGGATATGCTGCGTAATCAAATGAATCCGCATTTTATATTTAACACACTAAATTCTATTAAACTTTACATTATTAATAATGAAAAGGAAAACGCGGTGTACTACTTAAACAAGTTCTCTAAACTTATTCGAAAAATTCTAGTCGCATCTACAGAAAAAGAAATCTCTTTAGCCGAAGAAATAGAGACCATGACACTTTATATGAATATTGAAAATATACGTTTTGATAATGAAATTAAATACAAAATAGACATTGACAAAAATGTAAATACGGAAACAATCAAGGTGCCATCTCTTATTTTACAGCCCTTTTTAGAAAATGCTTTATGGCACGGCTTATCTTCTAAAACAAAAAACAAGGAGATTCATGTACATATTGAAAAACCAAAACACAATGCAGTTTCTATTTACATTACAGATAATGGTATTGGCAGAGTAGCTTCAGAAAAAATTAATAGACAAAAAACATTAAAACGAAAATCTGTTGGTATTTCTATTACCAAAGAACGATTAGAAAATTTTTCTAAACAATTCACAAACGATTATAAACTGGAAATACTAGATTTATACGACCCTAATCATCTAGCAATCGGAACAAAGGTAATTATAGAAATTCCTACGGAAGAAATAAAACTAAAAACAGCTTAACTAATTCTATACTTATTTTTTCATTTTATCAGCAACCTTTTCTAATTCGCTATACCAATCTTCACCAAACTTTCTAATTAAAGCTTGTTTTACAAATTTATAAACAGGAACCTGAAGCTCTGCACCAAGCGTACAGGCGGCATCACAAATCTCCCATTTATCATAATTTACAGCAGAAAACTCCGAATACTCTTTAACTCGAATAGGATATAAATGACAAGATACTGGTTTTTTCCAGTCGATATCGCCTTGATTATATGCTTCTTCAATAGCACAAAGTGCAGTGTTTTTATCATCAAAAATAACATAAGCACAATCTGCACCGTTAATTAATGGCGTTTCTAAATCCCCAAAAGCAGTAACAATAGAAGTACCTTGTCTTTCAATCTCGGCAATACCTTCTTTACGTAAATATGGTTTTACTTTCGGGTAAATATCCTCTAGTATTTTAACTTCCTCTTTATCTAAAGGCGCTCCAGCATCTCCATCTATACAACAAGCACCTTTACATGCAGATAAGTTACACACAAAATCTTTTTGAATAATATCTTCTGAAACTATTGTTCTTCCTAATTGAAACATCTAACTACTTCTCTTTAATTAAATTACGAATTCTAATTATACTTTTTTATTTACCTTTAAATATAAACAAAAACGAAACTATGACTATCTTTAATTTTCCTATATCCTATAAACAAAAAACTATTGCTTACCATTTACAGTAATTTAAAGAAAGATATAGTACCGCAAATATACTAGATATTGCGTCAAAAAAGCTAACAATTAAAGCACATAAAATTTACGATTATTTAATGTTAAGAATCCTTTTTTTATAACGACATTTGCACCGAAATTTAAAAGCTAAAATCATGCAACTTAATTTTAAAGAAATATTTACAGCCTTTATGGTATTATTTGCAGTAATTGATATTATAGGAAACATTCCTGTTATCATTGATTTACGCAAAAAAGTAGGTCATATACAAAGCGGAAAAGCATCCATAATTTCGGGAATAATTATGATTGTCTTTTTGTTTTTAGGTCAGAGTTTATTGTCTTTAATTGGTATCGATGTAAATAGCTTTGCAGTTGCAGGTTCTTTTATCTTATTTTTTATTGCTTTAGAAATGATTTTAGGTATCACATTATATAAAGATGATGGAGTAAGCCCTATAACTGCTTCAGTTTTCCCGTTAGCTTTCCCATTAATTGCAGGACCAGGAAGTTTAACAACCCTGCTTTCTTTGCGCGCAGAGTTTAGAATTGAAAATATTATAGTTGCTGTTTTAGTAAACGTTTTAATTATCTTTATTGTTTTAAAAACCTCTGCAAGAATTGAAAAGCTTATTGGTCAAAACGGAATTAACATCATTAGAAAAGTATTTGGTGTTATTCTTTTAGCTATTGCAGTAAAATTATTTGCACACAATATTAAAGCCCTTTTTATATAACGGAAACAACTCTGCTTGCAGATTTAATCCAATAAAAGGCATTGTATACATATTACCTATAACCAAAAAACAATAACTAAAAACACATGAAAATATTCACCATTATATTTACCATTATAGCTTCAGGTTTAATTATTTTCAACCTGACGCAAATAGATTTCAATGCTCTTTTTGAAGGACAAAGTGTAGTTGCACTAATTACCATTTTCACTTCTCTATGCGCCATTGCTTTATTACAAGTTTTAAGGCTTTCTAAAAAAGTAAACAAACAACTAAAAAACAGAAACTAATGTTTGATGCTCTTATTATTGGTGGTGGAGCAGCAGGAATGTCTTGTGCATTGGTTTTAGGTTCTGCCCAAAACAAAGCCTTTGCTAAAAACAAACGCGTTGGTATTATAATGCATCAAAAGACATCACACTTACAAAATGCATTATTTAATAATGTATTAGGCTTACAGCCAGGAACTACAGGAGCAACTATTTTAGAAGAAGGTAAAGAGCAGCTTAGCTCACAATACCCTCATATTACACAAATAGAAAACGAAAAGGTTTGTGAAATAATTAAAACCAAAACTGGCTTTACGGTTATTACAAACAAAGAAACATATCTTACCAAATGCGTAGTAATTGCCGTTGGGTACACCAATTTAATGACCATAAAAGGACTAGATAATTATATTGAAGCACATCCTAGATCTGCAAAAGATAAAGATAGAATTTGGTTAAAAAACACAGACCATAAAATAGAGGAAGGTTTATATGTTGCAGGATCTTTAGCTGGTTGGCGAAGTCAATTTGCAATTGCTTCTGGTAGTGGCGCACATGTTGCTACCGATATTTTAACCCTTTGGAATAATGGCGCACATACTAAGATACATGATAAGGTTTAGTTAGTTTTCTTCACTCAACTTAATAACTTCTTCAATCATAATATCTTGTTGATTTATAACTTCTTGGTACGTACCTTCCCCAAACAATTGCTCGCCTAAGGCCGCTTTAATTAGCAACTTAATTTCTTCCTTAAAGGTTAAAAAAGTAATATTTCTTTTTAAACGCTCTCTTAAATACTCTTGAAAATCTTGTACCACATCCTCTGTGATTATAAAATCCTTTACAAAATCTTCTTGCGTTAAATTATCATACGCTTCTCTTTGCTTATCTAATTGCTCAAAAACAAAATAATTTAAAAACCCTGTTTGTTGCAAATAGTTAAAGGTGTCATTTTGCATACTTAAATCTAAAGGCACAAATACATCTGGAATAATGCCACCACCACCATACACTACTTTTCCTTTTGGCGTTGTAAACTTAAGAGAATCTGCTACTTCTATTTTTTCTGGATCCAGCAATTCACCGCTATCTATACGTGAAAAATACTCATCGTAATAATCTTTGTTTCCGTTTTTATAAGAACGCTGTATCGACCTTCCAGTTGGTGTGTAATATCTTGAAACGGTTAATCGCACTGCGCTACCATCACCAAGTTGCATTTCGCGTTGCACCAAACCTTTACCATAAGAACGTCTACCAACTATGGTTCCTTTATCATTATCTTGTAGAGCTCCAGCAACTATCTCACTTGCAGATGCAGAATTTTCATCCATAAGCACAAAAACATCTGCTTGTTCAAAATCTCCTTTTTTGGTTGCAAAGCTTTTTTCTATGGTTCCGCGTTTATTTTTGGTAAACAGAATAAGTTTATCGTCTTCTAAAAACTCATCTACAATCTGTTCCGCTATATTTAAAAACCCGCCTGGATTACCTCTTAAATCTAAAGCAATCTGTGTTGCACCAAGCTCTTGAAGTTTTTTTAATTCGGATTTAAATTCTTTAAAAGTAGATTCTGCAAAACGATTTATTTTCACATAGCCTAACGTATTGGTTAACATATACGCTGCATCTACACTAGTAATTGGCACATGATCTCTAGTCACTTCAAAATCTAAGAGTTCAGGTTCTCCTTTTCTGTAAACCTTCAGCTTTACGTCACTATCCATAAGCCCTTTAAGCTTACTTACAATAGTATCATTAGAATAATTTTTCCCAAATAAAGTATCCTTATTAGCAATAAGTATTCTGTCTCCTCCTTGTATTCCTCTTTTTTCACTAGGACCTCCATGAACGGTTCGTATAACCGCAATAGTATCTTTGTAGGTATAAAAACTAATTCCGATACCAACAAAATCTCCTTTCATGTTTTCGCTTACGCGTTGCATGTCCGCTTTAGGAATATACACAGAATGCGGATCTAGGTTTTCCAGAATTCCGTTTACGGTTACATCTACAATGCTATCTGTGTTAACCTCATCTACATATTCATAATCGATATAATCTATAAGTCTGTTTAGTTTATCTTTTTTACTATTTGCCGTAAATAACCTATCTGAAGAATCTGTGAAATTTAATTTTCCGCCTATAAAAATACCAGCTGCAATGGCAACTCCAAGAATTAATGGTAGATATTTTTTTGTGTTATTCATTATGCTTTTAAATCTTCAATTAATTCTAATTTTATGCCTGCTTTTTCTAGGAAACGCAGACCAGAATCGTCTTTGTATGCTTGATTATATACTACTCTTACAATTCCGGATTGGTGTATTAGTTTACTACACTCTTTACATGGAGATAACGTGATATATAACGTTGCTCCTTTGCAGGATTGTGTAGAAGATGCTACTTTTAAAATAGCATTAGCTTCTGCATGTAATACATACCATTTGGTGTATCCTTCCTCATCTTCACAATAGTTTTCAAAACCAGTTGGTGTACCGTTAAAACCATCCGAAATAATCATTCTATCTTTTACTATTAAAGCACCAACTTGTTTACGTTCGCAAGCCGATAGCTTTCCCCATTCTGTTGCAATCCTTAAATACGCTTTATCATATTTAAGCTTCTTCTTTTCTGACATATACTATTTTGAAGTTAGAATGGTTTTACCCTATAAACATTTCATACCAAGAGGTATAACGAAGATACTTGCTTCGTATTTTAATTACAACACTTGTAAGTTAAAGTTTTACCAAACTTTAAGAGCCCTTAAAAGAAATTACTGTGGATAATCATTGGAATTACTAAACCAATGACTACGGCAGAGATTACCATAACCCAATCTCGTTTAGAAAATCTAAAAATAGTTTGCATTAAAAAACCTAGAAATAGCACAACAAAAACGATAATAATTTGCGCTAGCTCTATACCTAGTGCAAACTCTAAAAGTGTTATTAGTTTGTTTTCCGTTCTACCAACCATGATCTTAAACTCTCTTGCAAATCCAAGACCGTGCACTAAACCAAAAAAGAGTGTTGAGAAAAATAGAACGCCAACTTTATCGCTTTTGGCTGTTTTACCAGCAGTAAAAACGTTAAAAACAGCGATAACCAAAATGGTAATAGGAATTAAAAACTCTACCAATTTACCATTTACAGAAACCACATTATAGGCGGCTAATATTAAAGATAATGTATGTCCTAAAGTAAAGATAGACACCAACATTAAAACCCTTTTCCAATCTTTAAAAATATAGGGAACAGCAAGCACTATTAAGAAAAGTACGTGATCATAAGCATTAATGTCTAACACATGGTTTATACCATATTGTACGTTAAACCAGAATTCTTCTAACATAAGTTTAAGTATTTGGGTTGCGTGAAAATATATAATATTAAATAAAAAACCTCAACATTTCTGTTAAGGTTTGTACTCAAGGCGGGAATCGAACCCGCACTCCGGAGAATCGGATTTTGAATCCGACGCGTCTACCAATTCCGCCACTTGAGCAATTTAGTTTTGCAAAACTAATTTATTTTTCTAAATAACCTTTAAAAATTACGTGTAAATGCTGTATAAAATGAAAAAAAACTCTAAATTTGCACCTCAATAAAAATCAGGCGACTTAAAAGCCTAATTAATAATAGATTAATCATGTCAAACACCATTACTGAAGCAAAGATTTTTTCTTGTATGCAAAGTAAAGTATTAGCAAAAAAAATTGCTGACGCCTATGGTACACATTTAGGTAATGTAATTACATCTACTTATAGCGATGGAGAGTTTCAACCATCTTATGAAGAATCTATACGTGGAACCCGCGTTTTTATTATTGGTTCCACAAACCCTGGCCCAGAAAACTTAATGGAAATGTTGTTAATGTTAGATGCTGCTAAACGAGCATCTGCAAGACATATAACCGCAGTTATACCATATTTTGGTTGGGCAAGACAAGACAGAAAAGACAAACCTAGAGTTCCTATTGCTGCAAAATTAGTGGCTAAAATGTTAGAAACTGCTGGAGCGACTAGAATAATCACGATGGATTTGCATGCAGATCAAATACAAGGTTTCTTTGAAAAACCTGTAGATCATTTGTTTGCTTCCACAATATTTTTACCATATTTAAAAGAATTAAATTTAGATAACCTTACTATTGCCTCTCCAGATATGGGAGGTTCTAAAAGAGCATATGCATATTCTAAAGCTTTGGGTAGCGATGTTGTAATATGTTATAAACAACGCGCTAAAGCCAATGTAATTTCACACATGGAACTTATTGGTGATGTTACAGGTAAGAATGTAGTATTAGTGGATGATATGGTAGATACTGCCGGAACATTAACGAAAGCCGCAGATTTAATGATGGAAAGAGGCGCTTTAAGTGTTAGAGCAATTTGTACACATCCTATTTTATCTGGAAATGCTTACGAAAGAATAGAAGCATCTAAACTAGAAGAATTAATAGTAACAGACTCTATTCCTCTTCAAAAAGAAAGTGCTAAAATTAAAGTATTAAGCGCTGCTGATTTATTTGCGGAAGTGATGCAAAACGTACACCACAACAAATCTATTAGCTCAAAATTTTTAATGTAATTAATAATTAATATAAAAACAAAACAATGAAATCGATTACAATCAACGGATCTCAAAGAGAAAGCGTAGGCAAAAAAGCAACAAAAGCTTTACGTAATGCTGGTCAGGTTCCTTGCGTATTATACGGAGGAGACAAACCAGTGCATTTCTCTGCACCAGAATTAGCTTTCTCTAAACTAGTATACACGCCTAATGCGCATACAGTTGTAATTGAGCTTACAGACGGAACAACACTTAATGCAGTATTACAAGACATTCAATTTCACCCAGTAACAGACAGAATTTTACACGTAGATTTCTATCAGTTATTTGATGATAAAGAAATTGCATTAAATATTCCTGTAGAATTAGTAGGAAACTCTAAAGGGGTTAAAAATGGTGGTGTTTTAAGAAAAAACAACCGTAAATTACGTGTAAAAGCGTTACCAGCTAACTTACCTGATTTAATTGAAATAGATATTACTAATTTAAAAATTGGTGATAAAGTATCTGTAGCAGATTTAAATCAAGAGAAATACACTTTATTACACTCAGACAACACCGTAGTTTGTCAAATTAAGACATCTAGAACTGCAGTTGTTGATGATGAAGATGAAGAAGGTGCAGAAGGAGACGCTCCTGCGACGGATGAAGCTCAAGAATAAATTCATTTATTTATACAATTATAAAAGCATTCTGTTTATTCAGGATGCTTTTTTTATTTTTACAAAAAACAAAAATTTTCTATGTGTACATTCTTAACATCTCTTTTCAAAAAAAAGAAGACTACACATAAAGCCGAAGAAATAGATTATATGAAAAAATTTCTAATTGTTGGACTAGGTAATATTGGAGAGAAATACGCGAACACTAGACATAATATTGGTTTTAAAATGCTAGATTATTTAGCCGAAAAAGAAGAGCTACAATTTGAAACTCAAAAACTAGGAGACATTTCTAGCTATAGATTTAAAGGAAGAACATTTATTTTGCTAAAACCAAGTACCTATATGAATTTAAGCGGAAAAGCTATTCTGTATTGGTTAACGAAAGAGAAAATTCCTTTAGAAAATTTACTAGTTATTACCGACGATTTAAACTTACCATTTGGAAGTATTCGAATTAAAACCAAAGGAAGTGATGGAGGTCATAACGGATTAAAAGATACACAAGACAAATTAAACACTACCAAATACAATAGATTTAGATTTGGTATTAGTGATGCTTTTAGTACTGGCAGACAAGTAGATTATGTATTGGGTGAATGGACGGAAGAAGAAGAAAAGAAACTTCCTGAAAGATTAGAAAAAGGAAAAGAAATTATTAAATCTTTTGGTACTGCAGGTATAAATAATACCATGAATACGTTTAACGGAAAATAAAAAAAGGAAGCCAATTGGCTTCCTTTTTTAGTACCTACTATTTTAGTATTATTCAATAAGAATCTTTTTAATAGTTTCTTTCTCTCCATCACTAACTTTCACTAAGTACATTCCAGATTGTACGTTATTCAAATTAATCACTTGATTAAAATCTGCAGTATTCACATATTCCTTATTAAAAACAGAACGTCCTCTAATATCATAAACCTGAACCTTAATATCGTTATTAGAAGCGGAGTTTAATTGTAATGTAAACGCTCCGTTATTTGGGTTCGGAAAGATAGAGAAGGCATCAAAAGCATTTTCATCAATAGATGCTGTAGGGTCTAGACATATTTCTAGAGTCCAAGAACTCAACTCACCACCATCCGCATTATATGCATCTACAAAACCCAAAGTCCAATTACCAGCAGCATCTTCTCCATTAAAAGCAGAAAGCGCTCCGGAAGGAATATATAGCATTCCATCTGTTGGAGGGCAAGGTATCGTTGCTGTAGTTGCATCATCATCAAATCCAAAGTTAAAATTATCTAAGCTACCACAAATTCCAGCAAATAATTCTACAGATGTACCGGCGGGACTAGTTAAAGTAAACGTTAAATCACTAACATAAGTATGCAGCCCAGTAATATTAGGAATATTAATATCCGAAATAATTCCACCACCTGCTATATTAATCACAGACGTATAAGCAAGTCCTGCTCCAGAAGCTGAAATTGCAACCGCTATGTCGTTAGAAACACTTGAGCACGAAGGACAAGCAGCTCCGGAAACTACAGAAATATAATCTGCCATCGTTGCTGTATCATTACCATACGAATTGGTTGCAACTAAAGTCACATCATAAGTACCATTTGCAGCGTAAGTAACCGTTGGGTTTTCATCTGTTGAAGTTGCTGGTATACCACCTTCAAAAGTCCAAGCCCAAGACGTTGCACCTGGAACCGTTTCATCCATAAAGGTTATTGTGTTATTTGTATCTAAACAAATTATTTCATTATTAGCACTAAAAGCCGCAACTGGCGGACCAGGTAAAGCTGGCAATGTATATCCACAATCGGATAAGGAAGTATGAATAGTATTAATTTCTGTTTCAGTATACCCTAAACTGATAGCCGCTTGATAAACAGCAACTGCTGCATCATTTTGCCCGGTTGTACCTGCTGTCATTCCTAAACCTTCCCAGAAAATCTTATCCATTCGCTGACCACCAATTTGATCCCAGATTCCCATCAAGCAAGAAGCCCAAATTTGGCCATCTGTATGAATAGAACCCGTTAATCCGCCTGGATAAATTGCAGTATACGCCGTACTTCTCCCAGTCCAACATTCATTATGTCCATCCCAATTAAATACATAGTCATATTGCGGATCTGTTGAAGCCCAATAACCTAAGCTTCTATTATACGATTGAGCAACATAATCTCCAGTACCTTCACCAAGTCCTTCTGCTCCACTATTTCCTCCAGAAGTAACCCAGTCATGAAGTCCATGACCTAATTCATGATGTATAACATCCGAATCTTCACCATCATCTACACAACCTTCTCCAAATCTTAATTGGCCTGTTACCCCATTATATGAAGATTGATCTTGGCCTCCCCAACCAGAAGGATCAAACTGAACTCCTCCCGTATATTGATAAGGCATCACATCACATCCTAATGTATTATTTATATAATTCATCATAAAATCGATATGGTAATATACATTTACTGCTTCAAAACCATCTTGTTCTCTTGTAAAATTAAAATCGGAAGAATTTTGTGTAAACAAGCCATTAAAAGGCGAATCAAAATCTACTATTTCTGCTCTTGGCCCAACAAGGGAATAGGTACCACCTGTTAATGTAATATCATTTAAAGTCACACTAACTCTTGCCGCATCTAGTTCTGGAGAATCCGCATCATTATTATCTACATAACCACCTCCATAAGCAACCATATTTGAAGACAATGGATCTGGATCAAACACCATACCTGTTCCGCTTACTCTTCTTCGTTCTTCCGATTTTTTAGCTGAAGAATGCAAACAATCTTCATTATGTTTATGTTCTTCATCTTTATAATATTGATTTAAATCAACAACCTTAAATATTTCTTCTGTTTGTGCATCTACAAAAACATGCCATTCTCCTGCTGGATTATTAGTAAGAATGGTTACTTCATTTGCTAAACGAGTCATCTTAGTATTATTATACACCATCCATCTATTGGCTTTATATAAAACAGCACTAGACACATTTAAATAAGCATAAGCCAAATCATAAGCTTTTGTTTCAGAAATACTTGGTGTACCATTAAAAGATTTAATCGACTGATAACTATTCATAACATAAACCACTTTGTTTTCTGGAGAAATAGTAATAGTTATCTCTGCTTTATTTACGGGATAACCATTTAAGTATTGCCTAAAACGAACAACAGATCCTGCATTGGTAGTTCTTGTTGCGTGATGACGTAGGTTCTTAATTTCCTCTTTAGAAAACCCTAGTGTTTTAGATTCATGCTCTAAATAATACAGGGCCATACTTTCAGGCGAACCTTGAGGAACTTCGTAATTTAAACCATAAAGAGCAACAGGTAATCCTGTTTCTATATTAACTCTCTGGTTGTTTTTAATTACAGTCTGAATAGCCTCTTCTTTTTCTAAGCGGATTTCAAAAGATCGTTTTTCTACAGGCTTTTGCGCGAATATGTTTAAGGAAAACATAATTGCTATACATGTAAAAAAAGCAAATTTATATTGCGTAATTTTTTGCATAATTCTGGTTTTTAAATAGTTAAAATTCCTATTAAATATACAAATAAAATAATGATGCTATTGTTTTTTTTATTAAATATATACTTGCCTTTTCACGACTTCATCTCAGAACACACCTTTTTACAGTATTCTTATAGAAGAATACATATTATTTTACCAATAAATAATGTATTATAAGCTTTTATTACAAACCTTAAATAAGGAGTAAACACCTACAAAAGCAAGTGTTAAAGTTTGCTGTTTATTCATTTCAAACACTTCACATAAACATATATTCCGTACTTTTATGGCTATAATCGAATTATTTTAAACTAATAAAAATGAAAAAAATTACTTTTAGTCTTTTAATTTTTCTGCTAGCATCTCAGATTTCTGTGCGTGCTCAAGAACAATCAAAAAGCATAGGATCCAATGCGTCTTCACAGGTGTTTGAACCTACTTCAGCAACCTTAGAGTCTATAAACCAAACAGGTTTTGCAAGATGTTTAACTGTAGAAAACGAAGCATTATTACAACAAAAATATCCAGAACGCTTATCTTCTGAGGAATTTGAATCATGGTTAGCCCCAAAAGTTTTAGCTGTAAAAGCGAACAGAGGAGCAGCGAACAGATCTATTTTTAATATACCAGTAGTTATACATATTATTCATAATGGAGATGCAATAGGAACTGGAGAAAACATTACAGATGCGCAAGCAATTTCTCAAATCACAGTAATGAATGAAGATTACAGAAAACTATCTGGTACTAACGGTGGTGCTGACACTACAGGAGCAGCAGTAGATACTGAAATTAACTTTTGTTTAGCACTCACAGATGAAAATGGTGTCGCTACAACTGGTATTGTAAGACATGTTATTACACCTTATTCTAATGATGTAACAGACGGAGCTGGTGGACCAGATTGGGAAACAAATGCAGATGTACAACAAATGAAAACTACAACCCAATGGGATCCTACAAGATACTTAAACATGTGGGTAATTCGTCCTGGAGGTCTACCAATAAACCAAGGTGGATACGAGGGTCTTTTAGGTTATGCACAATTTCCTAGTAGTTCAGGATTAGCTGGAGCTCCTGCTGGTGGTGCAGATAATACCGATGGTGTTGTTGCTGCATATAATGCTATGGGTACTATAGACCTAGACGACGGAACTTTTATTTTAAACGATCAATACGAACTAGGAAGAACAATGACACACGAGGTTGGACACTGGTTAGGACTACGTCATATTTGGGGGGATAGTGATCCTGACCCTCTAATTGATAATAGTTGTGGTGTTGATGATTATTGTGATGACACACCAAATGCAGGTGCTCCAAATTACAACTGTGTCGAAATTACTAGTTGTGGTTCTGCCGATCAATACCAAAACTATATGGACTATTCTTTTGATTACTGTATGGATACATTCACGCAAGATCAAAAAGACAGAATACAAACGGTAATGACTAATTCTCCTCGTAGAATGGAATTAAATGCATCTACTGCATGTTCTACATCACCAACTATTTATTTTGAATCATCCCCTTCAGGAGATTTAGACGAAGGAAGTGATTGTGGTTACACTGACTATGTAATTGGTTTTAACCTTACAGACGGAGGTTCTGCTAGTGCAACCGTATCTGTTGTAGCATCTGGAACTGCTACAGAGAATGAAGATTTTGTATTACTTAACAACTCCGTAACTTTTGCTTCAGGTTCTACTACTGCAAGTAATGCTGTTACTTTAAGAATACATCAAGATAGTTTTGTAGAAACAGATGAGACTTTAGAACTTTCTATAAATCTTTCTACAACTGGGGATGCAATAGCTACGACTTCAACGAAATCTATTACAATTATTAATGATGATATGGCTGCATCAGCTTCTGGTAATGTCGTATTATTTGAAGATAGCTTTGAAACGTATACAGATTTCGATACTGCACCAATTGGAGATTGGACGATGTTAGATGGGGATGGAAATTCAACTTACGGATCAGAAACAACCACTTGGACAAACACCGGATACACTGGAACATTCATGGTATTTAATCCTAGCCAAACAACTCCTTCTTTAGCAGGAACTATTTGGGATCCGCACACTGGATCTAAAGGATACTATTGTTTTAATGCTACTAATACCCCTAATGGTACTGCTCTTAATGATGATTACATTTTCACTCCTCAAATGTTAAATTTAGGAGCAAATGGAGAGTTAAAACTATGGGTTAAATCGTTAACAGATCAATACGGTTTAGAACGTTTTAAAGTAGGTGTTTCTACAACAGATACAAATCCTACTAGCTTTACTTATCTTTCAACATCTCCTTATGAACAAGCTCCTATAGATTGGACAGAGTACACGTATGACCTATCTGCTTATCAAGGAGAAGACATCTACATAACAATATATGTAGAATCCGCAGATGCTTTTGCATTTATGTTAGATGATATCTCTGTTACTGCAGATGTTACAACTATCATCCAAGAAACAATAAACACGGCAACTGCAGACCAATTAAACCTAACTGGTTCTGGTGAAGCTTTTGCTTTTGATACTACTTCTCAAAACCTAATATTATCTATTGATAATACTGGAGGATTTAATTATGGATGTACAGATGTTTCCGTTTCCAGAGATGTGGCAACTGTTGGTGCAGCTACAACTATGTATGGTACAAATGCAGATCCTACTAGTTTTGTTAGTGCTAAAACGTACGATATTACAACAGCTATAGCTAACACATCGGATTCTTCTACCTTAAAGTTTTACTTTACAGAAGCAGAATTAGCAGGTTGGGAAAATGAAACAGGTAATTCTAGAAACAACCTATTTGTTAAAAAAGAAGGAACCAATGAAGTAGCGCCAGTTAGTGTTGCTGCATTTGGTGCAGATCTTGAATTATCGGCTAGCTTTACAACTGGTTTAACAGGCACTTATGTATTTGGAATTCAAACGGCGTTATCTACTAATTCAGTAATGATAGATTCAGGAGTTTCTATATTCCCTAATCCTTCAAGTAATGTATTAAACATTAAGACAAGCGATAAGAACTTACCAGACGCATATGTAGTTTACAATATGCTAGGTCAAGTTATTATGAATCGTACGATTTCTAACAACGCTGATTTATCTATAAATACTTCAGCTTTAAGTAACGGTATGTACTTTATTAAAATATCTAAAGAAGGAAACACGGTTTCTTTACCTTTTGTAAAAAAATAATACAGTAATACTCTAATTAAAGAAAGAGGATTGATACTATATCAATCCTCTTTTTTTATTTTTGTACAAAACATAAATACAGTTGAAAATAATTGAATCTTTTCAAAACCTAAATTCTCATAAGACCATTGTTACTATTGGTACTTTTGATGGCGTGCATATTGGCCATCGAAAAATAATTGAACGCTTAGTTAATACTGCAAAACAGGAACATTTAAAATCGGTAGTATTAACCTTTTTTCCGCACCCTAGAATGGTATTGCAAAAAGACGCTAATATCAAACTGATAAACACCATTGAAGAAAGATCCCAAATTTTAAACCAATTAGGTATTGACTACTTATGTATAAAAAAGTTTACTAAGGAATTTTCTAGATTATCTGCGGAAGAATTTGTGGCAGACATTCTAGTAAAACAACTGAATATTAAAAAAATCATCATTGGATATGATCATCACTTTGGCAGAAATAGATCTGCTAATATTGAGGATTTAAAAAGGTTTGGAAAAGCATATAATTTTGAAGTCGAAGAAATTTCTGCGCAAGATATAAATGACGTCTCCGTAAGTTCTACAAAAATTAGAACCGCTTTAGAAGAAGGAGATATAGAAACCGCAAATTCCTTTTTAGGTACTAATTTTATGTTCAACGGAAAAGTAACCAAAGGCAAAGGCTTAGGGAAAACTATTAACTTTCCAACGGCAAATATAGCTATCGATGAAGCTTATAAACTAATACCAAAACAAGGCGTTTATGTGGTTCGTTCTACTTACAAAAATCAAAAACTTTTTGGTATGATGAATATTGGCACCAATCCAACCATTAGCGATAATACCAAACAAACCATAGAAGTTCACTTCTTTAAATTTAATGAAAATATTTACGACGAAAATATAACCGTAGAAATTTTAACCAGAATTAGAGACGAACAAAAATTTGAATCGCTTGAAGCATTGAAAAAACAAATAGAACAAGACAAAATAATTGCACTGCAATATATAACTCAAAGTAATATTGAATAAATTTTTATTTAAACATATAGACAACAGTCCGCTAATCGTTTTTAGAATCCTTTTTGGTTTACTATGCTTTCTCGAATCTGTAGGTGCCATTTTTACTGGCTGGGTTTCTAGAGCATTTATAGAACCACAATTCACCTTTACATTTATTGGTTTTGAGTGGCTGCAACCACTTCCAGGAAACGGCATGTATATCTATTATCTAGTCATGGGGATTTTTGGATTCCTAATCATGATTGGCTACAAATACAGACTTAGTACTATTATGTTTACATTAATGTGGACAACCACCTACTTAATGCAAAAAGCATCCTATAATAATCACTACTATTTATTGATTTTATTAAGTGCTATTATGGCATTTCTACCAGCGAATAAATACCATTCTGTCGATGCTAAACTAAACCCTAAAATAAAAAGTAACTCTATGCCACAATGGTGTAGTTGGGTTTTTATATTACAAATGTTTATTGTGTACACCTATGGTTCCATTGCAAAAATATATCCAGATTGGTTAAACGGATCGGTTATGGAAATCTTTATGTCTAGTAAAAAGAACTATATGCTTATAGGTGAGTTTTTACAACAAAAATGGCTACACTATTTTCTTGCCTATGGCGGTATTTTATATGATGGTTTAGTCGTTCCGTTTTTACTTTACAAACCAACTCGAAAATATGCCTTTTTTGGCTCTATATTTTTTCACCTGTTTAACTCTATTGTATTTCAAGTTGGTATTTTTCCATACTTAGCTTTAGGTTTTAGTCTGTTCTTTTTTAATCCGCAAACCATTAAAAACATCTTTTTCAAGAAAAAAGAATTTTATACCGATGCAGAAATAATAGAACCAAAATTCAAAAAACCATTAGTAGCTTTATTCAGTATTTACTTTATCATCCAAATGGCATTACCATTACGACATCACTTTATACAGGACAATGTACTTTGGACAGAAGAAGGACACAAAATGTCATGGCGTATGATGCTTAGATCTAAATCTGCTCATATTAACTTTCAAGTAAAAGACAAAAATGCAAACAAAACAATATTTATTGAACTCGACCAATATTTAAGCAAAAAACAAAAGCGATTAATAAGTACGCATCCAGACGTTATGTGGCAGTTTGCGCAAAGGTTGAAAAAAGAATATGCAGAAAAAGGTCAAGATATTGCCGTTTTGGTTAACTGTAAAGTAAGTGTAAATAGAAGGCCTTATAGTCCATATATAGATTCAGAAGTGGATCTTGCATCTGTTTCCTGGAGTGCTTTTAAACATAGTGAATGGATTTTACCTTCAAAACTAGATAATACCAAATAAACATAACGCGCAATCTAAAGTATTTCTTATTTTTACGCTTTCCTATTGGAATATATTTCAGAACAAAAAAATAAAGCATGTTACAAGTACCATTTATTAGAGAAAACAAAGATTTAGTAATTACACGTTTAGCAAAAAGAAATTTTGATGCTACACAAATAATTGAAGAAGTAATTACTTTTGATGAAGAACGTAAACAGATTCAAACAGAATTAGATGGTACTCTTGCAGAATCCAATGCTATTTCTAAAGAAATTGGTGAACTGTATAAATCTGGTCAAGCAGCAAAAGCAACTATTTTAAAGGCTAAAACTGTAGATTTAAAAGAAGCTTCCAAAGAGCTAAGTGAAAAACTAAACGCTAAAGTGGAGGCTTTAACCAACCTGTTGTATAAAATTCCTAATGTACCTCACGAATCTGTTCCAAAAGGAAACTCAGAAGACGACAACGAAGAAATTTTTAAAGAAGGAGAAATCCCTACTTTATATGATGGCGCAATGCCACATTGGGAACTTGCAAAAAAATACGACATTATAGATTTTGAGCTTGGTAATAAAATTGCTGGTGCTGGATTTCCTGTGTACAAAGGCAAAGGGGCAAGATTACAACGTGCTTTAATCGCTTATTTTTTAGATAAAAATATTGAAGCTGGCTATACAGAATATCAATTACCGCTTTTAGTAAACGAAGCATCTTGTTATGGTACTGGGCAATTACCGGATAAAGAAGGACAAATGTATCATGATTCTCGCGACGATTTATACTTAATTCCTACAGCCGAAGTTCCTGGAACAAACATCTTTAGAGATGTTATTTTAAACGAAAACGAATTACCTATTGGTATCACAGGTTACACACCTTGTTTTCGTAGAGAAGCAGGCAGTTATGGTGCACACGTGAGAGGATTAAATAGATTACATCAATTTGATAAAGTAGAAATCATTCGTGTAGAACATCCAGACAACTCCTATAACGCCTTTAATGGCATGATAGAGCACGTCAAAAATATTTTAAGAGAACTTAACTTACCATACAGAATATTAAGACTTTGTGGTGGTGATACTGGTTTTCCTTCTGCAATGACTTATGATTTTGAATTATTCTCTACAGCACAAGACCGATGGTTAGAAATTTCTAGTGTGTCTAACTTTGAGAACTACCAAGCAAACCGTTTAAAATTACGTTTTAAAAATAGCGAAGGTAAAAACGAACTTGCGCACACACTTAACGGAAGCTCTTTAGCTTTACCTAGAGTGCTAGCGGGAATTCTTGAAAACTACCAAACCGAAGATGGTATTGTTATTCCGGAAGCATTAGTACCTTATACAGGTTTTAAAATCATCAACTAAAATACGGTTGTAAAAACGCACAAAGTGTAGTAAATTCCCTCATCTTTACCGATGAAACGCTAAAATATAACGTTGTTTAACGAATATATTCTATTACGCATGGTTAATTCAAAAAAAAACCTGAGTTTTATATCATAGATTATTAAACCTTCTTAAAAAGAAAAAGATTTTACTTCTTTTCGTTTTATGGTTTAACGTTTTCGCAAAAAAATATAACGTAATAATAAGAGACAAATAAAAATGCCCCGATCAAGTATTTGAATCATGTTAAATTGACATTGATTAATAGCACAATTATTTAGATTGGTTAATGCCTGAAATAACATTTCAGGCATTTTTTTAACCTAATATTTACAATATCTACTAGTTACATTTCTTATATTTACGCAAAGTACTTGCCATAATCTTATGAAGTTTTTATATATCTTTTGTTTTCTTTTTAGTTTTCATGCTTTCGCGCAAGAGGACCTTTTGGCTAAAGAATATTTTAAAAACGGAGAATTTGAAAAAGCACAAATACTTTACAAAAAACTTTACGACAAGAACCCTACCAACTACATTTATCTTATTCAGTTAGCAAAAACACACCAACAGCTGGAGCACTTAGAGGAAGCCCAAGAACTACTACAAACATCTATTATAAAATACCCAGCATTACTCGTAGAGCTTGGCTATAATTACCAATTAAAAAAAGATGTTGAAAACACCAATATAAACTATAACAAAGCCCTAGAAGCGGTAGATATAGACGTTAATGCCGCCTACGATATTGCTCGTGCTTTTGAAGAACACTCCCTTTTAGACCAAGCCATTATTACCTATGAAAAAGCAATGCAGCTTAAACCAGCGTATAATTTTAATGTGCAATTGGCTAGAATCTATGGAGAGCAAGGCGATGTAGAAAAAATGTTTTCTAGCTATATAAATTTTATTGAAACCAATGAAAATTATGTAAACACCATAAAACGTGCTTTTAGTGAATTTATAAGCGAAGACAAGAACAACCCAAATAACATCCTCTTAAAGAAAATACTACTAAAAAAAATTCAAGAAACGCCAGACTTACTATTTAATAATTTATTAAGCTGGTTATTCATTCAGCAAAAAGAATATTACAAAGCATTTACCCAAGAAAAAGCCATCTTTAAAAGAAATCCGGAAAGCTTATACAGAATAGAAAATGTAGCTTTAATAGCAACTAATGAGAACCAAGATGCTATTGCTATAGAAATTTTCGAGTACATTATAGAAACTTCGCAAGACCCAGAAATTACTTTAAAAACAGAAAATAATATTTTAAAAATAAAAACTAAAAACGCAGACCCTAAAGACTATCCCGACCTAAATGAAAAATATATAAACCTTTTAGAAACCTATGGTAAATTTGCGGGTACCATTCCATTACAAATAGCCTATGCGCATTTTTTAGCTTTCCATTTAAACGATACAACACAAGCAATTCAATTTTTAAAAGAAAGTTTAGAACAGCGATTAACAACGTATCAAGCTTCCGAAGTAAAATTAGAATTGGCAGACATTTTAGTATTTGAGGAAAAATTTAACGAAGCATTAATTTATTATACCCAAATTCAGCGAAGCTTAAAAAATAGTACCATATCTCAAGAAGCACGTTTTAAAGTAGCAAAAACAAGCTACTATAAAGGTGATTTTAAATGGGCAGAATCCCAATTAAAAATTCTAAAATCTTCCACTTCGCAACTGATTGCAAACGATGCATTGGATTTAAAATTACTGATTTCAGATAACAAATACGAAGACTCTACACAAACCGCCTTAAAACTATATGCTAAAGCAGATTTGTATGCCTATCAGCATAAAACGCAAGAAGCAATTAACGTACTAGACAAAATTATGGAAGCGCATAAAACCGAAACTATAATAGATCAAGCACTATACAAACAAGCACAACTTTTTGAAAGCAAAAAACAATACCAAAAAGCAGCCAATAATTATGCAAAAATCATAAAAGATTATAAAGAAGAAATTCTTGCAGATGATGCACTTTTTTATCTAGCAAAATTATACAACGATCATTTAGCGCAACCAGAAAAGGCAAAAGAACTGTACGAACAAATCATCTTTAATCATCAAGACAGCATTTACTTTATAGAAGCCAGAAAAAATTTCAGGATGCTTCGTGGTGATGCTATTAATTAGTTGTTAGTTGTTAGTTGTTAGTTGTTAGTTGTTAGTTGTTAGTTGTTAGTTGTTAGTTGTTAGTTGTTAGTTAAAATTGTCACTTCGAACTTTCTAATCCATACAGAAATCCAAAAAAAAAAAAAAAATGATCGTAGCCGAAACAGAAAGACTAACCATATCTAAATTTTCTATAGACGATGCTCCTTTCTTTTTAGAGTTAGTAAACACACCACATTGGCTTAAATATATTGGTGACCGAAATGTAAAATCTATAGAAGAGGCAGAACAACGTATTACCGAAAGTCACATAAAAAGCTATAATACCAACGGATTTGGTTTTTATGTACTCCGATTAAAAGAAGGAGACAACCAACCTATTGGTACTTGCGGACTCCTAAAACGCGATACACTAGAACATGTAGATATTGGTTTTGCAATGCTTCCAGAAAATGAAGGAAAAGGCTATGGTTATGAAGCTTCTATAGCAGTTTTAAAGCTAGCAAAAGAAGTTTTCAAACTTCAAACTATTGTAGCAATTACTTTACCTACAAACGCTCCTTCTATTAAATTGATAGAAAAATTAGGATTAACCTATCAAAAACGAGTGAAACCTTTTGATAGTGAAGAAGAACTTCTGTTATTTGCAAAAACTTTAAACGAACACTAAAACTTCCAGAACTAGAAGTCGATATCCACGGGAATACCGATCTAGAAGCTACAGGTGACAAAAAAGAAATAAGAAACTATGAAACAAACAAAATATATCTATAACGTTACTCTAAATTTTGAAGAAGATATTCATGACGAATGGTTAATTTGGATAAAAGAACACATTCCACAAGTACTTGGAACAGGGAAATTTGAAAAAGCAACGTTAACCAAAGTATTAGTAGAAGACAAAATAGAAGGCCACACCTACTCTATTCAGTACACCAGTTATTCCAGAGAAGCTTTAGATGCGTATTATAAAGAAGATGCAGAACGCCTAAGAACAGAAGGACAAAAAAAGTTTGCAGATAAAATGCTAGCTTTTAGAACAGAACTTCAAATTGTAGATGAATACCATGTTACTTTTAAATAGCCTAATTTTGTCGTTCTAAATAACACGAACCTATTTAGCGGTACAAAAAGCAAAAGCCTGCTCTTCATTGGAGTTAGCATTAACAGATTAAACAATAATTACGTGGCACATAACCATCAAGTAAAAGCAAAAAAAAAATTAGGGCAGCACTTTTTAAAAGACGAAGACATTGCGCAAAAAATTGCAGATTCCCTAACGCTAAAAAACTACAAAACCGTTTTAGAGATTGGTCCGGGAATGGGTGTTTTAACAAAGTATTTACTTAAAAAAGAGGTTACCACACACGTCATAGAAATAGATACCGAATCTGTAGAATACCTAAAAAACAACTACTTAACTCTAGCATCTAGAATTATAGAAAAAGATTTTTTAAAGTACGATTTAAACGAGGTTTTTAAAGGAGAACCTTTTGCTATAATTGGTAACTTCCCGTATAATATTTCTACGCAAATCGTTTTTAAAACATTAGAAATGCGCGATCAAATTCCAGAGTTTTCTGGTATGTTTCAAAAAGAAGTAGCACAACGTATTTGCTCTAAAGAAGGATCTAAAGTCTACGGGATTCTTTCCGTTTTAACGCAAGCTTTCTATGATGCCGAATATTTATTCACCGTGCCACCAGCAGTTTTTAATCCGCCTCCAAGAGTAGAATCTGGAGTACTTCGTCTTACAAGAAAAAAGGATTACAGTTTAGCTTGTGATGAAAAGATGCTTTTTAAAGTAGTAAAAACTGCTTTTCAGCAACGAAGAAAAACACTTCGTAACAGTTTAAAAACACTCAATTTATCTGATAGTTTAAGAGAAGATGCTATCTTTGGCAAACGCCCAGAACAATTAAGTGTCGCACAGTTTATTGCGCTCACTACTTTAATTGAAAATGATGTAAAAGATTAGGATTTAGTGGAAGAAAATAACGAAAATATTAAGTTTCAAATAAGTGAAGAGCTTATTGAGCAAGTAGCACAATTGGTAGATGCTAGAAATGACGACGCACTTTCTAATCTATTAAATGATTTTCATCATGCCGATATTGCAGAAATTCTAGATGAAATTAATCTAGAACAAGCTACTTATATTTTCAAACTTTTAGATAGCGAAAAAACATCCGAAATTCTTTTAGAACTAGATGATGACAATCGTGAAAAAATACTAGCTAATCTTTCCGTAAAAGAAATTGCCGAAGAACTAGAAGAACTAGATACCGATGATGCTGCCGATATTATTTCCGAACTTCCAGAAGCACGTCAAGAACACGTAATTGCCCAAATTGAAGATGCCGAACACGCAGCAGATATTCAAGAGCTTTTAACCTATGATGAAGATGTTGCCGGAGGACTCATGGCAAAAGAATTGGTAAAAGTAAACGAAAACTGGACTATTAATAGATGCGTAAAAGAAATGCGTGCGCAAGCAGAAGATGTAACACGCGTACACTCCATATATGTTGTAGATAATGCCGGAAAACTAATTGGTCGCTTATCGCTAAAAGACCTGTTAATGGCTTCTACAAAAGCACATATTTCTGACGTTTACATCCCAAAAGTAGATTATGTAGATGTGCACGAAGATGTAGAAGAAGTTGCCAAAATCATGCAAAAATATGATTTAGAAGCAATTCCTGTAGTCGATGTAAATAAAACATTAGTTGGTCGAATTACCATTGATGATATTGTAGATGTTATTCGAGAAGAAGCCGAAAAAGATTACCAACTAGCAGCAGGTATTTCCCGCGATGTAGAAGCAGATGATAGTATCTGGAAACTAACAAAAGCACGCCTACCTTGGCTATTAATTGGTATGTTTGGTGGTTTAGGTGCTGCAAGTATTATTGAGCATTTTAACCAAGACATGGGCAGTTTTATTGTGCTCTTAAGTTTTGTGCCTTTAATACAGGCAACTGCCGGAAATGTTGGTGTACAATCCTCTGCAATTGTTGTGCAAGGTTTAGCAAATGACAGCATAGATGGTAATATTTTAAAACGCCTTTTTAAAGAATTTCTTTTAGGTTTAGTAAACGGTTTCGCCATCGCAGTTATAGGTTTACTCATCACACATTTTGTATTTGGTACACCATATGTAGTCTCTATAACCATAGCAATAGCACTAGTTGCAGTGATAGTAATGGCAGCACTTATTGGCACATTTATCCCGATTTTTTTAGACAAAAGAGGTATTGATCCTGCCGTAGCAACCGGACCATTTATCACCACCAGTAATGACGTATTTGGTATACTATTATACTTTTCCATCGCAAAACTTATTTTAGGTTTTTAATAATTATGGCGTTACCACAAGGGTCGCGCTTTCACTACTCGCTTTTTTATGAAAAATAAAAAGAGCTCAAACATGCCGTTCAATCCCTAACGCAAATACAAAACAACAAAGAGCATCTTTCCTGTTAAAAAAACAGAATACGAAAGCGTAAAATATTGTACTTTTACTTTATAGAAAAGCAATTCGATTACACTTTCGCACAAAAAAACCATGAAAATCCTTCACTTAGATTCCAACCACCCACTTTTAATAAATCAATTAAACGATTTAGGCTTTACTAATCACGAAGATTACACATCTTCAAAACAAGACATTCTTAATAAAATACACGAGTATGATGGCTTTATAATACGAAGTCGTTTTAGCATAGATAAAACCTTTCTAGATGCCGCAACCAACCTAAAATTTATAGGCCGTGTTGGTGCAGGATTAGAAAACATAGATTGTGATTATGCAAAAAGCAAAGGCATCCATTTAATTTCGGCTCCAGAAGGAAACAGAAACGCAGTTGGTGAGCATAGTTTAGCCATGTTACTTAGTTTATTTAACAAACTCAATAAAGCAGATCAAGAAGTACGGGCTGGTAAATGGTTACGCGAAGAAAACAGAGGAATCGAACTAGACGGAAAAACCGTTGGTCTTATTGGTTATGGTAACATGGGAAAAGCATTTGCAAAAAAGCTTCGTGGTTTTGAAATAGATGTTTTATGCTATGATTTAAAAGATAACGTTGGAGATGCTAATGCAGAACAAGTCCCTTTAGAAGTGCTTTTTAATGAGGCAGATGTAATTAGCCTACATACCCCAGAAACTCCTTTAACCACGAATATGGTGGACGCAGATTTTATTAACAAATTCGCCAAACCATTCTGGTTTATCAATACCGCAAGAGGAAAAAGCGTCGTTACTAAAGATGTAGTTTCCGCTTTGCAATCCGGTAAAATTTTAGGAGCAGGACTCGATGTTTTAGAATACGAAAAAGCTTCGTTCGAAAATTTATTTAAAAAAAGTGTCACATCGAGCGCAATTGAGATGCCAGAAGCATTTCAGTATTTAATACAAGCAGAAAACGTTTTACTTTCTCCGCATGTTGCAGGTTGGACTATAGAAAGTAAAGAAAAACTAGCACAAACTATAGTAGATAAAATACAACTTTTTTTTAAGCTTTAGCAAGGTTCATTTTTCATAAAAATAAATTCACTAAATTTAAATCACTAAAAACCATCAACGATGCATCCTATCCTTAGAAATATTTTAGCAGTAATCTTCGGCTGGTTCGGTGGTAGTCTTATAAACATGTCCCTTATTCAATTAGGAAATAAACTATTCCCAATTCAAGGTATCGACCCAAATGACATGCATGCTTTGGCAGAAGTAATGCCAACGCTAGAAGCGCATCATTTTATTTTTCCATTTTTAGGGCATGCTTTAGGTTCGCTTATTGGAGCACTAATTGCTGGTCTTATAGCATTTAATCATAAAATGAAATTTGCGTTAGCTATCGGAGTACTATTTTTATTAGGAGGTATTGCTGTAAATTATATGTTACCAGGACCAACATGGTTTGCCTTTACAGATGTTGTAATAGCTTATATTCCAATGGCTTGGCTTGGTGGAAAAATAGCAACTAGAAAATCCAACTAAACGAGTTGATATACCATGCAATACGAAGCAAGTTCACCAGAAGATTATATAAATCAAGTCCCAGAAGAAAGACAAACGGTTTTAAAAAAATTACGCAAAACCATTACAGATAATTTACCAAAAGGTTTTGAAGAAGTAATTTCTTATGGTATGATTGGCTATGTGGTACCACATACTATATATCCCGATGGTTATCATTGTGATCCAAAAACACCATTGCCTTTTATGAGTTTTGCTTCACAAAAGAATTCTATAAACCTATACCATATGGGCATTTATGCAAAACCAGAGATACATGATTGGTTTGTTTCCGAATATCCAAAACACTGCAAACGCAAATTAGATATGGGGAAAAGCTGTATCCGATTTAAAAAAATAGAAGAAATTCCGTTCCATTTAATTGCAGAACTATGTACCAAATTAACGGTAAAAGATTGGGTTGGTATTTATGAAAACAATATCAAAAAGAAATAAAGGATACATTAATAAGATTCCCTTTTTCAAGGGAATGAAAAAACATTTTCAATGAAAAAACGAGTTACAGGAATTGGCGGGTTATTCTTTAAAACGAAAGATCCAAAAGCAGCAAAAGATTGGTACAAAAAACATTTAGGTTTTAATACCGACGATTACGGATCTACTTTTTGGTGGAAAGACAAAGAAGGAAAAGACTGCTCTACACAATGGAGTCCTTTTGCAACAGATTCCAAACATTTTGAACCTTCTAAAAAAGACTTTATGTTTAACTATCGTGTAGAAAACTTAAAGGAATTATTAGCAACTTTAAAAGAAGAAGGCGTTACTATTATTGGTGAAATGGAAGAATACGAATATGGGAAATTTGGGTGGATTTTAGATAACGACGGCAACAAAATTGAACTTTGGGAACCAATAGATAAAGCGTTTCTATAAATAAAAACCGTTAACTTCAATAACATTTTAAATTAAAACACCATGGCTACAAAAAATAAAAACATAGAAGATAAAATAAACGATCCAATAGATAATATAGCAAACTCGCTAGATAATGCTGCAGATGCTATTGCAAATAAATCGGAAAATTTAAAAGAAAATGCTAATGAATCTTTAGAAAATGCAAAAAATAAAGCAAGTACATTAGCAGAGGAAGCTGGAGAAAAACTAGAAGATTTTGCCGAGGATACTAAAGAAGCTTTTACAAATGCTAAAGACAAAGCCAATGCCTTTTTAGAAGGTGATGCTAAGGAAGCTATAGATGCTGCCAAAGTAAAAGCTAGCGAGTTTGCAGAAGACGCCAAAGAAGCGTTTACAAATGCTAAAGACAAAGCCAACCAATTTATTGAAGGTGATGCTAAAGAAGCTATGGATACTGCCAAAGTAAAAGCTGGTGAGTTTGCAGAAGATGCAAAGGAAGCTTTTGACAACGTAGCAGAGAAAACAACAGAATTTGCAAATGAGGCTAGCGAAAAATTAGAGGACTTAGCCGAAGATGCTAAAGAAGCATTGGAAGAAACAAAAGTGAAAACAAAAAGTTTTTTTCAAAGACTTTTTGGCCCTAAATAGATAATAAACAAACAATTAAACATAAGCTAGATGAGAATCTAGCTTTTTTTCATTAATTTAGAAGTCAATCAATTAAACCACAAAACTAATGGCAGACGAAAAAAATTTAAGCGATGACCTAGAGGATATGATAGGTGACGTAAAGGAAGGAGCAAAAAAAGCAGCGCATAAAGCTAGTGATTTTGCCGAGGACGCTAAGGAAAAAGCAAGCGACTTTGCCGAAGATGCCAAAGAAGTATTAAGCGATAGTAAAAATGTTGCTATTATTGCACACCTAACTATAATTGGATGGGTGATAGCTTTAGTCATGAATAATGGAGAAAAGAAATCAGAATATGGTTCTTTTTATATTAGACAAGTTTTAGGTTTAGGTCTTTGTTTATTACTATTAGGTTTTATTCCGTTAGTCGGCTGGATTTTAAGTTTAGTTCTAGTTATACTTTGGGTAATGAGTTTAATAGGAGCTTTAAGTGGGGAAAAGAAATTAACCCCAATTTTGGGCGAATACTTTCAAGATTGGTTTAAATCTCTTTAACATATAAAAAGCCAAAACATAAGTTTTGGCTTTTTTATTATAACTCATATCGTAATATTGCAATATTACTATTATATTTATACTTTATATAAAACTAAACGTATGGGATCTACCAAATTAAACATTCATGAAGCAGAAAATAATTACTTAGCCAAAGTCGCTAAAGTGTTTAGCCATCCTGCAAGAGTTGCTATTATAAAATATATTAGTTGTTGCGAGTCTGGTTGTATTTGTAATGATATTGTTAAAGAAATTGGTTTAGCGCAACCTACTATTTCGCAGCACTTAAGTGAAATAAAAAAAATTGGCTTATTAGACCAATCTGCTAGTGGTAAAAGTTTAAGTTATTCGATTAATACCGAAAAGCTAAATGCTTGTAGAAGACTTATGAATGACTTTTTTGTGAAAATTCAAGTACACGCAAGTGCTTAAGAAGCGGTTCTATTTCCCCTATAAATAAAGGTAAACTATAAAATAGTCTTACCCAGAATTTCAATTAAAATAGGTTAGTTTCTAAACGAAAATCTAATGGTAATGCATCTGACATTCTATTTACAGACATATCTCCACTAAAATTTAGGCTTTTTATTGGACTATAAACACCTAATGCATCTACCGTAAATTCTTCAGCAATAGGAAGAATAGAAGAACGCCTTCTATTTTTATAAACCACTTCCATTTCTTTTGAAATTCGCACTTTAACCAAACCTTCTCTTTCCGTCTTGCGAATAGAGATATAATGTTCTGGTGCTACTTTACTTCCTTCCTGTAAAATAACAAATTCCTCTTCCTCTAATTGATCATTTACCAATGCTCTCATAAAATGTAATATAGAGCCATCAAATGCTTTGTTTCTTTTTTCTAAAATCTTCGGATTCGTTTCTTCTTCTATATCACTAAACAGGGTCGTTCCGGCATAAAAAACGGTCTCCACTTGGTACACTTTTTTTTTGGTTTTAAGATTATTGCCTACAAGTACTTCCCGAAGCGTGTAATCTATTGAAAATTCTTGTAAATCATATTTAATCTTATAATTCAAACTCTTGTTTAGGACTATTATAGGCTTACTTGCATAGGCTACTAATTGCTTTTTAGGACTATTATAATACAACGTTATATCTGCTTCGTTTAAAATTTTACAAGATTTAGCATTTTTAGTGCTACCCAAAAATTGCTCTTTAAATTCCTTCATTTTTTTCGTTCTGCTCCATTCGTCTTTAACTTCTAAAACAACTTCATCTAAAGAATTTAAATCTTCTTCTAAATAAAAAACATAGTCTTCCTTTGGCTTACACTCTTGATTAATTATTTTTTTATACCCCAAATAGGATATTACTAAAGGAGAAGTCGTATTACTAGAATAATCAATCTTAAAATATCCTTTATTATTAGTAACGGCGCCAATTGTAGTATTATCAAAGTAAATAGAAACGCTTTCTAAAGGCTGTTTTGTATTCTTATCATAAACATGACCTTGAATGGTTTGCGCAAAAGAAGCAACACACAAAAATATAGTAAGCAGCAATAAAACGTATTTTTTGATCATGATTTCAGGTTAGAATTAGAACTATTTATATCATAAATTTCATTCTTAAAAGAACCAATTACCATAGAAATGAAGTACAATATAACACTAAAATTGATAATCTGCGGGTAACATAGTCGCTATTCTTTTATTACCAAAGTAGCCACTAAAAAACATTTTATCTACAGGTGCGTGTATTCCATAACTGTCTATCAAAAACACATTAGAATCTGCTTTAGTAACAAGCGTAGATTGTACATTTTTATCATAGGAAATAACAATTTCTCTATTCTCTACGGTAAGTTTTACGTTTTGATCTTCTTGATCTTCAACAATTAAATAGGTATAGGCATTTACTGGGAAAAACAGATTAGAAGTTCCGGAAGGGTCTTTTATAAAAATCTCAAAATTATTCTCTAAGAGTTTCTTTTTTGCCAAAGACCTCATAAAGTGAAGCGCAGAGCCTAAATATTCCTTTTCTCGTTGTACATTATGTTTCTTCTTGGTTCTTTTATTCTGCTCCGCAAATAAACTTGTTCCACTGTAGACCACACTTTCAACCAATTTTAACCCACTTAAACTTTGTTTAAATTTAATTTCAAAATCTACTAAATTATATTTTACATCATACCCTAAATGCTTATTCTTAATAAGAATTGGGACTTCACAGTATGCGTACAATATATCTTCAGATGCTATATAAATTAACCGAATGGCATCTTCATTACTAATCTTACAAGAGGAAGACGACATATCATTACCCAGAAATTCTCTTCTAAATATTTTTAGTTTTTTTTCTCTACTCCAATAATCTCTTTCTAATACAACTTCATTTAAACTGGTTGCTTTTTCTTTTAAATAAACCACATCTAATCCTCTTATTTCGTCTAAAGAAAATAACCTGGTTTCATAACCAACAAAACTAATTACTAAAGTAGCATTTGGAGAGACTTTGTCTGTTATTGTGAAATAGCCTTTTGTATTTGTAGTTGTACCTATAGTCGTTTCATTAAAATACACAGATACCGCTTCTAATGGTTCTTTTGTATTCGCATCTAAAACCATATTTTTAATTTCCTGGGAATACGAAAAACAAGAAAACATTAGTAAAATCCCAAGGATACTTTTCATTTTAAACTTATTCTTCTTCAGAGTTCTCACTAGTAAACTTGCGTTCTAATTCGGCTTGAAATTCTTCCATAACTGGACGAACAGTACTTTCTGGTAAGTCAGCAATTTTAATATACATTAAACCATCTACCGCATTATTAAATAAAGGATCTACGTTAAAAGCGACCAACCTAGCATTCTGTTTAATGTATTTTTTAAGCAACACAGGAAGTCGTAATGCACCTGGTTCTACTTCGTCTATAATTTTATCAAACTTGTTTAAATCTGCTTCCGCGGCATCAAAAACAAAGTCTTTATCTGCATCTTTTAAAACGACTTTAAATTCTTTTTTAGGATGCACATATTGCGCAACGTAAGGATCGTAGTAATTGGATTTCATAAACTCGATCATTAAAGATTTTGAGAAATTTGAAAACTGATTACTAATACTTACACCACCAATTAAAAATTTATGTTCCGGATAACGCAATGTAGTATGTACAATTCCTTTCCAAAGCAAAAATAAAGGCATTGGTTTTTGTTGGTAACTTTTAATAATGAAAGCCCTACCCATTTCTATAGATTGGCTCATCATTTTATATAATTCTGGCTCAAATCGAAACAAATCTTGAAGGTAAAATCCATCAATACCATATTTAGCAAATATTTGAGAACCAAGTCCCATTCTATATGCTCCGGCTAAGGTATTGGTGACGTTATCCCAAAGAAACATGTGGTGGTAATAGTTGTCAAAATCATCTAAATCGATAGCTTCATTAGTACCTTCACCGACTTCTCTAAATGTAATTTCTCGTAGACGACCAATTTCATGAAGTACATTAGGAATTTTGCTTGCTGGCGTTAAAAAGACTTCATAGTTTTTACTTTGCAACAACCTTAAATCATCTTGTCTTAAGGCTTCCACTTCTTCTATCATAGATTCCTTACTTACCGGAGTCACAATACGCTTTGGCGGTTTTGCTGGCGTTTTTAATGTATTAGAAAGATTCTCTAAAATTTTAGGTTCATCTTCAAAAGCATGCGATAACATGTAGGTTTTCTTCCTTAAAAACTCCGAAAGACTTTCAATAGTTTCGTGCTCCTCTTGGTCTTTTACACTAATTGGTTTTCCTATTCGTACTTTAATAGTTCTACGTTTTTGTGTTAAAACTTCGGATGGTAATTTTGCAGTTCTAAACGTATCGCTAATTTTGGATAGCTTATAAAACAATTTCGAATTTTTGGCATGAAAATAAATGGGTACTACAGGAACTTCTGCTTTTTTAATAAGCTTGATTGCTGTTTCTTCCCAAGGTTTATCGACTACCAACTTACCATCTCTATAGGTAGAAACTTCTCCCGCGGGGAACAAACCAAGTGGGTGCCCATCACGTAAATGCAAAATAGAATTTTTAAAACCAGCAACACTAGACTTCACATCTTTCCTGTCTTCAAAAGGATTTACAGGCATAATATAAGGTTTCATTGGCGCAATGCGATGAAGCAAGAAGTTTGCAATTATTTTAAAGTCTTTTCTTTGCTCTAACATCAACTTTAAAAGCAAAACACCATCTATTCCACCAAGCGGATGGTTAGAGACCGTTATATATGCGCCATCTTTTGGCAAACGTTTTAAATCTTCTTCAGGAATTTCGAATTTTATCTGGAATTCATCTAAAATAGCTTCTAAAAAAGGCAAACCTTCTAAATGCTTATTTCTATTGTACACTCTATTTAAGGTCGATATTTTTAAAACCTTCATTAAAAGCCAACCAAAGAATGTACCAAGAAAACCATACTTATCTACGTGTATGGCTTTTGCTACTTCTTTTGCTGTTACTAGACTCATATTTGTTTTTTTATGCTAATATTTTTACACTTTCTTACGTACGGAAAAATATATACGCAAGCGCAAATGTAATAAATGTTTACTTAGTAACGATCTGCGTAGTGGATTGCGTTAATTGTTTTAAAAGCACCACCTTATCTTTCTCCAATTGCTTAACCACCTGATCATTACTATGTCTAATAGTATATAACGAAACATCTTCGTTATAAACCACTCTAAATTTCGCTTTTAAATGTTGGATCAATTTACCTAAATTATTATAATTGTTTTCTATACACACTGAAAAACTAATTGCCGAGTTTTGTATGACATCTACTTTCATTTTATATAAATGAAGCAAACTAAATATTTCGCTAATATTTTCTTCTACGATATACGAGAAATCTAAAGACGAAAGCGAAATTAACACCTGATTTTTCTTAACTATAAAACAAGGTATTTTGGGATCTAAATCTACACCTTTACTCACCTTAGTTCCTGCGGCTTCCGGATTTAAAAAAGACTTTACATACAAAGGGATTTCCTTTTGCTGCAAAGGCTGCAAGGTTTTAGGGTGAATTACAGAAGCACCATAAAAAGCCAACTCAATCGCTTCTCTATAGGATATTTTGTTTAGCAATTGTGCATTTTCAAAATAACGCGGGTCTGCATTTAAAACACCTGGTACATCTTTCCAAATCGTTACGCTTTCCGCATTTAAACAATAGGCAAAAATGGCTGCGGTATAATCACTTCCTTCTCTTCCTAAAGTAGTTGTGAAATTATTAGCATCGCTACCAATAAAACCTTGCGTAATGTTTAACGTATTGGTATTAAATTTAGCACTAATTTGGGCTTGCGTTATTTCCCAATTTACATTTGCTCTTCGATAGTAATTATCTGTTTTAATGTATTCTCTTACATCTAACCAACTATTTATTAAACCTACTTCATTAAAATAGGCACTAATAATTATTGTAGATGCTAACTCACCATAACATATCGTTTGATCATAAACATAATTATAATCTGGCGATTTATTAGTTTTAAAAAAGGAATCTAATTCGTCTAATAAAGCACTTATTCTAGCAAACACCACATGATTCTCATTCGTAAATAAATCTAATAAAATTTCATTGTGAAACTTTTTCACTTCTTGAATAGCACTTTGTAATGCGGCTTTATCTTTATAATATTTATCTATAACTAGCTCTAAAGCATTGGTGATTTTACCCATTGCCGAAACCACAATTAAGGTATTTTCAAAACCAACAGTTTGTAAGGTTTTCACTAAGTTTTTTACACCTTCCGCATCTTTAATAGATGCGCCTCCAAATTTAAAAACTATCATATATTTAATAAATAATTTTTAATTCCCATTTCATCCAATTGCACCACATCCCAATTACGAAGTACATTTGCCCCTTTTTGTTCATAGAAACTAATTGCAGGCTCATTCCAATCAATAACTTCCCAGTTGATTCTTTTTACACCAAGTTTATTCCCATAGATAACCACTTGATTCAAAAGTAAAGTACCAAGTCCTTTGCCTCTATATTTTTGACTTACAATAAGATCTTCAAGGTGTATTATTTTTCCTTTCCAAGTAGAATATCTGTCATAAACCACAGCGATACCTGCAATTTCATTCTGGTATTCCGCAACAAAACATTTAAAAACAGGACTCGTTCCAAATCCGTCTTTTTCTAAATCCTGTACCGTTACCTCTACGGCATTCGGTTCCTTTTCAAAAACTGCCAATTCTACAATTAAACCTAAGATTTGTTTTGCATCTTTTATAGTTGCCTCTCTAATTATAAAGTCCATCTGCTTATTTTATTCTCAAATATAGTTTAAAGCCATTAATTTTTATGCATTAAAGTAAAACGATAACGTTATAGTTTGCTAAAAAAAGCGATATTTGTACAAACTATTAAAAAGCTATTATGTCTAGAACAAAACAAACATTAGGAGAATTTATTATAGAAAATCAAACATCTTTTAAATATACTTCTGGCGAGTTATCTAGACTTATTAACTCTATCAGGTTAGCTGCAAAAGTGGTAAACCATGAAGTAAACAAAGCTGGTTTAGTAGATATTATCGGTGCAGCTGGAGATACCAACATTCAAGGAGAAGACCAACAAAAACTGGATGTTTATGCCAACGAAAAATTTATACAAACACTTACAAAAAGAAATATAGTTTGTGGTATTGCAAGTGAAGAAGAAGATGATTTTATTGCAATTAATAGCCAAGACGAAAACAACCAAAATAAATACATTGTCTTAATAGATCCTTTAGACGGTTCCTCTAACATAGATGTAAATGTTTCTGTAGGTACTATTTTTTCTATTTATAGACGTGTAACTCCAGTAGGAACCCCTGTTACTTTAGAAGATTTTTTACAAAAAGGAGACCAACAAGTAGCGGCAGGTTATATTGTTTATGGAACATCTACCATGATTGTTTACACAACAGGAGATGGTGTTAATGGTTTTACTCTTAATCCGGCAATTGGTACCTTTTATTTATCACATCCAAACATGCAATTTCCTATAGATGGTAAAATTTACTCGGTGAACGAAGGTAATTACGTACACTTTCCTTTAGGTGTTAAAAACTATATTAAATATTGCCAAATGGAAGAAGGTGATAGACCATACACAAGCAGATATATTGGTTCTTTAGTTTCCGATTTTCATAGAAATATGATAAAAGGAGGAATCTACATGTATCCTAAAAGTTCTAAAAATTCGGAAGGTAAACTACGTTTGTTATACGAGTGTAATCCAATGGCATTTATAGCAGAACAAGCAAACGGAAAAGCTAGTGATGGCTATACCAGAATTATGGAAATTGAACCTACAGAACTTCACCAAAGAGTGCCATTTTTATGCGGAAGTAAAAATATGGTAGAAAAAGCAGAAGAATTTATGCAAAACGCTTAAAAATTACTAGTTTAAGTCCTTACTTTTTCATTATTTTTGTACATTACTTTTTTAAACAAAAGCTAAACCATAATGGCTAAAGATAAACTTACAAATAGCAATACAGCAACACACAATTCAGATGTAGAAGCTTCCACCAAAATTGATGCAATAAAACAGCTTATTTTTGGGGAAAACATGCAGGCTTACGATAGTGAGTTTGAATCTGTAAAAAATGACATCCTTTCCAAAAAACAAGAATTAGAAAACTTGGTAGATGACGTTAGAAAAGAATTGCTTCAAAATATAGATAACTTAAGCACCGACATTAACATAAGAATTACAGATCTTGAAAATTCTTTTAATGACAAAGCAGATGCTCTTGATGATAAGAAATTAGACAGAAAACTGTTAGGCGATTTGCTAATGAATCTTGGGGAAAAAATAAGCAAGTAATACAAATTACTAGCACTTATGAATCAAGAAGATAAACTTAAAATTCTTAAAGACATCTTATTAACAGATGAGAGGGAATACGCTTTATCTATTCATGAGAAAATTAAAATTCTTGAAGAAACCATAAATCAAAAAACAAATTTATCCGAAAAGGTAAATCCAATTATTCAAGATCAATTAAATAAATTTGTTCTAGAAATACCAGAAACACTAGGCCCTGCAATTACAGAAGCCTTAAAAACAGAGATCAAAAACTCGCAAGATGCCGTAGTAGAAGCATTATATCCTATTCTTGGTAGAATGATAAAAAAGTACATTCAGAATGAATTTAAACTTTTATCCGAAAAAATAAACGAACAAATAGACAACACCTTTTCTTTCAAAAGTTTTAAACGTAAATTTAAAGCTAAAACTTCTGGTGTTAGCGAGGCCGATTTAATTTTACAAGAGCAACATGCTCCTAAATTAAATCAGTTTATGGTTATTGAAAAAGGGTCTGGTTTACTCATTTCCAAATACTCCAAAACAGATGATATAGATGAAGATATGGTTGCAGGAATGCTCACAGCAATAAAAAGCTTTGTGGAAGATGCATTTAAAAAAAACAATCAAAACCTAGAACTTATTGAATATGAAACCTATAGTATTTATATTCAAAATTTCTCATCTTACTATATAGCAGTTGTGATTTCTGGCATATTTAATGCTACACATAAAAGTGCATTAGAAGACAAACTACTAGATTTTGCGCAAAACACAATAAACAAAACAGATTTAAGTAATAAAGAATCTTTAACTAAAAAATTAAAAGCATATTTTGCTAATGAATATCTCTAAAAAAATAGTTTTACTAGGACACTTTGGCGTTGGTAAATCTTCACTAATAAGACGTTTTGTCGAAGACACCTTTACAGACAACTATAAAGTAACTATTGGTGTACACATATTAAAAAAAGAAGTTGTAATTTCTCCAAAAGAGACCGTTTCTTTAATCCTATGGGATTTAGAAGGTAATGATGATATAACCAACACAAGACCATCTTATATGTTAGGTACTAGTGGTATGATATATGTCTTCGACCTTACAAGACCTACTACCTATGAGCAATTAGAAAGTGATTTAAACTTTATCAAAACAAACTACCCAAACATCCCAGTAAAAGTAGTTGGAAACAAAAAGGATTTAGTTACAAAAGACTTTATTAAGCAGAACAGCGATGTTTTTGGGCCGTTCACCGATTTTTACACAAGTGCAAAAGCAAATACTAAAGTTAATGATCTATTCTCTACATTAGCTAAACAATTAATTTCATAAACTCAAGAATAATGCTTGCAGAATATAAAATAGCGCATGAAAAAGCTATTATTCAATATCTAATTATTGACAAAAAAGGTGTTATCTTAGATTCTGATGACGCTTTCTTCTCAAAGATTACCAAGCAGGACATAACTAGTTTACATCCTTTTTTCGAAAGCATCACCTCCTTATTAGACACAGAAAAAAACCAAGAGTTTCTATTCTCATGTATTCATTTAGCGACAGACAATGAAGACATAATAGCAGATATTACGCTCAAAACTTTTTCTGAAACACATTCGCTAATAATAATTCAAGACTTAACAACGCATTACAGTAATTACCAATTAACTGCGCAAAAGAGAAACGAATCGGTTATAGACTCCCAAATTCTTGAATTAAAAAACAAATATTTACTAGAAAAAGAAGAATTTAAAAATACCTTCATCGCTAATTTTAGTCATGAAATTAGAGAACCTCTTTCTGGTATAGGTACCTTTGTAGATATCTTAGGAAAAACCAATCTAGACTCCGAACAAAAAGATTACTTAAATATTATCAATACCTCTTCCAATCATTTAAAACATATGATTGAAGACATTTTAGATATCTCTAAAATAGAAGTTGGCAAACTTAATCTTGTAGAAGATTCTTTTAACCTTTATGAGTTTTTAGAAGAATTTATTTTTACCTATAAAATAAAAGCCGAAGAAAAAGGATTAACTTTTCTTAATACTATTGGAGAAAAACTACCCGCACAAATCATTGGCGACCCATATAGATTAAAGCAAATACTTGGTAATCTAATAGACAATGCAATTAAATACACCACAAAAGGTAGTATCACTTTACATGTTTCTTTAAATCAAGTAAGAGCAAATAAAGCAAGTATCCATTTTCAAATTATAGACACCGGTATTGGTATAGAAGAAGGAAACCTAGAAAAAATATTTACAAGTTTTACTCAAATAGACAAGAACCAAAGAAACAAAGGCACCGGATTAGGATTAGCCATTGTAAAAAACTTGGTATCGCTAATGGATGGCAATATTTCTATTGATAGCACCTTTAATGAAGGGACTTCTTTAGCGCTAAACTTAAGTTTTAAGTTAGATACCAAAACAAAAGATAAAAAAGTAGAAGTTGCTACCGTAGAAAAACTAGAAAAAGATAAATACCATATTCTTTTAGTAGAAAACTCGGAAATAACGCAACTTTCCGTTCTTAAAATTTTAGCAGCGCAAGGAAAGTTTTATTTAGATATCGTTACCAATCCTGAAAATCTAATTGAAACCATAAAAAACCAAAAGCCAGATGTTATTTTAATGGATATAAATCTACCAAATACGACTGGAGATCAACTTGCCATAGAAATTAGACAACTACCAGAAAAAGAACTCAAAAAAATACCAATTATAGCTTTAACAGGAAAAGTGTTTCCTGAAGATTTAAAACGCTACAAAAAGGCAAAAATAAACGATGTTATTAGCAAACCCTTTGACGAGAAAAGTTTACTAAAAACCATTCGAAAATACTTAAAATAAAAAAAAGGCGAACTATTATATAGATCGCCTTTTTTAATACCAAATAATATAAAATTATTATTTATTCATTGTTTTAATTTCTTCCATAAAAGTATCTAAATCCACTTTATTACTAACTAAAACAAGTGCCTTATCTACTACATATTTCACGTTTTCAGGTTTAAAACCTAAACCAACTGCAATTTTACGCAAAACAAGTTCTTCATTATCTCCTTTAATATGATCCACATAAACCATTCTAGACAAATCATATAAACGCTCTAAACGATTATCGTAAGAAGTTGGAGGATTAATATGGTGGGAAGCATAATCCTTTAAAATTATTGCATAATCCCCTTCGCTAATATCTAAATTTCTAGCTAAACGATCTAAAAACGCCTTTTCTTCATCTGTAATAACACCATCATCCATTGCAACTCTAACAATTGATGCAAAATGGTCTTCATTACGCTTTTTAAATCCACTATCAAATAAATCTGAAATTGACATATATTCTTTTTTTTAAGTGCCACAAAGATAATTAAACAAAACGCTTTTTAAAACATTATTAATAGCTTTTTTTAGGGCATTCCGCTACTTCGCTTAAGCTACGTAACGTCGGGCTTTCCGTTATTAGTTTTGGCTTAAAACGCACACGCGCCAAAAGCTAGACACTGCAATCCCTAATGCATAACATCGGCATCACTTCTCGAGACTTCTACTATAAAAGAAATAGAATTTCATAAAAAACAAAAAAAAACATGCCGCTATTCATGACAAAAAAAATGTAAATACTATCTTTACATAAAACTAAAATACGTGAGTAAAACACTTCTCTCGCAAACCTACGCACAGTCTTCGCAATCGCAAAAACTGCAAACTGCTATTGCCAAAACCGAAACAAAAACACATATTAAAGGACTTATTGGTTCTTCGCTTTCGTTCCTAATTTCGCAAACCTTTAAACAAGCGGACAAACCATTCTTGCTTATTTTTAACGATAAAGAAGAAGCAGCTTTTTACCTCAACGATTTAGAACAATTACTAAACAGTAAAGATGTACTCTTCTACCCAGGAAGTTATAGAAGACCTTATCAAATTGAGGAAACAGATAATGCCAATGTCTTGCTTCGTTCCGAAGTATTAAACCGAATAAATTCGCGTAAAAAACCGGCAATAATTGTTACGTATCCAGATGCACTATTCGAAAAAGTAGTCACCCGTCGTGAGCTAGAAAAAAATACATTAAAGGTTTCTGTAAATGACAATCTCTCCATAGATTTTGTAAACGAAATGCTATTCGAATATAAATTCAAACGGGTAGATTTTGTAACCGAACCTGGTGAGTTTTCGGTTCGTGGAGGAATTGTAGATGTATTTTCCTTTAGTCATGATGAGCCCTATAGAATTGAGTTTTTTGGCGACGAAGTAGATAGTATTCGTACCTTCGATGTAGAAACACAACTCTCTACCGAACAGATTAAAAAAATAAGCATCATACCAAATGTTGCTAATAAATTTTTAGAAGAAAGCAGACAAAGTTTCTTAAAATATATTGCACAAAAAACAGTAATATTTACCAAAAATGCAGACTTAACATTCGCTAGAGTAGATTCGCTCTACGAAAAAGCAGTAGAAGCATTTGAGAATCTTTCCAAAGATATAAAACATGCCGAACCAAAAGAATTATTCTGTAATGCAACTTTACTAAAAAAACAATTTCTAGATTTTAATATCGTAGAATTTGGAAGCACATCTGTCATGTCGAACGCAGTCGAGACATCTCAACCTATAGAATTCAAAACAACACCACAACCTGCTTTCAATAAAAATTTCGACTTACTTATTGAAAACCTGAATAGCAATCATAATAAAGGTTTTACCAATTATATCGCTTGCGTAAGTGAGCAACAAGCAAAACGATTTCATGATATTTTTGAAGACGTAGAACAGGATGTTAGCTATAAAACTATAGTACTTTCTCTGTTTCAGGGTTTTGTAGATCACGACAATAAAATCATTTGTTATACCGATCATCAAATATTTGAACGTTACCATAAATTCCATTTAAAAAATGGGTACGCTAAAAAGCAATCTATAACCTTAAAAGAACTTACAAATCTAGATATTGGCGATTATGTTACACATATAGATCATGGTATTGGTAAGTTTGGCGGACTTCAAAAAATTGATGTCGAAGGCAAAAAACAAGAAGCTATTAAATTAGTGTATGGCGAACGGGATATCTTATATCTAAGCATTCACTCTTTACACAAAATCACCAAGTTCAATGGGAAAGATGGGAAACCACCAAAAGTCTATAAACTGGGTAGTAAAGCTTGGAAAGTTTTAAAGCAGAAAACAAAATCTAGAGTTAAAGAAATTGCGTTTAATCTTATTAAAGTCTACGCAAAACGAAAACTAGAAAAAGGCTATCAATACAAACCCGATTCTTACTTACAACACGAGTTAGAAGCTTCTTTTATTTACGAAGACACGCCAGACCAAAGTACTGCAACTGCAGACATTAAATTGGATATGGAAAGCGAGAGACCAATGGACCGACTAATTTGTGGTGACGTAGGTTTTGGTAAAACCGAAGTAGCAATTCGTGCTGCTTTTAAAGCCGTAGATAACGGAAAACAAGTTGCCGTTTTAGTACCAACAACCGTTTTAGCATACCAACATTCTAGAACCTTTGCAGCACGTTTAAAAGAATTTCCGGTTACTGTAGATTACCTCAACCGTTTTAGAACTGCAAAAGAAAAACGCGAAACCCTAGAAAAACTAGAAAAAGGACATGTAGATATTATTATTGGCACACACCAACTAGTAAATAAAAATGTAAAATTTAAAGATCTAGGATTACTTATTGTAGACGAAGAACAAAAATTTGGTGTCGCTGTAAAAGAAAAACTAAAAACGTTAAAAGACAATGTAGACGTGTTGACTTTAACAGCAACTCCAATACCAAGAACGCTTCAGTTTAGCTTAATGGCAGCAAGAGATATGTCGGTAATTACCACTGCACCTCCAAATCGTTATCCTATAGAAAGTAACGTGATCCGCTTTAGCGAAGAAACAATTCGTGATGCAGTTAGTTATGAAATTCAACGTGGAGGACAAATTTTCTTCATTCATAATAGAATAGAAAACATCAAAGAAGTTGCAGGAATGATTCAACGCCTGGTTCCAGATGCAAAAATAGGTATTGGTCATGGGCAATTAGACGGTAAAAAACTAGAGCAATTAATGCTTTCTTTTATGAATGGGGACTTCGATGTTTTAGTAAGTACCACCATTGTAGAAAGCGGATTAGATGTTCCTAATGCAAATACTATTTTTATTAATAATGCGAATAATTTCGGACTTAGTGATTTACACCAAATGCGTGGTCGTGTTGGTAGATCGAACAAAAAAGCATTCTGTTATTTTATAACACCAGAATATTCTGCAATGACTAATGATGCCCGAAAACGGATTACTGCTCTCGAACAATTTACAGAACTTGGTAGCGGATTTAACATCGCCATGAAAGATTTAGAAATTCGTGGTGCTGGAGATTTACTTGGTGGAGAACAAAGTGGTTTCATTAATGATATTGGTTTTGATACCTACCAGAAAATATTAAATGAAGCTATTGAAGAACTTAAAGAAAACGAGTTTAAAGATTTATACGAAGACGACGGAAAAGAGAAAGAATTTGTAAAAGATATTACTATTGATAGTGATTTCTCACTACTATTCCCTGACGATTATGTCAACAATATTACCGAAAGATTAAATCTGTACACGCAATTAAATAATATTAAAACCGAAGAAGAACTTACCGTTTTTGAAACCCAACTTATAGACAGGTTTGGAGAACTACCAACACAGGTTGTAGACTTGTTCAATTCGGTTAGAATAAAATGGATAGCAACCAAATTAGGTTTAGAAAAAATCATAATGAAAAAAGGCAAGCTCGTTGGTTATTTTATCAACGATCAACAAAGTGCTTTTTACCAAAGTCCAGGCTTCACCAAAGTTTTGAAATACATACAAGCAAATCCGCTAGCATGTAAAATGAAAGAAAAACAAACCAGATCGGGCTTAAGACTATTACTTACTTTTGATAGAATAAACACTGTGGACAAAGCATTAAACGCTTTAAAACCTATTTTGGCATAACCTTTGAATTAGAATAAAAAACCAATTACAATGACTAAAAGATTATTATTTTTAATCGCTTTTTTACCAAGCATTCTATTAGCACAACATACTATTAAAGGAACATTCACTCCTGCAGACGAGTTTAAATTCGCCATACTTTATAAAGTAACCCCAACGACTTCGCTTTATGTAAATAACGCAGAAATCGATAGCATTGGTAATTTTCAATTCAAACTAGATACTACCGTTACAAAAGGGATGTATCGAATCGTTTATGCTTTACCGCAAGACGAGTATAATTTTGACCTTATTTATAATGCAAAAGAAGATATAGAACTAACTTTTAATTTAGACGAAGGCGTAAAATACATAACATCTCAAGAAAACAAATTATTAGGCGCTTATACAGAAAGTTTACAAACGGTTAGCAAAAACATAAATACATATTACTCTAGTAATAAAGAAAGTAAAAAGGAATTCCGTAAAGCTTTTGATGTATTAGCCGAAACTCAAAACGAATTTGAAAAAGCTTCCAAAGGTATGTTAGCTTCCCATTTTATAAAAGCTAGTAAGCCATATATTCCATCAGAAATGGAAGATGCGCAGACGTTCTCCAAAAACTTAAAAGCTAATTATTTTAGTAATATAGATTTTAGCGATGCCACTTTACAAAGCTCTAGTTTTTTAATTGAAACCGTTTTAAATTATGTGTTTACGTTTACAAATCCGATAGACGAAAATCTTGGTTACAAAAACAATGTAGATGCAGTTATCGCAGCAATTGGAGATAATCCTACCATTAAAGAGATTATTACAGAAGTACTTTTTAATCAGTTTGCAGATACTAAAAAAGAGGAAGTTGCAAACTATATTGCAGACCTTTATTTATTGCCAATAGCAAAAGCTAAGAGAGATAACACTTTAATAGAAAAACTTACCGTTTATAAAAATACATCTATTGGTGAGCGCGCTTCCAACTTTACTTTAGAAATCACAAAAGACAAAAAAGTAGCACTTACTAAACTGTATGATTATAAAGAAGCAGCACAATATGTTGTAGTTTTTTGGAGCAGTACTTGTTCGCATTGTTTAGAAGAATTACCAAAGCTACATGCATACTCTAAAACTTTAGAAGAAGGTAAATTAAAAATCATTGCGGTTGCTTTAGAAAATGATATTTATAGATGGAAGGACAAAACCTATGATTTCCCAGAATTCGTTCATGTATATGGCGAAGGTAAATGGGACAACTCGATAGGTAATGCTTACGGTGTTTCTGCAACACCAACCTACTTTATTCTAGATGCGGATAAAAACATCCTAGCAAAACCAGATGACTTTACTGCTTTAGAAACGTTTTATAAAGACCATCCTATTGTTTTAGAGAAAGAAGAAATGGAGAACGAAGATGAATAATATTTAAATCATTTCTGAAAAAACAAACTATAAAATCTTCAACTATTTTATCGCATATTTTTTACTTAACCAAGTTCGCAACCACAATACTACATCTTATAATTTAACAACAGCCTAACAAAAAAAATAGTGAAGTGGTATAATAATTGTTACGTCCTTGTAAGTATAGATAAACCTACCACGATGAAAAACTATTTCTTACTTTTTGGACTACTACTTATAACACTAAACTCTTGTACTAAGGATGACAAGGATGATTTAGCAATCACCGATGCGCACTCTGAAAACCTAATTGCTTACTATCCTTTTAACGGGAACTCTCTAAACGAAGTAAATTTCGACCATAATGGAACGGTTGAAGGTGCTATTTTGACTTCAGATATGAATGCTGTAGAAAACAGCGCTTTCCTTTTTAATGGTGTGGATGATGTAATAAAAATCGATCACCATGCCGTATTTAACTTATCCGATGCATTTACAATTTCTGCACTTGTTAATCCTCAGGAAATAAAAACGCAAGGAATTATTAAAAAAGGAGCTATTGTAAATGGTTCAGGCACTTTGCCTTATGACATTTCTTTATCACAAACTGGCGACATTGTATTTACAATAACTACAGAAAATGGGGAAACAATAAATCAAGTTAGAAAACAAGGCTACCAAACTAATGCATGGTATTTGATAACTGGCGTTTTAAAAGATTCGGAGATGTTGTTATATGTTAACGGAACGCTTCAAGGGTCTCAAAGTATTAACGGGGAAACAAACACAAATGCAGAACCTTTAATAATTGGTTCTAGATTAGGCCTACCCGGTGACACCTTTAAAGGAACTATAGACGAAGTTCGTATTTATAATGCTGCTCTAAATGCATCCGAAGTAATGCAGTTGTATAGCAACCTATAAATTAACTACCACCATTATTGGATTTACTAATTGTTAGCTTCTAGTCTATTTCTATAAAACAATCACAGAATTTCTATTCTGTTTTATTCACAAAATCAAGACCTAGAAAAGACAACTCTATTCGAAAAAACAAGTTAGACAAAACGCACTACAAGACGCCAGAAAAAATCTAATTAACGTACCTTTGCAACCTATTTAAAAGGGAACATTATGGAAGCAAACAAAACACTAATATATATTAAAGAAGTATTAGAAAATATGCCAACTGCTTGGCTAAATCTAACCACCCATCGACTAGATATTTATAACGAAGAATTAGCGAAAACGCAATTTTTAGATCAGTTTGAAACCTTATTTAAAAACAACAACGCTACAAAATCCGCACTAAATGAATTACCTACCGCATATGATTATATTCGTTTAGGTCATCCTTTATCTTGTGTCTTAGAATGGGCAATTGCCAACGAACAAGGACTAAAACCAGAAAGTGTAATTAGTTTTTCTTCGCAAACAGTTCCTGTTTTAGCAATTCTAAGAAAAAATCTATTAGATAATAAAAAGACTCAAATTCTATATACCGATACATTACCTGCCTTTTTTGATGCAGAAGTAATACAACGTGTTTATGGCTATACTTTTGAGTTGAAGAAAGTAGATAGCTCCAAAGATATTCCGGAGTTTAATGGTAGTACTATTTTCCTTTCTAAACAAGATACATGGAATGCTCTAGATATTAATCCAGAGATAGACTTTTTTATTCGTCTTCAAAATCACTTAGGAAGTATTCTAATAATAAATGGCGAAGAAAACGAAAGTTACATTTCCGATATTCAACATGTACGACGAAGAGAGACCATTGCAATGACTCCAGACAATTCGCTTACTGCATTAAAATCACTAGTAACGAAGTCTTCCGTAGAAAACAAACCAAAGAACACAGCAAACAAAACAAGCGTTCTAAATGCTATTAATAAAATCACGAATACCAATACAAAACCTTTAGTTGCTTCTAGCGGATTATCGATTCAGTATGCCATTTTAATGGGATTAGTGCATGATGCATTAGAAAACCACAAAGGAAAAGCGATCAAAATTATTGTTCCTCCAAATTGTTATGGTGGTACCAATGACCAAGCAAGACGTGTTGCTGCTTGTATTGATAATGTAGAAATAGTGGATTTATTAGTCGATGGTGATAATGATATGGTGCAAAGTATTGATACCGTATTAACGCAAATTGCTGCGCAAGATGCTGTTCCTTTAATCATTGCCGAAATTCCTACAAACCCAAGAGTTGAAGTTCCAGATCTTATACAGCTAAAAGAAGCTTTAACTAAAGAACGTAAAACAGCAGCAGGAGAAATTGCAATCGACCCAGTGTTTATTTTAGATCAAACTTTTTGTCCGAATGTGCACTTTTTAGGCGAAGACGACATCCTTGCAACGGTTCGAACTATTTCATTTGCTAGCGGATCTAAATTCCCTAGTGGCGGAAAATGTACTGCTGGGTATTGCGTAGGAAATGAAAGAACTATTGCTTTAATGGAAAAAATTGAAATGCATCTAACGCTTTGTGATAATGAGGCTACCGATTTTCAATATGAAATATTAGCGAAGCAAATGCCTTCTATGAATCAGAGAATCACGGATGCATATAAAAACACGAGAGCGTTTGTAAACTTTATTCATGAAGCATTACCTGGATCAAAAATCAATTTTGTTTCTTCCGAATTAGCAGAACAAGGCTTTACACCTTCCGTTTTTTCATTAGATCTTCCTACCAAAGGAAATACCGATGAAGAAAGAGAAACCTATAAAAGAGCATTGAATTTAAGATTAATTAATTTAATGATTACAGAGATTCCTGATGAGAGTAAATTCTGTGTTAGCTACGGACAATTAAAAGGATGTTATTGGACTATTCCTGCAACCTCAACGCAAGGAACAACCAAAGAAGGCGATAAAGATTATATTGTACGCGCATCACTTTCTCCAAATCTGGATTTAGAATTGCACAAAAAAGTATTTTTGAAATTTGTGGAAAGCATCTAATACACTGGAAATTGTCGAGAATATATAATTTAAATTAAAAAAAGGGAAACTGCATAAGATTATGTAGCTTCCCTTTTTCTTTAAAATATACTTACGAAATATTCAATTTGGACTAATAAAACATATAGATCCAAATAGATCTTGAAATTCTATAATTAACAGCACCCAGTAAAAAGGCGATTAAAGTAATAATCAAAAATACGCGTATTGGAGACAAATCAATAAAAGACCAAAACACAATAAGGCTTGCTATCATTTGCGCTACAGCAAGCGCATAACTCACAAACATAGCCCCAAAAAAGAAACCTGGTTCTCTTTCAAATTTAAAATCACATTCGCTACACCTAGCGCTCATTTTCGGGATCTTAAACAATAACAAACTACCTCTATTATTAAAGATATTTCCTTTTTTACAATTGGGACATTTACAATTTAATGCATTTAAAACTACGCTCATAATCTATAAATTAATGATACCACAAAATTAGAAGAATAAAACCTTAATAATCCTATAGAATAATCGCCATTTTTTGTACTTTTAGGACATTTACTATGAAGATACCCGTTTTAAAAATTGATGAGTTTCAAAAATCAAAGCCATTAAAAGATTTGTATATCAATTCTTTTTCTAGCCATATAGAAAGGAACAAGAACTTAATTAACAAACCACACAGCCATAATTTCTATCTCTGTGTTCTCTTTACGGAAGGAACTGGAACACATGAAATTGATTTTAATTCTTATACTATAAACCCAGGGAAAGTTTTCTTTTTAAAACCTGGGCAAACACATTTCTGGAAATTTGATACAAAACCAGAAGGCTATATCTTTTTCCATTCGCAAGCATTTTACGACATGAAGTTTTTAGATCATACGCTACATTCGTTTCCTTTTTTTTATTCTTATCAAAACCCGCCTTTATTAGAAGTACCTCCAGAAAAAAGACAGGAATTACAATTAAAATTTCAAGAGGCCTATACCGAATACCAACAAGACAATCTTTTAAAAGAGCTAAAAATAGTAAACCTTATAAATAGTATTTATATAGAATTAACACGAGCATACACAGCAGATATAAATATAGAAAAGCTTGTTTCTCCCAGCTATTCTATATTACTAGAAAACTTAGAAACTGCGATAAACACGCATTTCTATACCGAGAAACTACCAAAATTTTATGCTGATAAATTAAATATAACAACAAAGCACCTCAATAGAGTAGTAAGGCAAACCATAAATAAAACCACAAGTCAGCTAATTTCGGAAAGAATAGTACTAGAATCTAAAAGACTGATCGTGCACTCCAATAATAATTTAGCCAATGTTGCAAATACATTAGAGTTTTCGGATTACGCCTATTTTTCAAAATTTTTTAAAGCTAAAACCGGAGAAACACCAATACATTTCAGGAAGAAATATTTTCATTAAAATTCTAACTATTTAATGCCTTCCTATTTTACTATCTTAGTTTCCTGAAAAATCAGTAACAGTTACATGCTTTACATCAAATTTAATATCCAGAACGCTTCTAAATATTTAGATTTTCAAAAATTATATGCGCATATGGTTAAAACTAGAGAACCTGGTTTTAATTTTCAAGACGATGAAAGCGCACCAGAAATGGATTGGGATAGTATGAAAAATGAAGAGGAGATGGATGAGGCAGTAAAAGAACTAAATGATTATTTAGACCAAAAACCAGAATTTCATAGATATCACGAGAAAATTCCTAATTATGCAAATGATTTTCTAGAAAGCTATTTACAATATGACAATGAAAAATCGGGATATCTAGGCGAGTTTGATCCGATTTCCATTTTTAATTATTTAGAATGCGGATTTGAAGTAGATTTGGACAGTCTAGAAAAGCATAATGAAAAATACGGAATAGTAAGATTCTCTACAGGAAACTATCCTTTTGGTGGGTTAGAACGTTTTTTTATAACCTTAAAAGCATACGAAATAATTCCTTTAGAATGTTATGATGGTTTTACTACCAACCAAATAAAATGGCTCAATAATTTTGAATACAAGGAAACGGAATTTCCTAAGAGAAATAAAGGGATCTTTAAGTTTCTAAACTTTATAAATGGTCGTTAAAATAATGCCTTTATTATCGTTTAAAACAACAGACAATACTTGTTTTTCTTCTTGTACTTTAAAATGAAATGGAGCAGATAACACATCTAAACCACTTTGTTTTTTTAGCCGGATTCCTTGCCCGGAAATAATAGCTGCATTAGGAATAAAATCACCTTCCGGTACATGTTCTGTTATAATCACATATTTAAATTCACTTAACTTATATAGTATTTTTTGCACCTCAGCATTCGAGAGATGCTGTAATACTTGTCGTAATAAAACACAGTCTCCAGAAGGCAAATCGTCGACTGCAATATCCAAACAATGGAACTCTAAATGATCTGCTGTAAATTCTTTTTTATTATGTTTTATAAGATCGGAAACAATATCCACAGCAATATACTTTTTGGTATGCTTCACCAATTCTTTGCCTACATTAAAATCGCCACAGCCTAAATCGCAAACCACAAGCGGCGATTTAAAAGAGGTTAAAAAGGAAGTTATAACATCTATATACGGATTTACAATATTCGCATCATGCGATCCTACACCAGAATAAAAATCAGAAGAATTACTTCCCCAAAGATTCCTTTCATAAACCTGTTCCATGGCATCTTTAGTTGGCCACGGCAGCTTTCTTTTTTTAGATTTATTTTCCTCGTTATTCATGAATATCTTATTGGTCTCTACAAATTATAAAGGCATCCTTATAGGTATCAAAGTGCAAAACTAAAACATTCCTTTTCAAGCAAACTATAAATAAAAGTTAAAACGTTTTTTTATTACTAAACGATTGGTTAGTTTTGTCGTGTAATTAGAAAACACTTCCGTTTTCACGGAAAGCAAACATGGCCAGAAAGAAACAATATAAAGAACAAGAAGTAGTAGAAAAAGCGATGCACCTTTTCTGGAAAAATGGCTATGAAACTACATCGATGCACATGCTTGAAAAAGAAATGGGCATTAACAAGTTCTCTATATATTCTAGTTTTGGCAACAAACATGGTTTGTTTTTAGAAAGCTTAAATCTTTATAAGTCTAAAGTAAGTGCTATTTTACAAAAGCTAAAAAACGGAACAAATGGTGTTGCAGATATAAAACAATTCTTTTATGATTCTGTAAGTTCCAATTTTAAAACCGACGAAATAAAAGGTTGTTTTGTAACCAATACGTATAACGAGTTTTCTGAAAAAGAAGATGAATGTATCACTTTACAAATGAATACATTTATGGATAATTTAAAATCCATCATTATAGAAAAATTACAAATGGATGCTACAAAAGATGCGCAAACGATAGCAAAACAAGCGAATTATTTATTATTAGCAAAACATGGTTTAGCAGCAGCATCTAGAGTAAACACAAAACAAGAAATGGAAGATTATATAGAAATGACTTTCGAAAATATTTAAAACTTTTTTTTTAAACAATAACTAAACGAACGTTTAGATAAAATTAACATTTACAATACATAAAAAATAAAAATTATGACAACTTTAAAAATTCACAATATCGAGTCTGCTCCAGCTGAAGCAAAACCATTATTAGAAGATTCTCAAAAAGCTTACGGAATGATCCCTGGTTTACACGGTGTATTAGCTGCCTCACCTCAATTATTGAAGGCATACCAAGATTTACACCAATTATTTACAGAAACATCTTTTAATAATGATGAGCTTACTGTAGTATGGCAAACAATTAACGTAGAGCACGCTTGCCATTACTGTGTACCTGCACATACAGGTATCGCTAAAATGATGAAAGTTGATGATGCTATTATTAATGCTTTACGTGATGAAACTCCTCTAGCAGATGCAAAATTAGAGGCATTACGCACGTTAACATTATCTATAACACGTAATCGTGGTAACGTATCTCAAGAAGATTTAGAAGCATTTTACACAGCTGGATATGGCGAGCAACAAGTATTAGAGATTATTTTAGGATTATCTCAAAAAGTAATTAGTAATTACACAAACCACATCGCAAACACACCTGTAGATGAAGCTTTCCAAAAATTTGCTTGGAAAAAATAAAAATGTAGTCCCTAAAACTGCAGATTAATAGCTGTAAGCCTTCCTCTTTTTTTGAGGAAGGTTTATTAATTTTATAAAAAAAAATTATGATAAAAGTATCCGTAATGTATCCAAACGGCAAAGATGTACAGTTTGATGCAACATATTATAAAACAAAACATTTACCAATGATCGTAGATGCTCTTGGTAGCGCTTTAAAAGGTTTAGAATTAGATTTAGGATTGGCTAGCAGAGTTCCTGGTGAACCTGCTCCTTATGTTGCCATCGCACATTTAAAATTTGATAGTGTAGCCGCTTTTCAAGAGTCTTTTGGACCTCATGCCGAAACCTTTGCAGCAGATATAAAAAACTATAGCAATGTAAAAGGAGAACTTCAAATTAGTGAATTGGTTACCTTTTAAAACAGAAACCCAAACGGTGTATTAATGAAAATTAAAGAGGAAACTATAACACATATAGCAAACAAGAGCTTCCAAACAGTTTTTAGAACTACTACGAAAGCACATGGCTTTATGCACTTAGTTTTCAGTAAAAAAGAAATAACACCTTATCAATTTAGGTCTATTATGATAGATCTAAAAAAAGAACTATCAAAACTTAGTGTTTCAAAATTCAACAAAAAACTAAGCTATCATTGGCTTGTACGTTTTGATCAGCAGGTAAACACACCTTTTCATGTAGACAATGCTGCAGACCAATCTATTTTAATGTTGGGTTACGAACCTAGTGCCATTAAAAGTGAATTGCATTTGGCAGATTATCATGCTTATGCGAATAAAGCATTTAAAACGCCTGAAGATTATTTTAATAAATTTACGCCTGTTTTTAAAGAGAAAGAGGATGTATTACAACCTTTCATTTCAAAAATAAAATCTGTAGATAATGATCATTATTCTATTGTTATACTTAATAACAGCAGTCCAAAAGCTAATGTCGGTACTTTAGGTTTGTTTCATAAAGCTTTAATTATTAAGGAGGATTTAAGCAAAAGTAGAATCGTTAATTCTATGGTTTTAAATCTTGTGTCAAAAGATAAAATCACAGAAGATCAACAAAAGGAAAACGACTTTCTAAACATTAATCTAATCAGCAAATAGATTAGCGTAATAGAAATCAATATAAAATTCAATTAAAAAACAAAGTTATGGCAAATAAATTAAAAATAGATATCGTTTCCGATGTGGTGTGTCCATGGTGTACCATTGGTTACAAACGTTTGGAAAAAGCAATCCAAGAACTTGGTGTTCAAGATCAAATTGAAATAGAATGGCAACCATTTGAGTTAAACCCGAATATGCCAGCTGAAGGTCAAAATGTAAATGAGCATATTACAGAAAAATATGGTTCTACTACAGAGCAACAAAACCAATCGAAGCAAATGATGACGGAAGCTGGTGCAGAATTAGGTTTTAAATTCGATTATTTTGATGAAATGCGTATGGTGAACACTTTTGACGCGCACGTTTTATTAGAATATGCTAAAGACTTCGGAAAACAAACCGAACTAAAAATGGCATTGACTACAGCTTTTTTTAGCGATAGAAAAGATGTGTCTAAAAAAGATGTTTTAAAAGAAGTGCTTTTAAGTGTTGGTCTTCCTGCTGACGAAGCTTTAACCAAATTAGATATTGAAGAAGCACGTTTAGAAGTAAGAACGAAACAAGACTATTGGAAAAACATGGGTGTAAACTCTGTACCAACTATTGTTTTTAATCGTAAAAGTGCCGTTACAGGAGCACAACCTGTAGACACTTTTAAACAAGTTTTAACCGAATTAATTAAAGAACAACAATCGGTTTAATACAACCCATTGTTTAAAACACAACCCATGGACAACAATAAAAACACTGGAGAATTAGACGTTTTATTAGATAAAGTACGTCAAGCTGGTGCTGCCAAATTTACCGACGAAAAGAAACAAATATATGCCGACGGCATTGCAAGTGTTGCTAAATCTGGCGTACTAGATACTGCCTTAAATGTTGGTGACAAAGCACCCAATTTCACTTTAAAAAACGCCTTAAACGAAGCGGTTACATTATGCGATGCACTTAAAAACGGACCAGTAGTTTTAACATGGTATCGAGGTGGTTGGTGTCCGTATTGCAATATCACATTGCACGCTTTACAAGAAAAATTACCTGAATTTAAGAACGAAGGCGCTACACTTTTAGCTTTAACTCCAGAATTACCGGATAATTCCTTGAGTACTTCCGAAAAAAACAATTTAGAATTCACCGTTTTAAGTGATGTAGGAAACACTATTGCAAAAGAATATGGTGTAGTTTACACATTAACAGAAGACGTCGCTTCTATGTACAACGCTGGTTTTGGTTTAAACAAGGTAAATGGAGATACTAGTAATACCTTACCTTTAGCTGCCACTTATGTTATTGATATTAACGGAATTATTACGTATGCTTTTTTAGATGCAGATTATACAGCGCGTGCGGAACCTTCAGAAATAGTATCTGCTTTACACAAGTTAAAATAATGTATTTTTATTAAGAAAAACAAAACAATGAAAAATTTCAGCTACATCCTTATCCTTTCTGTTTTACTGCTTTCTTGTAAAGAAAAAACAGAAAATAAAGTGGAAACCACACCTGTTACGGTGCAAAACGAAACTCCAAAAGTGACACAAATAACTGCTTTTAAAGGGCAGCAAGTAACCGGAATTTCGATAAGTAATGCAGGTCGTATTTTTGTAAACTTTCCAAGATGGAGAAAAGGCGTTAAAAATGCTGTAGCAGAAATTACAAATGGTACAAACGCTCCTTTTCCAAATGAAGCATGGAACTCTTGGAAAATAGGAGACAAAATAGAAATCAATAAATTTGTTGGGGTACAATCGGTAGTTGTTTATGACCACCTTATCTATGTTTTAGATACTAGAAGTCCCCTTTTTCAAGAAGTTGTAGATGCACCTAGAATTTTTGTTTTTGATATAAACACCAAAAAACTAGAGCATACTTATATTTTGAACAAAGACGCTTATCATCCTAATTCTTACATAAACGATTTACGTCTTGACAAAAAGAATAACAAAATCTACTTCACAGATTCTGGTAATTCTGGATTAGTCATTTTAGATTTAAAAACGGAAAAGTTCACTAGAGTTTTAGACAACCATTCTTCCACAGCAGCAGAAGTAGATTTTTTAACTTTTGAAAATAAGAAATGGACAAATACTGTAAATTCCGATGGAATTGCTTTAGATACCAAGAACGATAAGCTATATTATCACGCACTTTCAGGATATAGTTTATACAGCATCCCCACAAAAGCACTGACTTTAGACAATGAGAAAGATATTGAAAACGCAGTAACTTTGGAAGCTAAAACGGCTGCACCCGACGGAATGATTTTTGACGAAAACGGAAACTTATATTATGCCGATTTAGAACATAACAAAATCAAGTATCGCAAACCAGATGGTAGTATACATACTTTAGTGGAAGGTGACACCATAAAATGGGCAGATACCTTTAGCATATACGATGGTTATCTATATTTCACCAACTCTAGGATTAATGAGGTAACTGCAGATATTTCTGAAATGGAATTTACCATTAATAAAATTGCATTAGCAAATTAGTTCTTGATGCTTCTAGAGTAAACCGAAAGTAAAATATTACATATCTTCATAAAATGAAAACCAAACCTAAAGTATTATTCTTTGATGTAAACGAAACCCTTTTAGATCTCACCGCTATGAAAAAACAGGTTGGAGCCGCTTTAGGCGGAAAAGAGGACTTGCTATCTTTATGGTTTACAACGATGTTACAATATTCGTTAGTGGTTTCCGCAAGCGGACAATACAAACCTTTTGGTCATATTGGTGCTGCTGCTCTGCAAATGGTGGCTGCAAATAATGATATTCTAATTTCTGAAGATGAAGCAAGAAAAATTGTTGCAAATGCCATGCAGAATTTACCGCCGCATCCAGAAGTTAAGGATGCCTTAGCAGTATTAAAAAAGGAAGGATATACTTTGGTAGCACTTACTAATTCGGACACAGAAAGCTTAAAAAACAAATTTGAAAACGTAGGTTTAACACCTTATTTTGATGCATTATTAAGTATTGAGTCTGTTGGTAAATTCAAGCCTTTTACCGATGTTTATGATTGGGCAGCCCATAAAATGAACGTAAAACCAGAAGAATGTATGCTTATTGCTGCACATGGTTGGGATGTTGCTGGCGCACTTTGGGCTGACTGGAGAGCTGCATTTATTAGCAGACCTCGACAACAAGCATTTCCATTAGCTCCTAAAACGGAGATTAGCGAAACCGATTTGCAAAAGGTTGCTACTATTCTTATTTCGTATACCTAAAGGATGAAAAGAAGTTTCATTTCCGTAGTATTTAGAAATGATAAAAAGCATTTTCTAAATGCTCTATTTCAAATTTGTTTCTGGTTTTAACGATAGCTATAATATCAAAACGCACTTCCACATCTAGTTTATTAGTGGTTACATAATGGTCCACTGCTTTAACTATTCGCTGTATTTGTTTCGGTTTTAAAAAATCTTGCGGATTCCCAAAATCGATAGTAGATCTGGTTTTTACTTCTACAATAGCAAGTGTATCTTTTTGCCTGGCAATAATATCTACTTCGGCTTTTTGAAATCGGTAATTGCGTTCCATAATTGCATACCCGTTTTGCAATAGAAAATCTACTGCAAGCTGTTCTCCTTTTTCACCAAGTTCGTTATGTTGTGCCATGTTCACTTCCCACGAAAGTGGGAATCTCTTCTAATTTATTATTATACAGGCAGGAATCTCTTCAAGCCAGCTAAATTTAATTTCACGAAAGTGGGAACCTCCTCTAATTTATTATTATACAGGCAGAAATCTCATCCTTCTTCCTATTCCTATTATTTCATTTTTCTGTCATTCCGCACTAGATGCGGAATCCATATTAAAAAGGCATCCTAAATCTACTTCCGGATAACAAATTTTTACTCTTCAAAAACAACCGTACTTTTATCTTTCCCTACAGTTATCGTAGCATTTCTACCCAAAATCAATGCGCGGTTATCCTTTTCATGACCAGCAGGAACATTAAAAACGACAGGGAAATCATATTCCGCTAAAACATCTAAAATAAGTTGCTCAACCGAAGTTCCCCAAGGAGTTGTATTCTTCCGCATCTTACTCATATCTCCAACCATAACGCCTTTACAGTTTTCAAAATAACCAGCACGTTTTAAACTTTGCAGCATTCTATCAATATGGTATTTGTATTCACCGATTTCTTCAATAAATAAAATTTTATCCGTAGTATCGATACTCGTATTAGAACCTAACATAGTGTGTAAAATGGTCAAGTTTCCACCTACAACTGGAGCAGTAACCGTTCCTGTTTTATTATAGGAAGAACCTTTTAAAGTATATGCAATCGGCTTCCCAAAAAGTGCATCTTTAAAAGTAGCCACACTTTCTTTTATATCGCCTAAATCTTTCGTTAAACTTACACACATTAATGCATGCAAAGATTGAAATCCTTCGTTATGCACTTGGTTGTGTAGTGCTGTAATATCGCTATATCCAATAATCCATTTCGGATTTTCCTTAAACGTAGTATAGTCTAATTTATCTAAAATCCGTACCGTTCCATAACCGCCTCGCGCACTCCAAATAGCACTAATTGTTGGGTCGTCTAATGCTTTCTGAAAATCTTCACAACGTTCTGCATCGGTTCCTGCAAAGTGATTGTCTTTACTAAAAACGTGTTTTCCAACAACCACATGCAAACCCCAACTTTTAAGTAAAGCCTTTGCTTGTTCCACTTCACCAATTCTGTTTTTAAGTATTCCCGAAGGTGCAACAATAGCAACAGTATCTCCTGCTTTTAAATAATCTGGTTGTATCAAATTCGTAGTGTTTTTAATGCTTCCATTTTGTGCGGTAAGTGATACCATTCCGAAGAATAAAAACACACAAAACAATTGTAAAAAGATTCCTTTTCTAGTCATAATGTAAATGTACATTTTTTTTCTAAATCCCTCTTAAAAAGCGTACTTTTGTGGCTTCAAAAAGAAATTTACAATGTCAAAAAGATATACTATTACTGCTGCTTTACCATATACTAACGGTCCAATTCATATTGGTCATTTAGCTGGTGTTTATGTGCCCGCAGATATTTATGCGCGTTTTATGCGTTTAACAGGAAACGATGTTGCTTTTATTTGTGGAAGCGATGAACATGGAGTTCCTATTACTATTAAAGCGAAAAAAGAAGGCGTAACGCCACAAGACATTGTAGATAAATACCACGCTATTATTAAGCAATCTTTTGAAGACTTCGGAATTACTTTCGATAACTACTCACGTACTACTGCGAAGATTCATCACGATACAGCATCTGAATTTTTCACAACTTTGTATGACAAAAATGAATTTGTTGAAGAAATCACAGAGCAATTATACGATGCGGAAGCTAATCAGTTTTTAGCAGATCGATTTGTAGTTGGTACTTGTCCGAAATGTGGATTTGAAGAAAGTTATGGCGACCAATGTGAAAACTGCGGAACTAGTCATAATGCAACCGATTTAATAAACCCAAAATCGGCAATCACAGGAAATGTACCAAGTTTAAAACAAACCAAACACTGGTTTTTACCTTTAAACAAACATGAAGAGTTTTTAAGAGAATGGATTCTAAAAGGACATAAAAAGGATTGGAAACCGAATGTTTACGGACAAGTAAAATCATGGATTGATGATGGTTTACGTCCGCGAGCAGTAACCAGAGATTTAGATTGGGGAATTCCTGTACCTCTTGAAGGAGCAGAAGGAAAAGTACTTTACGTTTGGTTTGATGCTCCAATTGGATACATCTCGTCTACCAAAGAATGGGCAGCACGAGTTGGTAAAGATTGGGAACCATATTGGAAAGACAAAGACACTAAATTAGTCCATTTTATAGGTAAAGACAATATTGTATTTCATTGTATTATTTTTCCAGCAATGCTAAAAGCGGAAGGTTCTTATATTTTACCAGATAATGTACCAGCAAACGAGTTTTTAAATCTAGAGGGTAAAAAGCTTTCTACTTCTAAAAATTGGGCGGTTTGGTTACCAGAATATTTAGAAGATTTCCCGAATCAGCAAGACGTATTGCGTTATGCATTAACCGCAAACGCTCCAGAAAGTAAGGATAACGATTTTACTTGGAAAGATTTTCAAGCGAGAAACAATAACGAATTAGTGGCCATTTTTGGAAACTTTATTAACCGCGTAGTTGTTTTAACGAATAAATATTACGAAGGAATTGTTCCAGAACCAGCTGATTTTTCAGAAATAGACCAAGAAACACTTGCTGCAATTAAAGCATATCCAAATGTAATTTCTAGCTCTATTGAAAGATATCGATTTAGAGAAGCAGGACAAGAATTAATGAATCTTGCTCGATTAGGAAACAAATATTTAGCAGACGAAGAACCTTGGAAGGTTATTAAATTAGACGAAGCACGCACAAAAACGATTATGTATGTTGCACTGCAAATAGCTTCCGCTTTAGCGACATTAAGCGAACCATTTTTACCGTTTACTTCCACAAAATTAAAAGGAATACTTAATAGCACATCTAGTGAAAATGAAACGTCTTGGGATGAAGTTTCTACCAAAGAAATCTTACTTCCAGCTGGACATAAAATAGGAAAAGCAGAATTACTTTTCTCCAAAATTGAAGATGAAGAAATTCAGAAACAATTAGACAAATTAGAAGCTAGCAAAAAAGCTAATGAAATAGCAAATGCAGTGGTAGAACCACAAAAAGAAACGATAGATTTTGAAGATTTTACAAAATTAGATATTCGTGTTGGTACTATTTTAGAAGCCGAAAAAATGCCAAAAGCAAAAAAGCTTTTAGTACTTAAAGTAGACACAGGAATTGATGTAAGAACCATCGTTTCTGGTATTGCAGAAAGCTTTACAGCAGAAGAAGTTGTTGGTAAAAAAGTAACTGTTTTAGTAAACCTTGCTCCTAGAGCATTACGTGGTGTAGAAAGTCAGGGAATGATTTTAATGACCGAAACGCCCGATGGTAAATTGGTATTTGTAAATCCCGATGATGCAAATGTTAGCAATGGGTTACATATTAGTTAAGATGAAAAAAATTCTTTTATTCTTTTATTTACTTAGCGTATCGATTACGTCCATTGCACAAGAAAATTGGCTAGAATTAGTAATTAATAATCCGTTATCTGAAGAAAGGATAAAAGAAGTTATCCCTATTACAAACACTAAAACTGGTGATTTAGCACTTTTTTATAAAACAAGATCTGGTTTATTATGCTATTTGTTTAACAATAAGCAAGAACTAACAAACACATTTGCAGTCGATACGCTTCCCGATAAATCGGATATTTTTATTGGTGAAGTTACTTCAGATAATAAAATTTACAATCTGTTTTTCACCAATTCTAATGGAAACAAATTAGGGAGCATTCAAATTAATTTTCAAACAGAAAGTGCTCTCACTAATAATAACTTTGAGCTTCCTAAAAAAGAAAAAGTAATTCAATTTGTGAATCACGAAGGTGGTTTATTCCTAGTGACTTCCTTAAAAAAATCGTCCATATTAAAACTATATACTTTTAATATACATGGAAAAGCTAAATCTCAAGTTGCCGATTTTTCCAATGAAATTTTCGAAAACGACAATGGACTTAGTAAAAAATTTCACGATTTAATCTTTCAAGGCTCAGAGCAAAAAACCATTGCATATATCACGAACAACTCGCCCAATTCTTTAGAAACTACTTCGGCTAAAACCAAATTATATTTAAATGAAAACACATTACGATTAACAAATAATCTTTTTAATAAGAATACATTTATTGTTGATTTCAATATTAAAGAACACGCGCACAAACTAACAGTATTAGAAAACCAAGACTTTATTAAAAAGCAAACAGGAGCAAATACAAACTCCTATATACTAGATGATTATTTTTTTAGAGTATACGCAACAACAGAAAAGTTAAACCTCGCTATTTATAACTTAAAAACAAACACACTACAAAAAGAGTTCGTAATTAACAAAGGAGAACCTATCTCTTTTAAAAACACACCAATCATTCAAGAAGGCGGAGAATTTGATACGTATAGAGAATTAGAAAAAACGTCAAAGTTTTTACGCAAAATAGTGTATTCTAATGTAGGTATTATAGCCTATAAGATAAATGACAATTATGTTTTAACTCTTGGTGCTAGCAAAGACGTTTCTTCAGGAAATTTAGCAATGGTTGGCGCAATGACTGGAGGTGCATTAGGCGCAATAGTTGGCGGTTTGCTTTCTACCGCATTCCAATCGTATCTTACAACAAAATCTACACGAATATTAAGTGTTTTAGACCAAAATTTCAATCACACTTCTGGTGATATCCCTGTAAATAGTTTTGATAAAATTGATACATTTATTGTAAATAAAAGCGGAAAAGAAAACGCACTTCAAACGATCTTCAAATACCAAGACATAACCATATGGGGTTCATACAATAAGACCAATAAAATATATACGTTTACAAAATTTAGAAACTAATACTTCATTTTAAAAATTATAAAAACGTTAAAATGAAAAATTTAATCCTGCTCTCTATTCTTTTATTTGTTATATCCTGTAAAACTGCAATACCTAAAAAAAAGATAGCAACGTTTAGTCTTTCCGATAGTTGGTTACTCACAAAAGTATCTTTTGTAGAACCCAACATGTATGACAAGACAATTCTCTTTAATGATGCAACAAACCTTTGTTTTAAAGATAGTCGTTGGTATTTTAATTCAAAAGACTCGGTTGGCACCTATGCAATAAATGACCTTTATTGTACTATTGGCAAGCGTAAAATTTCGTATCGATTTCTTAAAACCGAAGAAAAAACAGGGTATTCTCATATCGTTTTAAATGCAGAGAATAAAGCTGGAAAAGCGCAAGATTACAGAATTAAAATAACAGAGCTTTCCAACGATTCGATGCAATGGAATTACGTTGTGTATGTTAAAAACAAACGATATACGGTTAATATGCAATTTCAAAAAGCATAGTAAACCCATATTAATAAAAACCTCGTAGTATAGAACTTCGAGGTTTTTTTATTATATATTTCCTACCGGTTAATCCCTAACCCAATTTCTATAAAACAAATTATTACCATCTAATCAAAGAGCGCCGCATACTTCAAAAAAGTCACCTCTTATTTAATACCTGCATCTACAAATACTTCCTCAAGAATAGCAGTACTACTGTTTGTTTTACTACGGACTTATATACACATTTATTTTAGTTAAATTTTAGCCAAAACTAAGGGTTCAAAAATCTATTCACACCGCGTATCTCGTACCTTTACTAGTACTTAAATTATGGTATGCGTTATCATTTTATTGGATAATGTCATTCCCTATCTAGTATAAAATTTATATTGAAAAAAAACTTAAAACTAATTTATGAAACATTTAATACTATGCTTATTAACCGTTTGCCTCGTTTCTTGTGGCACAACGAAAACGGTTAGACAATCCAAAAAAGTAATCAAAGGCGATTGGGTAATAGATAACATTACGTACAGCGAAATAGGAACTTTTAATGTCAAACTATTGGGCGACGCTTCAAAAGAATGCTTTGAAGGTAGTACATGGAATTTCATTCCGAATAACAATACTGGAACCTACACTGTAAATAGTACCGAATGTACAGAAGGAGTAAGAAACTTTGTATTTACTATTAAAGAAATTGATGAACTAACTGGTTTATATGATTTCTTACTAAAACCTACAAACGAAAAAAACAAATCGGAAACAAATACTGGCTTCCGATTAAACCTAACTGCATTGTCGGATACGCAGATGCAGTGGAAACAAACGGTAGCTCTAGAAGGAAAACCGTTTACAATAACTATTAACTTTTCAAAACTTTAAAACCCTATGAAAAATACTATAAAAAAAACAGGAATAATACTTTTCACAATGCTTTTAGCAATTAGCTTAAGTAATTGTAAATCGGTTGAAAATGCAAACAACAAACAAAAAGGTGCTGTTATTGGAGCTACAGGTGGCGCTCTTTTAGGTGCCATTCTTGGAAACAACATAGGAAAAGGAGGCAATGGAGAACTAGGTGCGGTTATTGGCGGCGTTGTTGGTGGTGGCGCTGGTGTTCTTATTGGAAACAAAATGGATAAGCAAGCTCAAAAAATTGAAGAAGAAATCCCAGGAGCAACAGTAGAACGTATTGACGATGGTATTGTCGTTACTTTTGATGAAAACAGCGGTGTTTATTTCGCTACAGAAAAATACAATATTAATACTGCTTCCCAAGAAACTTTAAACAAACTAGTAGGTATTTTTAAAGAGTATCCTAACACAAACATATTAGTAGTAGGCCACACAGATAGCGCTGGTAATGAAGACTACAATATGACACTTTCTAAAAATAGAGCGAATGCAGTGACTAATTATTTAACGAGTCAAGGCTTAAGTTATGGTCGTTTTACAACCAATTGGTTTGGGGAATCACAACCAATGCACGACAATGCAACTGCAGAAGGTAGAGCAAAAAACAGACGTGTAAATGTGGCTATTTTGCCTAATCAAACAATGATTGATGAAGCCAATCAACAAACTGGTAATTAAAATTTTATTTACATTTGTATATATCTCGTTTTCATTGTTATTTTGAAAACGAGATTTTTTATATCCTTTTAATTTTTTCAGCATAACCAATGAGCCACTTATTACGTTTTATAATTTCCAAAACCCAATTACCAGAAACTTCAGTAAAAAATACGGTTGCACTTTTAAACGAAGACTGCACCATTCCTTTTATTTCTAGATATAGAAAAGAAGCTACTGGAAATCTAGACGAAGTACAAATTGGAGATATTGTAAAATATAAAGAGCAATTTGAAGCTTTAGAGAAACGAAAAGCAGCCATTTTAAAAGCCTTGAAGGAACAAGATGTTTTAACTTCAGAATTAGAAGTAAAAATTAAAGGTTGTACCGATTTAACCACACTGGAAGATCTATACTTACCCTATAAGAAGAAACGAAAAACCAAGGCAGAAACTGCTAGAAAAAACGGATTAGAACCTTTGGCAAAGATTATTATGAGCCAAAATGCGAACGATATAGAATCCATAGCTTATACATATATCAAAGGAGAAGTCACTTCCACCGAAGATGCTTTAGATGGCGCAAGACATATTATTGCCGAATGGATTAACGAACGTACAGATGTTAGAAATAACATTAGAAACCAGCTGGAACGTTACGCAATCATTTCCACGAAAGTGATAAAAACAAAAAAAGAGGACGAAAAAGCACAAAAATTCAGAGATTACTTTGCATGGGAAGAGTCCTTAAACAGAATTCCTTCGCATAGATTACTTGCTATTTTAAGAGCAGAATCCGAAGGGTTTATCCGCGTAAAGATCGAGATCGATAATGCACGTGCTTTACAAAAAATAGAAAATAAATTGATACGTTCACAAAATGCATGTGCGCATCAAATAGAATTAGCAATAGCCGACGCCTATAAACGCTTGCTTTTACCTTCCTTATCTAACGAAGCATTACAAAATGCAAAAGACAAAGCAGACGAATCTGCAATTACTGTTTTTGCCAAAAATTTAAAACAGTTATTATTAGGTTCTCCACTCGGACAAAAACGTGTGCTAGCCATAGATCCCGGATTTAGATCTGGATGTAAAGTGGTTTGTTTGGGTGCTCAAGGACAACTCCAACACCATGAAAACATTTATCCGCATGCGCCAAAAAACGATAGTATTGGAGCCATGAACACGATTAGCGCTTTGGCAGACACTTACAAAATGGAAGCCATTGCGATTGGAAACGGAACAGCTTCCAGGGAAACGGAAGCTTTAATTCGGAAAATTCATTTTAAAAACGACATGCAAGTATTTGTGGTTAGTGAAGCTGGCGCAAGTATTTATTCAGCTTCTAAAATTGCTCGTGAAGAATTCCCAAACTACGATGTAACCGTTAGAGGCTCGGTTTCTATTGGTAGACGTTTGCAAGATCCTTTAGCAGAACTCGTGAAAATTGACGCGAAGTCTATTGGTGTTGGACAATACCAACATGATGTAGACCAAAGTAAACTTCAAAAACAGCTAGATGTTGTAGTAGAAAACTGTGTAAATAGTGTTGGTGTAAATATTAATACGGCGAGTAAAAGTTTACTAAGTTATGTTTCTGGTATTGGACCAAAACTAGCCGAAAATATTTTTAATTACAGAAATGAAAATGGGGTGTTTTCTTCTAGAAACGAGATAAAAAAGGTACCGAGATTAGGCGGAAAAGCTTTTGAGCAAGGTGCTGCTTTTTTAAGAATAAAAGATGCTAAAAATCCGTTAGACAATTCTGCAGTACATCCTGAAAGTTATAAGGTAGTGCAAAAAATGGCGAAGGATTTAAAGGTATCTGTAGCAGAGCTAATAGGAAACACCGCTTTACTTCAGAAAATAAACGTAAAGAATTACAGCTCAGAAATCGTAGGTTTACTAACATTAGAAGATATAATAAAAGAGCTAGAAAAACCAGGCTTAGATATTAGACAAGAAGCCAAAGAATTCTCTTTTAATCAGAATATAAAAACGATTAATGACCTTGAGGAAGGTCAGTTATTACCAGGAATTGTAAATAACATTACCAATTTTGGTTGTTTTGTAGATGTTGGGATTAAAGAAAGTGGTTTGATTCATGTTTCCAATTTATCAGACAGCTTTGTAAGTGATGTGAATGCACATGTTAATTTACACCAACAGGTTATTGTAAAAGTATTAGAAGTAGATGTAGCACGAAAACGCATTCAACTAAAACTACAGAAGTAAAAAAAAGTAAAAACCGGATACGATTTAATCATCAATTATTAATTTAGTATCATTAAATCCGTAAAGTAGAACTACTTTTGCCGATTCATTTTAAGTCGCTAAATAATTTTTAGATGAAAAAGGCAAGAATCGCATTGGCTATTGGAATACTGTGTATTTCTATATTCCCTATTTTGGTGAAGTTAAACCTAACTCCAGGAGTTATTTCTGCATTCTATAGAATGTTGTTTTCCTTACTGTTGTTATTACCTTATGCTTTAATAAGCAAGCAACTTAAAATTCCGAATGTAAAAACTGCCATTTTAGCCATTATTTGTGGTGTTATCTTTGGTAGTGATGTTGCTGTATGGAATATTGCTATTCAAGAATCTACTGCTACGCAAGCATCTTTACTAACCAACTTATCACCTGTTTGGCTTGGTATTTTTTCGTTGTTATTTGTTAAAGATAAACCTAAAACTAATTTTTGGATAGGAACAATAATTGCCGTTTTTGGTATGATGATGCTCGTTGGTTTTACGGTATTTAGAAATCTTGATTTTGATTTACCTTTTAGTTTTGGTGTGCTTTCTGGTGTTTTGTATGCCGTTTATATGCTGATTAGTAAAGAGGTTTTAAAAACCATGAATGTCATTTCATTTATGACGATAAGTTTAATGGCATCTTCCCTTCATTTAGCAATAGTAAGTTATGCTTTAAACGAACCTTTTGCTGGTTTTTCTAATGCAGGCTGGCTGGTTTTAATTGCTCAAGCTGTTTTTTGTCAGCTTTTAGCATGGTTACTTATTAGCTATGCTACACAGCATATGCGCGCAACTAGAGTTTCATTAAGTTTATTAGGACAAGGTATTTTAGCATCTATTTTCGCTTGGATATTTATAGATGAAACCATTTCACTACAAATGGTTTTAGGCGGTTTAATTTTGCTTTTTGGAATTCGTATAACCTTTTATGAAAAACAAATCCTAACGTCTTTTAAAAATAAATTGTTTAAAACCAAAAAAATAAATTAGAGCGTTTTTATATACATGTGCAACACCCTGCATTTTACCTACTACTAAAACCGCATTACAAAACGCTTAGGTAATCTAAGATCTATACCTCTTAGCTATGTAGCTTCAGAAAAGGCATACCTACCTCTTATTACTTAACAACAATTTTGCCTGCTTTGTGCATCTTAAGATTAAAGTCGATTAGTATATGATGCTAATGTTTATGATGCTTTTTCAAGAAATTAATACATATTTAGATTTATACGAATAAAGCACTGCTAAATTCTGAAAAAGAATGTGTTTGAAAAATATATTCCCTCAAAACAAAACGAATAGTTGTAAAAAATCGTAAAAAACCTACAAAACCTTTGGTAAAATGACCGTTAATGTGTTATATTCGTACTTTGTCGATTAAAAGATGGACAAAAACCCCTAAAAACCCTAACAATAGCAGTGAAATATTTAATAAAAGTTTTTTTTATTTAATATTTTTAAAAACATTATTTAGAATTCCGAATTACCAGTGTGAGGGCCTGGTTGTACAGAATATTAATACTGTAATGCTAGCAACATTAATAGCAAAATGATTAAAAAATTAGTACTCATTCCCCTAGTGTGTATCTTATTACTCTCTTTTAAATCGTCTAACGATGTTTCTTCAGAACACATTCTGAAAGATTTCTGGTTACTTAATAAAGTATCTTATGTAGAACCAGACATGTACGATAGAATAACTCTTTTTAATGATGTAACCAATTTTTGCTTTGAGCAAAGTCTTTGGAGGTTTAGCGAATTAAACAATACTGGAAGTTACGCAATAAACGATCTTTATTGTTCTTTTGGAAAACGAAACATTTCTTTTGACGTATCTAAGTCTTCAAAAAAAACAGGACTGTATGACGTTGTTTTAAAAATAGAAAATAGCAATGGTGGTACGGACAGATTTAAAGTAAAAATCACAGAAATTACAAACAAATCTATGCAATGGAATTACACCACGTGGGTGAATAAAAGACCATATACTATAAAAATGAGTTTTCTTAAAAAATAAGTCTACCTTTTATAAAACAAGAATCCGTTTCATTTACCCATTCAAAAGACTTTCAAAAACCGCTCTAGATTGACTACCATAAATACCATCAACGGTAATAGCGTTAGCGGTTTGGAATGCTTTAAGAGCCGTTTCTGTTTTAGGTCCAAAAACACCATCTGCACTTCCGGTAAGGTAATTTAGCTGGATTAATATTTTTTGCAATAATTTCACCTTTTCACTGCTATCCCCTTTTCTTAGATATCCTGTCGGAATTTCTAAGTCTTCCACTAAATCATCCGTTAAACTTCTAAATTCAATAATCCGATCTAATGTAAACGTTTGAATATTTACTTCATCCGATTGATTTCCGCCTAGGCAATAAATAGATTTTCCACTTTTAGTATATCCCAAAAAGAATCCGACGTGACCAAAAAGACTATGAATATCATTTCGCCAAAAAACAACAATATCCCCTGGTTGTGGCCAATCGGTTTTTTTACCAACCTTCAACCAGCTTCTAGCCATAGCACTATTAGACATTTCCAAATTAGCTTGTAACGCTACCCAGTTTGCAAAAATACTGCACCAAGCAACCTCATCATTACCAAAGTCTAAACCAGTCATTTCTTGGTATTCTAAAATACGTTCGTTGTGTGCAGAACCGCTAATTTCTTTTTGGCCAAGTTCGCCAAATGCAATTTTTAAAGTATCACCTAACATAATTATAAAATTTAAAGAGTTTATAATATGCTATTAAAAGTAGAAGGGAGATTTAATAAAAATAACAAAAAAACAGATAACAAGCTGATTTAAAAACTTTTATTTTAAAAAGTCGTTTTTATTAAACAGTACATTTACTCTAATGACCGCAACAAAAAAAGATGAAAAACAACAAATAAACTAGCTCGTATTATCCGTTCTTAATGGAAACAATCATAGCACACTTTAAACGGAATGAATCCAACGAACACAGACAAGCAATGCTTCTTTAAATATTTAATTTCATAGCTGTTCATTTAATATAAATTCATTATTATTCTTGCTAATAACGCCACAAAATGCATTGTTTTTTATTAAATACATAATATAAAATTTGTTTGTTAAACATATATACATATATTTGGTAAACCAATCTGGTTAACCAATTAGCCGTATTTAACAACAATTGATGAAAACAAACACTAAAAACCAACTATTACAAGTACTCACAATTTGTATTGTGTCTATAGTTTTTAGCTGTACTACTGCCGACAATGCATCAGAGAATACGGTAATAACAGAACCAGAAAACGATAATTCGGAAGAAGAAGAAATCATAGCATATGCAGATATCGACTTCTCTAATTGGAAAGTAACTTTACCAGTCGATGAAAACAGTAATGGTAGTCCGGATGAGTATTCCCCTTCGCAATTAATAAATTTTGGGTATCGAACATTAGCGCCTGTACAACCATATATGTATGATGATACAACGGATGCTTCCTTGCTATTTTATACATTTCCAGATATCTCTACCACAAACAGCTCGTACTCTAGAACCGAATTAAGAGAGCTTATAAACCCAAATAGCTCTAGTGAAAACTGGACCTTATTAGAAGGTGGTGAAATGACAGGGCGCTTAAAAGTCGATGCCGTTTCCGAAAACACACAATCTAGTGATACGTATCACAAAGTAATTGTCATGCAAATTCATGGTATCATTTCTCAAGAAGATATGAATACACATGGATTCTCTTCCAATAATGGTCCTCCATTAATAAAGATTTATTGGAAAGATGGCTACATATGGTCCCACAAAAAATCGTTACTAGAGGAGACCACCGATGGAGACGATTTATTAGAAACATCTAGCAGTACATGGACAGACATTAAAGTAAATCTTGGCTATGTTGGTAATGCCGCTTTCGATTTCAGAATAACAGCAAGGGATGCTAAAATCGAAATACAACTAAACACAGATACACCTTATGTTTATGAAGATATTAGTCTAGACAAATGGCCTTATGAAAACTACTTCAAAGCAGGTAATTATTTAACAACTACCGATGCAGATGCATTTTCGTATGTAAAATATTATAGCCTAAGTGTTACGCATTAAGTAAAACAATTTTAAAGCCTTCTAAACCGAAAGGCTTTTTGTATTTTAAAAAACAACAACGTATTAATAATTCTTTTATGAAAAAAATAGCTTCCATTTTAATCCTAACCTTACTACTAGTCGCTTGCAGTAACACAGAAACTACTAGCGTAAATACAGTATCCAATATAGAAGAATTAAACAACGCCATTAAGAATAGCAAACCTGGAGACAACATTGTTTTAGCTAATGGAATTTGGAAAGATGTCGAAATAAAATTCACAGGAAAAGGAACCAAAGACAATCCTATAACCATTAAAGCAGAAACCGAAGGTCAAGTTTTTATTGAAGGGATTTCCAACCTAGCTTTTGGTGGTGAATATTTAGAAGTTAGTGGTCTACATTTTAGAAATGGATATTCTCCATCCGAAAATGTAATCGCTTTCCGTTTAGACAAAAATACGATTGCAAATAACTGTAAAGTTACAAACTGTGTTATTGTAGATTTCAACAAACCACAACGTGATGATGATGATCTTTGGGTACAGTTTTATGGAAGACATAACGAGCTAAGCAACTCCTATCTTGCTGGAAAAACAAACGGCGGACCAACAGTAAGAGTGGATCTAAAAGGTGTGGAAAGCATTAAAAATTACCATAAAATTATAAACAATCATTTTGGACCACGCCCAAGAAAAGGTGGAGCAAGAGGTGAAACGATTCAGTTAGGAAGTAGCTTTACTTCTATGAGCCCTAGTAACACCACCATTGCAAATAACTTATTTGAGGAATGTAATGGCGAAGTAGAAATCATTTCAAGTAAAACTAACTTCAACGAAATTAGAAATAATGTTTTTTATAAAAGTGAAGGTTCTGTAGTTACGCGTCATGGAAACTACGTAACTATTGATGGAAACTACTTTATTGGTGATGGCGTAAATGAACAATATGGTGGAATTAGAATTATAAATACAGGACATTGGGTTACCAATAATTATTTTTTCAACTTAAAAGGAAAAAGCTTTAGAAGTCCGTTGGCAGTTATGAATGGTATTCCAAAATCCCCATTAAACCGGTACAATCAGGTAACCGATGTGGTGGTTGCATATAACACATACGTAAATTGTAGTTCGCCTTGGCAATTTGGTGTAGGTACCAATATTGCACAAGCAGATGTTTTGCCTAAGTCCGAAATCCGTTCTGCACGAGCAATTAGAACTACTGTTGCTAATAATGTGGTGTATAATGATAAAGGTCTAGAAAGTATTGTTATTGAAAATGACAAAGCAGATGGCGTTACTTTTAAAAATAATATTGTAGATAATCAAGGTGTAAAATTCAAAGACTTTGATGGCGGCATTATCGCTGCATCTTTAACGCTGAAAAAAGTATCTGATAACATCATGTTTCCAACAGGAATTCCTAGTGATGTAGAAGCTTATAATGGTTTTGATTTCAACACTATTGAAAACGACCTATTTGGAAACTCTAGAAAAAACAGCAAAAGTATTGGTGCCGTTGTAGGTGTAGATTTTAATAATCCTAACATTTTAGATAAATCCAAATATGGTGCTTCTTGGTATTCTAACGAAATGAAAGCAAAAGACCCAATAACGCATACGGTAACTAAAGCAGAACAATTACAAACTAAAATAGATGCTGCAAATAATGGTGATATTATCGCTGTAGCGGAAGGCATTTACGGTATTTCAAAATCTATAGTAATTAATAAAACACTGACTATCCAATCCGAAGGAAAAGCACAACTCGTTTTTTCAGGCGCAATCGATACGCCATTATTTTCTTTACAACCTAAAGGAAAACTGACAGTAAACAATTTGATCTTAAAAGGAAATGCTTCCAACTATGCTTTTGCTAGTTTAAAAGAGAATATGTCGAATCATTTCGGATTAACGGTTACTAATACAGAAATAAGTGATTTCAACTATGTTTTAAGAGCGTATAAACAATCCTTTTCCGAACGTATTACTTTTGAAAACACTTCCATTTCAGACTGTGAAAATGGTATAGAATTATCTGAAGAAACCAACGATCGAGGCGATTATAACACCGAATATTTAACCATTAACAACTGTAAATTCAACAACGTAAAACAAAATGTTGTGGATTATTATAGAGGTGGTTATGACGAGTCTACTATTGGAGGAAACCTTTTAGTAGCTAACAGCACATTCACAAATTGTGGTGCAAATGAGAAAAACAAAAGATTATTTAATCATAACGGAATTGTAAATGTGAATATCCACAACAACACATTTAAAAATAATGATGTGAAATTTGTGTCTATTCTTTGGGGAGCAAAAAACAATGTAGAATCTGAAAATACAGTAACTAATTCCGGACAAATTAAGACGGAAGAAAATCTAGTTATGACACTAATGTATTAATCAAAATGTAAAAATGAATCCACAAATGAAAAAATCAATATTTACAATTTTTACGCTTCTACTAATTGTTGGATGTAAAAACAATACAAAAACTACTCCAGAAGTACCAGTTGAAAAGGAAACGGCACAAGCAAAAAAACAGCCAAGTGACGTCATTCCATTTATGGATAAATGGAAAATTCTTTTAGGCGACGGAACCTACGTGGAGGATTTAGTAAACTTTCAAAAAGACGACTTCTTTTATGTAGAAAATGATGGTAAAACGGATTGGGTGGTATACAAAACACCAAACTCTGGTATCACTTCAAAAACATCTAGTAACACAAGAACAGAACTTGGTGAAAAAGCACATTGGATTCCAGAAACTGGCGGAAAACTAACAGGAACACTTAAAGTACAACACGTTTCTACAACTGGAAATGCCGATATTTCCTCTGCGTTTTCAGTTGTCGTTGGACAAATTCATAGTGATGAAGGACATGAAAATGAGCCTTTAAAAATCTATTATAAAAAATTCCCTGGCCATACAAAAGGTGCTGTTTTTTGGAACTATGAAATAAACACCAAAGGGGATAACTCTGGAAGATGGGATTACTCTACTGCAGTTTGGGGTTATGATTTTTCTAACGTTGGAGACAATGCAACTACAAGTCCTGCAGAGCCAGAAGATGGTATTGCATTAGGCGAAGAATTTAGTTACGAGGTAAATATTTATAAAGGTATGATGTATTTAACTTTTACCAGTGCAGGACATGAGACTATCACCTTTACAAAAAATTTACTGAAATCCGATTTTGCTACAAAAGCGCAAATTCCACAACAGATTATAGATAGGTATGCTTCCAGAAGAAAAGTAGGTGTAGAAAGAGAAATTGCATATGCTGGCGAAATCAATTATTTCAAACAAGGCGCCTATAATCAAGCTAATATTAAAACAGGATCTAAAACCTACGATGGTGATATAGTAAAACAATATGCTAACGGAAGTTACACAGAAGTTTGGTTTAAAAATGCAACTGTAGGAGAAGGAACAAATCCCAACGAATAAAACAAAGAAATCTTGAAACATCCATAGCTAAAATTTAGTCGCATAGCGGAATAATTGTATGGATGTTACATCTGACAAATAAAAATAATAAGTATAAGCAGATGAAAAAAGTAATATTTATAATGGGAGTTTCGGGTTGTGGTAAAAGCACTATCGGAAAACTATTAGCGCAAGAATTAGATATTCCTTTTTTTGATGGTGACGATTTTCATCCAAAGGCTAACATTAAAAAAATGTCTAGTGGTGAAGCTTTAAATGACAACGACAGACAAGGTTGGTTAGAAACATTGAATGCTTTAGCGAAAAAGCAACGCACTAAAAATAGTTGTGTCATTGTCTGTTCTGCATTAAAACAAAAGTATCGAGATATATTAAGTTTAAATATCGAAGCCCAAACAAAATGGGTGTATTTAAGTGGCACTTTTAATCAGATTTACAATAGAATGCATAAGAGATCAGATCACTTTATGCCTTCGGAATTATTACAATCGCAGTTTGATACTTTAGAAGAACCTAAAGATGCTTTGAAAATCGACATTAGCACAACACCAGAAAATATTATAAAAACGATAAAAAAAGGATTAATGGATAAATCAGCATTTGGATTATTTGGTTTGGGTGTCATGGGAAAAAGCCTATGCCGAAATCTAGCAAAAAACGGATTTAAAATCGCCATGTTTAACAGGCATGTCGATGGCGTTGAAGAAGATGTTGCTAAAAACTTTAAAGCAAGTTATTCCGAATTATCTGAAGCTGCTGCCTTTGATGATATTTCCGCTTTTGTAAACGCTTTGCAAACACCAAGAAAAATAATGCTGATGGTGAACGCTGGAAAGACAATAGATTATGTTATTGAAGATCTGCTTCCGTATTTATCAAAAAACGATATTTTAATTGATGGTGGAAACTCCAATTATTTAAAAACGAAAGAACGTGGTGACTATTTAAAAACGAAAGGCATTCACTTTATAGGAACTGGTGTTTCAGGAGGTGAAGAAGGCGCATTAAACGGACCATCTATAATGCCAAGCGGCGACTTAGAAGCGTATAATAAGGTGAAGCCTTTTCTAGATAAAATTGCAGCAAAAGACAAAAACAATGTACCGTGCAGTACCTATGTTGGACCAGAAGGAAGTGGTCATTTTATAAAAATGGTACACAATGGTGTAGAGTATGTAGAAATGCAATTGCTTGCTGAGGTTTGTACTATTTTAGAAGCTTCCGGACAAAATTTAGACGAGATTGCTAATACCTTAGAAACTTGGAAAAGCACAGCAGATAGCTACTTGTTAGAAATAACCATAGATATTCTAAGAAAAAAGGAAGGTACCGATTGGTTAGTAAAAAAAATATTAGATAAAGCAGGAAATAAAGGTACAGGAAACTGGACCACTATTGCTTCCGCAGAACTAGGAGTACCCAGCACATTAATCGCTTCTGCCCTATTCTCTCGTTATATCTCGTTTTACAAAGAAGAACGTCTTCAGCTAAATAAAATTTTTAAAAGCGAAAATTCTTCCGTAGTACATAGTACTTCCTCTGAAATTTTAGAAGCGTATCAATTTGCCAGAATTATAAATCATTACCAAGGATTTAAACTCATCTCAGAAGCTTCCAATAAATTCTCATGGGATTTAAATTTAAGCGAGATTGCTAGAATTTGGACCAACGGCTGCATCATAAGATCCACTTTAATGGAAGAATTGGTTTCTGTTTTTAAAGAGACGACAAACATATTAACCAACACGCAACTTATAGCTTCGATAAAACAATACAAACCTGCTGCAAAAAAGGTAGTGTCGCAATGTATTCTTAATGATATTACGGCGCCTTGTTTAGGAGAATCTATTCCGTTTTTTAACGGCATTACAACAGAAAATTCTTATGCAAACATCCTACAAGCACAACGCGATTATTTTGGAGCACACACCTATAAAAGAATAGATGATGATGGTGTAAAAAGCCATCATACCATCTGGAAATAACACAAACGAATCAAACCAACATATACTATGGACGTAACACAACCTAAAAAATCCTTTCTCAAAAAAATTATCGCATTAATATTGGGGTTTGGCCCTGGTATTTTCGCTATTGGTTACACCATTGGCACAGGTAGTGTAACCTCTATGATTGTTGCAGGAAGTAAGTTTAATATGCAACTACTTTGGGTACTTTTGTTAAGTTGTTTGTTCTCTGGTATTTTAATGTTTGCCTATGGTAATTACGCATTATTAACTGGTGAAACTGCGCTTTACGGATTTAAAAAACACTTTAAATACGGAAAAATATTAGCCATATTAATTATAGTTGGTATTACGTTTGGACAATGGAATTCGTTAATGGGGATTTTAGGAATCTCTTCCAATATTATTTTTGAAATCTTATCTATAAATTTTGAAGGTTTAGCAGCCCATAAATATGAGACCGTTTTAATAACAGCCATTGTGATTATCGTTACGTTTTATCTTTTAATGTTAGTTGGTAAGTACACTTTCTTCGAAAAAATACTTGTCATTTTTGTAACCTTAATGGGAATATCTTTTGTACTTTCCTTATGCTTTGTGCAACCACTTCCTTTAGATGTTGTAAAAGGATTAATACCAACAATACCAGATGTGGTTGGCGGTAAAATGTTGGTTGCTGCTTTTGTTGGTACTACAATGGCTTCGGCTACATTTTTATCTAGACCACTTTTTGTAAAAGGAAAAGGATGGACTATTAAAAACCTAGATCAGCAAAAAAAGGATGCTATTACAGCTGCTATTTTAATTTTTGTAATTAGTGGTGTGATCATGGCTGTTGCTGCAGGTGCTTTATTTTACCAAGGCAAAGAAGTAACACATGTATTAGATATGGCAAATACTTTAGAGCCTGTTGCTGGTAAATGGGCCGTTACTATTTTCTTTTTCGGAGCATTAAGCGCTGGTTTATCCTCTATTTTCCCGTGTTTATTAATCGCACCTTTATTAGTTGCAGATTATCAATCGGGAGAATTAGACACCAACTCACGTCAGTTTAGAATCATTACGGCTATTGCTTGTTTAGTAGCTTTAATTGGTCCTGCATTTGGAGCAAATCCTATTGAAATTCAAATACTATCACAAGTATTTAATGTATTTGTTTTACCGCTAGTAATTCTTGGCATTATAATGATGATCAACAGTAAAAAAATAATGAAAGGATATAAGACTGGTATTTTTGTTAATATAGGATTATCTGCAGCTTTACTATTCTCTTTGATTATTTCGTATAACGGAATTATAGCCTTAACAGAATATTTCTAATCGATATTTAAGACCTTAAAATGAATTTAAAAAATATAAAAATGAATAAAAAAACCACCACAATAGCACTTTGTATTTTATGTGCCATTTTCACACTGAGTAGCTGTAAGAATACAGATAAAAAAGAAGAGGTAAAAGCCGAAGAAAAAGAGATTGAAAAAACAGTATATGCAAGTGATGTCATTCCGTTTTTCGATGATTGGAAATTAGTTTTAGGAAATGGCGCTAATGTTGGAATTGCAAATAATTTGGAAGACAAAGACTTCTTTTACACAGCACAGGATAGCGATGGTGATTGGGTAGTTTTTAAAGCACCAAATGCAGGAAGCACACACGGAACTTCAAACAATACAAGAACCGAATTGGCACAAACCAAAAAATGGTATCCAGAAACGGCTAATGATAAATTAACTGCAACTCTTAAAGTGATGCAAGTTTCTGCTACTGGAGATGCGCGTGTAGCTGCTTCACATGCTGTAGTTGTTGGTCAAATCCATAGTGCAGATAAACATGAAAACGAACCGCTTAAAATATTTTACAAAAAATTCCCAGGACATACCAAAGGATCTGTTTTTTGGCATTACGAAATAAATACGGAAGGTGATGACAATTCTGGAAGATGGGATTATTCTTCAGCAGTTTGGGGAAATGACTTTTCTGTCGTTGGTAAAACCGCAGATACCTATCCTGAAGAACCTAAAGATGGTATTGCTCTTGGTGAACCGTTCAGCTATGAAGTAGAAGTTAAAGATGGTATCATGACCTTAAATTTCACAAGTGAAGGACATGAAACAAAAACATTTACAAAAAACTTATTAGTATCTGAATACGCAACAAAAGCAGATATCCCAGAACAAACACAAAAACTATTTGTACCAATTGGTCAAGATGGTGTAGAACGCAAAGCCGCTTACGCTGGTGAAGGTTGTTTTTTCAAATTAGGAGCTTATAACCAAACCAACGGAAAATCTCCAGAAATAAATAAAAACTGGTGTTCTGGTGCAGAAACACATGGTGGCGATATTGCAAAACAATATGCAGATGGAAACTACGCGGAAGTATGGTTTAAAACAGGAAGTATTTCGGTAAGTGAAAATGCAGTATCTAACGATGGCTATTTCAATAAAAATGATAAAGTAAAATAAACTCTAATTACGATGACAAATAATAAATTAACAGGTAAAAATATACTAATCACAGCAGGTGCTCAAGGAATTGGAGAATCTATTACCAGACATTTTATAGATAGTGGTTCTAATGTCGCTATTCACTATTTTTCTAGTGCAGATACTGCGAATCAATTAGTAGATTACGCACATAGCAAAGGAGTAAAAGCAGTTGCCATATCTGGTGACTTAACAAAAGAAGCCGATGCAAATGCACTGGTAGAAAAAACAGTAGAAGCTTTTGGAGGTTTAGACATCCTTATCAATAACGCAGGTTCTTTGGTTGCACGAAAAATGCTGAATGAAATGGAAACGGAGTTCTGGCATAAGGTAATGGACATCAACCTTACATCAATGATGTTTGTTACGCGAGCAGCTGCTCCATATTTAGCAAAACAGGACAATAGCAGTATTGTTAATTTAGCATCCCTTGCAGGACGTAAAGGTGGTCATCCAGGATCTCTTGTGTACTCTACGAGTAAAGGTGCCATCTTAACATTTACACGCGCGTTGTCTACAGAGTTAGGTGCACAAGGTACTCGAGTGAACGCGGTTTCTCCAGGCCTTATTCTTGGTACCTCCTTTCACAATACACATACCACAAAAGAATCTGCAGCTGCCACAACTGCAGGTATACCAATACAACGGGCAGGTAATGCTGCCGATGTAGCACGAGCAGTTTTATACTTGGCTTCAGAATACGACGGTTTTATTACGGGAGCTACGCTAGATATTAATGGTGGTGTTTATAATATGTAGTTTTATTATATTACCAATACAATAGATCTTTTTTATGAAAAATAAATTCTCTTTTCACTTTATTCTAATCTTTGTTTTATGCTTGTTGTTTTCATGCAAAAAAGAAAACACAACGGTGTCCAATAAGGAAACAGCAACATCTAATTTGCAAGCGCATCCTAATTTAATTTTAACTGCACAAGGCGTTAAAGACATTAGAGCACAATTGGGGAATATTCCAATTTTTGATAAAACGTTAAAAGCAGTTAAAGAGGAAATAGATGCAGAAATTGCACTAGGTATAGACACGCCAATTCCTATAGATTATTCTGGAGGATATACACATGTACGTCATAAACGAAACATGATTGTTTTGCAAAAAGCAGGTGTTTTATATCAAATTTTAGAAGACGAAAAATATGCGAAGTATGTAAAAGACATGTTGATGCAATACGAAGCGATGTACAAGACATTACCATTGCATCCAAAAACAAGATCGTACGCAAGAGGAAAATTATTCTGGCAATGTTTAAATGATTCGAATTGGTTGGTATATGTAAGTCAGGCTTATGATTGTATCTATAATTATTTATCGGAAGAAGAACGCAATAAACTAGAAACTAACTTATTTAAACCGTTTGCAGATCACATTTCTATAGATAGTCCGCAATTTTACCAAAGAGTACACAACCATAGTACCTGGGGAAATGCAGCTGTTGGAATGATAGGTTTAGTAATGAATGACCAAGAATTAATTGATCGTGCTTTGTACGGAATTAAAGATTTAAAATTAGATACTAAAGAAAAAGATGATGATGGTGGTTTTTTAAATAAAGACGGAAAAGCAGGCTTTTTAGCGAATATAGAAGAGCCTTTTTCTCCGGATGGATATTATAACGAAGGACCATATTACCAACGCTACGCGATGTATCCGTTTTTAATTTTTGCGGAAGGATTACACAACGTCAAACCAGAATTAAAAATATTTGAATATAAAGATGGCGTACTTTTAAAATCGATTAATGCACTTCTGAATTTATCGGATGCGGATGGCGATTTTTTCCCACTTAACGATGGTCAAAAAGGAATGTCGTATTACACCAGTGCCTTAGTTACGGCAGTAGATATTTCGTATCATTTTGGAACTCAAGATCCAGGTCTATTAAGCATAGCCTCTGCACAAGACCGTGTGTTGTTAGACGATTCTGGTCTTGCTGTAGCACTCGGAATAAAAAATGGTAAAGCAACTCCTTTCCTCAAAAAATCTATTAATCTTTCCGATGGACCAAATGGTACACAAGGTGGTGTTGCCATATTAAGAAATGAAGATATAGAACTCGTGTTTAAGTATGCAGCGCAAGGATCTAGTCATGGTCATTATGATAAGCTATCTTATTCTTTATACGAAAAAGGCGAAGAAATTCTTCAAGATTACGGTTTAGCACGCTTTGTTAATATCGAACAAAAAGGTGGTGGAAATTACCTAAAGGAAAACAAGACTTGGGCAAAACAAACCATTGCACATAATACAGTAACACAAAACGAAACGTCTCATTTTAATGCGAAGTATGAAGTAGGAAGTCAGCACCATTCGGTACTAAACTATTTTTCTTCAGAAAATGAAAACATTCAAGTTGCTAGTGCAAAAGAAAGTAATGCCTATCCTGGAACAGAGATGCTTCGTACCATGGCCATTATAAAAGATGGAGATTTCGAGAAACCATACATATTAGATATCATGAAAGTGACTTCTAACAAAGCAAATCAATATGATTTTCCGTATTACTTCTTAGGACAAGTAATACAAACAAGTTTTGACTACAAAACACCTAAGACATTAAACCCTTTAGGAACAAAAAATGGATATCAACATCTATTTGTAGAAGGAACCGCAAAAGCAACTAGTGATAACAGTAAATTATCGTGGTTAAATAAAGGGAACTTTTACACCTTAACATCTGTAACCAATACTAAGGATGAATTGTTATTTACTAGAATTGGAGCAAACGATCCAGAGTTTAATTTAAGACGTGAAGCTGCTTTCATGTTAAGAAGAAAAAATGCTAAAAACACTATTTTTGTTTCGGCAATTGAAGCACACGGAAACTATAGTCCGGTTACAGAATCCGCAGTAAACTCTAATAGTAATATTACAGCTTTAAAAGTGGTTTTAGATACTGCAGATTATACTGCAATACAAATCACCAATATAAAAGGGAATACAAAACTGTTTATAACAGCAAACAGAGATGCTTCTAAAGAAGGACAACATAATGTAAAAATAAACGATAAGAATTATGAATGGTCTGGTTCTTATTATTTCAAATAAAAAAATAAATCAAGTGTCATACAGAGCACAGTCGAAGTGGACATTAAAAATATAAAAACTAATAAAAATAAATATTATGAAAAGATTTAGCGAAAAGTACGTCATCACAAAAGATATGGAATGGGAAGTTCTTGGTGGCGGAGTATCCAGAAAGTTCTTAGGTTACGATAACCAAATCATGATGGTAAGAGTGAAGTTTGACAAAGGTGCATTAGGTGCTCCACATCAACATTTTCATACGCAAGCAACCTATTGTGTTTCTGGTAAATTTGAATTTGAAATAGATGGAGAAAAGCAAATTGTAGAAGCAGGAGATGGGGTTTATATTGAACCTAATTTATTACATAGTGCAGTTTGTTTAGAAGAAGGAGAATTAATTGATACTTTTAGTCCCGTTAGAGAAGATTTTTTAAGTGGTGATGCAGTATCTTATTTTGCAGATAAGTCTTAAAAAAAATACTAGCAATTTCTAGAGGTAAAAAACAGTTTTATGGGATTTTAGAGATTCTATATACATTTCACCTCTAGAAATGCATGAAGTAACTTACCATAAAGAAGGAATATTGAGAAATAATTCCTTTACTCCTATATATGAGGACTTTACAAAACAGCGGTAAAACCCTTACACTTAAAGCAAATCTTTGCTATTTTAACTCAAACATATACTCATTTACCATATAAAATTCACGAAAACGTTGTAATTAACAAAATTTTATATATATTTGGTAAACCAATCTGGTAAACCAATTTTTTTTACTGGATTAATACCAAAAAAAAAGGACAGGTTTTAAAGCCTACCCTTTTTAAAAACACTTCTTCGACGGAAGTAATTATGTAATAAAACATAACATTACAAAAGTAACAAACATATTGATACTTGCCTAATAATTGTGTTTTTAGTAAAACAAATTAATTAACTAAAACTTAAAAATTAATTATGAATTTAAAAGCTAAATCGGCATTATTTGCATTACTCTTTATGTGCATTTCTGCCTTTGCCCAAGAAAAAGTAACGATAACAGGGCTCGTGGTAGATGCTAATGACAACATGCCTTTACCGAGTGTAAATGTAATTATTGTAGGTACTAGTACGGGTACAAGTACTGATTTTGATGGTAACTACCAAATACAAGTTAATAAAGGTGATGTAATACAATTCTCTTATATAGGTTATATCTCACAAACTGTAATTATTGATAATCAAAGTACAATCGACATGTCTTTAGCTGCAGATGCTAATAATTTAGATGAGGTTGTTGTAATTGGTTATGGTACACAAAAGAAAAGTCACTTAACAGGATCTATCTCTAAAGTAGTAAACGAAGATTTAGATCAAATAGCCGTTTCTCGTGTAGATGACGCTTTAGTAGGTCAAGTATCTGGTGTAAACATTGCTGCTACAGAAGGTGAGGCTGGTTCTGCACCAACTATTACTATTCGTGGTGCTGGATCTATTACAGGTAACTCTACTCCTTTAATAGTTGTAGATGGTTTAGTAGTAGACGATGACTATTTAGGATCGTTAGACATGAATGATGTAAAATCTTTTGAAGTACTAAAAGATGCTGCATCTTCTTCTATTTATGGATCTCGTGGAGCTAATGGTATTATTATGATTACAACTAAAGATGGTAAGGAAGGTCCTACCAAATTTAGCTATAATACTTTTACAGGATTTAAAGAAGCTAGACATAGTGATGCATACACATTCACTGTAAAAGAAACTGCTGAAAGAGAGTTAGCAGCAACTGGAATGCTTTCAGATAGAACAAAATTCAAGCAATTATTAGGAGATAATACAAACTGGCAAGATGTTATTTTTGATGGTGGTGTTATTTCAAGTCACTCTTTCGCCGCAAGAGGTGGTAGTAAAAGAACAAAATTTAGTACAGCAATAAACTATGTACATGATGAAGGTGTTTTATTAACAGATGATTATAAAAAATACAGTCTTAAATTAAAAGTAGACACTAAATTAAGTGATAAATTATCTTTTGGTGTTAACCTATCGCCTTCTATCACAAATAGAAGAAGATTTGATGGATCTACACATGATATCTTACGTCAACCATCTTGGTTACCAGTATATGTTACTGCAGACAACATTCAATATGTAAACCGTTTAAGAGATGGTGGTGCTTATGCAGATGTACAAATTGGTGATTATGCGCAACAACGTATGTTTGATAATTTTGATTTAGATTCAGGAACTACATTGGCAAGTGGTGGTACAAGTATTAGTAATACTTCTAACACAAATCCTGCTGCCAAAATTTTAGAACGCGATCGTACAGATGATAAATTCAAACTTTTTGGAAGTATCTATGGAAAATATGATATTACAGATGCATTAAGCTTTAAATCTACACTTGGTGGAGATTTACAAAACACACAACAACGTAGATGGCAAGGTGTAAAAGCTAGTAGAAATGGAGCAGATGCCGCGCAATTAGATTTATTTAACGAACAGCGTATACACATGTCTACAGACAACTATTTTTCTTATGACAAAAACTTTGGTAAGCATGACATTTCTGCTATTCTTGGTTTTGCTGCAGAAAAATGGAATTTTAGCAATGACGGACAATCTGCAAATGGATATACTTCAGATAAATTACAAACAATATCTGCTGGAACAACTATAATAGATTTCGAATCTGAAGAATACGAAAAAGCATTAATCGGATTTTTTGCTAGAGCAAATTATGCTTTCGACAACAAATACTTAGTATCTGCTAGTTTTAGACGTGATGGTAGTTCTATTTTTGGTGATAATTCTAAATACGGAAACTTCCCTGCTTTTTCTGTTGGATGGATACTTAGTAATGAAAGCTTTTTAGAAGACAGTAATATTGTTAGTAAATTAAAATTACGTGCAAGTTATGGTTTCACTGGTAATGATGGTTTAGATACAAACAATGATCAAATTGACCATTACCCATCTCTTTCTTTACTGGATACATCTACAGCAGTAATAAATGGTAGTGCAATTAACGGGTACAACCCTTTAAATATTGCCAATGAAGACCTACAATGGGAACGTTTAAGAGAATTTAACCCAGGTATTGACTTTGGTTTTTTTAACAATATAATCTCTGGTTCTTTTGATTATTATGAAAGAACAAGTGATCAGTTATTATTAAACAACCCTATCTCTTCTACAACTGGTTTCAATGAAGCTTTAGTAAACCTTGGTGAAGTTAAGAATAGTGGTATGGAATTTGAATTACGTTCGCGTAATTATTCAAGAGAGAATTTTTCTTGGAACACAACTTTAATAGCATCTAAAAACGAAAACGAATTAATTGACTTTGCAGAATCTAATGGTCAAATTCAAAATGTCGATGAAAAGAGAGCTGCAGAATGGGTTAACCTACAAGGTAATCCTATCTCATCTTTTTACGGTTGGGTTGTAGATGAAGAAATTCCTTTAGAATTCATTTCAAACCCTTACCATCCAATTGGAGGTCAAGCTCAAGATGTATATGTAAAAGATTTAAATGGTGATGGAATAATTGATGATGATGATAAAACAATTTTAGGAGATCCTTACCCAGACTTAGTTTGGAGTTTATCTAATGACTTTCAAATTTATGGTTTCGATGTGTCTTTCATGTTTCAAGGAAGTCACGGAGCAGAAGTTCGTAATATGGCAGATCAATATATTTTTAATCACTTTAACTCTTCTCAAGATTATGTTTCTTCAACACCTAATCAAGGATTTATTAAAGAAAAAATATTCACAAATTCTATCATACAAGATGCTTCTTATGTAGCATTAAGAACAATAAGCATCGGTTACACTTTACCGGATAGTTTAATTTCTAAATTAAAACTAAGTAAACTTAGATTATATGCAACAGGTCAAAACCTTATGTACTTTACTGCAGATAATTATACAGGTTTTAATCCAGAATCTATTTATCATACTTCTGGCACACAATTATCTACAACATATGGATACCAAAGAGGTGGTTCTCCAATAAATCAAACAATATCAGTAGGCTTAAATGTTCAATTTTAATATAATAAAAATGAAAAACATAACAAAACACATTAAAAAGCTTAATTTATTCATACTAGCCGTAACACTATTTTCATGCGGTGAAGATTTTTTAAGCCCAGCACCGACATCTGTATTAATTGCAGATACTTACTTTGCTTCTGAAGCAGATTTAGAAGCAGCTCTTGTAAACATGTACGATGGAATACAAGGTGAAAACTCTACAAGCAATGGCGACAACCATGCATTACAAGTAGAGTTTTATCTAACCGAAATGCGTAGCGATAATACCCGAACTAAAAGTAGTGAAGGAGAAGCTGCTCAATTTGAAAACTACAGCGTTGTAGCAACTAACGGAATTGTAAGTGACTACTACAGAAGTTTTTATAATGTAATTTTTAGAGCAAACACGGTTTTAGCACATTTAGATATTGCAACAGATGCAAATCGTGCAAAAATTGAAGGAGAAGCAAAATTTGTTCGTGCTTACGCATATTTTAACTTAGTACGTTTATACGGAGACATTCCATTAATAGATAGAGTTCTTGAAATTACAGATCCAAATTACAATTCGCTAGCGTATACAAGAGTAGATAAAGCAACTGTTTACGAATTAATTGAAAGCGATTTATTAACTGCTATTGATGGTTTAGACAACACTTATGTATCTCGTGCTTCTTTAGCTGCAGCTCAGACGTTACTAGCTAAAGTATATTTAACACTTGGTACTAATTATTTAGACGCACAACTTTTATGCGAAGCAGTAATGGGAAGTGGTTTTACATTAGAACCAAATTTTAAAGATGTATTTTATACAGAATTAAATAATGAATTAATCTTTTCTATAGGATATATAGGAGATTCTTCTCAAGATAGTCAAAACTTTTCTGCAGAGTGGTTAAACGCTGTTGGTAGAACAAGTGGTGTAAACTATACTACAGAAGATGTAAGAACGGTAATAGATGCTTTAGGAGGAGATAGAAAACCGTATTCTTATCGCGTAGATACAGAACAACCATCACAATTTCAAGTTGCAAAATACATACCTGATGGAGATGCTACCTTAGATATATCACCGACATCTACAGATCCTACTTCTGCTGGAAATGACTGGATTGTTTTACGTTATGCAGATGTACTTTTAATGCATGTAGAATCAATTATGGCAGGAACAAGTAGTACTTCGGTACAAGCAGCCCTAGATTCTTTCGAGCTTGTAAGATTAAGAGCAGGTTTACTTGCTGATGATGACAATAATATTACCAAACAAGAATTATTAGATGAAAGACGCGTAGAATTAGCTTTCGAAAATCAAAGATTTTTTGATTTAGTTAGATTCAACGAAGCACAAAATGTGTTATCTGCTTTTTCTACAGCTACAGGAGGAACTTTTAATGCTTCTGATCTTTTATTACCAATTCCACAAAGAGAAATTAACTTAAGTAACGGTCTTTTATCACAAAACCCTGGTTACTAATTAAAATACAAAAACAATGAAAAAACAATTAAAAAATAGTTTTTGGGTTATCGTTGCAATGGCAACCGTGACCTTAATTAATAGCTGTGACGATTTTGAACAATTCGAACCAATTGGTGAAAATTCTATAGAAGATGCAACGCCTCCAAATGCTTTCTTTTCTTATTCACAAGGACAAGGTGTAGGAGAAGCTTGGAAAGGTTACACATTTGCCAATGCTTCTACAAGTGCTACAACTTACGCTTGGAATTTTGGTAATGGAGATACATCAACAGATGTAGATGGCGCTACTGTTTATCCGGGTGAAGGTACATATACGGTTTCTTTAACTGCTTCAGATAATTTAGGAGTAGTAAGTACCTATTCAGAAACATTTGACGTGGTAGAGCCGGAAGAACCTTTAGTTGCAAACCCAACTTTAATCAATGCCGATTTTGATAAACTTCCTAAAAATAATGGAAACTCAAGTGACTGTGCATGTTCTGGATGGGATAATGATGATATAGGAGAACAAGGGGAATCTAGTTCTGGTAATGGAGGTTCAGATAACGTTCTTAAATTTGATAATAACGAGCCAGATCATATCTATCAAGAATTTGAAGTTACTCCAAATGCAGAGTATTCTATAGCGATAGTTACTTCATTTAAAGGCTTAGAAAACAATACGCCTCCAATGGATAGTATGCTCGAAGTACGAGTTTTATCTGGAGCAGGATACGTTAGCGGCTATACACCAGCTTATTATGCTACTGCTACAGAATATCCAAGTTCTGGTTATGGTTATACAACTGTTGCTCAAGTGGAAAACACTACAAACAATCTTTTAACAGAGACAATAGTGAACCCTGGTAATGACAATTATAATACTACTACATATACATTTAATGCAGGAGCTAATAATAGTGTCGCTCTTTTTGTAAGAGGTATGGGTGGAGCTGCCGGTGGTACATACGGATATAACAGTGGTGATGAAGAAATTCGTGCCGATTCTGTAACAATTACAGCCCTTAACTAATTATAAATAAATTTAAAAACTGAATCAAATGCGCATAAAAATTAAATTAATAGCATTATTCGTATTTGCTTCAGTTCTAAATGGGAATTGCCAATCTAATAAAACAGTTACTGAAGCCAAAGTAGAATCTAAAAAAAAGAAGAAAAAAAAGAAAAAGTATAAACTTCCAGAAATAGATTTAACGCATTGGTCATTAACAATTCCAGATGGAGAAAATGGTAAAGCAAAAAGTTTTAAAGGAAAAGATGTTGTTGTTAATTATGCAACCAATGAAGAAATAAAACCTTACATGTACAATGACTCTACCAGAGGAGCTTTAGTATTTTATGCATATCCTAGTAAGGCAACTACCGCTAATACCAAATACTCTAGATCAGAGCTAAGAGAGCAAATGATTCCTGGAAACAACAATGTTAACTGGACCTTTAAGCAAGGTGCTTACATGAAAGGTAAATTAGCAATGGATGAGGTAACACGAGATAGTGAAGGTAAATACCATAGAGTAATTATCATGCAAATACATGGAAGACTTACAGATGACCAAAGAGATTTAATTGGTCAAAAAGATAATAATGCTCCTCCAATGTTAAAAATATACTGGGATAAAGGTAAAATTAGAGTGAAAACTAAAGTGCTTAAAGATTTAAATGCTACCGAAGAAGAAATGCTACATGAAGATGCTTGGGGAGATGATGACGGTTTTAATTTTGAACAAGAAGTAGGCTTTAAAAAATTCACTCTAGAAGTAGAAATATCGGATGGTAAAATGGTTATCATTTTAAACAAAAACGAATATAAAGTGTATGAAAATATACACATGAAAAAATGGGGAGTATTTGAAAACTACTTTAAAGCAGGAAACTATTTTCAAAGTAGAGATAAAGATGCTTTTGCTAAAGTTAGATATTACGATTTAGAAGTCACACATTAAAAATATTTTGATTAGTCTTATTGTGATTTAGTTAAGCTTTAAAGGTCTATAAAAGGCCTTAAAGTTTGGCTTATAGATTATACTTCTATTCGATTTTAGTAAATTTAGCCACTTAAACAAAACAGCAATAAAAAACATTAATTTATGAAATTAGAGGTCACTACAAAAACGGAAAAATTTGATGTCCAAAAACATATCATTGCTAGTATTCGAGATTTAATAAACTTAAAAAATCTAGAACCTGGAGATAAACTACCTGCAGAGCGTGTACTAGCCGAAAAATTTGAAGTGTCTAGAAGTAATGTTAGAGAAGCTATTCAAAAACTAGAGTTATATGGCTTACTAAAATCTATTCCGCAAAGCGGAACATTTGTAGCAAACATTGGTGTCATTGCCATGAATGGTATGATTAACGATATTTTAAGATTAGAGGATCCAGATTTCAAATCACTAGTGGAAACTAGAATCTTATTAGAATTAAAAACAGTACGATTAGCCGCGATAAGAAGAACGGAAGCGGATTTAAAAAAAATGAAAGCAACAATAGATGCATATTCCAAAAAGGTTTTAAATGGGGAAGATGCTGTTCAAGAAGACTTATTATTTCACTTAGCTATAGCTAAAGCAAGTGGCAATAGCTCTATGAATACTTTCATGTTAATTATTACACCTGAAATTATTACCAATTTTGAAAAATATCATGTTTGTAATAAAAACTTAGCACAAAAAGGTATTGAAGAACACCAAGCTATTTACGATGCCATTGAAAGGCAAGATCCGCAATTAGCAAAACAAAAAATGAAAGATCATTTTAGTGAATTATATCAATACTGTTATAAGGATTAAAAATATAAACTAACTAGACGAAACAAGCATGAAGGTAAAAGGACTAAGATGGTGGGTAGTAGGACTTGTGGCTTTGGCTGCAGTTATTAATTACATAGATAGACAAGCTTTTGGAGCGCTTTGGCCAGACATAGCTAATGATTTATTTCCAGAAATGGATAAGGATGGACATAAAGCAATCTATGGTACAATTTCAACAGTATTCATACTTTCATATGCTGGAGGTCAAGCCCTTTTTGGTAAAATTTTTGATTGGATAGGAACCAGAATTGGTTTTGCAATTTCGATTGGTGTATGGTCTATTGCTACTCTAATGCATGCATTTGCTCAAGGATTGTTAAGTTTTGGAATTTTCAGATCTATATTAGGGATTGCGGAAGCAGGAAATTGGCCTGGTGCCGCTAAAGCTAATGCAGAATGGTTTCCAACTAAAGAAAGAGCTCTTGCTCAAGGAATCTTTAATTCAGGAGCAGCTATAGGAGGTATCGTAGCATATCCAGTGATCGGGCTATTATCTGTTTATTTCGATTGGAAGGCAATATTTATAGTTGTAGCAGTACTTGGGTTTTTATGGTTACTACCTTGGTTATACGTAGTAAAAGGAGCTCCTAAATCACACCCTTGGTTGACAGATGATGAAAAAAAATATATTCTATCCGGACAAAGAAATCAGGATATTGATGAAGATGGTAGTTTTGATGAAGGTTACGCTCCCGACACTAGCCAATTACTAAAACATAAAGAGAGTTGGGGAGTAATAATAGCATCCGCAGCAATTGATCCTATTTGGTGGCTATTTATCGTTTGGATACCAATCTACCTTTCTGAAGTTTTTGGAATGGATGTTAAACAAATAGCATTCTCGGCGTGGGTACCATATGTTGGTGCAATGATTGGAGCTATTTTTGGTGGTTTACTTGCAAAAAATAGAATTACAGCAGGATGGTCTGTAGATAAAACACGAAAAATGACGATCACTTTAGGTTGTTTAATAATGATTCCATGCTTCTTCCTATTAAAAGCACCTGCATCTGCTATGCAAGCAGTGATTATTATGGCTGTTTTACTTTTTGGATTTCAAGTAGCAATAGGTAATATACAAACTTTACCAAGTGATCTTTTTAGCGGAAAAATAGTAGGCACATTGTCAGGTTTTGCAGGTATGGCAGCCAAACTTGGTGCAGCTGGACTTACCATTTTAGTTACATTCATCACGACAGGAGGAAATTATACACCTGCTTTTTTAATAGGTGGCGCTTTAGCTATAATAGCGCTTTTAGCGGTTTGGTTATTATGCCCTAAAATAGAGCCTTTAAAACCTAAAGAATAATTAGAAAAAATAAAAAAAATATTAAAGAATAAAATTAGAAAAAATGAATAAAGCAAAAGAAAAAGTAGCTATCGTTACAGGTGCCACAGGAGGTATTGGTTTTGAAGTAGCAAAAAGATTAGGTAAAGATGGGTATACGGTAATTTTAAACGGTATAGATGATAAAGCTGGAGCTGAAAAACTGAAAGCGCTTACCGACGAAGGAATTACAGCAGAATACCATGGCTTTGATGTTACGAATGAAGCGGAAGTAACTTCTAACATTCAAGCAATTGGAAATAAGTATGGAAGAATTGACGTACTTGTGAATAATGCAGGTGGATTAGGTGGACGTTCTAGATTTGAAGAAATGACTACTGAGTTTTACAAAAATGTTATGGCTTTAAACTTGGATTCTGTTTTTTATGCATCCAGAGCTGCAATACCTTTCCTGAAAAATGGAGAACACCCTTCTATAATTAATTATACCTCTAATGCAGGATGGACTGCTGGTGGACCTGGAGCAGGAATCTACGGAACATCTAAAGCTGGAGTTCATGCAATTACTAGAGCATTAGCAAAAGATTTAGCAGAATATGGTATTAGAGTTAATGCTGTATCTCCAGGTACTATTGATACGCCATTTCATGCACAAATTAAAGCAACAAAACCAGAAGTTTTTGCTTCATGGGCAAACAATATTATGTTAGGTAGATTAGGACAACCAGAAGATGTGGCTGGAGTTGTTTCTTTCTTAGCAGGTAAAGATGCGTCATTCATAACTGCGGAAACTATCCAAATTGGTGGCGGACAAGCATTAGGAATCTAGAATTAGATATTTAAAAAGCCAAATAGAATTATTATGTAATAAAACTATTTGGCTTTTATTTAAAAGTAATAAATTAAATTCAAGAAATGAGTAAGATCGTCACATTTGGTGAAATTATGTTAAGACTTTCCACAGAGCGCCATTTAAGATTTTCGCAAGCAAAAAAGTTTGCAGCCTCTTATGGTGGTGGAGAATTTAACGTAGCAGTATCCTTAGCAAATTATGGTATTACTGCCGAATTTGTTACTAGATTACCAAAAAATGAAATTGGAGCTTGTGCATTAAAAGAGATGCGCAAATTCAATGTAGAATCTAAAAATGTTATTTACGGTGGCGATAGACTCGGTATCTATTACTTAGAAACTGGTGCTGGAACACGTGGTAGCAACGTAGTTTATGATAGAGCACATAGTTCTATGGCAACTATTGAAAAAGGTTCTATAGATTGGGAATCCGTTTTAAAAGATGCGACATGGTTTCATTGGAGTGGTATTACTCCTGCTATTTCTCAGTCTGCTGCAGACGAATGTTTAGAAGCAATCAAAGTGGCACATAAATTAGGCGTTACTATCTCTTCCGATTTAAACTATAGATCCAAATTATGGCAATACGGAAAAGAACCAAAAGAAGTAATGCCAGAACTTTTAAAGTATAGCAATATTATTTTAGGAGATATTGATACGGCATTTTTTATGTTAGGAAAAGATAAAGCAAATCCGAACTATCAAGACGAAAAATCGTTACCTTATTTATACGATCAAATATTTAAATTATGTCCTAATTTACATACTGCAGCTACAACGCTAAGGTATTCTGTCAGTGCATCACACCAACGTATTGGCGGTATTTTATACGATGGTAAAACTATTTATAATGCAGATGTTAAAGAAGTAACTCCTGTTGTAGATAGAGTTGGTAGTGGAGATGCTTTTATGGGTGGATTAATTTATGGATTAGTAAACAACGCTACCGATAAGCAAAAAGCGTTAAATATTGCGGTAGCAGCTTGCTGCCTAAAACATACCATTTCTGGTGATTGTAATTTAATCACCCTAGATGAAATTGATAAATTATTAAATGGCGATGCCTCAGGAAAGGTTTCCAGATAAAAAAATAAAATGGCACAATACTCAAGAATTGAAGTTGCAACAGTAATGCAAAATACAGGCTTAGTTCCTTTATTTTATAATGAAGATATAGAAGGAAGTAAAAAAATAGTAAAAGCTTGTTACGATGGTGGAGCAAGACTTTTAGAGTTTACAAGTAGAGGCGATTTTGCATTCGAAGTTTTTGCAGCACTTAATAAATACGTAATAGCAGAATTACCAGGAATGATAATGGGAGTTGGTTCGGTTACAGATGCAGCCGCTGCTTCCCTCTATATGCAATTAGGTGCAAATTTTATTGTAACACCTGTTTTAAGAGAAGACATTGCTATTGTATGTAACAGAAGAAAAGTATTATGGTCTCCTGGTTGCGCAACATTAACAGAAATAGCAAAAGCGGAAGAACTTGGTTGTGAGATAGTAAAATTATTTCCTGGTAATGCGTATAACCCTAGCTATGTTAAAGCAATAAAAGGACCACAACCTTGGACTAGTATTATGCCCACTGGTGGTGTAGAACCAACACAAGAAAGTTTATCCTCATGGTTTAATGCCGGAGTTACTTGCGTAGGAATAGGCTCTAAACTTATTGCCAAAACTAAAGATGGTAATTACGATTTGGAAAAAATAAAAATGCTTACAAAAACGTCCATAGACATTATTCAAAAGCTAAAAAACTAACTGTTAATGTATCAATCTACAATAACACTTAAAAGTATATCCATTTTAACCGGATTCTCTGTTTCTACAGTTTCTAAGGCTTTAAATGATAAAACAGATATAAGCTCTAAAACACGGACTTTAATAAAAACGATTGCCCAAAAACACAATTATGTGCCAAACTTTACTGCTTTATCTTTAAGAAAGCAGCAAACTAAAACACTAGCGATAATTGTTCCCGAAATAGCAGATTCTTTTTATGGCTGCATCATTTCAGAAATACAAAAATTCTCTTTTAAACACGGGTATAGATTACTTGTGTTTCAATCTTTCTCTTCTCAAAAAAAAGAAGAACAATGCTTAAAAAACATAAATGATGGTAGTGTAGATGCTGCCATTATGGTCTCCAATTTCAAACAAGATAATTCTTCTATTTTTATTAATAACCAATTACCAATTGAGTATATTGAAATTTCAAACACAACAAATAGAAAAGAACTTAAAAAAGAGGTCATTGTAAGTTTTAAAGCATCTCTTAAACGCTTAATTAGTTAGCGCAATATAATTTAGTTTATGCACAAAAAAGCTATAATCTATATGTCTATTAGTGCTTTAGCCTTTGCACTACTAAATGTTTTTGTTAAAAAATTAGGTGATTTTAATGTCTATCAAATCGTTTTTTTTAGATCTATTGGCTCTTTAATTTTCACCATTCCTTATCTTTTAAAAAACGAAATCTCCTTTCTTGGTAATAAAAAAGCACTTCTAGTCGCAAGAGGACTCGTTGGTTTTGCTGGTATGACCTTATTTTTTATGGCAATAAAACATCTGTCTATGGGTTCTGCGGTTTCTATTCGATATATATCTCCCATTTTTTCTGCTTTATTTGCACTGTTTTTACTTAAAGAAAAAATAAAATATATTCAATGGCTCTGTTTTGGTATCGCGTTTTTTGGAGTTGTTCTTTTAAAAGGGTTTGATAATCAGATGAACAATATTGGCTTAATGCTTGCGGTAATATCTGCTATATTTACAGGTCTAGTTCCTATTATAATTCGTAAAATTGGAACAAGAGATCACCCAATAGTTATTGTTAATTATTTTATGATAATATCTGCCGTTATTGGAGGTCTCTTAGCCATAAATAATTGGAAAAACCCAATAGGTTTAGAATGGTTATTACTGCTAAGTCTTGGTGTTTTCGGGTACTTCGGACAAGTTTACATGACCAAGGCATTGCAAAGTAGCGAAATAAACCAAATAGCGCCATTAAAATATATTGAAGTTATTTTCACCATGATCATTGGTGCGGTTTGGTTAAATGAAAACTACAGCTTACTAAGTTTATTTGCCATTCTTTTAATTATAATAGGATTAGTTTTAAATGTAATGGTAAAGCAGTCTAAAAAAATAAGTTGATTTTTAAGCTAAAAAAAAGCGGCCTAAGCCGCTTTTTATTTGCATTATTTAACCATATATTACTTCCCAAACATCAACAATTCAGTACAAACCACTTCTGTTGTATAGCGTTTCACACCTTCTTTATCATCCCAAGTTCTAGTGGTTAGTTTCCCTTCTATTGCAATTTCTTTTCCTTTGGTAACAAACTTTTCTACAATTTCTGCAGTTTTGCCCCAGGCTACAATATTGTGCCATTGTGTATCTGTAATCTTTTCGCCTTTTGCATTTTTATAACTTTCATTGGTAGCGATAGAAAATTTAGCTAGCATTTTGCCAGATTCTAAATTAATGATTTCTGGATCGTTTCCTAAGTTTCCAATTAACTGTACTTTGTTTCTTAACGTATTCATAAGATAAGGTTTTTATTATATTGAATTTCATTAGTTCCATTCAACACTGCAAAGATGAAACAACACACAAATTTTATTCGGTTGTTACGCACTTAAAATCGTTTGTAAATGTTTGTAGTCGTTTGCAAACGAATAATTTCGTATATTTAAAACCTCTAAAAACACTTAATTATGTTGACCAAATTACCTGGTGAACACTGGCAATTGATTTCAAAAGATACTTGGCATAGTAAAGAAAAGTACCATGTATCTTCATTGGGAAGAGTTTTCAGTGAAAAGCATCAACAATTAAAACTAAACTTTAAATGTTCTGTGATTAATGGTTACGAAGCATTTTCAGCAATAAAAAAAACTGGAAAAACAGATTTAGTTTATGTACATCGTATCATGGCGAAATCATTTATAGACAACCCAGAAGAAAAACCTTTTGTAATTCATAAAGATTTTGACAAAAAAAATAATGAGATTTCTAATTTGTCCTGGGCTACTCGAAAAGAGGTTACCACGCACAATTTGAAAAACCCTCTAGTTATAGAAGGCAAAAGAAAACGGAAAAAAAACACAAGACATTTTAAGTTATCCGAAGCCAAAGTAAAGATGATTAAACGAAAATTATTCGACCCAAACCGCAAAACTAGAATGCGCTTAATTGCTAAGCAATTTGGTATTTCTGAAATGCAGTTATACCGAATTAAATCTGGAGAAAACTGGGGACATGTTACCGATTTCTAAGTGCATTATCATGTAGTATTCGTTTACTTTCAAAAGAAAAATAAACAAAAAATTCTGAAATAATTAATGATATGCTTATGGAAGAAAATGGTAAAACGGAAGAGGTACAATTCAGCTACAAAAGAGAATAAATGAAATTTCATATAGAAACAGAAAGACTCCTTTTAAGAGAACTTAGACTAACAGACCTTGAAGGAATGTTTGCTTTAGATTCGGATCCTGAAGTACATAAATATCTGGGTAATAAACCGGTAAAAACGATAGCGGAATCTCAAAAAATACTGGAAAGCGTATTCACGCAATACAAAGAAAGAGGCATTGGTAGATTTGCTGTTATAGAAAAGGGTACAGGTGATTTTGTTGGCTGGTCTGGCTTACGTTTAAACACCGAATACAACATGAATGGTTTTACGAAATATTATGATGTTGGTTACCGACTTATAAAACGGTTTTGGGGAAAAGGCTATGCAACCGAATCTGGAAAAGCGTCTTTAGATTATGCTTTTAATATATTAAAACTACCAGAAATATATGCTACTACAGAAATAGGAAATAAAGCTTCGCATAACGCATTATTAAAAATAGGTTTGCATTATGTGGAAGACTTTTATTTTGAACAAGAGCAAATGAACTTACGTTGGTATACACTAGAAAATAAATAACGATGAAAAAACAGTGCCCAGAATGTGGTGATAAAATTATTGGAAGAATAGACAAGAAATTTTGTAGCGATGCATGTAGAAATGCATACAATAATAGTGTAAATAAAGACAGTAAGAATTTAATACGCAACACCAACAATAGATTGCGAAAAAACTACAGAATTCTAGAAGGGCTAAACCCAGAGAAAAAAACAAAAAGCTCTAGAGCAAAACTTATAGAAAAAGGTTTTGACTTTAATTACTTTACAAGTATCTACACTACCAAAGCAGGAACAGTCTACTACTTTGTATATGATCAAGGTTATTTGCCTTTAGAAGGGGATTATTATGCTTTGGTAAAGCGAGAAAGTTAAGTTTACTTCCAAGTATGCCCTTTTAATTGTAACGCAGCTTTAAGAATATCTTTTTGGCTAATTTGCCCCACTAATTTACCGTTTTCTAATATTGGAAAACGTCTATGTTTAGATTCTAAAAACATATTGGCAGCATCAAAAATATTCATATTACCATCCATAGTATCCACATTTTTAACCATGCGTTTCTCTACATTGTCTTGCGCCATCGGCATATTATAATATCTACTTTCACTAATTTGCTTTAAACAATCTCCTTCACTAATAATACCAACCAATTCGTTGTTTGCATTAACCACTGGTCCTCCAGAAATCTTATTCATAATAAGGGATTCTATAACTTCATCTACAGATTGCTCTGGTCTAAAAGTGATTAAATTCTTGGTCATATAATCACTTACTTTTAATTGCGTTTGGTCTACAGCACTCTGCTGTTTCCTTGCTCCTTGAAAACTTTTTATACCCATAATATTAGCTTTTAATAAACTTGAATATACTGATTTTAAGCGATTTATCCTAAAAGAAAAAATCCTTGTATTTATTTCCTACTTTTATAGAGAAATATCACATCCCAAAAACATGTTTAAAAAAATTATTGCTATCCTAATTATATGTCTTGCTATCTATTGTAGTTTTGATGCTTTGCTGCCAAATACAATTTCGACAATAGACGCACCTGAAACTTCTTTTTCTACACAACGCGCATTAATCCAATTAAAAGAAATTTCTAAAAAACCACATTTTCTAGGCAATCAAGCACACCAAGAAGCGAGAGATTATATAATAAAAGAACTCGAAAAGCTTGGATTAGAAACTCAAATACAAGAGGATTACTCTATGAGTCCATGGGGAAATCTATCGAAGCCTAAAAACATTTTAGCAAGAATAAAAGGAAGTGATAACAGTAAAGCTTTGCTCCTACTTTCGCATTATGATAGCAATCCGCATTCTTCTTTTGGAGCTAGTGACGCCGGTTCTGGAGTGGTCACTATTTTAGAAGGTATTCGCGCATTTTTAGCAGAAAATAAAACGCCGAAAAACGATATCATTATTCTTATTTCAGACGGTGAAGAACTAGGATTAAATGGTGCAGATATTTTTGTAAACAGGCATCCTTGGTCGAAAGATGTTGGTTTGGTTTTAAATTTTGAAGCGCGTGGTTCTGGCGGACCAAGTTATATGCTTATTGAAACCAACCAAGGAAACGCAAACTTAATGAAAGAGTTTGTAAAGGCTAATCCCGAATTCCCAGTTGCAAACTCCTTAGCATATAGCATTTATAAAATGCTTCCTAATGATACCGATTTAACGCGTTTTAGAGCCGATAAAGATATTGATGGTTTTAACTTTGCTTTTATCGATGATCATTTTGATTACCACACCGCTTTAGATACCTATGAAAGATTAGATAGAAATACTTTAGAGCATCAAGGTTCTTACCTCATGCCACTACTCCATCACTTTAGTAATGCCAACCTCAACAATGTTAAAAGTACCGAGGATTATATTTACTTTAATGTCCCTATTTTTAAAACGGTTATTTATCCTTTTTCGTGGATTTGGCCCATGTTAATTTTAGGTATTATTGGATTTATCGCACTACTTATTTACGGGTTTAAAGAGAAATCCCTTAATGCAAAAGACATACTTAAAGGATTTATTCCATTTTCTTTAAGCCTTGTTATTGGAGGTTTATTTACTTTTTTTGGTTGGGAAATTTTAAAACTTCTGTATCCCAAATACCAAGAAATGCTTCATGGCTTCACCTATAATGGTCACGCTTACATTGCAGCATTTACTTGTTTAACTTTGGCTATCTGTTTTTATAGTTATCATGTATTTAAAGGTTCTGAAAAACCAGTAAACCTACTCATCGCTCCATTAGTTTTCTGGTTGCTTATTTGTGTATTAGTTGCTCTACAACTAGAAGGTGCTAGCTTTTTTATTATTCCGGTATACTTTGGTTTATTAAGCTTGTTTTTAATGATTAGACAACAAAAACCTAGTCTTATTCTTTTAGCGTTATTAGCAATTCCGGTATTGTTTATTATGTCGCCTTTAGTAAAAATGTTTCCGGTTGGTTTAGGCTTAAAAATACTGTTTGTTTCTGCAATATTTGTGGTCCTAATTTTTGGGTTACTAGTTTCCGTATTCGGATTTTTAAAACACAAAAAACGTTGGTCTTATTTGTTTTTATGCTTCGGAATTGGTTTTCTTATAACGGCACATTTTAACTCCAAATTCACCAAAGACACACCAAAACCAAACAGTCTTTTATATGTTTTAGATACCAATGAAAACACAGCGGTTTGGGCAACCTATGATGCTCTTTTAGACAGTTGGACGGAAGGTTTTTTAACAGACAATCCAGACCGTGCAACGGCACTTTCTAAAAACACGATTGGTAGTAAGTACAAGTCTAGTTTTACGTTTACAAAAAACGCTGCAGTAAGAAATATTCCAAAACCTAAGATTGAAATATCCCACGATACAATTATTAATGGCGAACGAAAAATTGCAATCTGCGTAACCTCTCAACGAAATGCAGCGCGTTTTGAAATCTTTTCAGACAGCACTAACATTTTTAATTCTTTTGTAATAAACGGCATCTCTGCTAAGAAAGACGAAACTACCGGAACTGTTTTTAAGGAAAGATTAAACAATCGCTTATTTAGTTATTACGTGGCAGACAATGAGCCTTTAGACATGATTTTAACGGTTCCTGTTTCGCAAAAAACAAGTATACAGGTTTATGAAGCTACTTACGATTTACTAACAAATAAAGAGCTTAATGTAACGCAACGGGAAACATATATGATGCCAAAACCCTTTATACTAAATGATGCTATTGTAACCAAAAACAGTATTGTTATAGAATAAAAAAAGGCAACTCTAACGAGTTGCCTTTTTTAAAATACTATATCTTAAAAATCTTACCAGATTCTTACTCTATCTTCTGGAGCGATGTACATTTTATCTCCTTCTTTAATACCAAACGCTTCATAAAAAGCATCTATATTTAATAAAGGTTGTACTGCTCTATTCATTCCTGGAGAATGTGAATCTGTTTTAATTCTAGTCTTTAATGCTTCGTCACGCATTTTAATTCTCCAAACGGTTGCCCAAGACATAAAGAAACGTTGTTCTGCTGTGTATCCATCAATATCGGCTGGTCTGTTTCCTTCAAAACTCATTTGCAAAGCATCATAAGCAGCAAGAACACCACCTAAATCACCAATATTTTCACCTAAAGTGAATGCACCATTAATATTGGTTTCAGGTAAAACTTCAATAGCACTATATTGATCTGCTAATGCTTTTCCTAAACCTTCAAATTGCGTCAAATCTTCATCAGTCCACCAGTTATTTAAGTTTCCATCTTTATCATATCTAGAACCAGAATCATCAAAACTGTGTGAAATTTCATGACCAATAACGGCTCCAATTCCTCCATAATTTACAGCATCATCTGCAGTATAGTTATAAAAAGGCGCTTGTAAAATAGCTGCAGGAAAAACAATCTCGTTATACGCAGGATTGAAATAAGCATTTACCACTTGTGGTGCCATATACCATTCGCTTTTATCTACTGGCTTCCCTAATTTGTCGATATCCTTTTTAAAATTCCATGCGCTAGCATTTAGAGAGTTTTGAAGATAAGAACCTCCATCTTCTACACTACTAATATCTAAAGCGGAATAATCTTTCCATGTGTCTGGATATGCAATTTTAACTTTCGTTGCTCTTAGTTTTTCAATCGCTTTTTCTTTCGTTTCCGGACTCATCCATTCCAACTTATTGATTCTGTGTTCGAAAGCTAAAATAACGTTTTTAATCATTTTTTCTGCTTTCACTTTCGCTTCTGGCGGGAATTTTTTATCCACATAAAGTTTCCCTAAAGCTTCACCAATAGTTCCATTTAAAGAACCTAAAGCTCTTTCATCTCTTGCTCTTTGCGCTTTAGATCCATTAAGCTCTTTTCCGTAAAACTCCCAATTAGCAGTTTCAATATCTGTGCTTAAAAGTCCAGCAGCGCCATTAAAAACATCCCATTTTAAATATGCCTTCCAATCACTAACGTTTCCTTCTGCTAATACTTCTTGTAATCTATTAAAGTATCCTAAGTCCCCAATAATTACAGTGTCTAATTCTTTAACACCAATACCAGATAAAAAGTTTTTCCAGTTTACTGCAGGAACCATTTTTTGAACTTCTGCAATAGAGCGAGGATTGTAACGTTTACGAGCATCACGACGATCTACTTTATCCATTTTAGCTTCTTCTAATCTAGTTTCGAAAGCTAAAATCTGATTTGCTTGCGCATTTGCATCGGCTTCACTATCTCCTAAATATTGTAACATTCTAGTGATATGTGCTACATATTTTTCTCTTTTCTCTTTAGAATCGGCATCGTCTTTTACATAATAATCTCTATCTGGTAATCCGGTACTTCCTCCTCCTAAATAGGCAACATTTCTGTTACTATCTTTCGGGTCGCTACCAACACCAAACCCGTATAAACCTGCACCACCTTTTGGTTCCATTTCAATCATGAAGGCTTGTAGGTCATCTACATTCTTAATCGCTTCAATTTTTGCTAAATATGGTTTTATTGGATCAATACCAGCTTCGTTTCTGCTAATAGTATCCATTATCGTTTGGTAGTAGAATACTGCTTTTTCTTGGTCAGAACCAGGAAGTACTTGAATATTCCCTAAATCTTTATTATTGGACATAGCAGATTTTAAAATAGCTAAGGCATCATCATCTGTTTTTTTACGAAGTTCTTGAAAACTTCCCCAAGTTGCTTGATCATCTGGGATTTCGTTATTTTCTAGCCATTTCCCGTTAACGTGTTTAAAGAAATCTTCGCTAGCAGGTATGCTAGTATCCATATAATCTAAGTTGATTCCTGGCGTTTTTTCTACTACAGCAATTTCTTTTTTAGCTTCTTCTTTACAAGATACTAATCCTAAAAAAGCGACAGCACTAAATAGTGATAGTTTTTTAAAGTTGGTTTTCATTTATAATTAGTGTTTAATTTTGGTTACAATTTAATACTAAATAGACTGCTAAATATTAATTCCGTTACATCTTAACAAAAAATTAATAAAAAAAAAGCCTAACTATAAATAGAAAGGCGCTTACTGGAATAAAACATAATAAAGCTAATCCATAGCCTTATCTAATAGATTTTTAGCGTACAGGCTATCCCACTCTTTTTTAATTTTCACTACCTCATTTACATTGTCATTAGGTATTGTAATAGACAAAACATAGTGTGCAATTTTCCATGTATTATCTTCCCGTTTTAGAACGCCAGATCCTCTACAAATTTTCATTTGCGTATCTAGTAACTCATCAAACCATGCCGTGTTTTTATCTTCCGATATATAAATATTTCTTTCTATTGCAGTAAAATTCCATGCTTTCCCTTTATCAAAATACGGTTTTGAAAAAGCTTTAAAAGCTTCGTTTTGCCAATTTTCGGTAGCATCTGTACCTATAAAAACACCATCTTTAGTCATTAAATTAAAGTAGGCATCCAAGTTTGCTTCCGCAGCAGCTTTATGCCAAGCATCTAAATTGGTATTAATTTCTTTTTTAATCTCTGAAGAGGAAATCTTCTGTTTCTCTTCTACTTTCTTAGTGCAAGATGTAATTACTACTAATAAAAAGAAGACATATGCATGTTTCATATTAATAGGGCTTTTCAATTTTTTGAGCTTCTTTTTCAAACTTCTTATTTATTTGAAGATTAAGATTTGAAAATGCAGTTAAAAAATCTCTAACCACTAAAAGCTTTTCCTTTTTTCCTGGTTGCGATAAATTAACAACACCTTCTAGCTTTAGCATCTGCGTTTCTAACGCAACTAATCTAGCCTGGATTGCTGGTGTATCTACTTCTTCTGGAATGGTTTCATTTAAGTCCTTAATAAAAGCGATTAGCAATTCATTATTGTCCTTAAAAAAAGACAAATCAGCTTGATTTACTTTTAAAATTAGATCATTTAATTCGGTATACTTTTGCCAAAATTCTGGGGAGTTTTTTGTTTTAGCATCTAGAATAAACTGGGTATATTTAAGTTTAGATATGTCTTCTTTCGTTATTTTTAGAGAAATTTCATCTTTGGTAGTTTCTAACTCTTGTGTTGCATCTGTTTTCTTACATGAAAAAAAACAAAATATGAAGGTAATGTATAGTAATGCTTTCATTTATAATTAACTATTGTGTTTACAAATATATTGTATTCTTTACTTTTATTATTAAATACTTTAGACTGTTATTATTTTAAGTGAATTTTATATTTTCTTCTTTAAAAACTTGTTATTTTTGACCACCTTAAATTTCAGGAATTAATGACTTCAAAAATTTTAATTATTGGCGCTTGCGGACAAATTGGTTCTGAGCTTACGTATAAACTTAGAGACATTTATGGTGTAGATAATGTTATTGCAAGTGACATTAATACCAGAAAATTAGAACTAGTAAATGCTGGTCCTTTTGTAATTCTAGATGCTAAAAACTTTAATGCTATTAAAGATTGTTGCATAAACCATAACGTGAAAACAGTCTATCTTATGGCTGCTTTACTAAGTGCAACGGGTGAAAAATACCCAATGGAAGCTTGGGATCTAAATATGAATTCTCTTTTTCATGTATTAAATTTAGCCAAAACAAAACAAATTGATCATGTGTTTTGGCCATCCAGTATTGCTGTTTTCGGACCAACAACTCCTAAAGAAGACACTGCGCAACATACCATTATGGAACCTTCAACGGTTTACGGAATAACAAAACAAGTTGGTGAACGTTGGTGCGAATATTACCATGAAAAATATGGTGTAGATGTTAGAAGTATTCGTTATCCAGGAATTATTAGTTGGAAAACGTTACCTGGAGGAGGAACCACAGATTACGCGGTAGAAATTTATCATGAAGCACTAAAAAACAAAGCTTACGAATGTTTTTTAAGTGAAGACACAAAACTTCCAATGATGTTTATGGATGATGCTATAAAAGCCACAGTAGACATTATGCAAGCCGAACCAGATACGCTTAGCATTAGATCTTCCTACAATTTAGCTGCAATTAGTTTTACACCTCAAGAAATTGCTGCTTCTATACAAAAGCAGATTCCAGATTTTAAAATTACCTATAAACCAGATTTCAGACAAGCTATTGCAGATTCTTGGCCAAAAAGTATAGATGATAACATTGCAAAAAAAGATTGGAACTGGAAACATGCCTTTTCACTAGAAGATATTACCAAAGAAATGCTTTCACAATTAAGCAAAACAAAAGGTTAATTTTAACTTTAGCATAATATTCGTTATTTTAGCGGGAATCTAAATTCATAAAAATGAAAAAACAATTATCTCTTATTTTAGTATTATTATGTTCTACAGCACTTTTGGCGCAAAAAGCAAACGTTCAAAAAGGCGATTGGGAAAGCCTTAAAGGCATCACTGCATACAATGTAGAATTTGATTATTCAAACCTTGAAATCCCTAAGTACGATAGCGAAGAAGCATTTTTAAAAGATAAAATGGCGAAACGCGAGGAAAAAGAAGCAGGTACTGGAGAGAAATTTAAAGCATCTTGGTTTTCAGATAGAGAAGAGTTTTATGAGCCAAATTTTATTGAAACCTTTAACGATAGAATTAAAGATGGCATGGTTAAAGTTGGTAAAGATATAGGTGCTGAATACACAATGAAAATCCATACTACCTTCATGTACCCTGGATACAATGTTGGTGTCGTTAGAAAAAATTCTAAATTAGAGCTTACTTTATCGGTTTATAAAACAGATAGCCCATCGGATGTTATATTCTCTGTAGATTATACAAAAATAGAAGGTCAAGGAAAAGGTGGTTACGATTTTAATTCTGGTCAACGAATTGCCGATGCTTACATCATTTTTGGTAGAGCATTTGCTAAACACCTTTATAAGAACACAAAATAGTATATAGCTGTTTTTAGTATTTAAAAAGCGAACCAATAGGTTCGCTTTTTCTTTTAGCACCAATCTTAACCGTTCATGAAATACTCTCATTAACCAATACTTTTATAAACCAACTGACTAAATTCTTCCTTTAAAACTATCTTTTTGAAGATGATAAATATTTGGTTATGTTTGTAAGAGTTAACCTATAAATATCCTTATGAAAAAGATATACCTGCTTCTTTGTCTTTGTTTTTATGTTTTTGCTGCGAACGCTCAAAATGAAATATCACCTGATTATAATTTTAATGTAAGTGCTCCTTATCCAGTTTATGATGCTCCCGTAAAATATTATTTCAATAAAGGCAATGAAATTCTTTCGGTAAAACCTTGGAAAAAACAGCTCGTAATTCAAAAATTTGGAGTAGAAGGTTTAAACCTTATTTCAGAAAAAAAATATAAAGACTTCCCAGACAACTATGTAGTTGAAGGCATGCTAGAGCTACAAGACAAATACTATTTCTTTTACTCTTCTTGGTCTGGCAAAAAAACCAAACAAGAACGTTTATACTACAGAGAAATTAATTTTAGCACTGGAGCGTTTATTGGTGAAGCAAAAAACCTGATTACTGTTCATGGTAAATTAGCTGGTTCGCCAAAACGAAGCTACACGAATTCTGGTTCTTTCTTTGGTAGTGGTATTGTCAATAAATTTAGTTTCTTAACATCTAAAGATGCTTCTAAAATTTTGATTCAGTACAGACGCAAACCTACAGTAAAAAGAGACACCAAGAGTTATGATATTATAGGCGTTAACGTATTCAACTCGGCATTAGAGAAGTTATGGTCTGAAGACTATAAAATGCCTTATACCGAAAGAAAAATGGACATCTTAGATTATGCTGTAGATTCTAGAGGAAAAGGATATATGGTAGTACGCGTATTTCATGATGATAGTAATGATGACAAAAAGAGAGATAAAAGTAATTACCATATTGAAATGTTGGCTTTTTCGGAAAACAATTCTGAAATTCAAAAATCGAAAATGAATTTAGAGGATAAATTTATTAATGGTATTTCTCTTTTTGAATTGGATAATGACTTAATGGTTTGTGCAGGTTTTTACAGCAAACTAATAAGTGGTTCCGAAAAATCACATAGAGGAAAAGATTTAAAAAGAGGAAATGCCGATGGCCTATTTACTTTTAAGCTTTCCAAAGAAGGCACTATTGTAGATCAAAACACTTATGAAATTCCAGCGGAAATAATTGGCCAATATTTAGGCAAAAGAGGCAAAAAAAAAATGGAGAAAAAAGATAAGAAAGACAAAGCAGAATTTGTCGATTTACTTTTAAAAGATCTAATTATTAATCCAGATGGTAGTCTTTTATTAATTGGAGAACAAACCTATGTTCAAGTGCACCATAATTTTAATCAATATGGAGGTGGCGGCGAATCTTACACCTTCCACTATAAAGATATGCTTGTTGCTAAAATAGATACTTCTAGTAAATTAGCTTGGATGAAAAAACTTCCAAAAAGGCAAAGTGGATCTCCTAAAATGTTTGGTAGTATTTATGATACTAGTAAAATTTATCAAGGAGGAATGTCTTATTCTTATCTGTTTACCAAAGGGAATCACTATTTAATTTTCTTAGACAATGTAAAAAACATAGATCTTTCACTTTATGAAGTACCCGCAACGCATACCGATGGCAAAGGTGGTTACTTAACAGCATATAAGATTAATGATGCTACAGGAGCCGTTTCTAAAGACAATATTCTAGACACAAGAAATGTAACAAATAAGCTAGAGGTTTTTCAATTTAGCAACAACAGAGTTATTAAAACTGCGGACAACCAATTTGTAATTGAGTTTTATAAAAAGAAAAAAGAAGACGTTTTAATTAAAGTTGAAATTAAATAAGTCTTCTCTAATGAAAAGCAAAAAGCGAACCTAAAGGTTCGCTTTTTCTTTTACTTCCATATCTATTAAATAAGCTAGATTTTTAACTAGTCTATCGTGTTTTCTTACAAAAGGATTGGTATCATCCCAAACATATCCCGCAAGTACCGCACAAATTTGTTTTTTAATATCTGGATTTTCTGGTCTATGAAAAAACAAGGTTTGCAAGTTTCCTGTGTACCATTCTTTTACATAGGTTGAAAATACATTTACACCTTTCATAATATAACCGGTGTAATCTGTTTCCCAATCTACCGTTTCGCCATTCAACTCTTTCGTTATAAGTTTTGCTGCTTTTAAGGCAGATTCTGTTGCAAAAGTCACTCCTGAAGAAAAAACAGGATCTAAAAACTCTGCACTATTTCCTGTTAAAGCATAGCCTTTTCCATAAAGTTGCGTTACTGATTTAGCATAATTTTTAATAGTAACCGGCGGAAATTTAAAATCTAATCCTTCAAAACGCTTGTGGTAATATTTAGAATGCTTCAGCATTTTCTGCATTCTTTCGGCAGTATCTCCTTCAAAAGAATCGATAAAATCGGTTAAACCAACAAAACCAATACTAGTATCTCCATTAGAAAAAGGGATCACCCAAAACCAAGTGTCTTTATCTAAAACGTCAAAAGTAATAATGGTTCCTTCTTCTCCTTCTGGTCTTTTTAAATCTTTTACATGTGTAAAAATCGAAGAATGTTCTGGTATCGAGGACGGTTTATCTAATCCAAGTATTCTTGGTAAAACGCGACCATAACCACTAGAATCTATAATGTGTTTTGCGTGTACTTTATATGTAGTACCATTTTCATCTTTTATATTAGTAATAGAAGTGCCATCTGTATCAAACACAACATCTACCACTTCATTATTAAAAGCAATATCTACGCCTCTATTTACTAATTCGGTTGCAAGAATATTATCAAAATCTGCACGAGGCACTTGCCAAGTCCAATCCCATCCTTCGGTATGCTTTTTACTAAAATCAAAATTACAAACCACATCCTCTCTTAAAAACCGAGCACCATGTTTTTTTTCAAATCCGAAATCTTTCAAAACATCTAAAAGACCAACTTCTTCAAAATGATCCATACATCTTGGTAGTAAGCTCTCTCCTATCACAAACCTTGGAAAGACACTCTTTTCCACTACTTTGACCTGCTTTCCTTGGTTGTGTAAGTAAGAAGCAGCAACGCAACCAGAAGGTCCAGCTCCTATAATTAAAACATCCACATGTATTTCATTCATAATCATTATAGTATTTTATCTTAATTATATTAAATTAGCGCACACAAAAATAACTACTTTACTTTTAGTTATTAAAATATTTATTAAAAATAGTCAGAATAAAACATATAGATGCTAACATTTAACGGAAAACTAGGATTAGAAGATTTTTACAAAATTATAATAGAAAACAGTAAAATTAAGGTAGCGGATTCTGTTTTTGAAACAGTAGAAGAAAGCTTTGATTTTCTGAAAAAATTCTCAGAAAACAAAGTAATTTATGGTGTAAACACTGGTTTCGGACCAATGGCACAATACAAAATTAAAGATTCAGAGCGTATTCAATTACAATACAATTTAATTCGTAGTCATGCATCTGGAACAGGAAATCCAATTGCACCTCAGTATGTAAAAGCAGCTATGCTTGCTAGACTAAACACCTTATCTTTAGGTAACTCCGGCGTACATAAATCTGTAATTGAGTTAATGTCAGAACTTATAAACAGAGACATTACTCCTTTAATTTACGAACATGGTGGCGTTGGTGCTAGTGGAGATTTAGTGCAACTTGCGCATTTAGCATTAGTTTTAATTGGTGAAGGAGAAGTATTTTATAAAGGAGAAAGATTAGAAACTGCAATTGTTTTTGAAAAGGAAAACCTTAAACCTATCTCTGTAGAACTTCGCGAAGGTTTAGCCCTAATGAATGGTACTTCTGTAATGACAGGAATTGGTATTGTAAACACCATGTACACCAGACGCTTGTTAAACTGGATGATTTCTTGCTCTGCAGCAATTAATGAAATTGTAGAAGCATATGACGATCATTTATCGGAAGAATTAAACAATTCCAAAAAACATAAAGGACAACAAAATATTGCTAAAAGTATGCGTGAGCATTTAACAGACAGCAAACTTACTAGAAAAAGAGAGCATCATTTGTACGAAGCAAATAATGATGATGTTTCTGTTTTTCAAGATAAAGTACAAGAATATTATTCTTTACGTTGTGTACCACAAATTTTAGGTCCGGTTTTAGACACTTTAAGTAGTGTAGAAAATATTTTAATAGAAGAAGTAAACTCTGCAAATGATAATCCAATTGTAAATGTAGAAAAGAAGCACGTATATCACGGAGGAAACTTTCATGGTGATTATGTTTCTCTAGAAATGGATAAGCTTAAAATAGTAGTTACTAAAATGAGCATGCTTGCAGAAAGACAATTAAACTATTTATTAAATCCTAGTTTAAATAATATACTTCCTGCCTTTGTAAATCTTGGTAAATTAGGATTGAATTTCGGTATGCAAGGTGTCCAATTTACAGCAACTTCTACAACTGCCGAAAACCAAACATTGTCCAACCCAATGTATGTACATTCTATTCCTAACAATAACGATAACCAAGATATTGTAAGCATGGGAACCAATGCAGCATTAATAACCAAAAAAGTTATTGAAAATGCATTTGAAGTTATGGCAATAGAATTAATCACTGTAATTCAAGCTATTGAATATTTAAAAGTTCAAGACAAAGTCTCCTCAAAAACTAAAAAATTGTATGATGAGATAAGAGAAATAGTTCCTATATTTACAGAAGACGTTACTATGTATCCTTATGTTAACCTTGTTAAAGATTATATCATTAACAATAAAGCATAAAAATAATTTATTATTACAATAGTATTTTAAACAAAACATTTCCCTAACCAAAGAAGTGTATACATGATTCTTGTAATAAATATTAACCATTAAATTTAAACACATGAAAACGAAATCGCTATTAATCGTATTACTCTTTTTAAGTGCAATAACTTTTGCTCAAGAACTAGCACTTGCTAATCAAGACGGCAAATTTGGCTACATTACTAAAACAGGAGATTGGCAAATTCAACCTAAATTCAAAGTAGCTAAAAACTTTTCTGAAGATTTAGCGGAAGCTATGAATGATAAAAAACAATGGGGATTTATCAACCGAAAAGGAGAATGGGCAATACAACCTGCTTTCGATAAAACCAAGGCATTCAACTCTGGTATCGCAATTGTTTTAAAAGACAAAGAATGGTTTTATATAAATACAAAAGGTGAAAAAGTATTAACCGATGTTACTACAGATAAAATTTACGATTTTGAAGAAGGTCTAGCACAAATTAGACATGAAGATAATGTTGGTTTTATAAACACTTCTGGCACCGTAGTTATTGAACCTAAATTTAACAAAGCTTTCGATTTTGAAAATGGTTATGCTAAAGTAAGAGAAGGTGAAAAATGGGGATTGATAGACAAAACTGGAAAGTATTTTGTAAAAACGGAATATGATGGCGTTAGCAAATTTTACAACGGAAATGTTACTGCAACAAAAGGAGAAACTCACGGTTTAATTATTAATGGACAATTTAAAGAAGTTCCTGGCGCACAAAAAATTTGGGATTTCTCTGTAAATGGAGACATTACTTACGCTAAGAAAAATGACAAAATTGGTTTCATTAATAAAAATGGAGAGTGGATTATTGAACCAACTTATGATAAAGTAAGAGCTTTTGTAAATGGCCTTGCTCCTGTTTCTAAAGACAAAAAATGGGGATATATTGATACTACGGGAAAAGTAGTTATTCCATTACAATATAGAGATGCAGAAATTTTTAGTAAAGACGGATTAGCTCCTATAAAAATCGATAAACTTTGGGGATTTATAAATACTTCCGGAGAACAAGTGATTACGGACAAATATGTTATTACAGCTGGAGGTTTCGCACTCTTTAAAAAGAATGCCGAAAAAGGTTTTATAAACGGTTTAGCTCGAGTGAAAGACAAAAAACTATGGGTTTTAATTAATACGAAAGGTGAAGTATTAAAAAACATGGAATTTAAACAACTAGAATTATTTAATTAACACCCCAAATCTAAAAGACTTACGAATGAAATGTGCCCTAATAACAGGTGGTTCCAGAGGAATTGGTAAAGCCATTTGCTCACAACTAGCAATAGATACAGACTATCATATATTAATAAATTATAACAGTAATGAAGAAGCTGCAAAAGACACTTTAAAAGCAGTGCTAGCAGCAGGAAATACTGGAGAAATCATAGGTTTTAATGTAACAGATGCTGAACAAGTAAAATCTAAATTAGATGCTTGGCAAGAAGCAAACCCAGATGCTTTAATAGAAGTAGTTGTTAATAATGCAGGTATCACCAAAGATGGTTTATTTATGTGGATGCCAAAAGAAGATTGGCAAAGCGTAATCAACACCTCTTTAAATGGGTTCTTCAACGTTACCAATTATGCTATTCAAAAAATGCTTAGAAACCGTTATGGTCGTATTGTAAACATAGCATCGGTTTCTGGTGTAAAAGGAACGCCAGGGCAAACCAATTATTCTGCTGCAAAAGGAGCAATTATTGCTGCTACAAAAGCACTAGCCCAAGAAGTTGCCAAACGTAAAATAACTGTAAATGCTGTAGCTCCCGGATTTATAAATTCGGATATGACGGCAGCATTAGATGAAAAAGAACTTAAAAAAATGATTCCCGCAAATCGTTTTGGTGAAGCACAAGAAGTCGCAGATTTAGTTTCTTTTTTAGTTTCCAAAAAGTCTTCTTATATTACTGGTGAAGTAATAAATATTAATGGAGGAATTTACTCTTAAATAATCTTACAGTTAGTATGAAACGTGTTGTTATAACAGGAATGGGTATTTATTCCTGCATAGGAAAAAATCTGGAAGAAGTAAAGAATTCATTATACAATGGAAAGTCTGGGATTGTCTATGACCAAGAACGAAAAGATTTTGGTTATCGTTCTCCATTAACAGGAATGGTAGAAAAACCAAACCTAAAAAAACAACTTACAAGAAGAGAGCGCATTAGCCTAGGTGACGAAGGTGCATACGCATATGTTGCAACGACCGAAGCTTTAGAAAATGCTAAAATAGATATCGATTTTTTAAAAGCAAACGAAGTAGGTATTCTGTATGGTAACGATAGCACAGCAAAGGCTATTGTAGACTCTGTAGATAAAATTAGAGAAAAAAAAGATACCACACTTGTTGGTTCTGGCGCTATTTTTCAAGCGATGAACTCTACAGTAACCATGAACCTCTCTACTCTTTTTAGTCTTACTGGTGTAAATTTCACCATAAGTGCAGCTTGTGCTAGTGGATCTCATGCCATTGGTATGGCTTTCCAATTAATAAGAAGTGGCTTACAAGATTGCATTATTTGCGGAGGAGCGCAAGAAATAAATAAATATGCCATGGGAAGTTTTGATGGACTTGGTGTTTTTGCCATGAACCTAGAAAATCCTGAAAAAGCATCTAGACCTTTCGATAAAAACAGAGATGGTTTAGTACCAAGTGGTGGCGCAGCAACCCTAGTTGTAGAAAGCTATGAATCTGCTGTAAAACGTGGAGCACCAATTTTAGCCGAAATTATTGGTTATGGTTTCTCGTCCAATGGCGAGCACATTTCTACACCAAACGTAGACGGACCATCACGAGCAATGGCAAAAGCAATTGCACAATCTAATTTAAAACCATCAGAAATAGATTACGTTAATGCGCATGCAACCTCCACTCCTGTAGGAGACACTAATGAAGCGAAGGCTATTGTTAAAGTTTTTGGAGAAAATGGCCCTTATGTAAGTTCTACAAAATCCATGACAGGACATGAATGCTGGATGGCTGGAGCTAGTGAAGTTGTATATTCTATGTTAATGATGCAAAATAATTTTATTGCACCAAACATTAATTTAGAAGACCCAGACGAGGATGCTAAAAAATTAAATCTAGTAAGTAAAACGCTAGATAAAAAATTTGATGTATTTTTGTCGAATTCGTTTGGATTTGGCGGAACAAACTCAGCATTAATAATAAAAAAATTATAATACAGAATGACTAAAGAAGTTATTATTGAAAAAATAAACGACTTTCTTATAGATGAATTTGAAGTGGAATCAGATGATATAGCACCTGAAGCAAACTTAAAAGACACTCTAGAATTAGATAGTTTAGACTTTGTTGACCTTGTGGTTGCAGTAGAGTCTAACTTCAGCGTAAAATTAGTTGGAGAAGATTTTGTGAATGTAGAATCCCTTCAAGATTTCTATGATCTAATTGAAAAAAAATTAGACTAAACACTTTACTTTAAATATTTATGGCTGCTGAATGGCAAGGAAAGTCCAGAGGAACTGTTTTTGGATACAAGATTTTTGTATTTTGTATGAAGACATTCGGAATTGGTTCTGCATACTTCATTCTACATTTTGTTGCGCTTTACTTTTGCTTCTTCTCTAAAGATAGCACAAAAGCTAGTTACTATTATTTTCGGGAAAGACGTAAAAACTCTAAACTTAAAAGCTTTATAAATATCTATAAAAGCTATTATGTTTTTGGGCAAACCATTATAGATAAAATAGCGATATCTTCGGGTTTACGAAATAAATTCACCTATCATTTTGATGGATTCGAACTTATTGACAAAGCTTTAAAACAAAAAAAAGGAGGCATTTTAATCAGTGCCCATGTTGGTAATTTTGAAATTGCCGAACACTTTTTTGGTGAGCTTGAAGAAAATACTTCCATAAGTATTTTAACTACAGATGCCGAACATTCTAATATTAAAGCATACCTAGAAAGCGTAACCGATAAACCGAAAGTAAAGATTATTCTAATACAAGAAGATTTAGGTCATATTTTCGAAATTAATGCGGCACTTACAAGAAATGAACTTGTTGTCATTACAGGAGACAGATACATAACAGGATCCAAACACCTAACACAAGACTTATTAGACCAAGTAGCAAAATTTCCTGCCGGCCCATTTATGCTAGCTTCCCGTTTAAAAGTTCCTGTACTTTTTGTGTATGTAATGAAAGAAACCAACAAGCATTACCATCTATTTACTAGAAAAGCAGAAGCAAAACATAGAGATGCACAAGCACTTTTAAAAGAATATACAGAAAGTGTTTCTTGGATGCTGAACAAATATCCTTTACAATGGTTTAACTATTTTGATTTTTGGGGGGCTTTCGATAAAAAAAACTAAGAATACCTCCATTTTTATTACACCTTTCGTAAAAGTTAATAAGTTCTATTATTTACAAAGAGCGAAACTTCTATATCTAGACTTTTATTCCGAAATTACCAAAAAATCTATCTTTTGAAAAACGTTTTAGTTATACACTATTCTCAATCTGGACAATTAACAGAAATTGTAAAGAATATAGTTTCTCCTTTAGCCAATGATGCTATACAAATAGATTATCACGATATAAAAATGGAAACTCCTTTCCCTTTTCCGTGGAAAGCAGATGCGTTTTATGGTGCTTTTCCAGAGACCTTTCAACAAGTCCCAGAAAAAGTAAAACCAATTTCATTAGATATTCTTAACAAAAAATACGATCTCATTATTTTAGGATATCAAGTGTGGTACTTAACACCATCTATTCCTATAAATTCCTTTTTAAGCACACCAGAAGCAAAACAAATCTTCAAAAACACACCAGTAATTACAGTGATTGCTTGTCGAAACATGTGGATTATGGCGCAGGAAAAAATGAAGAAAAAACTAAAAGCATTAGAAGCCAATCTAGTTGGTAATATTGCTTTGGTAGACCGTCATATCAATCACATAAGCGTTATTACCATTGAAAAGTGGTTAATGTCTGGAAAAAAAGAAAAATATCTTGGTATTTTTCCTAAACCAGGAGTTTCGCAAAAAGATATCGATGAAGCTGTCAAGTTTGGTCCAATTATATTAAAACATTTAAAAGAAAACAATTTCAACAATTTACAAGACAACCTTTTAAAACAAGGTGCAATTCTAATTAAGCCCTTTTTAGTAGTTACAGATAGCCGAGCAAACGTTATTTTTTCTAAATGGTCCAAATTAATTCAATCTAAAGGCGATAAAAATAGTCCGAAACGTAGTTTTTGGGTTAAATTTTTTACTTATTACTTATTATTTGCTATTTGGATTCTTGCACCAATTGTTTTTATCTTATTTTTGTTGACTTATGTGTTATCAATACATAAAATAAAAAAAGACAAATTATACTATTCGTCTGTAAATTATATAGAGTAAGGCATTAATATGAAGGAAGTTTACATCAACAAAATTTCAAAATTTTTACCAAATCGTCCAATTTCAAATGACGAGATGGAAGAAAAATTAGGTACCATAAACGGTAAGACTTCAAAAGGAAGACGTATTGTTTTGCGTAACAATAAAATTAAAACCAGATATTATGCTATTGATGATAATGGCAATATCACACACAATAACGCACAACTTACAAAAGAAGCAATAGTTGCCTTATGTGATGCAGATTTTAAAGCAGAAGATATTGAGTTACTTTCTTGTGGTACCTCGAGTCCAGATCAAATTTTACCATCACACGCAGCAATGGTTCATGGTTTTCTAAAAAACGGAAACTTGGAAATTAATTCGCCTTCTGGTGCTTGTGTTTCGGGGATGAATGCCCTTAAGTATGGATACATGTCTGTAAAATCTGGGGAAACTAAAAATGCGGTTTGTACAGGATCGGAACGTACCTCTTCTTGGATGATGTCAGATACTTTTGAAGAAGAAGTAAAACACTTAGAAACATTAGAAGACAACCCAATATTAGCCTTTAATAAAGACTTTTTGCGTTGGATGCTATCCGATGGTGCTGGTGCTTTTTTACTAGAAAGCGAACCAAAAGGAAACCACCCTTTAAAAATTGAATGGATGGAAGGCTACTCATATGCACATGAAATTGAAGCGTGTATGTATGCAGGAAGTGACAAATTAGAAGATGGGTTTTTAAAACCTTGGAGTGAATATCCTTCCGACCAATGGAGTAAAAAATCATTATTTGCCATGAAGCAAGATGTCAAACTTCTAAGTGAAAACATACTAGTAAAAGGTGTGGATAGCTTAAAAATGGCTATTGCAAAACACGACCTAAAACCAGAAGATATAGATTACTATTTACCACACGTTTCTTCGTATTACTTTAAAGACAGTTTATATAAAGAAATGGTAGCGCAAGGTGTTGAAATACCTTGGGAAAACTGGTTTATGAACTTAAGCAAAGTAGGTAATGTAGGAGCAGGTTCTATCTACATCATGTTAGAAGAATTAGCAAGTTCTGGAAAACTTAAAAAAGGAGACAAAATATTACTTTCTGTTCCAGAGAGTGCTCGTTTTGCTTATGCTTATGCACTTTTAACTGTTTGCTAAATGGGTTTACCAATAACAGATATTTCGCATTTAATTCCGCAAAAAACACCATTTGTAATGGTAGATACTTTGTTGGATTTCACTGCAGATAAAATTGTGTCTAGTTTCACTATTTTAGACACCAACCTTTTTGTAAAAGATAATTATTTTTTAGAATCTGGCTTGATAGAAAACTTAGCACAAACCGTTGCCTTACACACTGGTTACGACTTCTTTTTAAAAGGAGAACAAGCACCAACAGGTTATATTGGTTCTATAAAAAAAGTAGAAGTACAGAAGCTTCCAAAACTTAATGAAACCATTACAACCGAAGCAACCATACTTCATGAGTTTATGGGAGTAACAATGGTAGAAGTTAAAGCCTTTAATCAAGATAAAGAGGAAATTGCCTTTGCACAAATGAAAACCGTTATTGCTAGCTAATGAATAAGTTTCAGTCACTAGATATCACAAAATTTTTACCACATCGTACGCCATTTTTAATGGTAGACCATGTAATATCTATTGATGATGAACACGTAACCACTTCGTTTGAAATAAAAGAAGATTGCATTTTTGTAGATGAAGACATGCGGTTTAATGAATTAGGTCTCATTGAAAACGCAGCGCAGACTTGCTCTTCTATTGTTGGTAAAAGCTACTTTGAAGAAGATGATCTAGAAGGAGAAGGAACAAAGCTTATCGGTTTTATTTCCGCTATAAAAAAAGTATCCATATTTGCGTCTCCTTCCATTGGAGAGATCATAATATCGAATGCAAATTTAAAATCTAGGTTTGACGCCAATCATTATAGCATTTGTACTTTAGAGTGCACTATTGCTACTTCAAACAAAGAATTATTATCTTGTGAAATGAATTTGTTTATTCAGGAAATACCTAAAAATTAAAGGTCATGAAAAAAAGCGAAGTACCTCAGGATAAAAGTAATTTAGAGTCCGCAAATTTTAGAGAATTATGCTATGCTGTAGATGAAAACGGAGAATATACAACTGCACACACAACCGGTTGGGATCCTAAAACCATTGCTTTAGACAATGCGATTGACGATATTAATCAACGAGTTGCCGACGCTAAAAAAAGAGTCCAAAACAACCAAACCAGTCCGATAGAATATTATATGGAATTTCATAAAATGGATCTTCCAATTTTAGCAAGCTATGTTGGCCTTTGGCAATGGCGCGTAAAACGTCATTTTAAACCCAATGTATTTAATAAATTATCCAATAAAATCCTTCAAAAATATGCAGATGTTTTTGAAATTACCATAGACCAACTTAAAAACCTACAACATGCAAATTAACTTTACACATCATCAATCTGCGCATTGCGAAAATGGTGTGGTTTCTAATTTAATGAAACATCATGGCTTTAATGTTAGTGAGCCAATGGTTTTTGGTATTGGTTCTGGATTGCTGTTTTGTTATATTCCATTTTTAAAAGTAAATCATGCTCCTGCAATTACATACAGAGCAATGCCTGGTTTTATTTTTAAACGATTTGCGAAACGTGTTGGTATTAAAATAAAACGAGAAAAATTTAAAGATCCTATAAAAGCGAAAGCTGTTTTAGATGAAAACCTAAACAATAATAATCCGGTTGGTTTACAAGTTGGTGTTTACAACTTAACATATTTTCCAGACGAATATCGTTTTCATTTTAACGCACACAATTTAGTCGTTTACGGAAAAACGGAAGACACCTATTTAATAAGTGATCCGGTTATGGAAACGGTAACCACTTTAACAGATAAAGAACTTGAAAAAGTAAGATTTGCGAAAGGCGCTTTACCACCAAAAGGGCATATTTATTACCCAACAAATTTCCCAAAAGAACTTGATTTAGAAAAAGCAATACTAAAAGGAATTAAACATACCTGCAGAGATATGTTAGCTCCAATGCCTGTTCTTGGTGTTAAAGGAATTCGTTTTACTGCAAAGCAAATAAGAAAATGGCCTAAAAAACTAGGCGTTAAAAAAGCAAATCATTATTTAGGGCAAATAGTAAGAATGCAAGAAGAAATAGGAACTGGAGGCGGAGGTTTCCGATATATTTTTGCAGCATTTTTACAAGAGTCTAGCAAAATATTAAACAATCCTAAACTAGCAGATCTTTCTAAAGAAATGACACAAATTGGTGATTTATGGCGTGATTTTGCTGTAGATGCTTCCCGAATTTATAAAAATAGAGGAGCAAAAGCAGATGGTTATAACGAAGTAGCTTCACAGTTAGAAGCTATTGCAGACAAAGAAGAAGTGTTTTTTAAAGCTTTAAAAAAAGCTATTTAATATGATCCGTATTGAACACATATCTAAAAAATATAAGACTGCCGAAAATTTTTCGTTAGTCGATTTAGATTTGTTTATTGAAGAAAAGGAAATATTCGGTCTTCTTGGTCCAAATGGAGCAGGAAAAACGACCTTAATTTCTATATTATGTTCCTTAATAAAACCAACTTCCGGTACTTTTACTATTAACGGTTTAACCTATCAAGCCAATAAAAACGAACTAAAACAACGTATAGGTATTGTACCGCAAGAGTACGCACTTTACCCTACGCTTACCGCCAACGAAAACCTAAAATATTTTGGAAGCATGTATGGTTTACATGGAAAGGATTTAAATAAAAAAATAGCAGAGTATTTACAAATATTAGGGCTATCACAATTTGCCAATAAAAAAATAGAAACTTTTTCTGGAGGAATGAAACGTCGTATAAATCTTATTGCAAGTATTTTGCACGAACCAAAAATTTTATTCTTAGACGAACCAACCGTTGGTGTAGATGTACAATCTAAAAATGTAATCATACAGTTTCTTCAAGGTTTAAACAAAAAAGGAACTACCATAATTTATACTTCGCATCATTTAAATGAGGCCGAATCTTTTTGCACCAGAGTTGCTATAATAGATCATGGGAAACTGATAATAACAGGAAAACCAGAAACGCTAATAAGTAACCATAAAGGTGCTCATAATCTAGAAGATGTATTTTTAAGTTTAACAGGAAAAGCCTTAAGAGATCATGCGTAAACTTTGGGCTTCGGCATATAAAGAGTATTTACTTCTAATTAAAGATTTTGGAGGTCTCGTGGTATTATTTGTAATGCCATTAGTACTTATTATTACCATAACCATCATTCAAGACAGCACGTTTAAAACAATTAGCGATGCTAAAATCCCTGTTTTAATTGTAGACAATGACAAAGGTACCGTTTCGCAAACGATACAAGATGGATTAGCAAATTCTAACACTTTTCAAGTTATTGTAAAAGAGAATGAAACCGTTGCTAAGGACTTGGTTTTTTCGGGAAAGTATCAACTTGCGATCATTATTCCAGAAAATCTTTCTTCCGATTTAAATAAAAAAGTAACGCAAAACGTAGATGGTATTCTTTCTAAATTTGGTTTAGATGAAGAAGGCGAAACCGAAATCCTTCCTATTCCAAAAAAAGAAGTAAAACTCTATTTTGACCCTGCAACACAGCTTACTTTTAAGTCTTCGGTTAAAAACGGAATAGATAAAATGATTTCAAAAATTGAAACACAGTCTATCTATAAAGCCTTTCAGCAACAAATAACAGATGATCCTTCAGAAGCTATTTTTGAAACCGATAATTTTATCAGCTTTAAAGAAATTTTACCAATAAAGAATGATGAAGAAATAAAACCAAACTCGGTACAACACAACGTTCCTGCTTGGACATTATTTGCCATTTTCTTTATAATCGTGCCTTTGTCTATCAATATAGTTAAAGAAAAAAGTCAAGGTACTTTTGTGCGCTTACGTACAAATCCAGTTTCTTATGCCACGGTTTTAGGAGGAAAAACATTGGTCTATCTCTGTGTTTGTATTATCCAGTTTATGTTAATGCTTGCCATTGGCGTGTATCTTTTCCCAATAATGGGCTTACCAACGTTGGATATTTCAGGACGCTTACCCCTACTTTTTGTTGTTGCTATATTTTCAGGTTTAGCAGCAATTGGTTTAGGTCTATTACTTGGTACCGTTGCAAAAACACAAGAACAATCTGCTCCTTTTGGCGCTACGTTTGTTGTTATTTTAGCGGCACTTGGTGGTGTTTGGGTTCCTGTATTTATTATGCCTAAGTTTATGCAAACTTTATCTAATATTTCTCCAATGAATTGGGGATTAAATGCATTTTACGACGTATTTTTACGAAATTCCGGTCTTGTAGAAATTTTACCAGAAATAGGTTTACTATTTGTATTTTTTATAGTAACCACGCTAATCGCTATTGTTTATAATGAAAAGAAAAATGCAGTCTAATAAACTCGTAGAACATACCAATCAAGTACGTGTACGCTTTGTAGAAACAGATCCGTTGGGTATTGTTTGGCATGGAAATTATATTCAGTATTTCGAAGATGGGCGTGAATCTTTTGGCAGAAAACATGGTATTTCTTACCTCGACCAAAAAGAGTATGGATACGCAACACCAATTGTAAAATCAAGTACAGACCACAAATTACCTTTACGCTATGGTGACGTTGCAACCATAAAAACAATCTATATAGATAGTCCTGCTGCTAAAATGGTTTTTCGTTATGAAATTTATAACCAAAAAGAGCAATTAGTATGCACAGGAGAAACCGTTCAGGTATTTGTAGATAAAATTGGTGAAGGAGATTTATCATTAGCTATTCCAGAATTTTTTATGGAATGGAAAAAAACCGTAGGCTTACTAGATGAGTAAAGTGTACGTTTCACATAACAATATTATTTCGTCACTAGGTTTTACTAGTGAAGCGGTTGTTGCTAACATTAGCAATGAGGTTTCCGGTTTACAACGTATAGATGACAAATCGATATTACCAGAACCTTTTTATACTTCTTTAATTCCTACGGAAGCTTTACAAGAAAAATTTAATACCCTAAATCCGAAAGCCGATTATACGCGTTTAGAACAAATGATGATTACTTCTTTAAGTAACGTCATAGATGCTTCAAACATAGAAATTAATGATCGTGTAGGACTAATTATTTCTACTACAAAAGGAAACGTAGATGCTTTAGATACAAACAATCCTTTTCATAAAGACAGAGCGTACTTAAGTGAGCTTGGTAATCAAATCAAAGATTTTTTCCATTTTAAAAACGACGCAATTGTTGTTTCTAATGCTTGTGTTTCTGGAATTCTAGCCGTTGCAATTGCAAAAAGATATATACAACAAGGCACTTACGACCACGTATTTATCACCAGTGGAGACGTCATTACAGAGTTTATTTTATCTGGATTTAATTCTTTTCAAGCTTTAAGCAGCGAACCCTGTAAACCTTATGACGTTAATAGAACAGGAATAAATATCGGGGAAGTTGCAGCAAGTGTTTTAGTTACTAATAACCCTAATAATCTAGCGGAAGAATCCGTTACTATTTTAGGCGAAGGTTCTTGTAATGATGCAAACCATATTTCTGGTCCTTCCAGAACAGGTGAAGGTCTATACCGAAGCATGCAATCTGCATTTAAGCAAGCAAATATTACAGCAGAAGATGTCGATTTTATTTCAGCACACGGAACAGCAACCATGTTCAACGATGAAATGGAAGCCATTGCGTTTAGCAGAATGGACTTAAGCAGTGTTCCTTTACATAGTTTAAAAGGCTATTTCGGACATAGTTTAGGTGCTTCCGGATTGGTAGAAACCATTGTTGGAATGCATTCCTTAAAAAATAACACGTTGTATAAATCGTTAGGTTTTGAGACTTCCGGAGTTACTAAACCAATTAACGTAATCACAGAAACAACTAAAAAAAACAGTCATAGATTCTTAAAAACGGCTTCCGGATTTGGAGGTTGTAATACAGCAATATTATTTCAAAAAACTAAATAAATATGTCAAACCCATCTATAAAAGCTATAGACGCAATTCAAGAAGCACAAAAAATAGCAATGGCTCCTTTTGTATTTCAAGCAACAGTATCTTTAAGAAAACTTGGTATTTTCGATCTTATTTTCGAGAAAAGAAAAAAAGGAGGAATCACTTTAGAAGCAATTGCTGAAGAATTAAAACTTAGCACCTATGGTGTTGGTGTATTATTAGAAATTGCTGAAAGTTCAAACATTGTTTCCAAAAACGAAACAGCACATTTTGAACTTACTACTATTGGTTACTTTTTAGCATATAACGAAACGGTTAACGTAAATATTAATTTCACGAATGAGGTTTGTTATAAAGGTTTATTTCATTTAGACGAAGCTATAAAAACAGGAGAACCAACGGGTTTAAAAGAACTTGGAGATTGGCCAACGGTTTACGAAGGCTTATCACAACTTACACCTTTACAACAAAAATCTTGGTTTGACTTTGACCATCATTATTCGGATGACATCTTTACAGAAGCTTTAGGTCTTTTATTTAAAAAAGACCGTAAGAAAATATTTGATATCGGGGCAAATACAGGGAAATTCACCGTAAAATGTTGTACTTACAATAGCGATGTAAACATAACAATGATTGATCTTCCTGGACAATTAAACAAAGCGAAAGCGAATGTTAAAAAAGCAGGTTTTGAAGACCGAGTAAAAGGTCATGAAATAGATTGGCTGTCTGACAACCCAACAATACCAAGTGATGCGGAAACGATTTGGATGAGTCAGTTTTTAGATTGTTTTTCTAAAGAAGAAATCCTAAAAGTGCTTAAAACTTGTGTGAATTCTATGAATGAAAACTCAGAATTAATCATCATAGAAACCTTTACCGACAGACAGAAATTTGATAATGCTAAATTTATTTTAGAAGCGACATCGCTTTACTTTACCGTAATTGCAAATGGGAATTCTAAAATGTACAAAGCAACAGAATTTAAAGAAATAGCAGAAGAAGCTGGTTTACAACTTAACGAAGATGTTGAAATTGGTGAATATCACACGATGTTTACTTTTAGCAAAGCATAATAGATGAATACCAATTACCACATAAAATCCTATTGCAGTATAAAGAACAATCAAGTTTCTTTAAACGGTTCTGTGGTATATAAAGACGAAGAGGAATCGTTTTCTCCTTTTATAAAAGCTGCTTACAAAGACCAGAACACGAAATATCCAAAATTTTTTAAAATGGATAATTTGAGTAAACTTGCTTTTTTAACTGCCGATATTCTATTAAAAAACGAAAACCTCTCTTCTGAAGAAGAAAACAACATTGCCATCGTGTTTTCTAACAAAGCATCTAGTTTAGATACCGACAGAAAACACCAAGAATCTATTCAAAACAAAGAAAGCTACTTTCCTAGTCCTGCGGTTTTTGTATATACATTACCAAATATTTGTATTGGTGAGATAAGTATAAAATATAAGCTGTATTCTGAAAATAGTTTTTTTATCTTTGAAAACTTTAACGCAACACATTTGTTAACGTATGCCAATAGTTTATTATCCAGCAACAAAGCAGATCAAGTACTTTGTGGCTGGGTAGAATTTGATGGCGAAGACAACTACGAAGCATTTTTATATTTAGTGGCTACAGAAGGCACAATAACACATAGTAAAAAAGACATAATAAAATTATATAATACATAGTATGGAGGCATTAAAACAAGAATTAAAAGAAAACCTTATTGAGCAATTAAACTTAGAAGACATGACTATTGCAGACATCGCAGATGATGATATGCTTTTTGGTGATGGTTTAGGTTTAGACTCTATTGATGCATTAGAGCTAATTGTAATGTTAGATAAAAGTTATGGTATTAAATTAACAGACCCAAAAGAAGGACGTTCTATTTTTGAGTCTATTAACACCATGGCTGCTTATATTACAGAACACAGATCTAAGTAACAAACTTAAAAAAGAGACCTGCCAGGTTTTAAAAACCTGGCAGGTCTGAAATCTAAAAAACCCTGTTTTCACAGGAAGTAAATATGAGTAAAGGAGTTGCTATAACAGGAATGGGAATTATTTCTGCCATTGGAAACAATGTTGCAGAAAACTACCAATCGCTTATACATGGTAAAAAAGGAATCTCTCGTGTTTCTAAAATTAAAACCAATCATGTCAATGATATTATGGTTGGTGAGATTGATTTTACTAATGAAGCATTAGAACAACAACTTGGTTTACCTTCAGATAATAATTATTCAAGAACCGCATTACTTGGCGTCGTAGCTGCAAAACAAGCGATACAAGATGCTGGTATCACAGATATTAACGCATACAAAACAGGTTTAATTTCGGCAACAAGCGTTGGTGGCATGGACATGACAGAGCGTTATTATTATGAATATTTAGAAGATAAAAGCACTCAGAAATATATTTCAGCACATCATGCTGGAGATTCTACTCAAAAAATAGCAGAACAATTAGGTATAGAAAAAAGCCTAGTTACCACAATAAGTACGGCATGTTCTTCGGCAGCAAATTCCATAATGCTAGGCGCTCGATTAATAAAATCTGGTCAACTAGATCGTGTGATTGTTGGTGGAGCAGATTGCTTATCTAAATTCACCATTAACGGTTTTAAAACCTTGATGATCTTATCGGATACGTATAGCACACCTTTTGATGAAAACCGAAAAGGTTTAAATCTTGGTGAAGCCGCTGCTTTTTTAGTTTTAGAATCCGACAAAGTAGTACAAGCAGAAAACAAAAAAGTGCTTGCTTACGTAAAAGGGTATGGTAATGCCAATGATGCATATCACCAAACTGCATCTTCAGAAAATGGCGATGGTGCAACACTAGCCATGCAAAAAGCATTAGATATTGCGGGTTACAAAGCCGAAGATATCGATTATGTAAATGCACATGGAACTGCAACTGGAAATAATGATTTATCCGAAGGAAGAGCCATTATAAGAGTCTTTGGTGAAAACGTTCCAGATTTTAGTTCTACCAAAGCATATACCGGACATACCTTGGCTGCTGCTGGAGCAATTGAAGCGGTATATTCCGTTTTAGCATTGCAAAACAATATCATTTACCCAAATCTGAATTTTAAAACACAGATGAAGGAATTTAGTATTACACCACAATTAGAATTAAAAGAAAAGCCATTGCAATCTGTGATGTCTAACTCTTTTGGTTTTGGAGGAAATTGTTCTACTGTAATATTTTCAAAAGAGCAATAATTATGAAGACCGTTTATATAAATAGTATCGCTTCCATATCTGCTCAAAAAACATTGGATAACGCTTCCTTTTTAACAGAAATTGAAGATTACGAAGCCAATGTAATTCCTGCGATAAATCCGAATTACAAAGATTATATTCCACCAGCTGCTGCAAGACGCATGGCAAAAGGAATTAAAATGGGAGTTGTAGCTTCCAAAATAGCAGTACAAGAATCTGGTTTAGACAATGTAGATGCCATTATTACCGGTACCGGAATGGGTTGCGTACGCGATTCTGAAAAATTTGTAAGTGCTATTATAGATAATGACGAGCAATACCTTACGCCTACTTCCTTTATACAATCTACACACAATACCGTTGGCGGACAAATAGCTTTAGAGTTACAATGTAAAGGCTATAATTTCACCTACGTGCATTCTAGTAATTCTTTTGAATCTACTTTGTTAGACGCAAAATTGCAATTAGAATTAGACGAAGAAAAAAACATATTAGTTGGTGGTGTCGATGAATTAGGGGAACATACCACAGAAATTCAAAAAGCAGTTCATCTAGTAAAACAGGAAAACGTAAAAGTTTCCCAACTATTAGAATCTAAAACGAAAGGCGCTGTTTTTGGTGAAGGTGCAAATTTCTTTGTACTTTCTAACGAAAAACAAGCATCTTCTTACGGAGAACTTGTTGCCATACAAACTTATAATACTTTAGCGGAAGCTGAACTTTTACAGGAAGCTTCTCGTTTTTTACAGGAAAACAACCTTAATATAGAAGCTATAGATCTTTTAGTTCTTGGAAACAATGGCGATATAGAGTTTGATTCTTTTTATACTACTTTATCGGAAGGTTTTAAAAACACACAACAAGGTTACTACAAGCATTTATGTGGTGAGTTTAACACCGCATCTTCTTTTGGATTTTGGTTAGCTTCAAAAGTATTAAAAACACAAACACTTCCAGAAGTTGTGAAACGCAATGATAAAGCAACAACTTCTATTAAAACTATCTTATTATACAACCAGTATCGTGGAGAAAATCATAGTTTCACGTTACTTAAACAATGCTAAATTTTAAATCTGTAAATATTATCTCAAGCCTTCTTTTAATTGGTTTGTTACTTGCTTACAGCTTTTATAGTTTTTCGTTTTGGTTTATTATTTTATTCCTGTTTGCTTGGTTTTTAATTACCGTTGCAGGTTCTTCTTTTGTTGGTTGGAACTATCACTATACGTCCTTAAATTCCAATCCGAAAACATCTAAAAACCAAATCGCAATTACTTTTGATGACGGCCCAAATCCTGAATTCACACCAAAAGTTTTAGCGCTTCTTAATACCTACAATGCGAAAGCTACTTTTTTCTGTATTGGGAAAGAAATAGAAATGCATCCGGAAACCTTCAAAAGCATTGTAGAACAAGGACATACTATTGGTAACCACACCTATTCCCATAGTACTAAGTTTGGCTTTTTTTCGGTGGAAGAAATCGTTTCAGAATTACAACAAACCAACAACATCATTAAACAACAAATAGGTTTAGAAGCATTACTATACAGACCAACTTTTGGCGTTACAAATCCGCGAATAAAACGTGCTTTACAAATTATTAAATTACATTCTATTGGGTGGAATAAACGTTCGCTAGACACTAGAAATTTAAGTGAAAAAACAATATTAAAAAGAGTAACCAAAAACCTTAAAAAGGGCGATGTTATTCTATTACACGATACTAGCGACAAAACTATTGCTGTTTTGGAACAGTTATTGTTATTTTTACAACAACAAAAAATAACGTCTGTTACAATAGACAACTTATTCCAAATAAAAGCCTATGCGTAAGCTAGTATATATATTATTCTTCACTGTTTTTGCTGCGCACGCACAAACACCAATGGATACCACAGAAGCTGCAGCTTTAAAAACAAAAGTAAAAGCATTAGCAAATACAACCAAAACCATTTCTAGTGATTTTGTACAATACAAACATTTAGATTTTTTGGATAACGATATTGAAACCTCTGGAAAATTAGCGTTTCAAGCGCCAGATTTAGTAAAATGGGAATATCTAGATCCGTTTAAATACTCGGTTTTATTTAAAAACGAAACCCTTTATATTAACGACGAAGGCAATAAAAGCAATGTGGATATTGGCAGTAATAAAATGTTTAAACAATTAAACAAACTTATTATAAGCAGCGTAAAAGGCGATATGTTTGATGAAAATGAGTTTAGCATAACATACTTCCGTAAAGACCAAAACAGCTTGGTTTATTTTAGTCCGAAAGACAAAAAATTCGCAAAATACATTCAAGCATTTCATATTACATTCAATACAAAAGGAGATGTAATAGAAGTAAAAATGGTAGAACCTTCACAAGATTATACAAGAATCGTATTCAGCAATAAAGTATTAAACCAAACATTAGATAATGCGATATTTACTAATTAGTATATGCTTTATCTTTATTGGCTGTGCATCGTTTCCTAAAAAGAACAACTTCGAAGCAGCTGCTATAACTAGCAATATTATTAATCCATATTTTGCTAATCCCAATCAAGATTATATTTACAAAGCCAATATAGAAGTGTATGAAAATTCTTTTGGCGGGATTTTTATTGTAAAAAAAATAGGCGAACAACACCACAGAATTGTTTTTACCACAGAAATGGGAAACAAGCTTTTGGATTTCACCTTTAATAAAGACACCTTTACCGTAAATTATATTCTAGATGATCTTAATAAAAAAATACTAATCAACGTATTAAAAAAAGATTTCAAAGTTTTAATTACGGAGCATTTAATAGCTGAAAAAACCTACACCATTACTAATGAAACCATAAAAAAAACAAGTTTAGACAATAAAACCTACTACTACTTTGAATCCCCAGAAATCACTAAAATCATTAGAGCCAATAGCCATAAAGAAAAAGTAAGATTTCTGTTTACCGATTTAAAGGATAATATTGCACAACATATAGAGATCATTCACTCTAATATTAAGCTAAAAATCAACCTCAAATCTATTACAAAATGAAAAAAATATTTTTAATCATTTTGCTGCTTCCGTTTATTGGTTATTGTCAGAAAAAAATTGATCCAACGCCAGAAGATATTTCCAAAGCAAAAGAACTAAGAGCTATTTATGAAGAAGAAGATATTGTTTTATTAGAAAGTGATAACCTAGTTACTTTCTCTATCGAAGACAATAAAGTTGCTGTAAATAATTATACTACGGAACACTTAATGAATATCAATTATCGATCTGATATTCAAAAACCCGTGTTTTATGATGGTGAATCCAAAATTGAAAAATTTCAATTCTATTATCGCAATAAAAAAGAAGCACGTATTCTTAGCAAAGATGTTTCCTATACAGACAACGATTTATTTCATAATGACGCTCGTGTAAAGTTCGCTAATGTGGATTTCCCAACACAAGGCTACACCTATTTTTTCGAATCGATAAAACACACCAAAGACATCAAGTACTTTACAAGTATTTATTTTACTAGCGAATATCCTAGTTTAAGCAGAAAGATTGTCATTGAAATTCCGGAATGGCTAAACGTCGATTTATTTGAAAATAATTTTGAAAATTTCGACATTCAGAAAACCGAAAAACAAGAAGGAGATAAAAGAATCATCACCTATAAAGTATCGAATTTAGATGCATATTATGATGAAAAAGGCTCTCCTGGACCAAGTTACATTTATCCGCATATACTATTACTAGCTAAAGATTTTACTTCTAAAGGCGAAAAACAAACGCTTTTTAACGAAACCAAAGACTTATATACCTGGTATAAATCTTTAACTAAAGATATTAGTCACGAAAGCGAGTTACTAAATCAAAAAGTTGCAGAACTAACTAAAGACGCTACAACAGACGAAGAAAAAATTAAAAACATCTACTATTGGGTACAAGACAATATTAGATATATTGCTTTTGAAGATGGTATTGCCGGTTTTAAACCAGAAACTGCAGAAAACGTGCTTAAAAAAAGATATGGTGACTGTAAAGGAATGGCTAACCTAGCGAAAGAAATGCTCGTTATTGCAGGTTTTGATGCTCGATTAACGTGGATTGGTACCAAACGAATTGCATACAATTACAGTACGCCATCTCTTGCTGTAGACAATCACATGATTTGTACTTTATTTAAAGATGGAAAAAAAATATTTCTAGATCCTACCGAAAAATTTAATGCCTTTGGTGAATATGCCGAAAGAATTCAAGGCAAGCAAAGTATGATAGAAGATAACGATTCGTTTTTGCTAGAAGAAGTACCAACAAGCACATCTACCCGAAACAAAGAGTCTTTTTTATTTAATGCAACTATTATAAATGAAGAAATTGAAGGCCTAGCTACCAGAGCGTATGAAGGAGAAAGTAGAGCCGACTTTTTATACAATTTCAATAATTTAAAAAGTAATAAAAAACAGGAAGCACTAAAAGATTATTTAGCCAGTTACAATAGAAACGTTTTGGTTAGTGATATAGAAACCTCTAATCTAGAAAATAGAGAAGCAACTATTGATGTTAACTATGCTTTAAAACACAACAATGCCGTTTCTTCTTTTGACAATGAAATGTATATTGATTTAGACTTTTATAAAGAATTTGATAACTATACTTTTGAAGAAAGACAAACCAATTACAATTTTTCGTACAAGAAAGACGTACTTACAGAAATGCGGTTAAAAATCCCAGAAACCTACACAGTTTCTACATTACCAGCATCTTTTACTGTAGATAACGATAACTTTAAAATTAGTGTTTCTTTAGAAAAAGAATCCGATTACATTGTTTACAAAAAGGAATTCGAAATAAAAAAAGCAACGATTACTACAGATGATTTTGAAGCATGGAATGCTGCAATAACTAAATTAAATGCTATTTATAACGAACAAATAATACTAACCAAGTCTTAATTAAATATGAATAAAGCATTACTTATAACCCTAGTATTTTTAATGAGCGTACCTACTTTCGCACAAAAAAAATCGAAAGAACATTTAAAAAAGGAAGCTAGTGTAAAAGAATATATTTGGAGCGAGAAAAAAGATTTTAGCGCTATTACTATACCAACAGATTTAGAAGACCAATCTGCAATAATACTATATAGAGAGGTCAAATATATTTACAACAGACCGCATAATAGCATAGAATATACAAAAATAGAACACGAGCAAATTAAACTATTAGACCAAGTTGCTGTGAATGATTTTTCAGAATTTAAATTTCAAAAAACAGCACATATCGAAGGTTTATTAAACACATTTATATTAGGTGTTAAAATCATTAAACCTGATGGTGAAGAAATTCAAATAGATGTAGATAACGAAGCGATTAAAGAAGAAGACGAAAACAAACTAGCAATTCCGAACCTGGAAAAAGGAGATATTTTAGACTATTACTTCTACTCCAATATCATTGTCAGTGAAAATGATTTGTATCAATTTGATGACGTTGAAGATATTGTAGGAGAGCATTATCCGATTCTAGATTTTAAATTTTCTTTAGAAACCGAAAAAGATTTCTTTGTGAGTTTAAACACCTACAATAATGCTCCAGAATTAGAAACATACAAAGCACTTTCCAAAGAAAACAAAACAAGACTTTATGGTTTCACCATGCAAAATGTGGCATCTAATGATTTTCCAAGATGGTTTTATCCTTTAGTAGAACTTCCTGCGTATAAGTTTCAAGTGTTGTTTGCTAGAACAAGAAAGCATGAAAAACGAGCAGATGCATTTATGCCAACCGATGTAAATACCATAAAAAAGGATATTAAAAAGGAAGAAATTTTTAATCTATATGAAGATAAATTCAGTCCGTATGGAAATCTTGGAGATGTAGAAAGATTCTTAAAAGATAAAAGTTTTACAACGGAAGAAGAAAAGGTAAAAGAAGCGTTTTATTTTATTCGTCATAAATACTTCACTAATTATGTAGAAGCTTTTGTGTTAGATGAAAGTGATATTATGTATCCGTATGGCTATTATAAGAATCCGATAATATTTAATTCGGATGCCCAATTTATCAAGTTTTTTGCAGCCTTTTTAAAAGACAATAAAATAGATTATGAAATATTAATCGGTACCAAAAGATACAATGGCCCAATTAAAGATTTACTGATAGAAGACAATGTAGATTTTGTACTAAAAATTCTAACCGAAAAACCTTTGTATATAGAGCATTTCAATCAATTTTCAACAGTGAATCAAATATCACCTTTGTTAGAAAACTCGGATGCCTATGCTTTAAAAGTGGTAGACAGAAAACATATTGAAGATATTCAATTAACGAGTTTACCAGCTTCCGATCACAAAATAAATAACACTACAGAATCTATTGCAATTACACTTCCTGATGATTTTTCTGGAATGCAAATAAACAGAATTTCGGCAACAACAGGACACAACAAGATAGATGCACAAAAGGATCGATTAAACTTTTATGATTACATCTATAAAGATCATAAAAAGTATGGTACCGAACCTGTTTTAGATCAAGTCAGAAAAGAGAAAGACAGACTTCGTTATAAAAAAGAATATAAAAGTTTATTAGATAAGCAAAAGGAAAAACAACTAGAACAATTAGAAAAACAAACCGAAAACGAATACGATCTAGAAATAGACGATTATACTTTTAAGGTGCTCAATAATGGCCGTTTTGGAGTGGAAGACCCTTTAGAATTCGAAGAAGCGTTTACTTTAAAAGAAGAACTTATTCGAAAAGCTGGTAATAATTATATCCTTTTAATAGGAAAACTTATTGGCGGACAAGCAGATATCGACGAAGAACATAAACAACGCGATAACAATGTTTATATGAACTATCCAAGATCGTATAGCAATAATATATCGTTAACTATTCCGGAAGGATATTCGGTACAAGGATTAGAAAAACTGAATAAAAATGTTCAAAATCAAACTGGAGGTTTTACTAGTGAAGCTTCCGTTACCGATAACATTCTAACCATCAAAACCAATAAATACTATCAGAACTATTTTGAATCTGCTGCAAACTGGCCAGACATGGTATCCTTTTTAGAAGAAGCATATTTATTTTATGATGGCAAAATACTTCTTAAAAAGAACTAAATTTTATACTTTACCAGCCTCAAATTATTTTCAACAAACAAAAAACAAATGAAAAAAATTATTTTAAGCCTAGCATTACTTATTGCCGGTACAACCGCTTTTTCGCAAGTAACCTTAAAACCAGGAGTTAGAGCTGGTGCTAATTTTGCAAATGTAAGTAACTTAAAAACAGACCAAAAGACAGACTTCTATATTGGCGCTTTTTTAGAGATGCAATTAGCAGATTTTTATGCCTTGCAACCAGAAGTCACCTATTCTAGACAAGGAGCAAAATATGATATTTCTGGCGTTGATGATCTTGATTTACAATATGTAGGTTTAACTGTAATCAATAAATTTTCACCAATTAAAAACCTTGGATTACATTTCTTAGTAGGACCTGGAATCGATGTAAAAGTTAGTGATAATGTACAAAGCAATTATCGTTATGACTCTTATTATGATCCGTATTATAATTCTTATGATACCGCTCCAATAGATATTACCTTTACAGGAGGAATTGGTTATGATTTCCCTTTTGGTTTATCTGTGGAAGCACGTTACAAACAAGGTATTATTGATTATGACGACGGTTTTTCTGAATTTGGAGATAGCGGAAGTGGTGATTACTATTATGATGATGAAAGAGATGATAATAATCTAAATGGCGTTTTTCAAATTGGTGTTTCTTATAAATTTGATTTTAGCAACTAAAACGATGCAATTAAAAGACTTTTATACCGTAAATAATGTAGCAGTTGCCGAGAATTTGGCAACTGCAAACATTACAATAAACAAAGATCACGACATCTTTAAAGGACATTTTCCAGGAAACCCTGTAACTCCAGGAGTTTGCATGATGCAAATTATTAAGGAGTTAACGGAAGAAGTCGTTGGTAAAAAATTAATGATGCAATCCTCCAGCAACATTAAATTTATGGCCATTATAAATCCGGAGAAAACACCAGATTTAGTGCTAACTATAGATATTAGTGAAACGGAAGAAGGCTATAAAGTAAAAAATATAACCAAATTTGATGAAACTGTGGCATTAAAATTGACTAGTAACTTTATAGAAAAATAACGTGCAAGGCATGGTGCTGCATTTATTTCAGTAGCTAAAACCTTGTAGGTTTATAAAAATTCAAAATGAAACTTATACTTGTACTTATTGCCAGTTTTTTAATTACTATTCAATCTTTAGATTTGAATACCGTAAGAGATGCTTATAAAATTGCAGCGCAAGACAAGACAAAAACCGAAGCTTTTAATACGTCACTAGCAGAAGTTACCAAAAAGGATAAAATAGAATTTGTAGCATATAAAGGAGCTGCAATGGCATTAGTTGCTAAGCATGCAAAAACACTAAAAGAAAAAAAAGAGGACTTTATAGCAGGTGTTACTTTAGTAGAATATGCAGTCGAAAAAGCCCCTAACAATATAGAAGTTCGTTTTATACGTATTGGTATTCAAGAAAACACACCAAAGCTTTTAAAATACAAAGGCAATATAGATGAAGATAAACATTTCATCTTAAAACAATTCCATGGCATAAAATCCTCCGCATTAAAAAAACACATAAAAGACTATATTTTACAGTCTAAAGGCTTTACAGATGAAGAAAAATCATTAATTTTAGAGTCCTAAAAAGAAAACACTTTCTTAAGTGACTAACGAGCTATTAATTAATAAAATAAACAGACTGAAAATCTGTGTGTTAATCCCAACATACAACAACGAGCGCACCTTAAAACGTGTAATCGATGGGGTTTTGCAATACACTAAAAATATTATTATTATTAATGATGGCGCTACAGATAGCACTTCTCAAATTCTAGAAAACTATACTCAAGTACAGCATATTCTAGTTCCTAAAAACCAAGGAAAAGGAAATGCCTTACGTCAAGGTTTTATAAAAGCAACGACTTTAGGTTATGATTATGCCATTACTATAGATTCTGACGGACAACATTTCCCAGAAGACATACAAGTATTTGTAGCCGCTTTAGAGCAATCGGAAAATAAAAACCTATTACTTATTGGAGCGCGTAACATGAGTCATGAAACAGTTCCTGGAAAAAGTAGCTTTGGTAATAAGTTTTCTAACTTCTGGTTTTGGTTTGAAACCGGAATTAAACTTACAGACACACAATCTGGATTTCGAATGTATCCTTTAAAAGCTTTAGAGAAGCTTACATTTTACACGAAGAAATTCGAGTTTGAAATAGAAGTCATCGTGAAAGCAGCATGGAATGATGTGGCAGTAAAAAATATCCCTATACAAGTATTGTATGATGAAAGTGAGCGCGTTTCGCACTTTAGGCCTTTTAAAGATTTCACCAGAATTAGCATTTTAAATACCTGCTTAATTTTAATATTAGCATTTTATATAAAGCCTAGAAATTTATTTAGGAAATTAAAAAAAAAAGGAATTAAACGATTCTTTGTCGAAGACTTTTTAGGGCATCAAGATTCGCCAACTAAAAAAGCATTATCGGTTGCACTAGGTGTATTTATTGGGATATCTCCTTTTTGGGGATTTCAAACATTACTTGTCATTTCTCTAGCCATACTATTAAAGCTAAATAAAGCAATCGCTTTTGGTTTTTCTAACGTGAGCTTACCTCCTTTTATTCCATTTATATTGTATGGAAGTTCCATAATTGGACAACGTATTTTAGGTTTAGATTTTAAGTATACTTTAGATATGTTTAAAAATGGTTTCGATATTACAGAACATCTAAAAACATACTTAGTTGGTAGTTTTACATTAGCCACAATTTCTGCTATTGTATTTGGTATCATAAGTTTTATAATCTTTACCTTTTTCAAAAAAAAGAACACAACACTACAAAATGGATAAGCTGTTTTATAACATATACCAACGCATAGCGTCGCAAAAACCTTTGAGTATCGGTATTTTGTTGTCGTTAATTATTGGTCTATTCTTTCTAGCTTCTAACATTGAATTTGAAGAAGATATAACGAAACTTATTCCGCAAAGCGAAAAGTCTTCCGAAGCACAAAAAGTACTTAAACAAGTTAATTTTGCCGATAAGATTATTGTAAATATTCAACGCAAAGAAAACGGAAATGCAGACGACTTAACAACCTATGCAACGGCATTTATGGATAGTATTGCTACTACTTCCGAAGCATATATAAAAGACATTCAAGGTCAAGTTGCAGATGAAGATATCATGAACACTTTAGACTTTGTCTACAACAATTTACCGCTATTTTTAAACGAAAGCGATTACCAATCCATACAGCAAAAACTACATAAAGACAGCATTCAAAAAACAACGAATGCCAATTATAAAACCCTGATTTCACCCTCTGGTTTTGTAGCGAAAGAAACGATTTTAAAAGACCCTTTAGGTTTATCTTTTATTGCTTTAAAGAAACTACAAGAACTCAGTTTTGGTGACGACTTCACCTTACACAACGGCTTTATAATTAGCAAAGACAAAAACAATGTCCTGCTTTTTATCACGCCTACTTTTGCTTCAAGCGAGACTGCTGAAAACGCTACTTTTGCGGATAATTTATATGCTTTACAAGAACAACTTAATACTACTTTTCAAGGCAAAGTAACCGCAGATTATTTTGGTGGAGCACTAATTGCTGTTGCAAATGCCAAACAGATTAAAACAGATATTCAGCTTACTGTTGGTATTGCTATTACGGTTTTATTACTCATTCTCATTCTGTTTTATAAAAAGCTAAGTGTACCCATTATACTATTTACACCAACTGTTTTAGGTGCACTTCTAGCCGTTAGTTTCCTGTATTTAATTCGTGGTAAAATCTCTGCTATTTCTTTAGGAATTGGTTCGGTACTTCTTGGTGTTACTTTAGATTACGCATTGCATATTCTTACACATATACGCAGTAATAACAACGTAAAACAGTTGTATAAAGAAATTACAAAACCTATTTTAATGAGTAGCTTAACGACTGCTCTAGCCTTTTTATGTTTGCTTTTTATTGAGTCGCAAGCATTACAGGATTTAGGAATTTTTGCTGCTATTAGTGTTTTAGGAGCTTCGGTTTTTGCACTTCTTTTTATTCCGCAAGTGTATCATACCAAAGCAGAAACGAATGCCAAAAAGAATATTATAGATCGCGTTGCTTCTTATCCTTTGCATAAAAACAAATGGAGTTTAATTGCTTTGGTTATTCTTTTAAGTATTAGCGCTTTCACCTATAACAAAGTGACTTTTAATAACGATTTAGCCAAATTAAATTTTGAACCTAAACCGCTTATGGAAGCACAACAAAGATTGGATGCGCTTACCAATATTTCTTCCAAATCGGTGTATTTAGCAACTTATGGAAACACAGAAAACGAAGCTTTATTAGCTAACGACGCTATTTATCCAATACTTAAAAAGCTTCAGAAGGAAGATAAAATCATTCAATTTAGTTCTATAGGTTCTTTAATTCAATCGGAAGAAATTCAGCTTCAAAAAATAAATAATTGGAAGCAATTTTGGACTACTCAAAACATTCAAAACACTAAAAATAATTTAGTAGAAAGCGGAAACACTTTAGGTTTTAAACCTAGCACTTTTAAAAACTTTTATGCGCTTTTAGAAAACGACTTTACACCTCTTTCTGTTGTAGATTTTAAAGCTTTAAAAACGATTTCTACGGAAGACTATATTACAACCAAAGAAGATTTTTCTACCGTTACCACTTTAGTGAAAGTACAAGATGAAAACACACAAAATCTTGTAGATACTTTTGAGCGTCAAGACAAGACGGTTGTTGTAGATAGAAAACACATGAACGAAACCTTTTTGGGGAACCTTAAAACGGACTTTAATCGTTTGGTTCTATATTCGTCTATCGTCGTTTTAATACTACTATTATTATTCTACAGAAGCATTTCTTTAACCTTAGTTACTGCAATTCCAATTGCACTTACTTGGTTGGCAACGCTTGGTGTTATGGGTTTATTTGGTATTCAGTTCAATATTTTCAACATCATTATTTCTACTTTTGTTTTTGGTTTAGGCATAGATTATTGCATATTTATTACCAACGGTTTACTGCATGAATATAAAACGGGAGAAGCAGCGTTACCAACACATAAAACTTCGATTATCCTTTCGGTTATTACTACTATTTTAGGAGTCGGCGTTTTAATTTTCGCCAAGCATCCTGCGCTACATTCTATCTCTTTAGTTTCTATTATTGGTATTTTATCTGCTTTGCTAATTTCGTTTAGCATTCAGCCTTTACTTTTTAAATTATTCATAGGTAGCAAAACTAAAAGACCAATTACCTTCCATTTGCTGTTACATGCTATATTTTCTTTTGGATATTATGGTATTGGCGGATTTGTTTTAGGCTTAATAAGTGCTATTCTATTTCCACTTATTCCGCTTTCCAAAAAAATAAAAATGTCGTGGTTTCATAAAATACTTTCTAAGTTTATGAAGTCCGTTTTTTACACCAATCCGTTTGTTAAAATCCGTACTTTAAATCCGAGTAACGAAACCTTCAAAAAGCAATCTATTATTATTGCAAACCACACCTCTTTTCTAGATATTCTGGCAATAGGAATGCAATATCCAAAAATTATTTTCTTGGTAAATGATTGGGTGTACAACTCACCAGTTTTTGGTAGAGCAGTAAAAATGGCTGGTTTTTATCCGGTTTCTAACGGTATCGATAAAGGCGTTTCGCATTTACAAACCAAACTAGATCAAGGCTATTCTTTAATGGCTTTTCCAGAAGGAACTCGTTCGTATACCAACAAAATAAAACGCTTTCATAAAGGTGCCTTTTTTTTAGCGGAAGAATTAAAACTAGATATTGTTCCAATACTTATTCATGGAAATTCGGAAGTATTACCAAAAGGAAGTTTTATTATAAAAAGGGAACATCTTACTATCAAAATATTAGATAGAATTCCATTGGAAAACACTAATTTTGGTACCACATCTAGAGAAAAAACGAAAGCAATAAGTGCACATTTTAAGAAAGAATTTAATCTCCTTCGTGAAGAGTTAGAAGACGAAACGTACTTTCATCGTATTACTTTAGAAGACTATAGATATAAAGGCGATGCACTTTACTATAAAGTAAAAACAGACCTAAAAACCAATGCAAAAAACTATAGAACCATTCTAGATTTTATAGACGAAAAAGCAAGTATCATACATCTTTCTAAAGATTCTGGGCAACTCGATTTCTTATTAGCTTTAGATCATCCAGATAGAAAAATACACACTTTTATAGCAGATAAAAACGAAAGCGCTATCGTTAAAAATAGCTATATTACAAATACACATTACAAGATTTTGGTTTGTAATTCTGTAGAAGAAGTAATACAAAACAATGCTAATGTTGCCCTTCTTAATTTGGAAGGTATCGCTGAAAATGAAATAGAAAACATGGCAAATACTGCAAATCTTTTTGTATTATTAAAAGAAAGCAGAAATTTATATCTGGAGCCTTTAAAATCCTTAGGTTTTAAAGTAGAAATAGAAAACGATACACTTAGTATCTTAAAAAAATAAAATATTGAAGTACAAAGAGCATTATGATGTTGTAATAGTTGGAAGTGGTCTTGCGGGAATGGTTTCTGCAATCATTCTTGCTAAAGAAGGAAAGAGTGTTTGTGTTTTAGAAAAGAACAATCAATACGGTGGAAACCTACAAACCTTTGTACGTAATAAAACCATTTTTGATACTGGAGTGCATTATATTGGCGGATTAAGCGAAGGCCAGAATCTGCATCAATACTTTAAATATATTGATATTTTAGACGGCATACAGCTTCATAAAATGGATGAAGATGGTTTTGATATTATCTCTTTTGATGGCGACCCAAAAGAATACAAACATGCACAAGGTTATGATAATTTTATAAAAAACCTATTGGTAGATTTTCCAGAAGAGGAAGAAGGCATTAGAATGTATTGCGATAAACTACAAGCAACGTGTCAGAAATTCCCTTTATATTCTCTAGAAAAAGGAAAGCCTTATTATGATGATGCAGAGATTTTTCAACTACCAGCAAAACAATACATTAATTCATTTACAAAAAATGAAAAGCTACAAGCGGTATTGGCGGGCTCTAATTATTTGTATGCCGGAGATCAGAATAAAACACCATTTTTCGTGCATGCTTTATCTACAAACTCGTATATACAGAGTTCGTATCGTTGTGTGAATGGCGGAAGTCAGATCACCAAAGTACTTATTAAAAGATTAAAAGCAGAAGGTGGAGAAGTTTATAAACACCATGAAGTTTCTAAATTTGGGTTTGAAGATGGTTTGATTACCTCAGCAATTACAACCAAAGGAATTGAAATTAAAGGCGATTTGTTTATCTCTAATATAGAACCAAAACTTACCGTAAAAATGGTAGGTGAAGATAAGTTTAGAAAATCATACACCAACAGAATTCAAAAAATTGAAAGTACGATTGCTGCTTTCACTTTATACCTGGTTTTAAAACCGAACAGTTTTAAGTACCAAAACAAAAATTTCTACCATTTTAAAGATGCTAGCAAGGTTTGGGATTCGCACAACTACACACAAGAAAGTTGGCCAGAAGGTTATATGATGTCTATGGGAATTAAGAAAAACTCTAATGGTTATGGCGATAGTATTGCGGTGATGACCTATATGAATTATGACGAAGTAAAACCTTGGGAAGACACACATAATACGGTTGCGAATAAAAACGAAAGAGGACAAACCTACGAGCAGTTTAAAACGGAAAAAGCAGAAACATTGATTGATGAATTGGTGAAAAAATTCCCGAATCTTAGAGATTGTGTGGAAACCTATTATACCTCAACACCTTTATCTTATAGAGATTATATTGGTAGTAATCGTGGTTCTATGTATGCGTATGTAAAAGATGTAAACAAACCACTACACTCGCATTTATCGCCAAAAACAAAAATTAAAAACTTGTTTTTTACCGGTCAAAGTTTAAATATGCATGGCATTTTAGGTGTAACTATTAGTGCTATTATTACCTGTTCCGAAATTCTTGGTAAAGATTATTTATTAGATAAGATTCTAGACTCTAACAGCAATGAAGATTAATATTTTTAAGCAATATCCTTCGTTTTTAGTCGTAGTACTTTTTACAGTACTTACTTCTTGTGGTATCTCGAAATCTATTCATGATATTCCAGATGTTAGTGGCTATGATGCAACAATTTCAGAAAAAATAACGATTAATGATTCTACATTCACTTCTGGAAACAACAGTTTTGCAAAAAACAAGTATGGTTCTTATGAGCTTTATGTAACAGGAAATGCCTATCAAATTGGTTTAAATACCGGTTTACTAACCGAAGATTTATTCAAAACCCAAGAACACGCTTTTTTAAGTAAAGTAGATGAATTGGTGCCTTCCAAATTCAAACAATATCTATTGCGCAAAGTTTTAGCATTCTATAATCGTAAAATGTATTTACATATTACCGAAGAATACAAGGCAGAGATTTTGGGTCTCTCCAAATACGCATCCAACGAATACAATCATATTGCCGAAGAATATTTAAGAGTGCTATACCTTCATGGTGCGCATGATATTGGTCACGCCATGCAAGATTTAATGCTGGTTGGCTGTTCTTCTTTTGCGGCTTGGGGAAATAAAACCGAAGACGGACAATTATTAATTGGAAGAAATCTCGATTTCTACGCTGGTGATGATTTCGCAAAAAACAAAATCATAGCTTTTGTAAATCCTACCGAAGGCTACAAATTTATGTCGGTAACTTGGCCAGGAATGATTGGTGTGGTTTCTGGGATGAATGAACACGGACTTACAGTCACTATAAACGCTGGGAAGTCTAAAATTCCGTGGATTGCCAAAACACCCATTTCTATTCTGAATCGTGAAATTTTACAACACGCAACCAATATTGAAGAAGCGATTGCTATTGCTAAAAAGCGTCAAGTTTTTGTTTCCGAATCTATTTTTGTGGGTAGTGCAAAAGATAAAAAAGCAGTTACTATAGAAGTTTCGCCTAAGAATTTTGGAGTGTATGAAGTAGAAAACACCAACCAACTAATTTGTACTAATCATTTTCAAAGTGACGCTTACGCGGAAGATAAAAATAACCTAAAAGCAATAGCAGAAAGCCATTCGCAATATCGTTACGAACGCATGGAAGAGCTTTTAAACGCAACCGAAAAACTAAACGTACAAGATGCTGTTGATATTCTAAGAAACAAAGAAGGCTTGCATGATAAAGTGATTGGTTATGGTAATGAAAAAGCCTTAAATCAGCTGTTAGCGCATCACGGAATTGTTTTTAAACCAGAAGAAAGACAAGTTTGGGTTTCTTCCAATCCGTATCAATTAGGAGCTTTTGTAGCCTATGATTTAGATGAAATATTTAGTGATAATTCTGCATCCCATTTAAATCTATCCATACCAGAATTAACAAAGGAAGCAGATCCTTTTCAGTTTACCCAAGCGTATAAAAATTATGAAGCCTATAGAATAGCTAGTAAAGAATTACAAAAAGCTATTCGTAAGGATAGATCCATTCCTTCCGAAAAACTAAAGGAAACCATAGAACTAAACCCAGAATATTGGGAAGTATATTATCTTGTTGGAAAATATTATTACGAAAAAGGTTTTTACACAGCAGCATTAAACGCTTTTGAAATAGCGAAAACGAAAGAGATTACAACGGTTCCAGATCAAGAGGAATTAGAAAAATATATTAAGAAAATAAAGAGAAAACTTAAATAGAAAATACGAAGCAAACTAATTAAGAAAAAGAATTCTTATTTTTGTTTATAATACGCTATAAGATGGACATTCAAGCTGAAAAAATGGAATTAGTAAAATTGTTATTAAATACTGATAACCCTAAAATTATTGAATCCATAAAGCAAATTTTCATAAAAGAAAAAAATGACTTTTGGGATGATCTTTCAGCAGAACAACAATCTGAAATTGAATTAGGGTTACATCAAATAAATGAAGGCAAAGTTACTGACTATGAAACTATCATGAAAAAACATAGATAGTATGTCAAGAGTTGTTAAGTTTTCGGACATCGCAAATGAAAAACTTCCAGAATTATTTGAATACCTAACCGAAAACTGGTCTTTAAAAGTAAAATCTAATTTCATAAAAAAACTAGACAAATCAATATCCATTTTACAGGATAATCCAGAAATATTTCCTTTATCTAAAAATAAAAAATCTCTTCATAAATGTGTAATAACTAAACATACTACATTATATTACACATTTACAAGTAATGATGTATTTGTCGTTACGCTTTTTGACACAAGACAAGATCCAAAAAAATTAAAGAAGGACTTAACATGATTCCTAAAATAGAACAAGCATCTACACCAGAAATAAAAGCTTTTCAAGAAGAAAAGTTAGCCGAATTATTAGCGTATTTAAATGAAAATTCTACGTATTACAAACGTGTGTTTTCAGAAAACAATATAGATCTAGATGCGATACAATCTATTGAAGATTTATCTAAAATTCCGGTGACAACCAAAGATCAGCTACAACAATACAATGATGATTTTTTATGTGTAGCTAAAAGTAAAATCATAGATTATGTGACTACTTCTGGTACTTTAGGCGATCCTGTAACTTTCGCATTAACCGACAATGACTTGGAGCGTTTAGCATATAACGAAGCCATTTCTTTTGCTTGCGCGGGCGTTGGTAAAGAAGATGTTGTACAGCTCATGACCACCATGGACAGACGTTTTATGGCTGGGTTAGCATATTTTCTTGGTGTTCGTAAGCTTGGCGCGGGAATCATTCGTGTTGGCGCTGGAATTCCGGAACTACAATGGGATTCTATTTTAAAGTTTCATCCAACCTATTTGATTGCAGTTCCTTCTTTTTTATTAAAATTAATAGAATACGCAGAGCAACATAATATTGATGTAAATGCATCTGGAGTAAAAGGTGCTATTTGTATTGGTGAACCTTTACGTGAACAAGATTTTAGTCTGAATACCTTATCGCAAAAAATTACAGAAAAATGGGATATTGAATTGTTTTCTACCTACGCTTCTACCGAAATGAACACTGCTTTTACCGAGTGTGAATACCAACAAGGCGGACATCAACATCCAGAACTAATCATTGTGGAAATTTTAGACGATAACGATCATATCGTTGCAGAAGGAGAAGTTGGGGAATTAACGATTACAACCCTTGGTATTGAAGGCATGCCTTTGCTGCGTTTTAAAACGGGTGACATGGTAAAAGCAAATCAAGAAACTTGTGCTTGTGGTAGAAATACGATGCGTTTAGGGCCGGTTGTTGGTAGAAGAAAACAAATGATAAAATACAAAGGAACCACTTTGTATCCGCCAGCAATGGATAATATTCTAAATGATTTTAATGACGTAGAAGCCTATGTTATTGAACTTTCACATAATGATATTGGTACCGATGAAATTTTAATTAAAATCGCGGCAAAAGATCCTTCCGAAAAATTACTACAAAGCATTAAAGATCACTTTAGAGCCAAACTTCGTGTTGCGCCAAGAATTGCTTTTCATGATAAAAAGGAAATTATTAAATTACAATTTCCTGCGATGAGTAGAAAGCCTATTATGGTGATTGACAAGCGGGTGTAAATGTTTTGCTTCTTAAGAAGCTTGTTGCATGTTTTGCACGATTCCTTTATCGACATAAACTTCTAATAATTTTGCGTTATTAGCGCTAAACACCACTTCTTCTGTATTGGCAGGAATTAAAATAGTTTCTCCCATTTTAACAGTTTCGGTATGTAAACCTGCAGTTATTTCTGCTTCCCCTTCCACACACATAAAGATCACAAACGAATCTAAGTTGTTATAATCTTTCACTTGATGATTGGTTACATCTAAAATGTTGGTTGTAAAATATTCACAATCTACTAAGCTTGCACTAGCGTTTGGTTGTAAATCATATACTGCTTTTCCGTTAGAATCAAACTGCTTCGTAGCTTGTTCTGCTAATTGGGTATGTAATTCTCTTTTTTGTCCAGAATCATCCGTTCTATCCCAATCGTAAACACGATAGGTAATATCACTTGTTTGTTGAATTTCGGCAGCTAAAACTCCTGCTCCAATGGCATGAATTTTTCCTGCTGGAATAAAAAAGCTATCTCCCTTCTTTACTTCTTCTCTATTAAAAACAGCATCTACATTATTTGCATTAATGTGATTTAATAATTCTGGGTTTGTTGTTTTATCCTTTAAACCTAAAACAATATCTGCATTAGTATCACTATCCATAATGTACCACATTTCTGTTTTTCCAAAAGAATTATGGTGCTTTTTAGCCATTACATTATCTGGATGTACTTGAACAGATAAGTCTGTTTTTGCATCTAAAAATTTAATTAGTAACGGAAAGTTATAACCAAAATTAGCAAAGTTCTCTGTTCCTAAAAGCGCTGCTTCATGTGCTTCAATAAGCTCTTTTAAATTTGCTCCTTTATATGCACCATTACTAACTTCTGAAATGTTTCCGTTTACATCTGAAATCTCCCAGCTTTCCCCTACATTTTCTTTATTTGTCTCTTTTCCTAAAAGGTTTCCTAGTTTGTTTCCTCCCCAGATTTTCTCTTTTAATATGGGATTGAATTTTATTGGATATACTTTCATAACTGTTTTTTTTTAAAGGTTTCTTTGATACTGAAGTTGGATAAAGGGATTCTCTATTTCGATGTTTTTTAAGTAATCGATAACAGAGAATAAACTCTGAAATAAGGTTTGTTTCCTTTTTAAAGGTTTGCGACTATAATTAATAATAACCTCTTGATTTTCGGCGATCACCTTAATCAACCTATTTACACCATGGTATTTAGTGTTTATCATATTTATAGAAACGTAACCTACATTTTTTAGTTGAAACGCATTAAACATAAATCTTGCTCCCGCTTTTACTGCTGCAACATCCGATTTAAACTTTCGAATATTAACCACAGATACATTATTACAAGCGTCTTTTACTTCATTTAATAAATCGAAAGTACTGTCTTTACTATCATTGTTTACTAAACATAATTCTAAATTGGACGTTTGCTTTATTTGTTCAATAAAAAAAGAAGGGTCCATTTCACTGTCATTATTATGAAAGATGATAATAATTCCTGTTTTCATGATTTGAGACGTTTTAACTATTAGTAATTAGGCTGCGTGCAAATCGGTAGTAACTGCTGTTTTCACGACTTGCTTTTTGTTTCTATATACCCAAGCTATTTGTCCTAATTGTCCAACAATTTTTATAGAATCTTTCATCGATAATTTAGAACCATCCGCATGAATCCATCTTTTTAATGGTTGCTCACAAAGCATTGCTTTCGCTTCTTTTAATCCGAAATGAATACGCATTCTTTTAAATATTTCTACATCAAAAATCCATTGGGTAACAAACTTTTCACCAAAAGCGATTTGAATTACATCTTTACGAAATATTTTAGCACCACATTGTGTGTCTTTAAAATCCATTTTTAAGATTTTTCTAATGATAAAATTAATCGTTAAACTAATTATTTTTCTAGCAGATTCTTTAGTGATATTTGCTCCCATTCGAGATATTCTAGAACCACTTACAATTTTAAAATCGGAAGTTTCAATTGTCTTTACTAAATCATCAAAATCGGCTAAGTCTGTAGATAAATCGGCATCTAAAAATCCGATATAATCTAAATCTTCTTTTTTAGCCATGTGTAACATTCCTAAACGAACAGCTTCTGCTTTTCCTCCGTTTTTCTCACAGTCGTATACCGTAATAAAATCTTCTCTTCCTTTTTGTAAATTTTTTAAAACTTCTAAGGTTTTATCCTTACTACCATCGTTTACAAAACATAAATGGTACCCAGAATTTTTATCGATATAGTTAATAAATTCATCACTTAATAAACGTTCTTCTTCATTATAACAAGGAATAACAACACCAACACAACGCTCTTGAATCATTACATCACTTTTAGTAACTGCATTTTGCACTTCAGGAGCTCCAATTAATCTTTTTACACGAGCACTAATCTCGTTTAAGCTTAATGGTTTTTTCATATAATCGTTGATCCCTAAATCGAAACCTTCTGTAATCGTTTCATCTTTTGTATCTCCAGATAAAACCATGATTGGTGTTTGTAAATTTTTAGTAACACGAATATGTTTTACAACATCTAAACCAGAAACGAAAGGCATATTAATATCTACAATAACTAAATCTGGATTAAAAGATTCATATAATTTTAATCCTTTAGTTGCATCGGTTTCAATTTTCACTTCATAACCTAATTCTACTAATCTCTTTTGTAAAGGAAGTAATACTAATTGTTGGTCATCTATGGCTAAAACTTTCATAATAAGTTGTTTTTATTTGTTGTTGATGGTACAAATGTACAGGAGAAGACAGCCCTAAAATTCTTATTTAGTTTAACCTATAGCTAAGTGTCGACGAATGGTAGATTGCTGTAGATAATTAAAAATGGAAGCACTATAATATTTATTTATCTTTACCATATTATTAGAACTTAGGCTTTAAATGAAATATCCCTATATATTAATAGGACTAGTAAACACATGGTTATGGATATTACAACTGACCTATAAATGAATAACCAAAATTAACCGTTGAAAGAAACCTCAAATAAATACTTAATCGTTGCCATCCTTTTGGGATTAGCATTTCATGGTAGTGCCATATTTTTCACTTTGGAAACTACTTATGATGCGTTAATACACCTGTTTTTTGCAGATCATTATGCAAATAGCTGGTTTGAACCCTGGAATTATGAATGGTACACAGGTTTTACCGTACAGAGTTATCCGCCTTTAGTACACCAATCTATTGGACTCTTGTCTATGATTGGCGGTTTAAAGTTTGGTATGTTTAGTGTTGCCTTAATTGCAATTGTTCTATTTATTACAGGAGCTTATCGTTTTTCTTTAATGATGACTGGTAACAAAACAGTTGCTGGTTATGCTGCTATTTTAGCGGTGTTTAGTTCTTCTTTTGTGGAGACGCTTCATATTTTCGGACAGTTACCAAGTATTATAGGTGTATCGGTATTAATGCATGCCTTACCAGAAATCTATTTATGGCTAAAAACGGGTAAAAAATGGTATTTAGCAACCTCCTTATCTTTAATAGCAGTTACCGTGACTTCACATCACGTGACACCTATTTTTGGGATGATCTTTTTTATCTTTCCTTTAATAGGAATGGTAATTATGGATGTTTCTAGAGAGCAAGTAAACACCATGAAAGAAGTCACCTTCAAAATATTTTTGAATAGCTTTTTCAAATTGTTTAAACGTATTATAAGCTTTGGAATGCTATCCTTGGTATTAATTATAGGTTGTATTTTTCCGTATTGGCTAAACTCGAAAGCGAATCCAATTACACAAGTTCCCATTCCGCATGGTTCTCGCGATAATTTCTTAGAAATCACCTCTTCAGGATTGGTGTTCTTTTTAATTCCTTGGGGGATTTTATTAATCTTATTACCTTATATATTCTACAGATATTATAGCAAACGCTACTTGTTTTTTGGATTATCTATAACCATTTGCACCATTTTAGGAACTGGAGGAACTACTCCTGTACCTTTAAAAATGCTAGGTGAAACAGCATTTAATATATTAACCTTAGATCGGTTTACACTTTGGGCCTCTATCTTGTCTATACCTATGTTAGGGGAATTCACCTATCGTTTTGTCGAAGGGGATTTAAAGGAATTAATTCAGAACAAATTAGGCGCTATTTACCATCGTATTATTGGCGGAATATTAGCAGGACTCATGGTGTTTATGGTCGTATTTACCATGAGTTTAAACTATTTTAGACCATCGCAACCACAGAAAATAAAAATGTTACCTATCGTGAATTTCTTAAATCAAGATGATCACGATAAATGGCGATTTTTAACTCTTGGTTTTGGCGATCAAATGGCGTGGTTAAGTGCACAAACAAATGCCATGACTGTGGATGGAAACTATCATTCTGCAAGACGATTACCAGAATTAACCACCAGACCTATCGAGCGTTTAGAGAACTCTAAATTTAAAGGTGTTGCCGGAATTGGTTCGTTACAGCAATTTTTAACTACTCCAGAAAAATACAATCTTAAATATATATTTTCTAACGATAAATTTTACGATCCCATTCTCTACTTCTGTGGTTGGCAACGATTACGACAATTAGAAAATGGCATCATGGTTTGGGAACGACTAAACATTCCGCCAGTTTCCTCTATTTTACCCAAAGAAGATGTTGCTAAATGGGTAAAATTAATGTGGGGAATTATTCCATTTTTAACCGTTTTAATTGCGTTTGTTTTAAACATACAAATGCTTTGGGTTAATGCTTTAAAAACGCGAATTAAACCCATTCCCGACTTTTTAAAGTTTCCAACAACGTATACTAAGTTTAACCGAAACGTATTACGAATCACACACATTTGGTCCATATTATTAGCGGTTGCAGTCTTTTATGGTATTTATTTATTCTACCTCAAAAACGATTCGCAACGCAGTCCGGAAAATGCCATTATCGCCTACTATGATGCTTTAGATTTTAAAGAATTTGAAAAAGCACATCGTTTAATCGATCCAGAAAACCAGTTACCAATTGCCCAATATATGTTGGAGATTTCCGTAACCGATGGTTTACTAAGTAGCTATGCAAAAATGGATGCTATTGAGACCGAAATCACCAAACATAATGACAGTACCGTTTCGGCAAAAGTGACTAGCCAATGGATTACGCCTTTAGAGAAAATTGAAAAAGTGGATTATAAATCGCTATCCAAACGCAAAGGAAATTGGTATTTACAACCAGACGTTTTAAATAACGATTTACCACCAGACCAACTCTATTCTGCGAATGCCACCAAGTATTTTAATCAAGGTAGGCGTCGTATTACAACAGAAGCAACGCATCATGAAGACATTTTAAAACAACCTGTTTTAGAAGTGGTTTCGGCTAAATTAGTACAATATGATGGCAGTTATGCGATTATTGGGGAAGTCCAAAATATAGATAATGTACCTGCAGATATTATTTTAAAAGGAACCCTGTACAACGATGCCAACAAACAACTCGCAACATACAATGCAAAGTATCATGTGAAACATAAATTAATGCCTAAAGAATCCAGTAGTTTCCGTATTAATTTTGAAGGAATTGCCTGGTCTAGAACCCAAGATTCCATTCCGGACACGTTTAATCCAGATGAATTTACACCTATTGAATTTGAAGAACAACCAACAAAATTCAACTTGCAAGTAGCAGGAAATGTATCGGGCTCTGATTTATATAAAAACGTGGTATTAAGTGCCATTACCATTAAAGACAGTATTATAAACGGAAACTTATTTAATAGCGGCATTCAAGAAATTACCATACCTCAGCTTTTAGTGACGTACTATGATGCCAATAAAGACATGGTTTGGGTGGATCATTTATTTGTAAAAGAAGGAGTACGACAACAACGCAAGCAAGATTTTGAATACCAAATATTACAAGATGGTGCAGTGAAAATCATAAATACAGACATGCATAACATTTTTGTAAATGGTTTACCAAACGATGCTATTGCTGGAAAAATAGTGCCAAACAGAATAGAAAATCATAGTGATGCACAATTACAAAAAATTGACCATCCCGATTTTAGTTATATTAAAATAGAAATTAACACATATATAGGAAGTCCGAATTAATGCAACTTAAACGTACATACATATTTCTTTTAGGCTTGATTTTATTATCATCGTTTGCTGTTGTGCAACAAAATGAAACCACTAATCCTATCCAATTATTAACCATCCAAACAGACTATGAAGTTGGAAATGCTGTGGTTCTAAAATTTACGGCTTCCGAAGGCGAAAAACCACTACTCTATTGTTCTAATAGTTATGGTTCTACTTTGGTTTCGGCTGTAGTACAAGAAAATATACTTCAATATATAATTCCGAAAAACATCACTAAAAAAATTGGTGTTGTTCACTGGAAGCTATTAGACCAAAACAAAGCTATTTCTGGTCAATTCTATATGCATTCAAAAGCGGAAGTCGCAACCATGGAAACCTATATTGGTCCGCCAAGTATAGAAGCTGGAGGAACAGATTACACCATGTTAGTTGTTATTCCAACCGATTCTTTAGATAATCCTGTACCAACAAATACGAAGGTAAATGCAAAGTTTCAGTTTTTAGCTTCCGAAGAAAATGATGACATTTTCACCAAGAACTTAATTGCTTATCGAAACATTTATTCCGAAAGAGAAAGCGGACGCATGTTAGTGTCTTCAGAAAGTTTAGGTATCAACTCTAAAGAATTCACCATTAATGTTTGGGCTGCAATTCCTACAGATTTCACTATTTCTGCCAAACGACCACATAATTATGCCGACGGAAATCAAGTAACCACTTTTAATACTTCTGTACTAAAAGACAAGCAAAATAATGTAGTTAGCGACGGGACATTTGTCACCTTTTTTATTACGAATGCAAACGGAAACATTTTAAAAACTACAGGAACCACTATAGAAGGTGTAGCACATTCTAAGATGATTCATCCCGACTTTAAAGACAACTGGAGTATTAAAGCTTATGTGGATGGTATGGCAGAGAGTAACACCATTACCTTAAGTTATCAAAGTGTTATCGACGATTTTGAAGTTTCCTTTACTAGCAAAAATCGTGAAATATTAGTTGGTCCTTTACAAAGTTTTATGGAGCAAATGATTCCGGATGGTTTGCACGTTAAACTTTTAATCTACAAAGACAATACACTTTTGGATACCATTACAAAAACATCTTTTAATGGTTATGTCACTTTTAATTTGAAGCCGGCTGTTTATGAAAATAACACTTATAATTTCCGTATAGAAACTGCAGGAATAGACAAAACTTTTAATAATAAAAAACTATGGTAAGTCTTAATAAAAACATACTTCGTACCATATTAATAATCTCATATATTATGATTGTAGCCTTGATTATTTCTGGTATTAGCGCGCTTTTTAGCTACCTAAACACTGGAGCAGACCGAAGCACCATGCTACATACCGAAATACAAAAAGTAGAACAATACGCACCGAAATTAATTTGGGAACCTTTAAACAATGAAGGCCGACCAATGGATACCGAAAATATAAATGCCTTACAAAAGGATTATCTAGATGCTTGGTATGTAAAACAAGTCGCTTATAAAACGAATAAAACTGCGGGTATAAAAGATTATTATACCGATAGTGCCAGAGAAAATTTATATGCTTTTATTGACTTAAACAAAGCGGAAAACACCACTATTGAAGCGACTACATTAAACCACAATCCAACTTTAGAATTTTTTAGCGAAGACGGCCAATTAGCTGTTATAACAGATAGAGATGTTGTAGAATATAAACGGATTTTTAAAGCAGAAAAGCTTGTACTAGAAACTACAGAAACCTCCGCTTATAAAATGGTGTTTTTATTAGAAGATGGCTTTTGGCGTATTAGACATTTGGTAAAAGAAAGCAGTAATCCTTTGGAAGCAAAAACAGCAAAAATAAAAACCGATAGTTTAATTATAAAAGGAATTAATTATTACCCAAAAGCAACGCCTTGGAATATGTTTGGTGACGCTTTCGCAGAAGACATTATTGCTAACGACTTTAAAATTATTAAAGCTGCTGGTTTGAATTCGGTTCGGATTTTTGTGCAATATGATGATTTTGGAAAAGCAGATGTAGATCCTGAAAAGCTAGAAAAATTAAAACAAACCTTAGATGCTGCGGAAGCAAATAAACTAAAAGTCGTGTTGACTTTATTTGATTTTTTTGGTGATTATTCGGTGATGAACTGGACGTTAAACCAACGTCATGCAGAAACCATAGTCTCCACTTTTAAAGACCATAACGCTATTATTGCTTGGGATATTAAAAACGAACCAAACCTTGATTTTGAATCTAGAGGAAAAGATATGGTTATCGCTTGGTTAGATAGCATGATCGATTTAGTAAAATCTGTAGATGCAGAACATCCTGTAACCATTGGTTGGTCTAACACACAAAGTGCACCCATTTTAAAAGATAAAGTAGATATTGTTTCGTTTCATTATTATGAAGGTTTAAGCGAGTTGGATGCTGCTATAAAAACATTGCGTAAAGACATTCCTAACAAACCACTAGTATTACAAGAGTTTGGAATTTCATCGTATAGTGGTTTCTGGAAACCACTTGGTTCTTCCACAGAAGACCAAGCCAATTACCACAAAAAAATCCAAGAGATTATTGCTGCGAATAGCTTGCAATTTATGTCTTGGACTTTATATGATTTTGTAGATGTGCCAAAAGCTGTTGTAGGTAGCAGACCTTGGCGTCGAAATACCCAAAAACATTTTGGATTTATCGATAAAAATGGGGCAAAAAAGGCATCGTTTAAATACATTACGAACTAGTACTTTTCGTTCGTTTGCTATCTAGAGTAAAGTAAAGAATCTCAAATCCAATAGGTTGCTTCTTAATATTCTTCGTTATACTTCCTTCTAAACAACTATAGGTTTCTTAATTGTTTTGGGACAAAAAAAGGCATCGATTCATTTCATTTTATGCATTAGTAGGTTTTAATGCATTGGTACTTTGTGGTATTTTTTTAGCAATAATTCTATCAAAATGAGATAAGTACATGTCGGCAATTTTCTCCATTGGATATGCTGTTGCAGCTTCGTAGTTTGCTTTACCTAAAGCAATTCTGTGCGCTTCATTGGTTACAATAGCTTCAATTGCTGTAGCTAAACTAGTTACAGAGGTTGGCTCAAAAAACTCCCCTTTATACCCTTCATCTTTTACTAATAAAGCAAGATCTCCTAAATCTGGCATCACTACTGCTTTACCATAACTTCCTGCTTGGTGTAAAACACCGGAGCTTCCGGTTGTAGATGTATATGGAAATACTACTACTGCACTTTCTTTAAATAAGGTTGGCACTTCATATTCTTCTACATAACCTGTAAAACGTACTTGTGGCACATGCTTATAATCTTCTTGTACTTTTGCTAAATAACCAGGTACGTTTGGATTGTCTGTTCCAGCAATGACAACCTCTAAATCTAATCCTGTGGAAGCTCTTACTTTTTCAACTGCTTCAATCATACCTTCTACTTTTTTGTAGGTACCAAATTTTCCGAAAGTCATCACTTGTAAAGGTCCTTGTGGTAAACTATATTCTGGTTTTTCATCAGAGATTTCAAAAGTACCATGCGGAATTAAAGTCACATTTTTAGCATTGTATTTTTGCTCTAAAATATCCACATATTTTTGCATCGTTACTGCAACGGTATCTGCTTGTAATATTAACTTTGTTAAGCTAGTTCCTATAAAACCATATACTTTTTGCATGATTTTGCTACTTGTAAATCCTGCAGAACCTAAATCTACTTCTTCTAATATATTATGTAATAAGACTATGTTTGGAATCTTTTTCAGCTTGCAAACCAATGGTAACATTAAGCCTAAAGCTGCTGCTACTTTTTTGTCTCCAAACTTCATGAATTGTAAGTTGAATAACACCGCATCTGGTTGTGTATTGTTAATCGCTTTAGTCACATTTATAATATTGGTATAACTATTAAATTCCCAACATTCTTCCACTGTAATCTTGCAACCGTCTTCTGTAAAAGCGATGTCTTTTGCACCATCCGTTTTGTCTGTTAATAAAACAATTTCAGTAACATTTTCTTTTTGTCTAAAGTGCTTTACTAAATGGTAAGCGTACTCGTTTAAGGTTACTTTACTTGGTGGATATGCGGTTACGATTGCTAGTTTCATAATGTATGTTTTTAATATGTTATTTCTTAATTACAGTACAAATTTGCGTTTTAAAAGGGACTAAATCTGGTAACTTTAGATGGGTTGCAAGTTGCTGTAGACGAATGGTAATTAAGTATAGATTTGCTTATTTTAGATAGCGTATTCCAATGTTATAAAACAGAAAAAGCTGCAGTATAAAACCACAGCTTCTTCCTTTTATATAGACTAATAATATAAAATTCTATTTCTTCTTATTACTTACGTTTCGTATCCAAAACAAAGAACAAGATCTGTACCACCAATAAGGAAACCATTGCCACAATTTGCATGTGCACTACTTGCTCTAAGCTGTCATGAAAAAAGATAACTAATCCCATTTGTAGCATTCCGAAGACTCCAGAAATTACTACAGGAACAAACTTATCTAAGGATAAATAGTAATACGCAAAGATGTTAGATATGGCAAATAAACCTGTTGCTAAAGCATATTTCCATAACAATGGAGCCATTGCTAAATAGCTATCTCCAAATAATATGGTAATTGCGGTTTCTGGAAACAATGCACAACCAATTACGATTGCTGTTGCAATTGCTGCGATGTAAGCAACATATTTAAATAAAATTGGCGCGGTTTCTTTACCTTCTTTTTTAAGCTGAACTACTGTTGGTAATAACAACATGACAAACATCCATGCCACGAAGTAAACAATACGACCTATTAAGGCTAATGATGCATATAATCCGGCATCGTATGCATCAAAGTAATGTTTCACTAATAAGATGTCGCTATTGTTAATTATAATCTGTGTAAACTCGTAAAAAGCTGTAATTATAAAAAAGCTTCTTACTTGTTTCGATTGGCTTTCGGGAATAGCAATCGTCTTTTTATAGTTTAGATTTTTAAATTTAAAAGGCACTAAACCAAATCCGAAAGAGATTAAAATACCTATTGCAATCACCACCGAAGATTGTATATCGAATAAGAAGATTAAAGCTAAGGTGATTATTAATCTGCTTAACATTTCGGCTTGATAGGTAATCGATAAAGATTTAAATTCTTTTTTACCTTGAAACACACCTCGATTCACACTCATTAAAAAGTACAAAGGCACTCCAATTCCGAAAATAGTAAACATGCTAGAAGACGACGTATTAAAAAGATCTTGTAGTTGGCTTGCAAACACAATGATTAAAGCTCCTAATCCCAATCCAACAAGCGTTGCATTTTTATAAATATTGGAGACGAAATTTTTAAACGTATCATTTTCAAAAACCACTGAAAACTTTGCAGTTACCAATTGAAAGGTCATCGCTACAAAAGATAGCACTAATAAAAAGGTTATTAGCACAGCTGCATCTGCAAATTGTGCTGGGCCTAACACACGTCCTAAAATAAGATTATACAAATAATTCCCTCCATTTACAGCTAATACACTTAGCATAAAGACTTGTTCTGGAGTTATTTTTTTCGATTTTAATAAAGATAAAGTTTGCATCTTATTCTATGGTATTTGTTAGTGTGATAATTGTTATTTTTGTTTTGATTGTGTCTAATTTCTGATGCAAAGATGCAATGGAAAGCTATGAGATTCCATTGAATTTCGACGAGTGGACCATTGCTGTAGATGAATGAATGGAAATGAATGCCTAACTTGCAAATGATTAAAAACCAGAACATGAAACTTAAATTTTTTGCCTTACTTACCTTATTATTAACCGCTTTTTTTAGCCATGCACAAGACATGCAAAAAGGCTTTACCTATTTAGAAACTGGTAAGTACGCTCAAGCGGAAACGTTTTTCCAAAACATATTAAAAGAACATCCAGATAATAAAACTGCCAGACTTTGTTATGGTCGTGCTATTGGACTAAACGGAAAACCAGAAGCAGCGAATACCCTTTTCACAAACCTATTATCAGATTACCCAACCGATTTTGAGGTAAAACTAAATTATGGAGAATCTTTATTATGGAATAGCAATTTCCCAAAAGCCAAAACCTATTTTAAAGGTTTAATCGATGAAGATCCTAAAAGCTTTCCTGCATTATTAAGTTATGCCAATACACTTTCTAATTTAAAAGAATATGAGGATGCTTTGAAATATGTAAATAAAGCTTTGGAAGTTTTACCAGGAAATCCAAATGCATTAACCTCTAAAAAATATATGTATTTAGGACATGCGTATAAAAAACAGCAATCGCAAAAATACGAGGAAGCAGAAGCATTACTAAAAGAAAACCTTACGCTTTTTGATAATGATAAAGACACCTTATTAAACTTAGCCAATTTATATTTAATTGCCAATCGTTTAGAGGATGCCAAAGCAACCTATGACATTTTAGCTGAAAATCCGGAGAATAAAATCACCGCACTAAACGGTTTAGCATTAGTATCTCACTTAAACGGAAAAGAAAAAGACGCATTACAATTAAGTACAGAAGCTTTTGAAAGTTTAGATAAAACTACAGAATCAACACTTAGCCAACAAACAACAGAGCGTTATGCACAAGCTTTAATTTGGAATAAAAAATTCAAAGCAGCAGACACACTTATTAATAGTTTAATAGAAACCAAACCTAACGAAAACTGGTTATTAGCTTTACGTGCTACGCTTAACATCTATAAAAGTGATTTTAAAAAGAGTGTCCAAGATTACGACCAGATTTTAGTGAATGATAGCACTTCTTTTGATGGTAACTTAGGAAATGCAAATGCTTTAAAAGCTTTAGGTAAATATGAAGCTGCATATACTTCTGCCGAAAACACCTTAAAGTTTTACGACAATCAAAAAGATGCGACCAACTTTATTAAAAACCTCAACACCACATTTACTCCTTTTTACGAAGGAAAAACATCCTATACCTTTGATAATGGAGATAACGAAGCATTTGCGTTTAACAATAATATGGAGTTTCCATTCTCTACAAAATTTAAAATATTAGCAAGTTATAATTATAGAAGTACAACCAATGCCGTTACTAATAATGATGCTACTTCTAACGACTTTAGTTTAGGTTTATCGTATCAATTATTACCAAACGTAACCTTTAAAGGTACTGCAGGACTTACCTCTGCAAAAGCAACTACGAATGATTATACCCAACTATTAACCGATGTATCTTTTAATATTAAACCCTTTAAATTACAAGATTTAACGGTTGGTTACAAGCGTGAATTACAAAGTTTTAATGCCGAATTATTAGATCGTGAAATCGTACAAAACAACTATTATGCAAACTATAGCTTAAACACGAACTTTAACTTAGGTTGGTTTACACAATACTTTTATACTAGCCAAAGCGATAGCAATGCTAGAAACCTTTTATTTACTTCTTTATACTATAACATTTTACCAAAACCATCGCTTAAAGCCGGTGTAAACTACCAATACATTACGTTTAAAAACCAAGTACCAACAGTGTATTTCTCACCAGAAACCTTTAATGCTGTAGAGGTTTTTGCAAATCTTATTAAAGACGAAAACATCGCGAAACCTAAAGAATGGTTTTACGAATTGACAGCTGCAACAGGATTACAATATATTGAAGACGATAAAAGCCAAAGCACCTACAGAATACAAGGAAAATTAGGTTATAAATTCTCCGATCGTTGTATGGCAAACCTATTTGGTACACGAAGTAATATTGCCTCTGCAACTGCTGCTGGTTTTACTTTTAATGAGATTGGATTACGTTTTAAATGGTTGTTATTTAAAAAGCCTGTTTTTAGAAAGTAGGGTTTATTCTTAAACCTTAATTCTTCCAATAAAAAGAAATGCTTCAACGACTTCATTATTGTTGTACTTTTTTCTAAATGACAACTCTAGTACTGTCGTTCAAAGCGCAGCGAAGCATCGCTATTAAAGAGATGCTTCCGATATTCGATTAGCATCTAAATTCCTTCAGAATAACAAATAGAACAACGCACCCAACATCCTTCAGAAGAACCACTCCAATACTATCATTCAGAATGCAACGAAGCATCTCTATGCATAAGCGATTTCCATTATAAAGCTGTGCTTTTACTATAAATAAATTACCGTTCCATTCGCAACAAATACAGTATTATAGGCAAAAACCAGTGCTCTAATTAGGTTACCAATAAAAAAACATTGCTTTTTAACGTAAATAATTGCGTTTAATCGGATTTACGGTAGTATGTTTGTAATTCGAAATCTATTTAATCCTTGTAAACCAATAACTTGCCAGGACTAATCCTACAACTTATATGAAAGATGTTTATAATTACTTACTTCAAACCCAAAATACACAGACATCTAAAATAGACACAAGCATCTTTTTAGACTCCATACAACAATCTATTGCTATAGGGTCTTGGGAAGTAGAACTTGAAACCATGCGCATCACTTGGAGTCCTATGACCCGATCTATTCATGAAGTAGAAAAGGACTATACACCCAATTTTGAAGAGGCTATACATTTTTACGAAGAAGGAAAGTATAGAGATTTAATCGCTGTGTTATTTGATAAAGCGGCAAAGAATGGGGAAGAATTTGACACAGAACTATTAATACGGACTGCTAAAAATAATCTAAAATGGGTACGATCTATTGGTTTCCCCATTGTAGAAAACAATAAAGTAGTTAAAATACTTGGTGTTTTTCAAGATATTACTGAAAAAACGAATATTATTAATGAGCTTCAATATAAAGAGCAATTAATACGTACTACCTTAGAACATGCACCAAACGGAATGGTATTAGTGGGATTAAACGGTGAAATTTTAAATTTAAACAAAAAATTTTGTGATTATTTAGGGTATACAAAAGAAGAGCTAATGCATACCAATGTAAACAAACTCTCTCATACTGGTGACATCAATATTATACCAATACACATTAATGAAATGATGAATGGTACAAAAGATAGTTTTGAATGTGAAAAAAGGTATCTCAAAAAAGATGGATCCATTATACACTGCTTGTTGTCAGTTTCCATCCTTAGAGATCAAAACCATGCACCACTGCATTTTATTTCTAATATTATAGATATATCTAAAAGTAAGGAGGCAAATAAAAAAATTAAATCACTATTACAAACTACAAAAAGTCAAAATACAAGACTTCAAAATTTTGCTCATATAGTATCTCATAACTTGAGATCACATTCCGGTAATTTAGAGATGCTATTGGAATTAATGCAAGAAGAAATCCCAGAATCTACTAAAAATGATTTTTTTCCATTAATAAGTGAAGCCGTAAACAAATTAAGTGAAACCATTCAAAACTTAAATGAAGTAGCGAATATAAACACCAGGGAAAAACAAGAATTAGAAAGTAATAATTTATTAAATTTCACAAATGATGCTTTAGGAACTTTTAGAGCAGAAATACTAGAAACAAAAGCAAAAATAAATATTGATATTGACACTAAAATAGAAGTATTGGCGATACCTGCTTATTTAGAAAGTATTTTATTAAACTTTATATCTAACGCTATTAAATATAAAAAAGAAGATATCCATCCTATCATAAACATTACAGCAGAAAAGGCCAATAAGTATGTAAAAATTAAGATTGAAGATAATGGTCTTGGTATTAATCTAGACATGCATGGAGATAAAATTTTTGGCTTATACAAAACATTTCACCAACATGACGACGCTAGAGGTTTAGGACTTTACATTACCAAAAATCAAATTGAGTCCATGGATGGTAAAGTAGAAGTAACTAGTAAAGTAAATAGCGGTACAACTTTCACCATATACTTAAAACATGATGAAAATTAACGCTGTCTGTTTAATTGATGATGATCCTGTTTTTATTTTTGCTGTAAAAAGAATTTTTGAGCTATCTAATATTTCCACAAAATTTACAATCTACAATAATGGTGAAGATGCAATGGAAGGGTTATCAAAAACGATAGCATCTGGAAAAGAGATTCCTAAACTTATTTTATTAGATATAAATATGCCTATAATGGATGGATGGCAATTTCTAGATGAATTTGTTAAAATGAAAGTTTCAAATAAAACCAAATTGTATATTGTAAGTTCATCTGTAGATTCCGTAGATTTCATAAAGGCTAAGACCTATGATATTATAACAGATTTCATTATAAAACCTGTAACCACAAAAACAGTAATTAATCTTGTTCAAAATATGAGCTAAAATTAATAGATACTTCCTTACCCAACAAAACTACTCAAAAAAAAAAGGCAAGAGTTTAAAGTCTTGCCTTTAGTAGAAACCAACTTATAAGCTATTATTAGTTTTTAGGTTTCTACACCAACATCAAAAAAATAAATAATTAGTGTTACTTCACAAGTAACTTCAAGGGACTATAATAGATTTGTGTGCCTGATAATTTACAGATATATAAACCTGTACTTAAATGCTGTCTGCTTATTGCTATTTGGTTTTTACCAGATTGCGCTTTTACCGTTTTTGTATATACTACTTTACCCAAATGGTTGTAGATTGTTAAATGTATCGTTTCGGTTTGGTTTGCTGTAAAGTGTATGTTTGCTTTGGTAACCATTGGGTTTGGATATACCGCAAGTACATCCGCTTCTGTTTCTATATTAGTTACGGATAAAGTATTTGCTATTGAGAAACGTACATCTTGCAACTGCATTTCTTTTGTTGTTCTCGAACCGTCTTCACTAACCATTGTAAATACTATAGTTACAATATCATCCAATACTAGGTCTCCGTTTAATGAAGATCTAAATTCTGAAAATGGTATTTCAAAGTTTTGAAAGTTTGCTGTTAAAGCAATGTTTGTTTTGTATTGCTCTTCCCAATTGGTAATACTTTGTTTTACAAAAGTAATTTCTAAATCTCCAGTTCCTTTTGCTTGTAATTTAAAGCTATTATAGTCTGTTAAGTCTACTGCTTTGAAACGTGGTGTCAACGCTCTGTAAGCCGCAAAATACGTACTTGTGGTTGCGCTTAACGATACGTTTCTTTCTATAGGAAAATCTGCGGCATCAAAATCATTAGTATTGGGAGAGATAGCGTAGTTCGTTACCACAGTACTTGCTTGCGAATCATCCATTCCCCATGGACCATCTGACATAAATAAATCGTCTGGTGTGTGTATTCCGTCTCCTATTCTAAATCCTACATCAAACAACTTTCCCGTTGGAACTTGAATATCGGTAATGTAGTTTTCGTTTAAGTCCAGATTAGAAGATGTGTAGTTAAAATCACTAGTCTCTGTTTCTCTAAATCCAGAATCGAAGGTTACATTTTCTGTTGCATTGGTATTTATAATTTGAAGGTCTAAAGCGCCATTGTTATATTTCCCTTTTCTTACAAAAACGGTTGGAGGCGAAGATAACTCGTAACCAGAAATTGGTTTTACCACTTCTAATAAGTTTAACACTTCTTGAGCAAGGCTATATAAATCGTCTATAGAATCGGACCAGATTTGAAAGTTATAAAAGGTCACATCTGCTTCGTATACATCTAAGTTCCAGTGCGATTCTACTTCAAAATTAACGTCGTTATTAGCTACTTTAGCAGACAAACTCAATACATATTCATAAGAACCATCTGCATTTTTAATAATAGACTTTATAAATGCTTGGTCATTAATATCTATGGTAGATACCGAAATCAATTCTGCTCCTAATAATCTGTCACAAATATATTTGGTGTGTTCATATACACCATTTTCTGTTTTTAAGGCTAAAATAGAAGCGATAGAAGCATCGTTTTGCATATAATCTACAGCGTATACTTCTGTTGCATTGGTAATGTTTAATAAGTCGGTAGGTGTAGATTCTACTGCATAATCTTCGTTAATAGTTGTTAATGGTACAAAGTCTTGTAATTGAAAATCATTGGTTGTTCTGCTCGTATAATTTACAGGGTTTGGAGTAACACGTTTTGCCGACATTTGGTCAAACGCATAGCTCTTTTTAGCACGATTAAAATTACGTTTACTGATTGCTTCCGATAATCTTCCGTTGCTTTCTAAACCACCATCATTAGCAGTGGTTGGAGCAGCAATTTCTTCGCAACTACCAAAACCAGAACAAGAAGGATCTTCGCAATCTATTAAACCATCGCCATCATCATCAATACCATTATCACAAATCTCTTGCGCAACAGGCGCTGTTGGACAACGTGCTCCATCATTACTAGCACTTGAAGGACCAAATGCAAATAAATTAGAATCTATAATAGATGTTGGATTTAAATCTTGTACACTTTGAATCACGTATATGGTTCCTGTTTGGTTTGCAGATACGTAAAATCGTCCGTCACCATCAAAATAAACAGCACCGTACGTATACTTTAATCCAGATAAAATTGGCACTTCGCCCAAAGCTACTACAGTACTTGTTATTGGGTCAATTCTATATAATATATTACTGTTTTTTTCTACGGCATACAAATTACCATCTACTGCATTAAAAGCCCAATCATGAATGCTAATATTTTGCGATAACGTTTCTGTTGATACGTATTGCGTATAGGTTGCGGAGTTAGGATCTAAATCTACTTTAAAATAGCTTGTTCCTCCTGCCTTTAAATAATAAATGCCTTCTGGACTAACATCTCCCACATATTTATTCCCAGTTGTTAATTCTGGCACGCTAAAAGATGTAGTTTGAAAATTTTTTCCGATTCTAACTATAGTTTGTGACGGTGTGCTTAAATATCCCCAAATATAACCATCTGCCGGATTGTATGCTGTTGCGTTTATATTTCCTGTTGTAATATTGGAAGCAGCAAGGTAAGAATTACCAGACGCTAAGTCAATGGAATACACATCGTTATACTGAAATAGATATGCACTAAAATCACAATTAAAAGGAATGTCTTGTGCTTGACTAGAAAAGCTAAAAAGCAATACTACAAGTACTATTATTTGATTTTTTAGTGTGTGTAATGTGGATGTCATGATTTGTTTATTTCTTATTTACAAGACAAAATTACGAGTATAACTTGCCTTAAAATATGTTTTTCGTTTAGTGCAATTTAAGTGTAGACGAATGGTAAAAAGGTGTAGATAAGCTATTAAAGCGTTACAAAAATATTGGTAACATAAGCACTTCCTATGGCATCTTTCTTCGAAGAAATACCAAAATCTGTATATATTGGATTTTCGATTGCTTGTCTATGCCCTTCACTATTTAACCAAGCATTCACTAAAGATTGCGCCGATACATACCCATAACCAACATTTTCGGATACGTATTTTGCATTCACTGCATCTTTTAAGTTTTGGGAACGTTCACTAAAATGGTCGTGACTAAGCACACCTTGATTCACCATATACTGATTATGTGAAATTGCTTCCGAAGAAGCATGATTTAAAATATGTAAAGCTTGAAGACCTATGGAAATTCTATGCGCATTAATTAGTTCTGCTATTTCATAATCTAGCGATGTGTATTCTATGTCTATAATTTCGGAAGCATTATGTGTTGCAGTATTATTTTCTTCCTCTGCAGAACAAGACATTAAAAAGATACTTAATAAGATTGCTGTGGTAGCTACTAATTTTTTCATCGGGTTTGGTTTAATTTGATGGCAAAACTATATGTAAAGACAGTTGGGTTTTTTACTTTTCGATAAGTGCAATTTTAAGTATAGATGAATGGTGAAAACATTTAGTTAAACGTTTTATAAATCTATTTTCTAAAGGTTTAAATATACCTACTAAAACAAAGGTGTTTTAATGCGCTGGGAGAGATATTAGCGAAAGGTGAAGGATGATTAAATACTTCAAAGGACTTTTTAATGTCTAATTATTTTATAAAAAAAAGGACAAAAAAATTAATTTCTGTCCTTTAAATTATTAACCAATAAATCCCTCAACTGATTAGACCTCAAAAATAATGGGAATTCATTTTATTATTGTTTTAAATAGGACTTGAAAAATACTTTAAGACGAATGCCTTAAAAAAATCGTTGTAATACAACTATTATAATAAATTCAATCTTTTCATTAACTCTGGTCTATTCGATCTGCTAACAGGAATAACATCTTTTTTAATTAAAACACTATTATCTTCTATATCGATTATCTTTTGAATGTTTATAATATACGATCTGTGCACCTTTAAAAACAAGGCATCTGGTAGTTTGTCTTCAATTTTCTTTAAAGTAGAATGTACGGTATAGTTTTTATCTTCGGTTTTTACTTGAATATAATCCCCTTTTGCTTCTACTAAATAAATACTTGGAATATCAATTTTAATTAAGCGTCTATCAATATTTACATATAAATCGTTACCCGAAGTACTTTCTACTTTTTCTGCTTTTGATGCAATTGCAGCAGGTTTATTTTGTTTCGCTTCTGCTTTATCAATTGCTTTTTGAAAACGCTCTTGTGTGATTGGCTTTACTAAATAATCTACAATACAATCATATTCAAATGCTTGAATAGCAAAATTAGGATCGGATGTGGTAAGTACAATTTTTGGCGGATTTTTAAGTGTTTCAATAAAATCGAAACCTGTAAAATCTGGCATATGTATATCTAAGAAAATTAAATCGACTTCCTTCTGATTTAAATATTTAATGGCTTGCATTGCATTAGGAAACTCCTCAAAAACATTAAGACTTGGTACATTGGAGCACAATTGAGAAATAATCATTCTAGCTGTTGCTTCGTCATCAATAACAATACAATTCATACGTTGTGTTTAAATTTCTTCTAGATATTTGGTGATATTAGTTAGTATAGCTTCAAATTGATTTTTCTGGTTGGTAGAACCTTCCAATAAATTATTTTCGTATGCTACAGCAACCTCATACCCTTTTTCTAGGCCTAAAATACTAATTTTATGTTTAAGTTTATGCACATTATCTGCTGCTAACTTATAATTTTTAGCATTGTAGTTCTCCAAATACACTTGTTTCTCTTCTGGAAACTCTTTTTTAATAACGTCAATTAATTTTTGTTTGAAAGCTTTATCGTCTCCAGACAAGCTGTTAATGTAGGATTGGTTGGGTTGTTCCATTTGGGGATTTTTTTAAGGTGAAATAAAAAGTAGTTCCAATATGGACTTGTGATTCTAGCCATATTTTTCCACCATATAATTCGACGATTTTTTTTACAATAGACAATCCAATTCCTGAAGAATCTGGATTATTCTCTAATTTTTCAAAGGTTTTGAAAATTTTATCAAAATAGGTTTCTTCAATACCTTTACCGTTATCTTTTATATAAAACTGCCAATAGTTATCTTGATCTTCTACACCGATTTCAATAGTTCCTTTCGCTTTATCATTATATTTTACAGCATTACCTATCAGGTTTTGAAACAATTGTTGTAACCTGTATTTATCTCCTTTTATAGTTGGTAAATTCGTTTTTGTTATGTGAATATGATTTGGAATTTTAATACTACTCAATATGCCATCTATAAGCTTATTTAAATCGACATCATAAAGCTCTATTTGATTTTTTCCAATGGTGGAATACTCTAAAATACCATTAATTAAGGTATCCATTTTTTCTACATTATTTCTAATAAGATGTAATGTATTTTTACCATTATCATCAAAAGTATCTTTGTAATCTTCATCTAACCAGGCCGTTAAAGCATCAATGCTTCGTAATGGTGATTTTAAATCATGAGATACCATATGCGCATAGTCACTAAGTTCTTGATTTTGATGGGCTAATTCGTTTAAAAGAGATTGTCTCTGCTTATTCATTTCGATAATCTCTTTGGTTTGATTATCAATAAAATCTACCAAATCAGAACCTGTTAATTCTACTTCTTCTGGATTTTCGTCTTCTTTTAAATTATAAAACTTTAGTGTATGGATAACATTTTTTAATTTATCAATGACTTCTTTTTGTTCTTCTGCTTCTTTTTGCAACTTTCGGTTAGCACTATATAACTCATCGGAACTAATAGACATAGCTCTTTGAATCATGCTAGATTGTTCGTCAAAATTATTATAAGAAAGGTCTATAGCATTAATAAACGCAGTTAAATCTCCATTGTTTTTTAATTCTTCACTTAAAAATTTACGTATTTGTCTTTTTAATAATGAATTCATTATTCGCTAATTAGCGTTATAGTCATGGTTTGATTATGTAACTGACAAGCCATTTCTCCATGAAAAGGTGCTATTTCTCCATAAGAATAAAAACCGGTGATAACGGTATCTTTTCCTAGTACATCAATTACTTCTTCAATTTCTTCTTCTACACGTTGGTCCAGCACTAGTTTTCTCCCAATACAGCTTACTAATATAGCTAGCTCTGGTTTGTTTGTTCTATATTCTAGAGCTTGTCTTGCCGCGCGTTCGGATGCATTTGCAATATTATCTACATTAGTCATCATGAGCTGTACTTTGGAGTTTTCTTTAATATCTCCTGCTAAAATCACCGCATTTTCTTCTTCATTAATATTCAAAATAGATCTTACAATAGATTGATTTTCATCTGCAGATGTTACATTTAAAGGATACAATAAGGCTGCTCCTGGTAAATCTTTAGCTTTATCTCCTAAGTATTTTTTATATAAATCTAAAGCTGGTTGACCATCTAACTCATACAATGTGTTGCCTTCCGATTTTGTAACAATACGTTCTGGTCCAAAAGGTGTCCATCCACCATGAATAGAAAAAGATATTTCTAGTGTTTCTCCATAAAAACCAACGGCAACTAACTCGCCTTCTTTAGGATTTTCATTATAAGACGCTAGTGTTTTTTCAAAACGCGAATCATCCCCACATAATCCGCCAGTGATTACTAAATTATCACCAGTAGAAGCACTCATCCCTTTGGTGAGCTGACTACCGTTTATAAAGCTGCCTTCTGACACTACAAAGACGTATTTTAAGCCCTCTTTTGGAAATTGTTTAATAAGATCATCTCCTGTTTTAAAACTGTCTAAGTCGGTGTTTAAAACATTACTTGTCTTAATTAGGAAGTTGCTTTTTTCAAATTCTATAGCTGTTACTGTAATGCTTTCTTCGTTTACAGTATCTGATGAAATTTCGGCACATGCAGAACCAAAAATAATATGTCCATCTGGAAATAACGTTCTAATATCTTCGTAAATAGCATCTTCTTCTAACAAATATCTATTCCCAAAAACAATAACTAAAGGTTCCTTTAATTCTTGTTTTTCAATTACGTACTCCCAATCTTTATTTTTATGTTTTACTAATTGTACTGTTTTCATCGTTATTTTTTTAATGTGAAATAGAAAGTAGTTCCTACATTTGGCTCACTATCTAGCCATATTTCTCCGTCGTGTAAATTGACAATCTTCTTAACGATAGACAATCCAATTCCTGAGGAATCCTTACTTTTCTTTAAAGAATGAAATATTTTAAATATTTTATCGTGATACTTTTTATCAATACCAATACCATTATCTTGTATTGAAAATTTGTAGTGGCTTTTAAAATCTTCTACGTCTATAATAATACTACCACACTTTTTATCTATAAACTTAACAGCATTACTAATTAGGTTTTGAAATAGCTGTTGCAGCTTTGTTCTATCGCCTTGTATATCAGGTAACACATGAAGACTTTTAATTTCTATGTGCTCCGGAATGTATAACAGATTAATCAATTCACTAACCATACTATTTAAATCTACATCCACTTTAACGGCATTGTCGGCTCCTACACTAGAGTAATTTAACACATCTGTAATTAGCTGTTCCATCTTCTCTAAAGTGGTTTCAATAAGTCCGAAATTTTGAAGACTTACCGCGTCCAACTTCCCTTGATTATCTTCTTTTAACCAACTTACTAATGCATGTAAACTACGTAAAGGTGATTTTAGATCATGCGATACAATGTGTGCATATTCTTGTAACTCGTCATTACTTCTTTCTAGTTTTTCTAATAATTTTTCTTTTTGAACTTCTAGGTTTTTAGTTTCGGTAATATCTAAATGGATTCCAATAGACCCAATTATTTCACCATCTATATTATAGTTTGGTGCCCCACTTACTAACCAATGTCTCGTCTTTCCTGCTTTACAAACCGCTTTGAGTTCGTACGAGTTGGATAGCCCTTTTTGTCGTTTCTCTCTTTCTTCTTTTAACAATTCTTCTCCGTCTTCCGCAGAAAAAAGTATTCTTGCATTTTTCCCTTTAACTTCTGCTTCGGTATAGCCAGACATTTTCTCAAAACTCTGATTTACCATCAGAATTTCGTCGTCGTTATTTAACTCTACCATCCCTAAATTCATATTAGCAATGATATTATAATATTTTTGCTTTTGCGCTTCTAGGCTTTTTCTGTAGGTTCTTTTTAAGGTGACATCTGTGAAGGTCCATAAATAACCTTTATAGGCACCTCCTGATACTATAGGCATATAACTGCGTTCTAGAATTTTACCATCTATCATTTCTAGCTCGTCACCAACTACTGTTTTTTTATTGGCATCAATATCTCGCATCCTTTGCATAAATCCCTTAGGATCTTTAAACAATACTTTATTTTTCTCGGATGCCGCTGTGCAATCCATACCTAACAACTCCGTAGGTTTTGCATCTATTCCAAAAAGCTCACAAAATTTATTATTTGTGAGTACTATGTTTCTGTTTTCATCTTCTAAAACAATACCGCTATCTAAGTTTAAAATAAGCGCTGATAATCTATTTTCGGACTCTATTAATTTTTCTTCGGATATTTTTTGATCTGTAATATCTCTAACTACACCTTGTGCTGCTACTGGGTTTTGATTTTTATCATAAATGACACTTGCATTTATATGTACCCATTTTACCTCTTTGGATTTGGTATACACTCTAGCCTCATAATTTTTAAAAAAACCTTTGCTTTGCAATGCCAAGAAAGAGGTCATTGCGTAGGAAAGATCTTCTTTATAAATAAGGTTTATAACATTTACTTGATCTCTAGCAATATCATACCCAAATAATTTGGTTGCTGCCTCGTTAAATTTTATGAAGTTACCTTCAAGATCCATAACAACGTATGCATCTAGAATATTTTCAAAAACGCCTTCTAGTTGTGTAGATTTTTCGTCTAAAAGTTGCTCTAGCTTTTGGGAAGTAAAATATAGCTCTCTGGATTTCTCTTCCAGAATTTTTTCTGCTGCTTTTCGGGCAGCTCTTTCTCTTTTTAAAGCACGTTGTAATATTTCGGTTTGCTCTTGACTCATTAATTTTTATGAATAACAAATCTAACTTCCGTTCCGTCTTCTTTAATTTTTTGCAAATCTATGGTCGCTGTTGCATTAAAATGTTCAAATGTTTTATTCATTAATCCTAGACCAAAATGATGCATAGATCTACTAGATTTATATATCATCACCAAAGAGTTCTCTGTTTTTTCTACGACTTCAAAGGTTGGTAATTCTGCATCCGGATAAATCTTTCTAACCTCTACATGAATATGATTTTCTATAGATGAAATCATTTCAATAGGATCTTTATAGGTAGCTAAAAGACCTGGATAACTTTTTTCAATAACGCTAAAAAAGTGCTCTGCGTACACCAAAAGTAGGTTATCTATAGAAATACCTGTATTTTCACTTAAATGCCCTAATAACTGTAGCATTTCGGAAAAACTATAGGTACCAACTGCGGTGTAAACACCTTCAGACTCTAAGGTAGAACTCGTGATAATATTGTCTACCATTTCTAGACCAAACTTATCTTCTACTAATTCTAAAAACTCTGTAAAAACGATACCTTTCATTATTTTAAACTACGATTAATTCATTAATACTCCAATATGCTAATAATTTTTCAATTTTACTAACGTAATCCTCATATTTTAAGGGTTTAATCACATAACCTGCTACTCCTGTTTTATAACATTCCAGCAAATCTTTTTGATTGTTGGATGTCGATAAAATTATGGTTGGAATGTACTTTAAAACACTATCCTTTTTTAGAATATTTAAAAATTCAATACCATTAATCTTAGGCATATTTAAATCTAATAAAATAATATCAGGTAAGTTGTCCTTTTGTTCTAATATTTCTAAAGCTTCTTCCCCATTGTTAGCTTCGATGATTTTATGATCTAATTTTAAAGTTGAAATGGTTCTATTCAATTTCATAACTTCTATCATGTCATCTTCAATAAGCAGAATTTTAAGTTTTTTAATCATATTAAAGGTATTGTTTTAATTACCTCAAAGGTACCTTAATGAGATCACGGCGGATTAAAATTTCGTTTAGCGTAATTTTAGTGTAGGTGAATAGCATTTAAGTGTCGACGAATGGTTTTTAGAACTATTTAGATACTTTACTCAAATTTATTCATTGCATGAAGTGCTGTTAAAAGATTACATTGAGAATGCTGCTTTAGTGTGTTTAAATCTGTTAAAAATTCAAGAGGCATATTATTTATTTGCTTGTCTTGTAAATTCATTTCTAAATGATTTATAAATTCTAAGTTCTTTATGTTTTTATTTAATGCACGTATTCCCATTGTTTGTAAATTATCTTTTTTTGCATCTATTTCAACGGCATACTGGTTAAACGTATTCTTATTAATTGTTTGTTTCTTTTTAAAAAACATATTGCTTATTCTAATGAAGCAAGAGGGCGTTTTTGTCTTAGACATGGTGTTTGTTTGAATTAACTAGACCAAAACTAAATAAAGAAGAATCTAAATTTTAAAAAATTCTTTAAGACACATAACAACTATAGATAAGTGGAAAACAAGTGTAGACGAATGGTTTTTAGAGACCCTAAAAGCCTAGCTACTAAAGGAGTATTAGCAGAACACTCCTTTGACTTTACCCCATAAAAAAAGCCACTATAAATAGTGGCTTATTCTAACTTGCTCCTCTTCTAAGACTCGAACTTAGGACCCTCTGATTAACAGTCAGATGCTCTAACCAACTGAGCTAAAGAGGAGTGTTATTCGCTTTTGCGAGCGCAAATATATGTTTATTTTTAGTTACTACAAATCTTTTTTAAAAAAATTTTAAATTAATTTAACCAATCTTGTATTGCTTTGAATGCATCGTTACCATTTGCAAACAGAACCAAACCTATAAGAAGTACAAAACCAACTAATTGCGCATATTCCATGAATTTATCTCCTGGTTTTCTTCCAGAAATAATTTCATATAATAAAAACATTACGTGACCACCATCAAGTGCAGGAATTGGTAATAAATTTAAAACACCAAGCATAATAGATAAGAATGCTGTCATTTTCCAAAACACTTGCCAGTTCCATTGCGCAGGAAACATTTGTCCGATTGCAGCAAAGCCTCCAATTTGCGACGCTCCTTTTTTAGTGAATATATATTGAAATTGTGCTAAGTAATCTTTTATCTCCCAATATCCCTTGCTAATTCCTCCAGAAACACTTTCGCCTAAAGTATATTCTCTTTGGTTTACCTTTATAAAATCGGGATCTGTTCTTGTTACTACAATACCAACCTTATTATCTTCGGTTGGTGTTAAAGTAAATTCCTTTTGCTCATTGTTACGTTCTACTAGTAAAACAATGTCTTTTGTCGCACTATTTTTTAATTGATACGTAAAATCTGAAAAATAAGTAATCGGATTTCCATTTACAGATACAATTTTATCCTGAGCCATAAGTCCTGCTTTTTCTGCAGGTAAACCTGGTTCTACTTCTTCTACTTGAAAAGGAGAACGTGGTTCGAAAGCAGGTAAATCTCCAGCAGCAAAAAGCTGTTTTCCTATATCTTCAGGAATAGCAAGATCTTCAATAGTACCATTAGGGTGCTCTACTTTAATCGTTTCTATATTTCTAAACATTAGGTATTTACTAACATCTTCTGATAAATCTTCAATAGGCTCACCATCTACAGATACAATTTTATCTCCTTGCTGAAAACCATAGTTCTCCATAGTTTTACTAACGCCGTAACCATGTTTTACATCATCTTTAGAAATATAAACAGTTCCCCAAACAAACAAAATCACCATGTACAGGAAGAACGCTAATAAAAAATTCATAAAAACACCACCAAGCATAATAATTAAACGTTGCCAAGTTGGTTTAGAACGAAACTCCCACGGTTGTGGTGGTTTAGCCATTTGTTCTTTATCCATACTCTCATCTATCATTCCGGCAATTTTTACATAACCTCCAAGTGGTAACCAACCAATACCATAAACGGTTTCGCCAATTTTTTTCTTAAATAAAGAGAATTTAACATCAAAGAATAAGTAGAATTTTTCTACTTTGGTTTTAAACAGTTTTGCAGGAACAAAATGTCCTAATTCATGCAAAACAACTAATATAGAAAGGCTCAAAAATAACTGAGCGGCTTTAATTATAAATACAGTCATGTATTGGTTTTTATTTGTAACGTGCAAAAGTAAGCTTTTATGCTAACTAAAAAAAACACGAAGGTGTATTGCTTAATCCTTTAACAGCCTTTTATGAAAAACACCTTGGTTCGTAGTAAATTTTACAAAGTGAATACCAGAAGACAAGCCTTCTGTACGGATACTTTCTTGATAATCTGTCTCTAACACCAACTTGCCTAAAACATCAAATATTTGAATCTGATGAATCACTAATGCATCCGGTTTATCAAATCTAAGATAGCTTGTTGTTGGATTAGGATACATTATTAAGCTGTTTTCTATTTGAAAGGTATTCGTGCTTAACGTTACCGTATTATCTTTAGAAATCAAATCAAATTCTGGATCAAATAACACGTCGCTTACCGCAAAATTTACGGTTTCTACAAATGTTTCTCCTTGAAAAGTATTATCTAAAACAATATCTAAAATCTCTCCATTTGTACCTACAATTCGTAACGGAATTGGTGCTTCAAAATAACTAACCGAACTATGACTTTGTGTTTGGCTTATTTGAAATTGAAGTTGATTTGCATTTAACCAACTCGAGCTAATATTGTAAGATGGATATCCTTGATTGTAAATCCAATCGTCAAAAAACTCCGTTAAATTTTCACCAGTAGCCGCTTCCATTTTAGCAATATAATCTGGTGTTTTAGCATAACCAAAAGCTAAATCCGTATCACTTAAGTAATCTTGCATGCCTTGATAAAAATTAGCGTCACCTGCTTTTTTTCTAAGCATGTGTAATACCATCGATCCTTTATTGTAACTTAATCTGCTACTAAAAATTCTACCAACACTTGTAGTATCGGAATCTGCTAAATATACAGCCCCATCTGGTTGCGAGGTTATTGAATTCACACGTCCTTGTTTCCAGTTTTTAAAACTTTCTTCTCCATCAAAATCCTCAATTACTAGTCCTGCTAAATACGTAGCAAAACCTTCATTTAACCAAATATCTTTCCAGCTACCACAAGTAATTTTATCGCCAAACCATTGATGTGCTAATTCATGAGCTATTAAGCTTCTTCCAAAACTTCCCATAAAAGAAACTGTGGTATGCTCCATTCCTCCACCCCAACCAAATTGAGCATGTCCATATTTTTCGGATGCATACGGATATTCTTCAAACTTGGTAGAAAACAATTCCATAATATCTACAGTAACTGCCGTACTTGTCTGTGCAGAAGTAAGGTTTTCTGGATATACATAATTTACAATTTCAAAAGGGTTTCCGTTATTAGGAACGGTATGCGAATACACTTCATAATTTGTTGCTGCAATTGCAATTAAATACGCAGGAATAGGAAACTCATGTTTGTAATATGTTGTTTTATTAGCGCCATTTACGGTTTGACTTTGCTCCACACCATTACTTACCGCAATATATTCTTCGCCTTGCGAATTGAACTGCGGCGTAGTTATATACACATCTATATTTTCAATTTTATCATTTAGATCTTGTTTACAAGGCCACCAACCTTTTGCGCCATAAGGTTCTGATAATGTCCAAATAATAGGATCACTATTATGTGTCGTTTGTGCAAAAGAACCAAAACCAGAACTTATAGGATTCCCAGAATAGGTGATTTCCACAATTCCTGTTTGCCCCGTATTCACCGTTGTTTGTAAAGTTATTACCAACTCATCATCTACATTTTGCAAATAAGTTAAGCTATTTCCGTTTTGTAAAACTTGAGAAACAAGCATATTATCTGCTAAATCAAAAGTTACTTCGGTCATATTTTCTTTTGCTACAAAATGTGTAGTCACAATCCCCGAAATACTTGCCACACTTGGGTCTATAGTAAATTCTAATTTATGATAGGTAACATCATAATTCCCTGTATTTAGATTTACTCTATGGTTGTAAATTCTATTATAAGCCGATTTAGCTTCGCCTTCCACAAGGGTATTTAAATCTTCATCAAAGGTTTGTGAAAAAGAAGAACCTATAGAAAGCAAGGTGATCAATAAAAAATAATATTTCATTTCAATAGTTTTTTTTAAGAATTTAAAGTTACAATATTTAGTTTTAACTTATGTAACCATTATTACTAGTACCGCATGAAATAATTTGTAATTTTGCATAACAAAACACCTCTTATGCTTTCGTTTTTTAAAGATTATAAATATTTCGCTCTTGTTTTAGGAATTCTATCTATCCTCATCATTACAATTTTCTACAATATTCTAAAAGTAGAAAAAGTACTACCTATTTATCAACCTGCTTTGGTAAATGCAGAATTGGTAGACAGCACCATGCAATACGTAAAAAAATATCACAAAATTGCAGACTTTAGCCTTACCAATCAAAACGGAAAAACAATAACGCAAGCGGATTATAAAGATAAAATCTATGTAGCCGATTTCTTTTTTACTACTTGTCAAACTATTTGCCCAATAATGACAGATAATATGTATCAAGTTCAAAAGTCGATTTTAAATGATAACGAGGTGATGCTACTTTCACATTCTGTAACTCCTAAAATAGATAGCGTAGCACAATTAAAACGTTATGCACTAAAAAAAGGTGTTCATGATGATAAATGGAATTTAGTAACTGGAGATAAAAAACAAATCTATGCACTCGCTAGAAAAAGTTACTTAGCAGTGAAAACTGCTGGAACTGTTGATGCGTATGATATGATACACACAGAAAACTTTATTCTTATAGATAAAAAGCGACAAATAAGAGGTTTTTATGACGGCACCAATCCGGAAGAAATAGCACAACTTATTGAAGATATAAAAATCCTAAAAAAAGAATATAAATAGTTTATTAAGCAACAATTTTTTTAGCTACTACTTTTATACTACATTTGCTTCTTTAAAATCAATCTAAATAAGCTTGCAAGTAACTATAGCACATCTTAAACGTGGAGAACAAGGCATTATCACTGATGTTTCTTCTGCTCACATACCGTTAAAACTGTTAGAAATGGGTTGTCTTCCTGGTAATACAGTCCAACTTTTACAGGTTGCTCCTTTCCAAGATCCCATGTATTTGAATATTAATGGTACGCATTTAGCAATTCGAAAAGAAACGGCAAGTCATATACTAATCGAAAAAATAGTCCATGAGTAAACAAATAAATGTTGCGCTTATTGGAAACCCAAATACAGGGAAGACTTCTGTATTTAATGCGCTTACAGGTCTACACCAAAAAGTGGGTAACTACCCTGGAATTACAGTCGAAAAAAAAGAAGGTATCTGCAAATTACCGCGTGGTGTAAAAGCACACATTATAGATTTACCAGGAACCTATAGCTTAAATGCTTCGTCTTTAGATGAAAATGTAGTTATAGAACTGCTTTTAAATAAAACAGATAAAGACTATCCAGATGTTGCAATAGTAGTCAGCGATGTAGAAAACTTAAAAAGAAATCTACTTCTTTTTACGCAAATTAAAGATTTAGAAATCCCTTGTATTCTAGTTATTAATATGTCGGATAGAATGCGCTACAAAGGTATTTCATTAGATATTGATTATTTAGAAAAACAACTAAATACTAAAATAGCCTTAATAAGCACACGTAAAAACGAAGGTATAGATACCTTAAAACAACACATTGCTAATTATAAAGAATTATCGATTACGCCTTGTTTGCATGCTTCAGAAATAGATAAAGAATATTTTGATAGATTACGTCAAGCATTTCCTAATCAACTATTATACAAACTTTGGCTAGTAATTACACAGGATGTAAATTTCGGAAAAACAGACAGGCAGGAACTAGAAGCTATCGCTAGCTTTAAAACAAAATCGAAGGCAGATCTTAAAAAGCTGCAACAAAAAGAAACAATAAAACGTTACCAGTTTATAAACAATACGCTTAAAAAAGGACAAACTATTGATGCGAGTCAAGCCAAAGGTTTACGAGCAAATTTAGATAGAGTACTAACCCATAAAGTTTGGGGTTACGTTATTTTTGCATTCATTTTGCTAACCATTTTTCAAGCAATTTACGATTGGTCTAGCGTACCAATGGATTTCATTGATTCTACATTTGCATCTTTAAGTGAATGGACAAAAAACGCATTGCCAGCAGGTGCTTTTACTAATTTAATTGCCGAAGGTATTATCCCAGGACTTGGCGGAATTATCATTTTTATTCCACAAATCGCATTCTTATTCCTATTTATAGCCGTTTTAGAAGAAAGTGGCTATATGAGTCGTGTGGTCTTTTTAATGGATAGAATTATGCGACGTTTTGGCCTAAGCGGAAAAAGCGTAGTACCTCTAATTTCGGGTACTGCTTGTGCCATTCCAGCAATTATGGCAACCAGAAATATTGAAAGTTGGAAAGAACGATTAATCACCATTTTGGTAACTCCGTTTACTACTTGTGCCGCAAGATTACCGGTATATTTAATTATCATTGCTTTGGTAATTCCGGAAGGACGAATCTTAGGATTAAGCTACCAAGCGTTAACACTAATGCTATTATATTTAATAGGATTTGGAACCGCAATTTTTTCAGCATACCTATTAAATAAAGTACTTAAAATAAAGAACAAAAGCTTCTTTGTAGTAGAAATGCCAAACTACAAATTACCACTTATAAAAAATGTTGCTTTAACCGTTTTAGAAAAAACAAAATCTTTTGTATTTGGAGCTGGTAAAATAATCCTTGCCATATCTATTGTACTTTGGTTTTTAGCGTCATACGGACCAGGAAAAAACTTTAATAATGCAGAAGAGATTGTGAAAACAGAATACGCTTCGCAAAACTTATCGGAAGAGGAAATCAATCAGAAAGTAGCTTCGCAAAAATTAGAATACTCTTATATTGGTATCACAGGAAGAGCTATTGAACCTGTTATAAGACCTTTAGGTTACGACTGGAAAATTGGTATTGCTATTGTTAGTTCTTTTGCTGCTCGCGAAGTATTTGTTGGTACACTTGCAACTATTTATAGTGTTGGTAATGATGAAGAAGAGACCATTAAAAACAAAATGGCTAAAGAAATAAATCCAATTACTGGCGGCCCTTTATTTACCTTAGCTTCCGGTATTTCACTATTACTTTTCTATGCCTTTGCCATGCAATGTATGAGTACATTAGCCGTTGTAAAAAGAGAAACCAATTCCTGGAAATGGCCAACTTTACAATTAATAATCATGACCGCTATTGCTTACGTAGCAGCATTATTAGCGTATCAGTTTTTAAAGTGAGGTAATTAATAGAAAATTTTGTAAATTAATAGAATAGCAAACGACCAATAAATTATGAATACAATCATTCAAGACATACTCGTTTTTTCTACTGTTTTACTAGCAGTAGCTTTTATTGTAAAAAAGTATTTTTATAAGAAGAAATCGAAAAAAGCATGTGGAACAGACGACTGTGGTTGTCACTAAAATCCGTTTAAAAAAAGGGATCTCATAAATTTAAAACCAATTTTTATTTGGGCGTTACTTTTACGCATACCTTCCAGGTTTTAAAAACCTTAAAGGATCGCAAAAGTCAGGCTGTCACTACTCAATCTTTTTTTACAAAAAAGGATTTCAAACATGCCGTTTCATCCTTAACGCGCTCACTCTGTCATAAAAACCTTACAAATTATAGGAATATTTAAAGTCTTTGTAAACCGTATTTATTATCAATCTATTTGAGATTTGCGGTCTCACACGACTGCATTTTAATAACGCAATTTTCTAGTTTCTTACCTCTAATTGAATGTAATATTCTTCCATCGGAATCTTATCACCTGAAACAGGATACGGCAAAACATTAAAACCAGAAACATCTAGTTCTTCCGAAGAAAACAAATTCCCTAGTTGCTCCTGCGAAGAAAAAGTAGGATTAATCGTTAACTTTTTTTGTGCTATTTTGTTTCCGTTTTTAAAAACATCCACCAAAACAATTACTTCCCCAGCCCAAATACATTGCACCGCTTTAGGGCATCGAGAATCCTGCACTACTTCCACAAATTTTAATCGAACATCGGCAAACTGTACACTGGAACCAAAATGAAGTTTTGTTACAATTTTTGGGGGTGTTACTATGGTTTCCACTATAGAATCTTGTGCAAAACCAGAGCTTGTTACTAATAATAGAAAAATAAATAATAGGTGTTTCATCTTTAGTTTCCGCGAAAGCGGTAATCTTTTAAATTAATCAAGTGTCTTTAGACATTAAATCCAATCTTAAAACCTACCAAAGTATAATTTACAAAAAGATTGCTTACCCCACTAAACCTTCTTTAAATAAATATTTTTAGCGACATTTTGAGAAACAACCATCTCATTTTCATCAAACGCAATTTTTACAGAATTATCATAAGGTTCTTTATGTTGGATAGTAATTATCGTTCCAAGCGCAATATTATTACTGTCTAGATATTTTAAAAACTCTGAAGAAGTATCGTCAACTCCTACACATTTATAGACCGCTCCAATTTCTGCTTTTGCCAAAACAATTTTTTCAATATGTTTAAAATTACCTTCTTTATCCGGAATTGGATCGCCGTGTGGATCGTGAGAAGGAGAACCTAAAAAAAGATCTAATTCCTCTATTAGTTTTTCTGATTTTATATGCTCTAAGTGCTCTGCAACTTCATGTACTTCGTCCCAAGAAAAATTTAATTTTTCTACTAGAAACACTTCCCAAAGACGGTGTTTTCTTATAATATTTAAAGCTACTCTTCTACCTCCATCGGTTAAAGTAACTCCTTGGTATTTTTTGTAATCTGCATAGCCTTTTTCAGATAATTTCTTAATCATATCTGTAACCGAAGAAGCTTTCGTTTCTAAGGCCGTTGCAATAGCATTTGTATTCACCGTTTTATCACCATTAATTCCTAAATGATAAATAGCCTTAATATAATTTTCTTCCGTTAGTGTGATCATAGCATAATTATGTAATACAAATATAGAAAAGATATATTTCTTAAAATATTTTTAGACTAATCTAAAAATAATTTTATATTTGCTTAAAAATAATTCAAGATGAAACTAATTAATTTTTTTATACTATTACTATTTTGTTCCGCTACAGCGCAAAACACCTTTAGCATCAAAGGAAAAGTGCTATCTAATGGAGAACCGCTTCCTTATGCTAATGTTTATATAAAAAACACTACAAAAGGAACAACAACCAATGATGACGGCTCTTTTATTATTAAAAATTTAGAACCCGGAAAATACAGTATCGCAGCTTCTTTTGGTGGCTACACCCTTCAGAAAAAGACAATAACCATAAAAGATAAAACCGTATTTATAACCTTTAATTTAAATGAAAATGAAGATTTAGACGAAGTTATTATAACCGGAACCTTAAAAGCGGTTTCCAGATTAGAGAGCCCTGTTCCTGTAGAAGTATACTCTCCAACCTTTTTAAAGAAAAATCCAACACCTAATATTTTTGAAGCGCTTCAAAATGTAAACGGCGTTCGCCCGCAATTAAACTGTAATGTATGTAATACAGGAGATATTCATATTAATGGTTTAGAAGGACCTTACACACTCGTTTTAATCGATGGAATGCCTATTGTAAGTGGTTTATCTACCGTTTACGGTTTATCTGGAATACCTAATTCACTAATAGAACAAATTGAAATTGTTAAAGGTCCTGCATCTTCCTTATATGGTAGTGAAGCGGTTGGCGGTTTAATTAATGTGATTACCAAGCTTCCGGAAAATGCTCCAAGATTCTTTGCTGACGGTTTTGTTACAGGCTGGGGAGAAGTGAATTTAGATGCCGGTTTTAAAGCTAATATTGATGAAAAAGCAACGGTTTTATTTGGTGTAAACTATTTTAAATACGATAATATTGTTGATAATAACAATGATAATTTCACAGACTTAACATTACAAAATCGTATTTCTGTTTTCCAAAAATGGGATTTTAAAAGAGCGAGTAATAAAAAATTATCTCTCGCTGGACGTTACTTTTACGAAGATCGTTGGGGAGGAGAATTACAATGGACCAAAGCAGATAGAGGAGGAAATGAAGTTTACGGAGAAAGCATTTATACTTCTCGATTCGAAATCTTAGGAAACTATGAATTACCAATTAAAGAGAAAGTAAATTTTCAATTTTCTTATTCCGACCATGATCAAAACTCGGTTTATGGTGATGTTCCATATTTAGCACAACAACATATTGGTTTCGGACAATTTATTTGGGATAAAAAAATAAACAAACACGATTTACTATTTGGTTCTGCAATACGTTACAACTACTACAATGATAACACTACAGCAACCGAAGATGCAGATCCAGTAACTATTCCTTCCCTATTTGTTCAAGATGAAATTAAGTTCAGTAAAAAACAAAGTCTATTATTAGGAATGCGTTATGACTACGATAGCAGACATGGTAGTATTTTTACACCAAGAGTCGCGTATAAATACAAACCAACAGACAATGATATTATTCGATTAAATGCGGGTACAGGTTTTAGAGTGGTAAATCTATTTACCGAAGAACACGCAGCACTTACCGGATCCAGAGATGTTATTATTGAAGAAGCCTTAAATCCTGAAGAATCTTACAACATAAACCTTAATTATTTAAAAAAAATGTACTTAAAAAATGGCATGTATTTCACTTTCGATACTTCTGCTTGGTATACCTATTTTACCAATGCTATTATACCAGATTACGACACCAATCCAAATCAAATCATATATAATAATCTAGATGGTTATTCTACTACTAAAGGACTTAGTTTTAATGTGGATGCCGTTTTAGGAAGCGGTATTAAAGCTTCTATTGGCGCTACCTACCAAGATGTATCACAAACAGAAAACGGTCAAAAGACAGAACAAATACTTACCGAGAAATATTCGGGAGTTTGGTCCTTTAGTTATAAAAATTACCCAACAAACCTAACCTTAGATTATACCGGAAATGTCTACGGTCCAATGCGTTTACCACTACTTGGTGAATTAGACCCAAGACAAGAATATTCGCCAACGTGGAGTATTCAAAATATTCAATTAACATTTGATGGCATTGATAATCTTGAAATATATGCTGGCGTTAAAAATCTATTAAACTGGACACCAAACAAAGGAAATCCGTTTATTATTGCAAGAGCAGACGATCCTTTTGATGAAAACGTACAGTTTAATGGAAACGGAGATGTTATAGCAACAGCAGACAATCCATATGCGCTAACCTTCGATCCTTCATATGTATATGGACCAAATCAAGGCATTCGTTTATTCTTTGGTGTAAGATATAAACTGAATTAATCACACATTTTTAGTATCTTCGTAATAAATATTTAGACCTATGAAAAAAATAATTATACTTTTTAGTATTTCTCTAGTTTTAATCGCCTGCAAAAGCGAATCTAAAGACAACGGAAAACTAAACATCGTTACCACCACAACCATGATTACAGATTTGGTTAAAAATATAGGTGGCGATCATGTAAATATTCAAGGTTTAATGGGTTCTGGAGTAGATCCGCACTTATACAAAGCCAGTGAAGGAGATGTATCTAAATTGGTAAATGCAGATATTATTTTTTATAGCGGATTACATTTAGAAGGAAAGCTTGTTGAAGTACTTGAAAAAATGGAGAGCACGAACAAAACAACCATAGCGCTTTCTGATGCTTTAGACAAAAATACACTTATAGGTTCTGAATATTTTGCCTCCAATTACGATCCACATGTCTGGTTTGATATTAATTATTTTGAGAACTTTGCTAAAAAAGCAGCTGCTGTTTTATCTGAAAAAGATCCAGAAAACGCTAAAAATTATGAAGTAAATAAGAATGCCTATATTTTGAAATTAGAAGCACTTCAAAAGAACATCAAACAAACAATAAGTACGCTTCCAAAAGAAAAAAGGATATTAGTAACGGCGCACGATGCATTTAACTATTTTGGGAAAGCTTACGGATTTGAGGTTGTTGGTTTACAAGGTATATCTACAGCAACGGAAGCAGGCGTACAAGATGTACAAAAATTAGCTGCATTTATTATCGAAAGAAAAGTAAAAGCTATTTTTGTAGAAAGCTCTGTACCAAAACGTACTATTGAAGCTTTGCAAGCATCGGTAAATTCTAAAGGACACCAAGTTACTATTGGAGGCACTTTGTATTCGGATGCTTTAGGAAATGACGGAACTGTAGAAGGGACATACATTGGTATGTTTGAGTATAATGTGAATACAATTGTGAATGCTTTGAAATAGTATACAGTTTTCAGTCACTGTTTTCAGTGCTTACTCGATGGAATACAAAATATAATTAGAATAAATTCCTTCCCTTTTTTTAAGGGAAGGTGGATTTAAGCTTCCGAAAAAGCTTAAAGACGGAAGGGTTTTAAAAACTAGTATTAATGAAAAACAATTCAGAAGAAAATATAAAAAACAAAAATCCTAATCAGGAGACTCCTGCCTTCGCAGGAGTGTTAGCAGTAAAAGTAGACGATTTAACCGTTGCTTACAACTACAAACCTGTACTTTGGGATATTGATTTAGAAATACCCGAAGGTGTTCTTATGGCTATTGTTGGTCCAAATGGCGCAGGAAAATCCACACTAATAAAATCTATTTTAGGAATTTTAAAACCCATTGCAGGAAGCGTAACTATTTATGGCAAACCATACGACAAGCAACGTAAACTAGTAGCTTATGTACCACAAAAAGGAAGTGTAGATTGGGATTTCCCAACTACTGCTTTAGACGTGGTGATGATGGGAACTTATGGTAGCTTAGGATGGATCAAACGTCCGAGACAAAAGGAAAAGAAAGCAGCTTTGGAAGCCTTAGAAAAAGTAGGAATGCTTTCGTTTAAAGGAAGACAAATTAGTCAGCTTTCTGGCGGACAACAACAGCGTATATTCTTAGCAAGAGCATTAGTACAAAATGCTTCTATTTATTTTATGGATGAACCTTTTCAAGGTGTAGATGCAACTACCGAGATTGCAATTATCAACATTTTAAAAGAATTACGAAAAGCAGGTAAAACAGTAATTGTTGTACATCACGATTTACAAACGGTTCCGGAATATTTTGATTGGGTAACGTTTTTAAATGTGAAGAAAATTGCCACAGGACCTGTGAAAGATATTTTTAACGATGATAATTTAACTAAGACTTACGGGATTAACTATAAAGTAAGTGTTCAGAAATAAATAGTAAGCAGTAAATAGTTAGCGGTGCGCAGTCATCAGTTGGCAGTACTTACTCGGATGAAAAACAAAAAAATGCAGTATGAAGTGGCAGTCGGCAGTGTTTACTCGATTAAATAAAAGGATGTCACTTCGAGTGATTTGTGAAGCGTGAGCAAATGGTATCGAGAAGTCATTTAAAGTTCTCGATACCATTCCGAAGAAAAATCGGAATCACTCGAACTGACAAAAAAACAAATATAATTAGAAACAATTCCTTAAAGAGATTAAAGACGGAAGGGTTTAGAAACAACTTAAGACTAGAAATAAACAGATTGCCTCGACTTAAAAGTCTCGCAATGACATAAAATATAGAATCATCGACATAACAGAATATTTTTCATTAGTCTTTACAGACTACACACTAAGAACCATCACACTTGGCACAGCACTTTTAGGCGCTGTTACAGGAATGCTTGGTAGCTTTGCAGTATTACGAAAACAAAGTCTTTTAGGCGATGCGATTTCGCATGCAGCGTTACCAGGAATTGCAATCGCTTTTTTAATTACTGGCGCAAAGGATAGCAACACTTTATTATTAGGCGCTTTAGTTAGCGGGCTTGTTGGTACCTTTTGGATTCGAGGAATAATAACCAAAACCCATTTAAAAAGTGATACTGCTTTAGGTTTAATATTATCTATATTTTTTGGTTTCGGTATGTTGCTTTTAACTTTTATTCAGAAACAACCCAATGCAAACCAAGCAGGTTTAGACAAGTATTTATTTGGTCAAGCCGCAACCTTAGTAGAAAGTGATGTTTGGCTGATGGCAATAGTAACAGGGATTTGTCTCTTTGTACTATTACTTTTCTGGAAAGAATTTAAACTCTTACTTTTTGATGCAGACTACACGAAAACACTTGGTTTCAACACCAAGTTCATAGACATTCTTATTACCACTTTTATTGTTTTAGCTATTGTTTTAGGACTACAAACCGTTGGTGTTGTACTTATGAGCGCCATGTTACTTGCTCCCGCAGCTGCAGCAAGACAATGGACAAACAGTCTTAGTGTAATGGTATTTCTAGCTGCAATTTTTGGAGCTTTTTCAGGCGTCTTTGGAACCGCTATTAGCGCCAGTCAAAACAACCTTTCTACTGGCCCAGTAATTGTATTAGTTGCTGCCGTATTTGTTGCATTCTCCTTTATATTTTCTCCAAGTAGAGGTTTGCTTTTTAAACAAATTCGATTAATAAAAAATAGACGCGATTTAGAGCTACATAAAACATTAGCTTTCATGCATCATATCGCAGAAACGCATGAAAACATTTCACATCCGCATGCCATTAAACTATTGAATAATTTTCAAGGTTTCACAAAAAAAACACTGCAGAAGTTAGTGGAGAAAAATTACGCTACAATTAGTGGTTCCATGTGGAGCTTAACGGATTTAGGGTTTAAAACCGCTGAAAATTTATACACTAAACAAGAAACGAAAGATGAATAGTGCGCAAATAGAAATACAACTTATTGCAAGCTTAGTAGCTATTGCTTGTGCTATTCCTGGTACTTTTCTTGTCTTAAGAAAAATGGCAATGATTAGCGATGCTATTAGTCATTCTATTTTACCGGGAATTGTAATTGGGTTCTTTATTACACAAGACCTCAACTCGCCTTTATTAATTTTACTAGCTGCCTTTACCGGAATTATTACGGTGGTTTTAGTTGAGTATATTCAGAAAACAGGATTAGTAAAAGAAGACACTGCCATTGGTTTAGTTTTTCCTGCACTATTTAGTATTGGTGTTATATTGATTGCAAAAAATGCGAATGATGTACATTTAGATGTTGACGCTGTGCTTTTGGGCGAATTAGCCTTTGCTCCTTTTGATAGACTTACCATTTCTGGAGTAGATGTTGGTCCGAAATCCTTATGGATTATTGGTACTATTTTACTTATAACTATTGGCTTACTTATCGCTTTTTTTAAAGAATTAAAACTAAGTACTTTCGATAAAGGTCTTGCTGCATCCTTAGGTTTTTCACCAGCAATAATACATTATGGTTTAATGTCTGTAGCATCGGTAACAACCGTTGGTGCTTTTGATGCTGTTGGCGCTATTTTAGTAGTTGCACTAATGATTGCTCCTGCTGCGACCGCATATTTACTAACCACAGACTTAAAGAAAATGCTTTGGCTTGCCGTTGGTTTTGGTGTATTAAGCGCTATTTCTGGTTACTGGTTTGCACATTGGCTAGATGCATCTATTGCCGGATCTATAACCACCATGTTAGGCTTAATATTCTTAATCGTGTTTTTATTTGCTCCGAGTAAAGGAATAATTGCTGTTATGTATAGAGAAAAGCAGCAACGTGTAGAAGTGTCATTATTAACTTTCCTATTGCATTTAAAAAACCATACCGAAGAACGAGAACGTCACGTAAATCATTTACAAGAACATATTAATTGGCAAAAAGTAAGAGCACGAACAGTGTTAGACTTGGCGTTAAAAAACAATATGATTGTTTTAGATAAAAACATAGTATCCCTTACCGAAAAAGGGGATGCTTTTACTTCTAAAGCTATTGATTACATTATCACAAATGAAGATGCACAGATTGAAGATATGAAAGATGACTTCTTCTTATTTAGAGGTTAATAGATCTATATAATCAGAATTCAAAAAAAAAAAAACAGCTACACACTGAAAGCTTCTTTATTTAATACCGACTTTTACATCTCTAAATAATACTCATGAAAATATTTGAATACCTGACAGGAAAAGAAGGAATGATGATTCTTGGCTTAATTGTTTTAGTAGTCTTTTTTATTAGAAAATGGAAGGAAAAGCGCTACTTTAAGAGTGTTGAAAAACGAATTAAAAACAAAAAAACGAATTAAAAACTACGTTCTTTTTGCAACTGCTCGTATGCTTTTTGTATTTGTTTAAATTTTTCCTCTGCTCCTTTTTTATGTTCTGCACCAAGATGTTCTACTTTATCTGGATGGTATTTTTTAGCCATAGTACGGTAGGCTTTTTTAATTTGGTCTGTAGTTGCCGGTTTGGTGTTATCTAAAAACTTATGAGTACTATTACTTCTAGAATGATTGTCTTTTCTTTAAACAGTTAATTTTGATGAGAACAGTCGAACTTATCGTTGAGTAAGACAAATCTATTTTTAATATTCAACATTAATTTTTCATCCTTATATCATTGTAATTATCAAATATAAAGGTTAAATTTGATTAACAACTTTTGATAAAATGACAACTATTTATTTTTTAGATACTATAAAAACTTCTTTGGGGTTAGTTTTGTCATTATCTTACTTACACGACGATATTTTTTTAAAAAATTCAAAAGAGTTTATTAATTAATCCCTGTTACGACTCAAAACAGGGCTACTCTTTTTAGTATCAAATTTTTAACCTTAATTTTCTTTTAAATCTACTTTTAACACTCAAAAATGCACCTCTTTACGCTGTGTTCTTTTTTTGAATGTTTGAGTCACAACTACATTGTAATTAGAAGGAAGTTTTCAAAAAAAATATTATGTCAGAAAATGTAATTTTAACAACAGGAATATATGATATGATTAAAGATCATATCCGAAGAAAAAAAGTAACGAAACAAGAAGAAGAACTATTAGTTTTAGAATTAAAAAATGCTAAACAAGTACTTCGACGAGACTTACCAAGTAATATAGTTACGGTAAACCGACGTGTAAAAATTAAAGATCACACTGTAAATAAAGAACAAGAATATATGTTTGTTCCAACCAATAAAGCCAACAACAAAAAAAGAAAATCATCTATTTTATGTGATATTGCCGTTGCAACAATTGGACGACAAGTAGGGGATATAGTTACTTGGCCTTTTAAGGATGGAGAAAGAAAACTAGAGATTTTAATGGTTGAAAGTATGTAACGTTTTTTTTTACAAAAAAAGAGTTCTTGTAAGATACAAGAACTCTTTTTTATTTCTATAAACTAAAGATTTAAAAACCACGTTCTTTCTGAAGTTGCTCGTATGCTTTTTGTATTTGTTTAAATTTTTCTTCGGCTCCTTTTCTATGTTCCTCTCCTAAATGTGCTACTTTATCTGGATGGTACTTTTTAGCCATGGTACGATATGCTTTTTTAATCTCAACAACAGTTACCGTTTTTGTGATTTCTAAAATCTTATATGCATTCTCGCTACTGTTATAAAACATCGCTTTAATACTGTTATAATCTCGAGAGCTTATTCCTAGATATCCAGCGATGGTAAAAATGGTTCGCTCTTCATCTTCGGTAACCATATCGTCTGCTTTGGCGATACCAAATAGAAAATGCATTAATTGTAAACGAGATGCATGATCCATCATTTGTTGAATCTGACTACAAACTTGACGTAATGGCACCGTTTGACTACTAATACCTTTAAAAAGTTTAAATGCTTTGTTCGCTCTGTCTTTTCCGTACATGCTAACAAATTGATTACGCACAAAGTCCAATTCTCTTTGGTCTTGCACTCCATCTGCTTTTATTACTACAGATGCCAGAATAAGTAAGCTTACTTCAAAATCACCAGAAGTAGTTTGTGATCTACGTTGTTGTTGTGTTCTATAATTTGGTCTTTGTTGCGTACTTCCTCTTTCAAAATCTCCTTGACCAATTGTAAATCCTTTACCTGAAGATAATGTATCTACAAAACTACCAAGTGCTAAACCTATAATGGCACCTATTGGCCCTCCAAAAGACCATCCTAAAGATGCTCCAATCCATTTTCCGAAACTCATGTTTTTATTTTTAAAGTTCAAAGATACTACTTGTTAGTTATAATATGTGTGGTTTTGTTACAGAAACCCTTTTGCATATTCGTGACATCTCCTCTTTAAAATACGGGAAGTAAAACTAAAATTGAAAATGCCGTTGTTCGCGTTAAGGATAGAAACGACATCCTTTTTTACTTTTTTGTAAAAAAGATATAGTGTATAGCCTGACCTTATGACACCATAAGTGTAATTGCCATTAGTTATTTATATTTAGCATTATAAAATGGTTCTTTTTAGCTAATTCGTCAAAATAAAAACAAACCATAGCTATTGCTATGCTTGATTTTTCTTTTTTGCCTAAACTAAAAACTCCTAATTTTCTTTAACACTAAATATAAAGAACTACTGTCATAAGGTAACGCCATAATAATTATTGCACGGTTTTTGATTATCTTTGTATAGAAATAATTATTAAACATAAAATTACAAGATATGTATCCAGCAGAATTAGTAAAACCAATGCGTGAAGATTTAACCAACGTAGGTTTTGAAGAATTACACACAGTTGCAGATGTGGATGCAGCTATTGCAAAAGAAGGAACAACTTTAGTGGTTGTAAATTCAGTTTGCGGTTGTGCTGCAGCCAATGCAAGACCAGGAGCTAAAACTAGTATAAAAAACGCAAAAAGACCAGACCATATTGTAACGGTTTTTGCAGGAGTGGATAAAGAAGCAGTGAATAAAGCTCGTGAATATATGATCCCTTTTCCTCCAAGCTCACCATGTATGGCTTTGTTTAAAAACGGAGAGTTAGTACATATGCTAGAACGTCACCATATTGAAGGTAGACCTGCAGAAATGATCGCAGAAAATCTTATAGATGCGTATAACGAGCATTGTTAGTAGCCTTTTAACATTATATGTTAAAAGTTAAAGTTACACACAAACTATTACAATTAAACCACGTTTTATAGACGTGGTTTTTTTATTTTTGGAGTATTACATTTTAACAAAAAAAATGAGAAAACTTATAGCATATCCATTATCTTGTATCTACTATCTTTTTTTCGGATTAACATTAGCAGTGTTTCATCCCATACAATGGTTTTGTTTCAATGTTTTTGGATACAATGCGCATAAAAATAGTGTAGATGCTTTACAGTTTTGTCTTATGCGATGTGTAAATATTTTAGGCTCAAGACATTCGTTTTACAATGCCTATCCCTTAGATAATTCGCAACCTGTACTGATCGTTTCGAACCATCAAAGCATGGCAGATATTCCACCATTGATGTGGTATTTTAGAAAGCATCATGTTAAATTTGTAAGTAAGAAGGAATTAGGAAAAGGTATTGCTAGTGTTTCTTATAACCTGCGTCACGGAGGTTCTGTTTTAATAGATAGAAAAAACCCAAGGCAATCTATTGTGGCCATTCGTAAATTTGGAGATTATATAGAATCTACAAAACGGGCAGCAGTTATTTTTCCGGAAGGCACTAGAAGTCGTGATGGAAAACCAAAACCTTTTCAAACTAAAGGTCTGGAAACGCTAATAAAATACATACCAAGTGCTATTATAATACCAGTCACTATTAATAACTCATGGAAAAACTTACGCTATGGTAAGTTTCCTTTAGGTATAGGAAATCACTTAACTTTTACGGCACATAAACCAGTTAAAAAAAGTGATTTTGAAACGACGGAATTATTGCTAGAGCATATTGAAAAAACAATAAAAAACAGTATTAAACTATAAAATTATGTCCACAAAAAATGTAAGATTAGAAGTGATGTCGTTTTTAGAAAAAGACATAGAGTCCTTAATTCAAAAATATCTAATTCCGGTAGATACCATTTGGCAACCATCTGATTTTTTACCAAATAGCGAAGGCGATAATTTTTTTGAAGAAGTAAAAGAAATTAGAGAGCTTTCTAAAGAATTACCTTATGATTTCTGGGTAGTTTTAGTTGGTGATATGATAACAGAAGAAGCCCTACCAACCTACGAATCCTGGTTAATGGATGTGGAAGGTGTAGATCAAGTAGGAAGAAATGGTTGGTCTAAATGGGTGAGACACTGGACCGCAGAAGAAAATAGACATGGTGATGTGTTAAACAAATATCTATATCTTTCTGGACGTGTTAATATGAAAGAAATTGAAAAAACCACGCAGCATCTTATTGCAGATGGTTTTGATATTGGTACCGATAGAGATCCGTATAAAAACTTTTTATATACCAGTTTTCAAGAACTAGCTACCTACATTTCTCATAATAGAGTCGCTAAAATGGCGAAACAGAAGGGAAATAAGCAACTCTCTAAAATGTGTAAAATTATTTCTGGAGATGAAATGAGACACCATCATGCATACTGCGAATTTGTAGAGCGTATTTTTGCTGTAGATCCTAGTGAAATGATGCTTGCTTTTCAATATATGATGAAGCAAAAAATTACCATGCCTGCGCATTTTTTAAGAGAATCTGGAAACAAAATAAGTTCCGCTTTTGAAGAGTTTTCTAATACAGCACAACGTATTGGTGTATACACCGCTGCAGATTATGTAGATATATTGGACAAACTTATTATCCGTTGGGAAATTGATAAGGTTTCCAATCTAACCGATGAAGCTGAAAAAGCTAGAGATTACCTGATGAAGCTTCCTTCTAGAATGATTCGTATCGCAGATCGTATGAAAGTTCCTGAAAACTCTTTCCAATTTAATTGGGTAGAACCTGCAAAATTATAGAAGTATATGAATACTGAAATCCTCATGGAAGCCACAAAAGCATTTGTAAAAGAAACGCTTAAAGATGCCGAAGGTGGCCATGATTGGTTTCACACCCTAAGGGTTTTTAATAATTCTTTACTTATTTCTAAAAAAGAAAACGTAGATGTTTTTGTAGTTTCATTAGCTGCCCTTTTACATGATATTGCAGATAGCAAATTTCATGGCGGAGATGATGCGGTAGGACCAAGAGTAGCACGTGAATTTCTATTTAAAGAAAATGTACCTTCTGAGGTTATCGAACATGTTGTAAACATTATTGCAAACATGTCCTTTAACAAATCCTTAGAAGGTGCATTAGCTTTTACTTCTAAAGAACTAGAAGTTGTACAAGATGCAGATCGATTAGATGCCATTGGCGCTATTGGTATTGCGCGCTGTTTTAATTATGGCGGATTTAAAGACAGAGCACTTTATAATCCTGAAATTACGCCGAATTTAAAAATGAGTACAAAAGAATATAAACAATCTACTGCTCCTACAATTAATCATTTTTACGAAAAACTACTATTGCTAAAAGATAAAATGAATACAAAGACTGGCCAAGAAATTGCGCAAGAAAGACACCACTATATGGAAGGTTTTCTAACCCAATTTTATGCCGAATGGCATGGTGAAAAGTAAGTTTGAATTCTCTTTTGCAATTTCTAATGCAGTACTTCTATTCCGGTATTTTTATTGAATTATTAATCGCATTTCATTTCTATATTTCGAGGCGCTCTTTCCTATTACTTCATTGAACACCTTATTAAAATGTGAAAAATTATTAAAACCACATTCAAAACAAATATCGGTGATACTACTTTGACTTTCTGTTAAAAGCTTTGTTGCATAAAATATACGACACTCATTAACAAACTGTGTAAATGTCTTTCCTGTAACTTTTTTAAAATACCTGCAAAACGCAGGAACCGTTAAATTTACATGACTTGCAATTTCATCTAAAGTAATATGTTCTTGATAATTTTTATTAACGTATTTAAAAATCTTATCTACTTTATTACTGTCTTGTGGTTGGGTTTCAAACATATGCCCATTTTCGTTAAGCAACACATAGTCTGCACTTAATGCCAACAATTCTAATATCTCTAAAAGCTTTGTTACGCGTTTTATGCCTTCATATTTTGGTAACTTCTCTATTTTTGGACCAACAATTCTCTTTATTTCTGGTTTGAATAAAATTCCTTTTTTAGCGCGTTCTATTAACTGCAAAATGTTTTTCATTTCTGGCAGCTTATTAAACAAATCACCCAAAAACTCCGGATGAAATTGCACCATTGTTTCTTTCCCTTTAGAAGTTAATCGATCTGTAAATCCATTGTGCGGTAAATTAGATCCGATTAAAATCAATTGACTATTATTAAAGTAAGAAAGGTGATTACCAATATGCCTTCTCCCTTTTCCTTTATTAACATATACTAATTCTAATTCTGGATGAAAATGCCAGAAAGCTTCGCTTCGTTTTCGCTTCTTGGTTTTTTGAATAGCGGTAATAGAACTACCAAAATCCGGCGTAATTTTTCTAAATGTAGGTTTTAACTGCAAAATATTTTTTTGATATTAAATACGCTACAAATTTACAAATAATAAAAATTTTAGCATGTGTTAATTTACCACTATTATATACTATTTTAACATATAACGTTTTCGCAACAACCTACAAGGTTAAAATAGCATAGATAGTTGTAAAAATAGATGTTTAATAGACTCTCCTTTGCTTATACCTTTGTCCACATAATAATTAAACCCAAATGGTTATGAAAAAATTCATACAAGAAACAAAAGCCCAAGCAATACGCTTTATTACTATAATAGTAATAGCCAACAAAGTGATCAACTAAGAACCAATTTAATTACCGTTGTTTTAATGAAACAACGATTAGGAATATATATAACAAGAAAAGATTATGAAAAAATTAATAAAAAACACCTTAGTACTAGTAGTATTATTTACTGCTTTACTAGCAAACGCAAATGCACCTTTAAATAATTTAAAGGATGCAAAAAGAACAACTCTAACATTAAAAGATGTTAAACAAGGAGACGAACTTATCATTAAAAATGCCTACGGAATTATTCTTTACAAAGAAGTAATTAAAAATTCTGGTAATTATATAAAAGGATTTGATTTAACAGAATTACCAAAAGGAGATTACTTTTTCGAATTAAACAAAGATTTTATAATTAAAATAATTCCTTTTAATGTTTCAAATAATTCAGTTGCATTTAAAAATGACAATGAATCTACAATTTTTAAACCTTTGGTTAAAAACAAAGAGAACAAAGTGTACATCTCTAAACTATCTTTAAACTACCAACCTTTAAAAGTGGAAGTTTATTATGAAGATTTAGAAAGCAATAACTATAATTTAATCTATTCTGAAACCCTAGAAAATTCAAATAATATAAATAGAATTTTAAATTTAGATATAGAGAAAAAAGGAAACTATAGAATAGTAACAAAAACCGAAGGAAGAACATTTGTTGATTATATACAGTTTTAGTTAGATTTATATAATACTTCTTCAGTTTTCAAAAAGCGAGCATTTATGCTCGCTTTTTTGTTTTACACACTTCCGTTTAAATATTAAACTTAAAGCGCCCCATACTTTTAAAACCTTAGGTATTTAAGTAAGATTACAAGAAGCTTTGTGTGTGCTATATTATCAAAATTATATTCCATATTAACAGATAATATTTTATAATTCAAATAGTTGAGTTAAAATAGTATATATAGTTGCAAAAATAGCTGTTTTACAAACTCTCTTTTCATTATAACTTTGTCCGTATAATCATTAAACCTATAAGATTATGAAAAAATTAATGAAAAGCACTTTAGTATTAGTAGTACTATTTACTACTTTACTAGCAAACGCAAATGCACCACTAAACATTTTAAAGGATGCAAAAAGAACAACCTTAACATTAAACGATGTTAAAAAAGGTGACGAACTATTAATTAAGAATACGTACGGAATTATTCTCTATAATGAGTTCATTCAGAATTCTGGAGATTACACCAAAGGATTTGATTTAACAGAATTACCAAATGGGGATTACTTTTTTGAATTAAACAAAGATTTTAAAATCGTAATAATTCCTTTTCAGGTTGCTAACAACATCGTTGTATTTAACAAAGAAAAAGGATCTACAATCTTTAAACCTCATGTTAGAAATAAAGAAAACAAAGTGTACATCTCTAAATTATCTTTAAACCAAGAACCTTTAGACATTAATGTTTATTACGAAGACGCAGAAGGTGATATCTTTAACTTAATTTATTCGGAAACCATTATGGACGACTCTAAAAATATAAGTAGAGTATTAAGTTTAGACCAAAAACTAAAAGGAACATATAAGATTGTTACAAAAACAGAAGGAAGAACATTTGTTGATTACATACAGTTCTAGTTAGATTATATAATATCAACGTAAAAAAAAAGCGAGCATTTATGCTCGCTTTTTTTGTTTAAAATACTTTTGTTACTCTGTAAAAATTTAGATTTTTATTTTAAGAAATCTTTTTTGTTCCCCAGAATCACCAAAAATAATTATGTTTCCTTCAGCATCTATAATATTGTCTTCTGTATGAAATAGAATGTCTAAATCTTTGTCTTCGTATATTTTTTTATAATTTGACTTTCCGTTTTCATCTAAAATAACACAATAGATAGCAGATTTATCTCTTTTGAATTTCCCAAATTCAACCACGCCATTTTTTGATTCTTTTATTTTTGGAGAAGCATTAAAAAAGTAATATAGTTTGTCATTCCTAAATACAGAACCATAGGATGCATGTACAGTATTAGCAACATCAAAATAAGTATCCGCCTGCTCTTTAATTATATTTTTAGCCCAAGTTAATTCACCATTATTGTTCATTTTAATTGAAATAATATCATCATAGAGATAAGTTATTCCTGTATGCTGACCATATTTATCTAGTTGTTCTTCTGCAGCTAAAATAATATTACCATTATCTTGCATGTAACCAGCATTAATATTCAAATCTTTAAGCCCTTTATCCGATTTTTTACCAAGTTTTTCAATAATAAAATCATCTGAAAATTGAGCAAAACTACTTTTTTCTATACTTAGATTTTTAATATTTATATCAAACCTACATACTCCATTTGATTTTTCTTCCTTGTCTTTTCCATAAAAACCAACATAAGATAAATTATTTCCTTTTCTAACTGGCACTAAAGATTTAACAAAGTTATTGTTTGTTTGTAAATCTACTTTTTCTTGTCCATTATTAGTTAGCTTAAAGAGTTCATAATGATAGTTTACTTTATCGTCTTTTATTAATTTTCTAGTATTATTTTCAAAAACTTTACCTAATAAAAGAATGGAACCGTCTGTGTCATCTACATTAACACTTTGAAAATCAAAAAATACATCTGGAATGTTTTTCTTGAATGTGTACTCCTTTACTTGTTCGAATTTCTTATTAAAAACAAAAACTTTATGTGTTGCTTCTTCTTCATTTTTAATATCAAAAATCAAAGCACTATAGTTTTTGTTTTCAGAGAAATATACAGTTCCAAAAGAATTAGGATCATATGTTTTAGATGAAGCGTACAAAGACATAGATAATTTTTGATCTTTCCCTGATGAGCATAAATGCTTCTTTTCAAACTTCATGGATTCAATAGTAGATGATAATAAATTAAACTCATATGCATTTGTTGCTTCATCCAAACCAAACATAATCATATTAATTACACCATTATCTATAACAATATTGCTTGAAGCATTATCTATTTTCACTCTATTAGTTAATTTCAAATCACTATCATAATGCTCTATATAGTAGGCTTCCGCATTTGATCTAGAGTGCACATGAAATGTTCTTACAATTACAAGACCACCATTTCCATCATCTTCAGAAGAAACTATTTGTGTCCAATTTGTTTGATCTTTAAAGACAGGTCCTTCAATAATATTGTCAAATTCATTTTGTCCAAAAGTTAAAATACTTGTAAATAAAATTATACTTGTAATAAGTAGTTTCCTCATATGTGTTTTTATTAAATATATCGTTTATTTACCTGGAAAATCTGCTTTACGTTTTTCTAAAAAGGCGGTTGTTCCTTCTTTAAAATCTTCGGTTCCAAAACATTTTCCAAATTGTTTAATTTCTACTTTATACCCATTTTTACCATCTTTATAATTAGCATTAATGGCTTTGATGGCTTTGGCTATTGCAACCGTTGAATTACGCATAATCTTACTTGCTATTTTCTCAGCCAATGGTATTAACTCTTCTTGCGTGGTTACATGATTTACTAATCCGTAGTTTTTTGCTGTTTCTGCATCAATCATTCCAGCGGTCATTATCATTTCCATAGCACGACCTTTACCAACTAATTGCGGCAAACGCTGTGTACCTCCATAACCAGGAATTACACCAAGAGAAACTTCTGGTAATCCCATTTTAGCAGTATCACTTGCTATTCTAAAATGGCAAGCCATTGCTAACTCTAATCCGCCACCAAGTGCAAAACCGTTAACAGCAGCGATAACTGGTGTTTCTAAACTTTCTACAAAATCGAATAGTAATTCTTGTCCTTTAGCTGCCAGTTTCCCGCCATTATCTACACTAAAGTTTGCAAACTCGCTAATATCTGCACCCGCAACAAAAGCTTTTTCACCACTTCCTGTTACAATAATAACTTTGGTGTTTTTGTCTTTATTCGCAGCTTTAAAACCTTCATGCAGTTCCTGAATAGTTTCTTTATTAAGCGCATTAAGCTTTGTTGGTCTATTAATAGTAATGGTTGTTATTCCGTTTTGGGTTGCAGATAAGATGTTGTTGTATGACATTTTTATTTGGTTTTAGAAGACTCTTCGACACGCTCAGAGTGACCATCTGATTTATTTTTAACTTTATTCTTTCGGAAAAGTCACCGTAAAAGTGGTGCCTATTCCTAATTGCGTGGTAAAGGTAATACTTCCCTTATAAGTTTCCATAATATTTTTAACCATTGCAAGACCTAATCCCATACCACTGGTTTTGGTCGTAAATTTTGGTTCAAATATTTTTAATTTATTTTCTTCTGTAATTCCGATACCATTATCGGAAACTGTAATCTTAATCTGCTCATTTTCCTCCAGTACTTTCACTACAATCTCTGGTTTTTTATCTTTAGGAATTGCTTGAATACCATTTTTAATTAAATTGGTAACCACTCGAATGAGCTGTGTTCTATCAAATTTAGCGATAATTTCTTTTCTATTAGATGAAAACGCGATATAATCTTCATTAAAAATATCTAGAGAAAGATCTACAATTTCAACCACGTTAAGCATTTCATTTTTCTGTGCTGGCATTTTAGCAAAGTTTGAAAATGCCGAAGCTATAGAGCTTAGTGTATCTATTTGCTGAATTAACGTTTTGCTATATTCGTCTAGTTTTTGATGTATGTTTTCATCAGAAGGATCAAACTTACGTTGAAAACTCTGCACGGTTAATCGCATTGGCGTCAACGGATTTTTAATTTCATGCGCAACTTGCTTTGCCATCTCTCGCCAAGCCTGTTCCCGCTCGCTAGTAGCCAAGTGCACTGCACTTTCTTCTAACTCATCAATCATACTATTGTACGATTTTACAAGCGCAGCAATCTCCACTGTAGCAGAATCTAATTCAATTTTTTGATTCCGTTTTTCTAACCGAGTTGTATTAATTTTATCACTAATGGTATTTAAAGATTTTGTTATATATTTTGATAAAACATAAGCCAAAGCAATTGCCATTAGCAACATAAACAAATATGCAAAAGCGATTCGTTCTAAAAATTCATCCAGTTCTTTTGCCAAAAAATCATCATTCTCTAATAATGGTAAATTTAAAATAGCAATAGGCTTTGATTTATGGTCTTTTATATAGGTAAATGAAGATTGATAGGTTTCTCCGTTTACTTGTCTTTTCTCAACATACCTATGTTCCACGGTATTTGCTAAAGCATTTAAAACTTCTGCATTTAAACAGGTTTGCAAAGAATCTTGCGTTAAGGTTGCTATGGAGGATTTTAAAATCTGACCACTTAAATCGTAAAGGTTTATTGGTAAATCATGTACCGAAGCAATTTTGTAAATTTCATCTTTAAAAATAAACGGGAGCTTCTCGGTTTTAACCTCAAAAGTTGTTTCTTGAATTACAAAATTAATATGTCTTTTAATATTAGCTTCTTTACGCTCTAATCTTTGCGTGTGGTAATCAATAGTTTCTTCTTTATTTTGATAAACAGCTACTGCCGTTATTAAAATAGACGCTAAAAACACCAAAAGAATCATGGCAATAAAAATACGAACCCGTAAAGACAACTTTTTTAATATCATAGAAATGCCTGTATAAACAGGTACCTTAAATTAGTATTATAATAGTCTAAATATAGCAATAATCACACCAAAAACACTTCGTGTAAATACCAGAAAAATCAAATTAGAAATTCCATTTGTTAGGTCTCAAGATTATTACTTGGCATTTGGGGTTTTAGTTTTTGGTATTTGTATCTTTTAATCAAGCTTCCGGATTCTTGTTGCGTATATTTTTATACACTTTAAAACCTAACATTAATAATACACCTAGAGCAAAAATACCTAGCACGCCAAAAATCCAATTAAAAGCACTTTTTAGTATGACTAGAAATACCACTGCAAACAGAATAAAGGTTGCTCCTTCATTCCATAATCGCATAAAATTAGAAGTTTTTTTAACCACATCGTTTTGCAGTTGCTTATAAAACTGATGTGTTCTTAAGTGATAAATGATTAGTAAAACTACAAAACCTAATTTTACATGCATCCAAGGCTGTTGCAACCAAACGGGTTGTAAAATCAATAACCAAATTGCAAAGCTTGTAGCTAAAATTGCAGAAGGCCAGGTAATGATATTCCATAAACGCTTTGCCATTAGCTTCAACTGCTTCCCAAGAATTTCTTTATCTGGTGAAGGTTTATGAAACGCTTCAATTTGATACACAAATAATCTAGGAATATAAAATAATCCTGCAAACCAAGTAATCACAAAAATGAGATGTAAGGATTTTATGTAGTTGTAATATTCCATAGTGATATTATGATAAAACTCCTTTATCAGACCAGTTATTCACCCATTTCGCAAGTAAAGAAACCCATTCGTCATCGTCATTTAAACACGGAACCGTTGAAAAATCCTTTCCTCCCATTTCATGAAAAATTTCTTGCCCTTCCATCGCTATCTCTTCTAAAGTCTCTAAACAATCACTCACAAAAGCTGGCGTTACAATGGCCATATTTTTCACACCTTTTTTTCCTAAACGCTCAATAGTTCTATCTGTATATGGCTGCAACCAAGGATCAAATCCTAATCTAGATTGAAACGATGTAGAAAAAGCACCTTCTTTAAATTGCAACTTTTCTGCAACCAAACGTGTTACTTCTAAACATTGATGTCTGTAACAAAATTCGTGTGCTTTGCTTGGCGTTACGCAACAACTTCCATCTATTTTGCAATGCGATTTTGTAACGTCACTTTTTCTAATATGTCTTTCTGGAACACCATGATATGAAAACAATACATGGTCATAATTTACCGTTTTTAAATGCTTCGCAATACTGTTAGATAAAACTGCAATATAATCTGGTTTGTTATAAAACGCAGGAACAGATTCTATTTTCAAATTCGGAAAATGTTCTTGACGTAATTCTTCAGCTAAAACCGTTATGGTCTCTGTAGTTGCCATTGCAAATTGCGGGTACAACGGAAAAAGTAAAACTTCATCCACACCTTTATCTACCAATTCCTGAAGCCCTTTCTTCATGGTCATACTTCCATAACGCATGGCTAAAGCAACAGGCATATCTGTTTGTTTCTGCAATTTATTTTGAAGCCTTTCCGAAAGAACAATAAGCGGTGAACCTTCTTCCCACCAGATTTTTTTATAGGCGGCTGCAGATGCTTTTGGTCTGGTATTTAAAATAATACCTTTTACCAAAGCGGTTCTAGCCAAAAGCGGGATATCAATAACACGCTCATCCATTAAAAATTCTCCTAAATACTTTTTAACGTCTTTAGGTTCCGGACTTTCTGGAGAACCTAGATTTACTAATAATATTCCTTTACTCATTTCTATTGTATTTTCCACAAAAGTGGAAATGATTTTAGTTTATAGATTGTATATATTTTTTCGGAGTCGTTCCGTACTTCTTTTTAAAAGCCGCAATAAAATGGCTAGAAGTACTATAACCAACTTTTAGTCCAACTTCATTTACATTATGGTCACCAGATTCTAATAATTTTCTAGCGACTTCCATTTTATAATCTAATAAAAAGCTAAATACAGAATCGCCATAAATTTGTTTAAATCCTTCTTTAAGCTTTTTTAAACTTAAAGCAATCTCGTCTGCTAATTCCTGCAAACTTGGCGGTTCTGACATTCTAGAGATAATAATATCTTTTGCTTTTCGTATTTTAATCACATTCGTTTCATCTACCAAAAAAGGACATTGTTCTACATTTGCATCTTCATTTCTATTAAAATACAAGCTTAAAAGTTCATACGCCTTTCCTTTAAAATATAGGTTTTTAATAGATTGGTTTAAATTATAATGTATCAATTGGTTTAATACAATAGACATGGAAGGCGAAATTTTTCCGTCTTTATAATACTTTTTATCTTTATTGTCATCACTCAAAAACGTGATATAATCTGCTTCCTGACTAAATAAACCATGAAATTTTTTAATAGAAATAAGAAGAGAAACCAACCACGTATTGGCATCTACTTGCAAATGAATTGGTAAATCGCGTTGCGGATTATATAAAAGTAAAGAAGTTTCGTCTTGTATGTTTAAGGTATAACTTCCCGTATTAAACAAAAAAGCGGCAGAACCTTTAATACAAAAATGGAACTGAATAAAACTACTATCTATCTCTCTCTCCAGAGTTTCAACTAATTGGCTTTCATTCTGATAACTTAGCACAAAAAAACCATCATCGACCTTTGTTTCATTAAAAGTCCCTCTAGCGACATTTTTTAAAGTAGTATTCTCTTTCATTTTTAAATTCTTATTTAGAACAGTTCTAAACAATAGCATCAAAAAGCGTTGCTATTACTGCAAAAGTATGACAATTATCATATAATATTAAAAAATACCACCAAAAAACCACAAACGACACTAAAAGTTCTTTTAGCGTTACTTTTATCCGCATAAGCGTTCTATTTTTGTCTGGTAATATCCAAATCAGGTAATGGAGCAATACAATATTTCTAAAGGCAATTCATTTTACGCAATTGGTCTCAGCTATAAAAAAGCAGATGCCGAAATTCGTGGGCATTTTAGTTTAGACTCAGAATCTAAAATAAAGTTACTAGAACAAGCAAAACAAGAAGGTGTAGAAAGCCTTGTGGTAACTTCTACATGTAACCGAACCGAAATTTACGGTTTCGCACAACACCCATTTCAACTTATAAAATTACTTTGTGACAATACAAAAGGTACTGTTGAAGAGTTTCAACAAGTAGCATTTGTTTTTAAAAATAAAGATGCTATTTCTCACATGTTTAGAGTTGGCTCTGGATTAGATAGTCAGATTTTAGGGGATTTCGAAATTATTGGTCAGTTAAAGCATGCTGCTTCACAAGCTAAAAAAGAAGGTTTATTAAATCACTTTTCAGAGCGTTTAGTAAATGCAGTAATTCAAGCAAGCAAGCGTATTAAAACCGAAACAAGCATCTCTACAGGAGCAACTTCTGTTTCCTTTGCATCGGTACAATATATTTTGAATGAAGTGGAAAATGTTTCGCAAAAAAATATTCTTCTTTTCGGAACCGGAAAAATTGGAAGAAATACGTGTGAAAACTTAGTGAAACATTCGCAAAACGAACAAATCACTTTAATTAACAGAACCAAAGATAAAGCCGAAGCTATTGCTGGAAAATTTAACCTTGTAGTTAAAGATTACAGCAATTTACAAGAAGAAATTCAAGCTTCCGATATTTTAATTGTTGCTACTGGAGCACAAATGCCAACGGTAGATAAACATATTATACAAAACAAAAAGCCGCTTTTAATTCTAGACTTATCCATTCCTAAAAACGTAAATGAAAATGTAAATGAACTAGAGAACATCACTTTAGTACATTTAGATCATTTATCTAAAATAACCGACGATACTTTAGAAAAGCGCAAACTAGACATCCCGCTAGCAGAAATAATTATTGAAGAAGTTAAAGCCGACTTTAACGCTTGGTTAGAAACTAGAAAGTTTGCACCAACTATTAAAGCGCTAAAGCTAAAATTAAATGATTTTAAAGTTGCGGAATTAGATACGCAACGTAAAAAATTAAACAATTTTAACGAAGAACAAGCGGAATTAATTAGCAATAATATTATTCAAAAAATAACAAATCATTTTGCACATCACTTAAAAGATGATGCTATATCTACAGACGAAAGTCTAGAACTCATAAAAAAAGTGTTTCAATTAGAAACATCCACAACAAATGTCTAAAACAATTAGAATTGGTACTCGCGATAGCGAACTTGCATTATACCAAGCAAAAATCGTAAAAAGCCAATTAGAACATCTTGGTCACAAAGTACAATTAGTTCCTGTAAAATCTACAGGAGACTTGCAACTAAACAAACCGCTATACGAATTAGGAATAACCGGGATTTTTACTAAGACCCTAGATATTGCGATGCTAAATGGCGATATAGATATTGCAGTACATTCTTTAAAAGATGTACCTACACTTTTACCAAAAGGTATTGTTCAAGCCGCTGTTTTAAAACGTGGTAACGTACGAGATACTTTAGTGTATAAAACAACAGAAGAGTTTTTGGGAGCGCGTAAAGCCGTAATTGCAACTAGTAGTTTACGTAGAAAAGCACAATGGTTAAACCGTTACCCAACACACACCATCGAAGATATTCGTGGTAATGTAAACACACGTTTGCAAAAATTAGACGACACAGAACATTTTGATGCCGCTATTTTTGCAGCAGCAGGAATTGGTCGTTTAGAATTACGTCCGGAAACCGCTGTGAATTTAGAATGGATGATTCCAGCAGCAGGACAAGGTGCAATAGTGATTGTTGCTCTAGAGGAAGATGAAGAAACAAGAGCTATTTTAAGCGAAATTAATGATGAAGAAACACAAACTTGTACGCAAATTGAGCGTGAGTTTTTAAATCGTTTAGAAGGTGGATGTTCTGCTCCAATTGGCGCATTATGTTATATTAAAGAAGAAGAAATACATTTTGATGGTGTTTTATTAAGCCCTAACGGAAGTAAAAAAATAACCGTACAACGTGTAAAAACATTAGGTGAGCACCATGATATGGCAGAATGGTGTGCCAATTACGTAATAGAAAAAGGCGGGAAACGTTTAATGGATTCTTCACAAGAATCTAGCAAACCAACTACCGTATATTCTACAAAATCATTTACAGAAGATCAACGTTTATTAGTAAACGAAAATCTTGGTGTAGAAAGTTCCGACTTTGTAAAAATAAGCACCAATAGATTAAAACCACAAGTGGTTAGAAATCCTATTCAAAACGTGGTGATTACAAGTAAAAATGCCGTGGAAGCATTACTCCAAAACTTTTCTGCAATCGAGCTACAATTTCAAAATATTTACTGTGTTGGTCGTAGAACAAAACGTTTGGTAGAAAAACGTATTGGCGAAGTAAAACATACCGAACCTAACGCTAAAAAACTTGCAGACTATTTAGTAGATTACATAGAAGGAACCGAAGTTACTTATTTCTGTAGTGACTTGCGTTTAGACGCGCTTCCAACTATTTTAACCGAAAACAATATTACCGTTCACGAAATTGAAGCATACCAAACCAAATTAGATGCGGTAAAACTTGCTGATACTGTAGAAGCTGTTTTATTTTATAGTCCATCCACAGTACAAAGTTTTAAGCAAGAAAATAATGTTTCCGAAAATATGATTGCCTTTTGTATTGGAGAAACTACGGCACAAGAAGCTAAAAAACACTTTAAAGATATCCGTATAGCTAAGGTTCCCACTGTAGAAAGTGTAATCCAATTGGTGAATGAGCATTATATTTAGCTCACTGTAGTGAAAATAGCTTTTGGCTGTTGGCTCTTAGCCTTTAGGTTCACTGTTATAAATAAAAAATATTAGCAAAGGCTAAAGGCTAAAGGCTAAAGGCTAAATATATAAAATGAGAAATTATAAGAATCTAAAAATTTGGGAGCAAGGAATTGAATTAGTAAAACAAATATATGTTTTAACAGCGCAATTACCTGCAACTGAAAAATTTGGATTAAAGTCTCAGATTACAAGAGCAGCGATTTCCATTCCTTCAAATATTGCTGAAGGTTGTAGTAGAAACAGTGAACTTGAATTCAAACGATTTCTTGAAATTGCGATGGGTTCTCTTTTTGAAGTAGATACGCAATTAATTATAATAAAAGAATTAAAATTCATCAAACCAGAAGATTTAAAATCCATTTTTGAACTTATAGAAACAGAGGGCAAAATGATAAATGGATTAATAAACACAATTAAGAATAGCTAAAGACCAAAGCTAAAAGCTAGGGGCTAGCAGCTAAAAGCCAGTTATGAAAAACGATTTATTTTTAAGAGCATTAAAAGGAGAAATAGTAGAGCGTCCACCAGTTTGGATGATGCGTCAAGCAGGACGTTACCTTCCAGAATTCATGGAAATCAAAGCAAAGTATGATTTCTTTACACGTTGTCAAACGCCAGAATTAGCAAGTGAAATTACAGTGCAACCCATCCGAAGATTTGGAATGGATGCTGCTATTTTATTTTGTGATATTTTGGTAATTCCACAAGCAATGAATATTGAGGTTCAAATGAAACCTAATTTTGGTCCCTATTTACCAAATCCTATTCGCTCACAAAAAGATGTCGATACGGTAATCGTTCCAGACGTAAAAGAAAGTTTAAGCTACGTTTACGAAGCTATAAAAATGACCAAAGAAAAACTAAATGACGATATTCCGTTAATAGGTTTTGCTGGTTCGCCTTGGACCATCCTTTGCTATTGTGTACAAGGACAAGGCTCTAAAAACTTTGATAAAGCCAAAGAATTTTGCTTTACCAATCCGGTTGCTGCACATCAATTGCTTCAAAAAATTACAGACACCACCATTGCCTATTTAAAAGAAAAAGTAAAAGCAGGTGTAAACGCTGTTCAAGTATTCGATTCTTGGGGAGGCATGCTTTCTCCTGTAGATTATCAAGAATTTTCTTGGCAATATATTCAGCAAATAATCGATGCTTTAAAAGACGAAACTCCGGTTATCGCATTTGGAAAAGGATGTTGGTTTGCTCTTGATGAAATGGCAAAATCTGGAGCTGCAGCTTTAGGAATTGACTGGACATGTTCTGCCAGAAACGCTCGTTATCTTACTGGTGGAAACATTACGCTTCAAGGTAATTTTGATCCTACGCGATTATTTTCACCTCCTGCAGAAATCAAGAAAATGGTACACCAAATGATTAACGAATTTGGTAAAGACAAATATATTGTAAATCTAGGTCACGGTATTCTACCCAACATTCCGTTAGAAAATGCCAAAGCCTTTATAGATGCTGTAAAAGAGTATAAAAGCCCATCTTAATCTTCCCTAAGAGAAGAATCTGCTCCGGCAAAAAGATTAAACATTTACGTTTCCTTTCATTAGAAAAGGGTTTAGAATAGTAATAATTTGGGCGTTACCCACTTTTTTAAGTAACATTTCGTTGTTAATTGCAACAAATAGCTATAAAAAAGTAGGTCGCGCTTTCAGCAGTCGCTTTTTATTTGCTTTCAATAGCAAAAAAAAGAGCTTCAACAAATGCTTCAATCGCTAACGCGAGGCTTGGTTTTAAAAAAAAGACTATGGTTAAAAATATACTTCAAGGCATAAAAGCATACACAGGAAGTTTCGCACTAATTTCTAAATTAAAACTGTGGAAATTCTTTTTCATACCAATAATTATAAGTTTAGTAACCGCAACCATAATAGGTATTACTGCCTATGGTTTATCCGATAATGTTGGTAATTTTATCGCGAAAATTTGGTTTTGGGAATGGGGAAAAGAAACCTTCACTTCTATTTCCACAGTGATTGGCGGAATCGCAGTTTTAGCAATAGGTTTAATTGTCTACAAACACATTATCATGGCACTTTCTGCGCCATTTATGAGTCCCGTTTCCGAAAAAATTGAAGCATATCTTACAGGCGTTGAAAACCACACACATCGTCAAACCTCCTTTAAAGAACAATTATGGCGAGGAATACGTATCAATATTAGAAACTTAGCCAAAGAACTTCTATTTACCATTCCGTTATTATTACTTAAATTTATTCCCGTAGTAAATATATTCTCCACCGTATTATTATTCTTTCTTCAAGCCTATTATGCAGGTTTTGGTAACATGGATTATACTTTAGAAAGACATTTTAAATATCGAGAAAGCATTCAGTTTATTAGAAAAAATAGAGGTATTGCCATAGGAAATGGTATTGTATTTATGCTCTTTTTATTAATTCCAGTATTTGGTATTATTTTCGTTTTGCCACTATCTGTCACTGCCGCGTCTTTAAATACAGTAACCTTAATAGAAGCCGAAAAGAAACTATCTAATACAGCAATACAACAATAATGATAGTAACGTTTAGCAATTTCTATATCGATAAAATCCAAGAAAAAGACGCTTGGAAAGTTTGCGATTTTATGGTCGCTAACCAAGATAGGCTGAAACGTTATTTTCCAGGAACTTTAGCAGACAGCTTAACACCAAATTTAGCCAAGCTTTTTGTAGAAAAAAAAGTAAAACAGTTTCAAAAAAACGAAGAATATTTATTCACTATAAAAGAAAAAGAATCCCATACTTTGGTTGGCTTAGTCTACATCAAAGCATTAGATTGGACTATAAAACAAGGCGAATTTGCTTATTGTATTGGTTATCCTTTTAAAGGAAAAAAAGTAATTACTAATGCTGTAAAAACTTTATCCGAATATGCTTTTAAGCATTTAGAATTAGAAACGCTTCAAATTATAGTACACAAAGATAATTTACCAAGTGTAAACGTCGCTTTAAACAATGGTTTTGTTTGGCAAAAAACGTTAGAAAAAGAATTTACTCCAACTAATGAGAGTCCGTTAGACATGGAATTATACGAATTGCATAGACCTAGCAGGTTTTAAAAACGTTGTAGGTCTGCAGTAAACAATAGGCACGGATACCTCATCAAATAACCTTAACATATTTGACAGTAAAATGAAAGACAAATTCTACCAATACATACAAGATTTACAAGACAGGATTACAGCTGGTCTAGAAGCAGTTGACGGAAAAGCAAAATTTCAAGAAGATATTTGGAAACGACCAGAAGGTGGTGGCGGAAGAACACGTGTCATTGAAAATGGAAACGTTTTTGAAAAAGGAGGTGTTAATATTTCTGGTGTTCATGGCAAATTACCAGACTCGATGCAAAAGTATTTTGGCGTAGAAGATGCCGATTTTTTCGCTTGTGGATTAAGCCTCGTATTACATCCTACAAACCCAATGGTTCCAACAGTACATGCAAATTGGCGTTATTTTGAAATGTATGATAAAGAAGGAAATATTGTAGACCAATGGTTTGGTGGCGGACAAGACCTAACGCCTTACTACTTATTTGATGAAGATGCAACACACTTTCATCAGACTTGTAAAACGGCTTGCGACAAGCACAATCCAGAATTTTACCCAAAATACAAAGCGCGTTGTGACGAATATTTTTACAATGCACACAGAAATGAAGGTCGTGGTATTGGTGGTTTATTCTTCGATTATTGCAAAGCTTCCGACGATATGAGCATGCAAAACTGGTATGATTATGTTACCGAAGTTGGAGATAGTTTCCTAGAAGCCTATGTTCCTATTGCTGAAAAAAGAAAAGATTTAGCATACACAAAAGAACAACGCGATTGGCAAGAAATTCGTCGTGGACGCTATGTAGAATTCAATTTAGTACATGATAAAGGAACCCTTTTCGGATTAAAAACCAATGGACGTATTGAAAGTATTTTAATGAGTCTTCCGCCGCATGTGCAATGGGTTTATGATCATCATCCAGAATCGGGTAGCGAAGAAGAACGATTAATTGAAGTATTACAAAACCCGAAAGATTGGGTATAATTGAAACACCTAAAAGGTCTTAAAGACCTCGCAGGGTATATATAAATAAACATTCCTGCAAGGTTTCAAAAACCTTGCAGGTTTAAAGGCAAAACCATGAATTGCTACTGCGGAAATAACAAAACCTACAAAGCGTGCTGCGAAGTGTTTCATTTAAACCATGGAAAAACGGAAACAGCAGAACAACTCATGCGTTCTAGATATAGCGCATTTGTAGTAGCAAATGGTGATTATTTAATGGAAACGCATCATCTATCCACAAGACCCATATCCGAAAAAAAAGCAATTGTAAAATGGGCGAAATCTGTAGCGTGGATAAAACTAGAAGTACAAGAAACTACCAAAGGCTTAGAAAAGGATGCGGAAGGAACAGTAACTTTTAATGCGTATTTTAATGAAAATGGAAACACAGATATTATTCATGAAAAATCTACTTTTATAAAAGAAAACAACCAATGGTATTACGTTGGATATGCCAAAAACTAAATAACTATTTCCAGATAGTAACTTCTTTAGATGTTTTTTTAAAGGCATTATATACATGAAATAATCTAGCTTTTAAAAGCAATCTTCTGCCTTTCAAATGTCTCGTGTAAAACAACTTGTTTCTACCAATATTTTTACTCCAATTTTTTTGAAAAATAATAGCATTCTCTTTTCTATCTCCAAAGATTTCCGGAACAGGATAAAAATTTTCAATATCTAATGTTCTTCTAAAAAAACTAGTTTTAATTATTAAATATCTTGGCGAATCTATAGCATCTAATAATTCGCATAAAGCGGAAGAGAACAATGCATTTTCATAAGTATTACTTCCTACTAAATTGCAAACAACATCGCCACTAGTAACACGACTCGATGTTACAAAAACAGCTTCTCTACTAGTTGTTAGATGTCCTAAATCATACAAGGAATCTAATATGGTTTCTCCCATTTTCTGAATACTTTTATACAAGTAACCATAACGAATATATAAAGTGATAGCCTTATAGAGTTTAAGCCCGAAAGAGAGCACAAAAAAAGCTAAAAAGGAATATATAAAATAGGTGACGCCACGTTGTAAAATCACATTAAACCCTTTAATAATAAACTCGAAATAGAACAATAAGATAGAAAAAAATAATTCGATTGTAAAAAACCGGACCACATCAAAATAGTACACTTGTTTCTGCTTTTTAAAAGGCAGTTCGCTTAAATTAAAAATCTTAACTTCTTTACTTAACTTGGTTCCGTTGCCAATGGAGTTTTTCCATTTTTTGGCAATACATTCTCTATCTGTAGCACGTTTTAAAGTTGCTATATTTAAGCTTTCTAAATCTATATCTGTAAATTTTTCTGGTATATTTAAACGATCCATTCCATTAGAAATATAAGGAATATCGCTATTTGCAACTCCAACAAACGCTTCAAAACGTCGTCTTAAAGTATCGACATCTTTACCTCCATTTATCGCTGTACGATCTACACAAGCTAAATGCCAAATGTTTCCGGTTTTATTTAACTTTTTAGGGTTTTTTCTAATGGCTCTTCCACGCATTTGATTAGAAGACACAAACGAACCTATAAACGATGCTAGAATTAAACTATTAATAGATGGCGCATCCCAACCTTCGCCTAATAAGGATTTTGTACCAACCAATACTTTAATCTTTCCGTTTTCAAAAAGAGTGGTTATTATACTTACTATACTATTTTTAGTTTTTGTTTTAGCGGAAACAATTACAAATGCATCATCGACTTCTAAAGGTATAAATGAAAAATGTACTTCCCTTTCTATAGCGCAAAAAGCAGGTATTATAGATTGATGAATAATAACCAAACTGCCGGTTAATACTGCTACATCTTCCTTTTTAGAAAAGCGACAACGCAATTGCTGGAAAATAGGAATAACACCAATTTTATTAATCGTATTAAGATCGCTTTCTGGAGTGGTTAAAAATTCCTTTCTAATATAATCTGTTAAAACCACACACCTTAAATCGGCTTGTAAACTCTTACTTTCGGCATTCACAATGGTGATAATACTTTTAAGTTTACTCGGACTACTAATTAGCGATTTATACAATAATTCTTCTCCTAAAAAGTGCACTCTATTTTTATCAAAAACATGTAATCTTCTTAGCGCTTTCTCTAAACTTAAAAGGTATGCTTCACTTGCAATTAACTGTTCTCGATCTTTTACTAACAGGTTTTGAAACAAAATTTCTAACCAGTCTAAATACAACTCCGGAAAATTTATAGTTTCCTTTTTATGAAATCCTAAAGTCTTTAATTTAGAATCATCAATAGGTATTCCGCAGGCATTTAAAAAAATAAGCATTGCCGAAAAATATTCGGTATTGCTATATAATTCATCTAAACAATCTTCTGTATTTTTATAAAAACGATGTTCTTTAATAAATGAAATAAAGGTTTCGTCTTGTAGTAATTCATCTTTAAAACCAGCTATTTTCTGTCGGTATTCATAAATTAAATGAATCTCTAAATCTTCCGGTTTGGAGAAATACACAAAATCTTGATGTGGACATAAATCAGTTTCTTTTACTAAATCGGGAACTGCAATTTCATCATCTATTTCTCCGCAAAGGCTAAAATATTTAGAAACCTCAGTCCTATCACTATCATAAGGAGGCGTTGCTGTTAAAGCAACCACAAAAAAAGGAGTACTGTTTTTTAATTCGAATAAACATTTCCACCATGCGTTTTTTAAATGGTGCGCTTCGTCTAAAACTAGCGTTTCAATATGATGCTTTTTAAAAAAATTAAGGTAGTCGTTTTTATCTTCAAAGGATTTATAAAAAGCATGCAAAGATTGATAGGTAATAAAAGTAATATCGCTAGGGAATTTTACATCAAAAGAGAACGATTTAAAATCCTTGTTTTTAGTAAAAAAAGACTGTAACCTATTTTCCCATTGGTTTCTAATAGTAAGGGTTGGCGCGAGAACTAGTGTTTTCTTTCCTAGTTTTCTCATTATTTCAATACCCAAAATAGTTTTTCCAGAACCTGGCGGCGCAATAACATGAAAATGACGATCTAGAATATGCGTCTCAAAGTTTTTTAAAAGCTTGGCTTGATAACTTCTCCACGGAAAAATAAATTCTAAACTAGACCATGCTTTGCTCAATATAAATACGGATTATTGATTAACTTTGTATTTGATAAAAGTAAACATTATCCCGAATTTTACACAAAAATTATGTATCCAATTAAGAGAAATAGACGATTAAGAACCAACGAAGCAATTAGAAGCTTAGTTAGAGAAACCATTATCTCACCAAATGATTTTTTAGTACCGCTTTTTATAGTGGAAGGAAAAGGCATTAAAGAAGAAATTGCATCGATGCCTAATTACTACCGTTTCAGCTTAGATTTATTACAAGCGGAAGTAAAAGAACTTTGGAAATTGGGATTAAAATCGGTTTTACTTTTTGTGAAAGTACCAGATAATTTAAAAGACAATAAAGGAACCGAAGCGGTAAACCCTGACGGATTAATGCAACGTGCCATAAAAACAGTAAAAGATGTTTGTCCGGAAATGTTAGTAATGACAGATGTTGCACTGGATCCATATTCTATTTATGGTCACGATGGTATTATTGAAAACGGAAAAGTAATTAACGACGAAAGTGTAGATGTATTAACAGAAATGAGTGTTTCTCATATTGAAGCTGGAGCAGATTTTGTAGCTCCTAGTGATATGATGGATGGTCGTATTTTATCTATTCGCGAAGCTTTTGAAGATGAAGGTTATACCGATGCAGGAATCATGAGTTATTCTGCTAAATATGCATCTGCTTTTTATGGTCCTTTTCGAGATGCATTAGACTCTGCTCCTGTAGATTCTCAAGACATTCCAAAAGACAAAAAATCGTATCAAATGGATTATGCCAACCGTTTTGAAGCATTACGCGAAACGGAAATGGATATTGATGAAGGTGCAGATATAGTAATGATAAAACCAGGTTTATGCTATTTAGATATTGTTCGCGAAATTAAAAATGAAGTCGACGTTCCTGTTGCTGTGTATCAAGTTTCTGGTGAATACGCAATGCTTAAAGCTGCTGCCGAAAAAGGTTGGTTAGATCATGATGCGGTTATGATGGAGCAAATTACTGCAATCAAACGTGCTGGAGCAGATATCATTGCTAGTTACTTTGCTAAGGATGTGGTGAAGTTGTTGTCTTAAAATAACTAAAAGGATCAATTGCGGAATACCACAATTGATCCTTTTTGAATTATTTTATTTAGAAGATATTGACTCTCCGGAGGTTAATGCCCAATTTATACCAATTACAGTAACTAGGTTATTATCGCCTATCGGAAAATCTTTACCAAAACCTCCTGTTAGGCTCATTTTTTTATTGATTTGATACGTGATATTACCCACAGATCTATATTGTTCATCGTCACCATCACGTTGTAAATATTCATATGACAAATTGAACTTCCCTAGTTCCAATTCAAGCTTCCCTCCAATGTCCCAAAAACTGGTATCAAAATAACGCAATGTAGCATCTATATTAAATCCATTATCCATATATCTACTGATAGCATATAAATGGAAGTAGTTTTTATCATTAAATGGAAGCGCCAAATCAAGTGTAATCCAACCTCCTAAACGCTTTGCTGTATTACTATTAAATTGATTTTCTTTAAACAGTAAACTATATGCAACAGCACCATCTATTCGTAAAATAGGTTTTATGTTTTTAGGATTATAATAAAATTTTACAATTCTATCTGTTATGTCATTAAAGTACGCTGTGGCTAAACTTTTACCATCTGCATAAATTAACTTATATTCTGGATTTTGGCTTAAGAACTTATTGGCAGTATCCATATAGCTTTGAGGTATTGTTTTATTCTTAACATACTCGTCAGCCATTTCTCTCGTTACAATGTCATTCGAAAAAACCAAGGTACCATTGTACTTATTAAGTGCGTCATTAGAATATGGCTTTCCGGTATCACTTAAAATATTAACAATTTTATCAACTTGTTTTCTACTAAACAATTGTACTAATGTAGTTCTCAAACCAATTGCTCCAACCTTTTTTTCTTCTTCAAATCCTTGAAACTCTTTACTGACATAAGCTATCGATAAAGAAGTATTGGTTTGTAATGCCTTGAAAGGATCAATAATATATTCCCCATTTCTATTTTTCTTTATTCCACGATAATTTTCGTAAGATTTATCCTTAGTATTTGGAATGAACCAATATGGATTGGTCTCTAAAGCAATATTGCCATTAGAAAACCCATTAGTCATATAAAGACCTAAGCTTTTAATATTATCTGGTGTATTAATGGCTGTTGGTGACTCTTCAATGAGTGTAAATGCGGGGTTTGCAGTACTCTCGAAATTAAAATCGTTAACAGAGGGTTCGTTTTCTTCTTGGGCATTTACAATTAATGCACTAAGTGTAAGTAAAAATATAAAAACTCTTTTCATAATAATTAATTCAATGATTTTACGAATTCTCTATGGTTATTCTTATGATCCTTACTTAATACAATTTCGATATTCTTTTCCACTGAAAACTGTTCAGCAGAAACATCTTTGAATTCATTGTCAAAATCCACAAGAGTAGAATAATACGTTTTACGATTATCTTGATCATAAATACTATATCGAATAAGGGTTCTTTCCTTAACTTTCTCCTTGTTTGATTCTTGATTCATATCTACAATAAAAACAAATTTAGCAGCTAATATTGTATATTTTTCTGCCTGCTCTTTTGAGAAAGCTGAAGAATTGGAGTCATTATCCAGTATTTCAAAATCAGTAGGGTCACTCTTATTTTTAAGAGCAAACACGGTAGGTCCAATTTGTTTTCCAATCGTTTCCACATCCGTAATTTTGATGGTGATCTTTTGATTATTGTAAAAGGTTTCAAAAAGCTCCATAATTTATTTTGTTTTTTGTGTACTACTTGTTTTAAGTCTATTATATCTGCCATGTTCTCATTAAGTAATGGAACATAACTTTGTCTTTAAATGATGCTACTAAACTAAGTACTATAGGGAAAGAATACCATACCCAATAAAAGGTATATTGGTACTAATTTACAAAAAAATAGTACAGTATTTTTTTTACCTAGCTATTTATTAGTCAACTACCTCAACTTCACTTTATGCTAGATGTAAAATACGCGACATTATTTAAGTGACAACAAAAAGGATAATTAATACTATTTATAGAAACAAAGCAACCATTAAAGTAAACTCACCTATAAATTACACGAATAAATTTACTTTTCATCGCAATTTCAAAAGGTTAAACAACCTATTATCTTGAAGTCTATTAATATAAATAGGATTTTGTAAATTAGCCAAAACAAAAATCTAAAACCAACTATGGGAGTACTCCTATTTTACGCATTTATTTCAATATTTTTTTCTTTTTTATGTTCTATTTTAGAAGCCGTTCTTTTAAGTGTTACACCAACATTTATTAACCTAAAAAAACAAGAAGGGAAAGCATTTGCAACCGAATTAGAATTACTAAAAAAGGATGTAGACAGACCATTAATTGCTATTTTAACCTTAAACACAATAGCGCATACAGTAGGTGCTATTTTAGTTGGTGTACAAGCAAAAGTAGCTTATGTAGAACTTTATGGTAGTCAAACAAAATCCATATTTGGTATCGAGTTTACAGAAGATTTAATGGTTGGAGTCGTTTCTTCAATAATGACGATTTTAATATTAGTAGCTTCAGAAATTATACCAAAAACTGTTGGTGCTACCTACTGGAAAAGCTTAGCTAATTTTACTACAACAGCGCTAAAAGTTTTAATATTCCCACTTAAATGGACAGGTTTATTATGGCTATTACAACTTACTACAAAACTTATTGGAGGCAAAGGACATGGAAGTGTTTTAAGTAGAGAAGGCTTTTTGGTTATGGCTGATATGGCTCACGAAGAAGGTGTATTTGAAGGTAATGAAAGTAAAATCATTAAAAACCTTTTAACCTTTAAAGAGGTATTTGCAAAAAATGTGATGACGCCTCGAACCGTTATGAAATCGGAGAACGAAAATACCACAGTAGAAGATTTTTTTAATAGAAATATGAACCTTCGTTTTTCTAGAATTCCGGTGTATTCGGAAACAGAAGACAACATAAAAGGACTCGTTTTAAAAGACGAAATTTTTAAAGAAATGGCTTTAGGAAATGGCTCTAAAAAGTTAATCGAATTAAAAAGAGATATCATAATTGTAGAAAGAAACCTACCAATACCTACGCTATTTGAAAAACTAGTAGAAACTAGAAACCACATGGCCTTAGTGGTGGATGAGTACGGAAGCGTAAGCGGAATTGTAACTATGGAAGACGTTATAGAAACCCTTTTAGGTATGGAAATCATGGACGAAAGTGACAACGTAAGTGATCTTCAAAGTCTGGCAAGAAAAAGTTGGGAAGCACGTGCTAAAAAACTTGGTATCATAGACGAAAACAACCCAGAATAACAATGGAAGAATGCACTATCAAAACCCCTTTAGGTTTCACCAAAATAACAGGTGACATAGATGGTATTGCATCCATTATTGTTTTAAATTCGGATGAAAAAGTAACCGATATTATTCCGCAAGAACTAGAAGAATGTGCTATACAACTGCAAGAATATTTTAACAGAGAACGGCAGCAATTCAGCTTTAAAACCAACGCTCAAGGTACCGATTTTCAAAAACGTGTTTGGAAAGAATTGTTAACTATTCCCTTTGGTAAAACCACCTCCTATTTGAAGCTATCGCAACAACTTGGTGATGTTAAAGCCATTCGCGCAGTAGCAAATGCCAATGGCAAAAACCCACTATGGATTGCCGTTCCTTGTCATCGTGTAATTGGTAGTGATGGCTCACTAACGGGTTACGCTGGAGGGTTACAGCGCAAACAATGGCTTTTAGAACATGAAAGCCATTACAAACAAGAAAGTCTTTTTTAATTCCTTCTAAATTTTTTAATCAGAGAAAATATTCTATATTTAATAATTATATTACCTTATGAAAATAATAAAAAAACTAATTAAAGTACTTGCTATCCTTTTTGCATTACTAATTGCAACCCTTTATATTACAGATACAGACTACTTAATAAAAGCGGTTCGTACCATTTATATGCAAGGTTATACTACTGCTTTTTTAGACGATTATAAGAAATTTGATAACCAAGTTATAGAAAACGGGACACCGCAACTTTGGCCAAATCATAAAATGTATAACAAAGTAACAGAAACGGAAACGTTGCAAAAGGCCAATAAAGATTGGGGAACCATTGCTTATGTTATTATTAAAAATGATAGTGTTTGGTTTGAGAATTATTACGATGGCTATAACAAAGACTCAAAATCTAATTCTTTTTCTATGGCAAAAAGCTATGTTTCTGGTTTAATGGGAAAAGCTATTATGGAAGGTTATATAGAAAGCTTAGACCAACCTGTTTGTGACTTTCTACCTGAATTCTGCGATGGAGATGCAGCAAAAATGACGGTTGGAGATTTAAGTAGTATGGCATCTGGAACCAATTGGGATGAAGCATATTATTCCCCACTATCTATAACCACACGTGCGTATTTTGATGACGATCTTGCCAAGGTAATGAATGGTTTAAAAGTCGTTACAAAACCAGGACAAGCCTTTAAATATGCAAGTGGAGACACACAAATGTTAGCCATGGTAATAGAAAAAGCGACAGGGAAGAAAGCATACAATTACTTAACAGAAAGCTTTTGGAAACCATTAGGTAGCGAAAACCCAACCCTTTGGCAAGTAGACAGTGAAGACCATGATTTAGTAAAAGCATATTGCTGCATTGCAAGTAACGCCAAAGACTTTGCGCGTTTTGGAAAACTATATAAAGACCATGGAAAATGGAATGGGAAACAAGTATTAGATTCTGCTTTTGTAGCGAAATCTTTAAAACCTCGTTTTCCTGCAAGTCCAGAATATGGATATGGTTGGTGGTTAAAAACCCAAAACGAAAAAGATTTTTTCATGATGCGTGGCCACTTGGGGCAGTACGTAATTGTACAACCAGAAGACAATGTGATTATTGTGCGTTTAGGACACCAAAAATCGCCGGATGCTGGAATTGGAGCGTATACCAAAGATATTTCTTTATACATAGAAGAAGCGTATAAGATGATGAATAACTAAGATTATTGCTGGAGTTTATCTGAAGCATAATCGAAAGACTAAAAGCAAATATGATTAGCAAACTCCATTTAGAAGACATTTTATTTTTAGATATTGAAACGGTTCCGGAAACAGAGAAGTTTTCGGAATTAGATAAAACCAAACAAGAACTTTGGGATGCCAAATCACGTTACCAAAGGAAGGAAGAATTTACTGCGGAAGAATTTTATGATCGTGCAGGAATTTGGGCAGAATTTGGTAAAATAATATGTATTTCGGTTGGCTATTTTGCTATTCAAAACGATATAAGAACTTTTAGAGTTACCTCTTTTTATGGTGAGGAACCTAAACTTTTAAAAGACTTTAAAAACCTACTGCTTTCCCATTTTAGTCAGAATAAACATTTATTGTGCGCACATAATGGTAAAGAATTTGACTTTCCGTATATCGCAAGACGTATGATTATTCACAACATAGAATTACCATACAAACTAAATTTATTTGGCAAAAAACCTTGGGAAGTTCCGCATTTAGATACGCTGGAACTTTGGAAGTTTGGTGACTATAAAAACTATACTTCTTTAAAGCTACTGACTAATGTTTTAGGAATTCCTTCACCAAAGGATGATATTGATGGTAGCGAAGTATATCGTGTATATTATCAAGAAAAGGAAATAGACCGGATTGTTGTTTACTGCGAAAAAGATACCATTGCTGTTGCTCAAATATTTTTAAGACTTCGTGGGGATGCGCTACTTCATGACAATGAGATTGTTCATATTTAGTATTGCAAAAAGGATGGAACGGTTTGTTTGAAATCCTTTTTTTTAGTTTTGATACCTCTCTAAATAAAGTATAATAGTTTCTATTTCTTCGAAAGATCTTCCTATAGGAAAGAGCTAAAAAAAAGATTGAGTAGTGACAGCCTGATTTTTTTCCTTCAAAAAAATTTGCCCAAAAACAAAAACATCTTTTTCAAAAAACAAAAACATCTTCCGTCTCTTCGAGCCACCTTCCTCAAGGAACAAAAACACCTTCCGTCTCTTCGAGCCACCTTCCTCAAGGAAGGATATAAAAAAAGCCCAGAGCTTTCACTCTGGACTTTAAAAAAACTAATTCTTGGGGATTACTTGTTTATTGTTTAATAAACTTTTTAACCTTCGTTTTCTCCCCAATATTTAATTGCAAAATATACATACCTTGTTGCAATTTAGACACATTAATCGTGTTGGTATATCTTCCATTAATCACCGTTTGTCCTAACAGGTTTTTAATCTCGAAACTTTGTGCTTCTAATCCTACTAAACGCACATTAAGCGTTTGCTTAGCCGGGTTAGGATACAATGTAAACGGATTATCTAAAGTATTCACTGTAGATGCAGTAAAATAATTAGAAGCGGAACTTGATGCACCTCCAACACAAAATGTTGTGGTTTCAGAGTTCGTAAAAGAACTTCCGCTTACTAATACCGTTCCTCCGCCGGTTAAAGAATAAGATCCATTTCCGTATGAACAGCAAATACCGTCTCCGTAAACATCACTAATTGTAAAAGAATAACATCCTGCTGGTAAGGTTTCATTAATATTTAATGTAGAACCATCGGCTTGACTTGCGTATGTTCCTCCAGATGCTACAACACTATTAGAGTCATCTGTTATTGTCCAAGATGTTTCTTCTGGATAATTATCAAAAGTAATAGATAAGGTAACGTCTGTACTACTACCTGAAGATCCACCACTTGTAGATAAGCTTACTGCATCTACTGCCATATCGCCTTGCCAAGTAGTTCCTGTAACGCCATTAAAACGTAATTGAACTGTTGCTCCTACATACCCAGATAAATCTACAGATGCTGTTTCCCAAGCATTTCCTTGATTTCCAGATTTACTCCAAACACTTGTCCAAGAGCTTCCGTTATTACTACTTGCTTCTAAAGCTAAACTTCCCATTGCAGAAGCACCATACATATGATATGCAAAAGCGAATGTAGCTTGCGTTTCTCCGTTTAAATCAAAACAAGGAGAATTTAAAATGGCTCTTTTAGTAGAATTGTTAGGCGAAGAAGATTCCATAAAAATATATTGAGAACCTTCTGATGCACTAGTTGGACCTGTGTTACTAGAAGGAGTTGCTCCAGATTTTCTTGTCCAATTAAAATCGTCACCGCTACTTTGTGTCCAAGATCCAAAACTAGATTCAAAACCTTGATTATATGGGAAAGAGCTAATAGCTCCAGAACAACCTGTCGTACTTGCTGGGCTTACCACTATAGATCTAGATACTTGGTTTGCTGCATTACCTGCTGCATCACTAACATTATAGTTTCTTGTATAGGTTCCTGCAGTATTTGTATTTACAGTTCCTGTTACTACAATACTAGAAGTCAAGTTTCCATCTATATTATCTGTAGCTGTAGCACCCAATTCTGTATAAGTGTCTCCAACGGTTAAATTAATGGTTGCACTTCCTGTTAAAGAAATAACTGGCTTCACCGAATCTGCTACTCCTGCAGTAATATTTACCGTATAATCTTCTACTTCTCCATAAGAGAAAGCTTCGCAAGAAGTTGGTAGACCATTATATTTCATGGAAACACGCATTCTCTTGTCGCCACTTGCAGTTCCTGTTGGTACTGTAAAAGTCCCACTTGCTGGTGTTACTGATGAAGCAGCTTTAGAGAATATTTGTTCTCCAGCATCTGTAAAATCACCATCATCATTATAATCTATCCATGCTGCATACCCTTCGCTATAAGTAGATCCCGTCCATGTAGGTGTTACTGTTAAGGTATAACTTGAACCTGTATCTAAATCTGTAGAAACACTTGTGAAATCGGAATATAATTGCGCTCCAGAAGCATTGTTAATAGTACCTACTTGCACTCTAGAAATATATTCATCATTTGAATTATTTCCTTGCGAATCGCAATATTGGGTTCCAGTTTGACATGGTGCACAAGAAGAACCTCCACAATCTATTCCTGTTTCATCCCCATTTTGAATACCATCGGTACATGTTGGTGTAGTTCCTGTTGCTCCACATTTATCAGATAATGCTAAAGTACGTCTTGCTCCTCCTGCCTCTAACACAGCGCGCATTCTTGTTTTTTGTCCTTGTGTGAATAAGTTCATACACGAGTCATTGGTATAATCCATATAATTCTCCACCATATCTGTTGAAGAACAAGAAGTTTGACCCGTTGGACAACCATAGTTTGAAGTTTGATGTGTTGGTGTATCACTTACAAAATCATTACCACAATTAGAATCTCCCCAAATATGACGAAGATTAAAATAATGTCCTATTTCATGCGTCGTAGTTCTACCTCCATCATAAGGAGAAGTAACAGCTCCTGTTGTACCAAAAGCATTGTAAATCATTACTAAACCATCAGTCGCAGCTGAACCTCCTGGGAATTGCGCATAACCTAAAAGGTTAATTGTTTGTCCTCCAGAAGTTGTTGTCATTTTTGGAACAATCCACATGTTTAAATACTCCGAAGTATTCCAAGGATCTATTCCTCCTGAAGAAGCACTTTTAGCTTCATCATTTGCACCCCAATCTTGACGTGTAGTTGATTTTCTAGTAATACCTGTTGTAGCATTTCCGTTAGGATCTACTGTAGACAAACAAAATTCTATTTGTGTATCTGCGGCTTGTGACCAAGTACTGTTCGCATCTGAATTAGTACGTCTAAAATCTTCATTTAAAACATCTATTTGTGACTGTATTTGTGCTTCACTAATATTTTCTGTGCTATTTCTATATAACACATGTACTACTACTGGAATGGTAATGATACTCCCATCTACTCGATATGCACTACTATTATTTTCTAATGCTTGGATTTTTGCTTGCGTAAAATTTTCTATTTCCGTCATTCGCTGTTCCAATTGCGGATCCAATTGCTTTCTATATTCCAGGTTTTCCATAGTAGCACATCTTCGATCTTGAGCGAAAATGGAGACAACCATCAAAAAACACATAATTGATAATGTAAAGTTCTTTTTCATGCGAATGTTATAATTTTTTGGTTAATATTCTGATGAAAGTAGTGTTTTTGATTTAAAAAAATAAATAATTAATAGCTTTTCGACGAAATACATTTTTTTTGTAAAAAAACAGCTATATTTTACGGTTTTCCCGTAATTTTTCTGACTAAAAAAGCTATTTTTAACCATGTTAAAAAACAAAATACTTGCTATTAAAAACCTTTCTATTTCCTTCTATAATAAAAAGGAAGAAAAAGAAATTATCCACAATATTTCTTATCATTTAAATGAAAATGAAATATTAGGCATTGTTGGTGAATCTGGTTCTGGAAAATCTGTTTCTACATTGGCAATATTAGGATTATTACCAAAAAACATATCCAAAATCACCAACGGAAGCATTTTATATAAAAACGAAGATCTAACAAAATTAGACGCAAAAGGGTTTCAGAAAATAAGAGGAAAAAAAATATCTATTATTTTTCAAGAACCAATGAGTTCTCTAAATCCCTCTATGACTTGTGGAAAACAAGTTCTTGAAATTGTTTTACAACACACTAGTTTAACTAAAACCAAAGCCAAAGCGCATGTGATTTCGCTTTTTGAACAAGTAAAGCTTCCTATTCCTGAAACCACATATAATAAGTACCCGCATGAAATATCTGGCGGACAAATGCAACGGGTTATGATTGCCATGGCTATTGCTTGTGAACCGGAGATTTTAATTGCAGACGAACCCACAACTGCTCTAGATGTCACAGTACAAAAAGATATAATTCTACTTTTAAAAGAATTGCAAGCAAAAACCAAAATGAGTATTCTTTTTATTACACATGACCTTTCTTTAATATCTGAAATTGCACATCGCGCATTAGTCATGTATCAAGGTAATATTGTAGAACAAGGCAGCATAGAACAAATATTTAAAAATCCGGAAAACAATTATACCAAAGCTCTTATAAGTTCTAGACCTTCTTTAAACACCAGACTAAAAACACTACCTACTATTCAAGATTATCTACAAGAAACCACATCGAAAGAAATAATAACTACGGAAGAAAGGAAAAAACATCATGAAGCTATTTATAGTAAGCCTCCCTTATTAGAGGTTATAAATTTGGAAAAAGAATATTTTAGCACTTCTGGTTGGTTTCATAAAACGGAGGGTTTTAAAGCGGTAAACGATGTGAGTTTTAAATTATATGAAGGCGAAACCTTAGGATTGGTTGGCGAATCTGGTTGTGGAAAATCTACGCTTGGTAAAGCTATTTTACAATTAGATAAAGCTACAGCTGGAAATATTTTATATAAAGGGCAAGATATCACTAAAATTTCTGCTGCAGAAATGCGAGTGCTTAGAAAAGACATTCAAATTATTTTTCAAGATCCTTATGCATCCTTAAACCCAAGACTAACGGTTGGTAATGCTATTTTAGAACCAATGAAAGTGCATCATCTATATAACACGTATACTGAGAGAAAAGAAAAAGTTCTAGAAATCTTACATAGAGTTGGTTTGGATGCGGATGCATTTAACAGATATCCACATGCATTTTCTGGCGGACAAAGACAACGTATTGGAATAGCTAGAACTATTGCTTTGCAACCAAAACTTATTATTTGTGATGAATCTGTTTCTGCTTTAGATATTTCTGTGCAAGCGCAAGTATTAAATTTATTGAATGAATTAAAAGCAGATTTTGGTTTTACCTATATTTTTATCTCACACGATTTGGCTGTGGTAAAATATATGGCAGATCAATTGCTAGTAATGAATGCTGGTAAAATTGAAGAGTTAGATGATGCAGATGTAATTTATAACAATCCGAAAAAGGAATACACAAAAAAGTTAATTCACGCTATACCCAAAGGGTTATAGCATGAATACTTTTTTTGTTAAATATAATAAGCTCGCCATAAATTTGAATGTGTTCTTTAGTTTTTTAAAAAGTTTTAAAAAAAATAAATCCGTATTCATAATTCATAATTTTAGGTTAAGTCTATGTTAGACTCGGGTTATTATATTTGGTACATTTGGGGACTCCAAAGATGTAACTTATTTTAGAATTATCAGTTAAAAAGCATAATAAATCGATGAAATACCTAAAATTTTAACGTTTCAACCAGTTTCTAGGTTTGTTCTTCTTTTTTTTAGTACTTAATACATGTTCTACAGCATAATAACTTCTACCATAATTAGAGCGTTTATCTTCTCCCAATCTTTTTGCTATCTGATTCGTCATTTTAACTACAAAGACTTCTTCTGCATTAGGAAATGATAAATCATGACCATCATAATCTACTTTTTCCCCTCTAGAAGAATGATCCTTCTTTCTAGCATGATAATCTTCGGTTTCATACAATTCATTATAACAATGTATCAGTTCATGGCTAAATAAAGCCAAAGGAGAATTGAAGCCTTTATTTCGTTTAAACCACTTTTTTTTATGGTTTTTTCTAAACACAGCGCCATGTGTATCATAAAACATAATGGCATTATGTGTATGGTAGTATGCGTTTTTATTCCCCGGAACAATGGAGATATTGTTTGTAGTATCTGCTATTAAAACATCTATGATATCGACTCTTTTTAACGCGTCATCGTCTTCAAAAGAAATCGTTAGTGTATTATTTTTCACCAAGAAGTCTAATGCCGTTGTAGTGTTTCGAACAAAACGATCTTTTATCCTTGTATAATCGCGCTCTACTTTGTATTTATATGGAAAGAATTCTCCTTCCAGGGATTTAATTTTCATTTATTAAAAAAAATTACAGACTCCTTTTATATTATCTTCCTTATTTTTAAAAATTAAAAAAATGGAATTCGGTAATGTAGATTAAAGAATCCTTATACATTTTTACAACTTCATTTCGGGGATATCACCGTCAATAATCAAGTTTCCTTCTGTGGCATTCTTTATATCTTCCACAGAAACTCCTGGAGCTCGTTCTAGTAATTTAAAACCATCTTTTGTAACTTCTAAAACAGCTAGGTTAGTAACAATCTTTTTTACACAACCAACTCCCGTTAAAGGAAGACTGCAATTTTTAAGTAATTTAGACTCTCCAGCTCGATTGGTATGCATCATAGCAACAATTATATTTTCAGCACTAGCAACTAGATCCATTGCGCCTCCCATTCCTTTTACCATTTTTCCTGGGATTTTCCAGTTGGCAATATCGCCATTCTCCGAAACTTCCATAGCACCAAGAATAGTAAGATCTACATGTTTCCCTCTAATCATAGAGAAGCTCATCGCAGAATCGAAAAAACTAGCCCCAGGAAGCGTCGTAATGGTTTGCTTTCCTGCATTTATAATGTCTGCATCTTCTTCCCCTTCAAAAGGAAATGGCCCCATTCCTAAAACACCATTTTCACTTTGAAATTCTACTTCTATATCGTCTCTAACATAGTTTGCTACCAGCGTTGGTATACCAATACCAAGGTTTACGTAGTAACCATCTTGTACTTCTTTTGCAATTCGTTTTGCAATTCCTATTTTATCTAACATTTTTTTTTAGTTTTTGTCATTTCTGCCTTTCGTTTTCGCTCGAGATAAACCACGGCAGGAATCTTTTTAATTGAAACTTAAATACCAATAGTACATTCCTGATTTCTCAGAAACGTCAACCTCTTAACTTCGCTGTCTTACGGTACGTTGCTCAATGCGTTTTTCATACTTAGCTCCTTGAAAAATACGTTGTACAAATATTCCTGGAATATGAATTTGGTTAGGATCTAGCGTCCCAACAGGAACTAGTTCTTCCACCTCAGCAACGGTGATTTTTGCTGCTCCGCACATATTAGGATTGAAGTTTCTAGCCGTTCCTTTAAAAATCAAATTACCTGCTGCATCTCCTTTCCACGCTTTTACAAAAGCAAAATCTGCTTTAAAAGCATGTTCTAATACATACATTTTACCATCAAACTCTCTGGTTTCTTTTCCTTCTGCCACTTCCGTTCCATATCCTGCTGGCGTATAAATTGCAGGAAACCCAGCTTGTGCGGCTCTACAACGTTCTGCTAATGTTCCTTGTGGAATAAGTTCTACATCCAATTCACCAGAAAGCATCTGACGTTCAAATTCTGCATTTTCACCAACATAAGAAGAAATCATTTTTTTGACTTGTTTTTGATGCAGCAATAAGCCTAAACCAAAGTCATCAACTCCTGCATTATTTGAAATACAGGTAAGTCCTTTTATGTTTTTCTTTACTAATTCTGCTATAGAATTCTCAGCAATACCAGAAAGACCAAATCCACCAAACATAAAAGTCATGTTGTCTTGAACTCCTTGCAATGCTTCTTGTACAGAATCTACTTTTTTATTAATCATTTTTGTAATTTTTTGGAACTGAAAAATACGAAATAAAAAAGCCATTCGGAATAGAATGGCTTTGAATTTATGTGTGACTATTAATTAGCTGTTTGATCTTAAAGTTTAAAAATTATTTTCAAAAGAATTATTCTTGGAAGCATATACGTTTTACTATCACTTACCAAAAAATCTGAAAAAGAATTTTGTTGCTTAAATTTAGTGTCAAAAATATTGCTTGCTGAAACTTCAAATCCCCAAGGACTATCTTCTTTTTGATAAAACAACGAAGCATTTGCGTGTTCAAATTTGTTTTTCACTTTCATATTCTTGTTCTGGTAATTATTTAAACTGTAATCTACTTTAAAAATAAAATCGTTTAAAAAATCATATTCCAGGTTTACAAAAAAGTCATCGTTTTCAAATTTGGTTTTATTACCAAATGATTTATAATTGTTAAAATCTTTAGAATAACCTATTTCTATATTAGGATAGTTTTTAAAAAAAGTTTCTGCACTTACTGTGGTATTTATATTTTTAGAAATATTTTTATTGGTTACATCATTTAAAATTTGATAAAAGTCATTGTAAGAATAACTGCTTTTAAATTTGTATCTAATTTTATTCACTTTCTTGGCAATGCTTCCGTTTAACGTCCAGTTTTGTTCTGGTTCTTCAAAAATAATTGATGTACTAAACTGTTCAATACCTCGCAATTGGGTTTCATTTTTAAAAGATTTAACTCGTTTATTAAATGTAGTGCTAACATTAATGTTTAAGTTTTTAAATAAGCTAAATTTATAATAACTCAAACTAGCAGTATGATATAGTTGATTCTCTAAAGTTGAGTTTCCTTTATATACACTATTAAAACTGGAGAGCATAAAATTACTAGCTAGTTGGCTTACACTAGAAAAATTAGCATTTAGTCTGTACTTAATGTTTATTTTTTCACTGTTATTAAATTCAATTTTAGATGTAAATTGTGGTAATAAAAGTGCTTTGTTATTAGAAAACTTCTCTTCAAACTGCTGTGTATTCCAAGAGTAAAAATGATAATATAATGCTGGTTTAAATGTAGCAATACCTATTTGAAATTTATACTCTAAACCAACAAACGTATTTATAATGTTATGTTTAAAATCATTACCAAATTCAGCGCTTGAAAAATTATTACTACTTCCATTACTTAATAACTGTTCATCCTGATTATAAAAATCATTAAAAGAAGCATTTACACCAACACTTGTATATAAATGATTAAAATTATTTAAAACCCAATAGTCTTTTACAATTGCATTTGTAGTATGTGATTTTACTTTTTTGGTTTGTAGAATATTATAGATTTCGGCTTCTTGTAAAGGAATTAAACCTTGTAAAATTTCTTGATTGGTAAGCCAATTAGTAATGGGTTTGTCCTTTTGAAAATTATAAGTTGCTTCTAAAGTTGCGGTGTGGTCTTTACTTAACTTTCTGCTATAACTTACATTTTGCTTTAAGTTAATATTTTTAATGTCTGTTTTAGTTGTAATGTTATTGTTTTGTGTTGGATTTATAGTGTTTACTAAACCATTACTATCATTATTGGTAACTTTAACAAAGCTGTTGTAGGCAAAATCTTCTTCATAACTTGGGTTATAATCTATAGTTATTTTACCAATAGTAAAAAAACTGTTTAGTGCATTAGCATTACTTCTATTTTCAATAAATGGTTCTACATTAATTAAATACTCATTTAAAGTATTGTCTTGAGTTTCTGTTTTTGCTTTGCTAGTAATTACATAACCAGAAATATCTGTAACATTACTTACAGATTGCCTAATATTTATTGCACCAAATTGGTTGGTATTTGCAGTAAAATCTTGATTATTTAAATACTTTGCAAAGTCACTATTAAACAAACCAAAATAACTACCAGAATCCTTTAAGAGTTTACCAAATCCACCTTCAAATTCTAAATAATCTCTAAATGAAAAGCTTTTTACTCCAGTATTGTTTAGGTCTCCAATAAAATTCACATTTGTTTTTGAGCTATAATAAAACAGGTTAGGATGTAAAACATAACGTTCTTTAATTCCTGCACCAAACTCCACATCACCAAAGGCAAACTTTTTCCTACCTTCTTTAAGCTTAATATTTAAAGCCATGTCATCCGTGTCTTGCAGGTCTTTAAGCATAGCAACTGCATTGTAATTATCTAAAACCACAACTTCATCTACTGCGTCTGCAGGGATATTATTTACTGCCAATTTGCTATTACCATTAAAAAAGGTTTTGTCTTCTACCAATACCTTGGTTACTCTTTTACCTTGTACAGTAACATTACCTTGCTTATCTACTTCTACTCCCGGTAGTTTTTTAAGAACATCTTTTAGTTTGCGTTCTTCTCCTGTTGAAAATTTATCTACACGATAAATGGTTGTGTCTTTTTTAATAATTATAGGAGGTGTGTAATTTAAAATCACTTCATCTAATTGATCTGGATTTTCTTGTAAAATAAAATTAAATGTGAGGTTTTCTTCTTTTGTGTTTATTGTTAAAATTTTTGGGATAAAACCTAAATAACTTACAGTTACTTTATAACTTTTGTTTTGCTCTAATTTTAGTTTGTATTCTCCATGCTGGTTTGTAATAGCAAAACGTATTTCTACATTTTCAGATTCAGGAATAGCAAGAATATTTGCGTTACCTAAAGGAGACTGTAAGGTATTATTAATCTTCCCTTTTATTATTACGTTTTGGGCATTAAGAGAAAATCCTGCCAGGAATAGCAGGATTAAAATAATTATATATTTAAACTTAATCAATTAATTGGTTTTTGGATTTCGAAGTATGCTTCCTATAAAAGCTTCTTCTTTTTAGTTATCAATATACTTTTTAGTTAAATTGATTATTAGATTTTCATATTCCTCTTGTGTCATTGCTTTTGCGGCATCCATTTTTTCTATTTTCAAAATCATATTAGGTTCCATACTTATTACGGACACTACAGCTCCTTTTAAATTAACTTCTGCAATTAACCCTGGAAGTCCATTAAAAATATCTGGACCAGATTGCAAAGGTATTGAAGGAACAAACCAAGCTTCCACTTTTAACTCCTCATTTGTCACTGGATCATAATAATTTCCTTCAGCTTTCTTTGCTACTAAACCAAGGATTTTTTTTGACTCATCCCTAATAATCCAATTAAAATCATAACAATCTCTTTCAACCAAAAAATCTTGATTAATTAAATTCCTAACAAAAATAATGGTGTTTTCATTATGATTTGTATATACTTTTTTATTAAAAGAAGGAAACCTTTTTGCCATTCTCGATAGCATGTCATCGAGTGGTGAATCGCTTTCTTTTCTTAATGTATTTTCTAACTGAAAATAAGAACTATCTTTATTTGATATCAGCGTATAATGCACATCTTTTGCTTTGTCTGAAACCTGTTTAGTAATACGTTTACCTTTTTCATCTAAATTATCAATAGAACCTTGAAGTTTAATTTCTGAAATATTATAAGTTACCTTATAAGAAGTTTGTGCATATAAATTTAGCGTTGAAACCAAAAAAAACATACAGAAAACTATCTTTAAAGTAAAATAATGCAAATAAGTATAACTCATTTTATTCGAATAAAGCTTGACATCGTGATACGAGATTATTAAAGTCGCCAACATTACCAATATTAATACCGCCATAATATTCATGAAAAAGGCCATGATAAAAAGAGAAGCAACTTTGTTGTTCTTTCAATAATGTATACTCGCTATTTTCTTTAGTATGGACTGCGTTGGCATTAAATGTTGTAAACAACATAAAAACACCAATAAAACTAATTATTTTTTTCATAATTCTAAAATTTTAAACCAGTTGATTATTTATAACTGGTTGGTTAATAAAAATTAAGCCGAATTTTAAAGCCGAAAAATGTGTGAAGCCGAATAAAATTAAAACAACAAAAGCCATTATTGTTTTAAGTGAGAGATTCCTGCCTTCGCAGGAATGACAAACTAAATTGTTAATAAAAAAACTAGCGCTAGTTATAGATTAATCTTGTTGTCATTAGCAATCTTCTAATCGGCTTTGATTTAAATTTTTGCTTCTGACATTTCAAACTTAAAAAAAAAGAACTAATCTAGCAAGTTTTTGTAGAAAATATTCTACTACGTCAGAATTTCCGGTTTTCCATAAAAATTTTACGAAAATCCGTAAAAAAAGCCATTCTGAAAAGAATGGCTTTGAATTTATGTGTGACTATTAGAGAATTTATTTATTAGAAATCTAAATCCTCAGGAACATCACCACCTGGCGTATCAGAATTAGAATCTTGATTTTGTTTATAATCCTTACAATCTACTTCGATGGATAAATTTTTCGGTTTTTCAAAATCCCCATTAGAAATTCCAAGCTCTTCGTTTTCATAACAACTTCTCATGTACATTCCCCAAATTGGCAGTGCCATTGCTGCTCCTTGTCCGTAGGTAATAGAAGCAAAATGCGCTGCTCGATCTTCTGCACCAACCCAAACTCCGGTAACTAGGTTTGGAACCATTCCCATAAACCAACCATCACTTTGGTTTTGTGTAGTTCCTGTTTTTCCTGCTATAGGGTTTTTAAATTCATAAGGATAACCAGTAATTATCTCTTTATAATCTTTTCTATAAGAATCGGCTCCTTTAGTTCTTAATCTTGCTCCAGATCCAGATTGTGTTACACCTTGCATTAGGTTTACGGTTACATAAGCAACTTCTTCGCTTAGTACATCACGGGATTCTGGTGTAAACTGATATAAAATAGTTCCGTTTTTATCTTCAATATGCGTAACCATTACTGGTTTTGTGTATACCCCTTGATTTGCAAAAGCAGCATAAGCACCAACCATTTCATATACACTTACATCTGGTGTACCTAAAGCTATAGAAGGTACCGGAAGCACTTCCGATTCTATTCCTAATTTTTTAACTAAATCTACCACGGGTTGCGGACCAACCTTATCCATTAAACGCGCAGTAATCGTATTAATAGAATTTGCTAAAGCATTCTTTAAAGTACGTGTTCCTCCATATTTATTATCTGAATTCCTTGGCGTCCAAGGCTCTGGGTTTCCATATTTATTTGCTTCAATTGTAATTTGTGTATTTGGCAACTCATCACAAGGCGAAAGATGCAATTGATCTATTGCTGTTGCGTAAATAAAAGGTTTAAAGGTAGAACCTACTTGACGTTTTCCTTGTTTTACGTGATCGTATTGAAAATGCTTATAGTTTATACCACCAACCCACGCTTTTACATGACCTGTTTCCGGATCCATACTCATCATTCCTGTATGTAAGAAATGCTTGTAATAACGCATGGAATCCATTGGTTTCATAATGGTATCTATTTCGTGTACTTTACCTTCTTTCCATGAGAAAATGCTCATTTTTGTTGCGACATCAAAAGAAGCTATAATATCTTTTTCCTTCTTTTTTAAATCATACTTCATATGTCTCCAGCGTTCACTTTGTTTTATAGAACGTTGCATTAAAGCATTGACTTCCGCAGTATCTAAATCTAAAAAGGGAGCTGTTGGATTTCTATCTGGTGTATTTTGATGAAAAAACTCTGCTTGTAATCTTGGCATGTGTTTCGCTACAGCATCTTCTGCATATAATTGCATACGAGAATCTATAGTAGTGTATACTTTTAAGCCATCACTATTGATGTTGTATTTTGTACCATCTGGTTTTTTATTCCCTTTTTCATTGGTCCAATCTTTCATAAAAGCACGAAGATATTCTCTAAAATAAGTCGCTGTTCCTTCGCGATGCGATTCTGGTGAATAACGTAAACCTAAGTCTAATTTTTGTAGCGAGTCTTTTAATTTTTCGTTTATAAAATCATACTTTTCCATTTGTGCTAAAACAACATTACGTCTGTTTCTTACGCCTATTGGATTACGTTCTGGTCTTGGATTGTACAAGGAAGAATTTTTAAACATACCAACTAACATGGCAGATTCTTTTACATCTAGCTCCATTGGTTCTTTACCAAAATAAATTCTGGAAGCAGAACGAATTCCATCTCCATTGTTTCCAAAATCATAAATATTAAAATATTGCGCTATAATCTCTTCTTTAGTGTATTGTCTCTCTAAACGAATCGCTATAATCCATTCTTTTGCTTTTTGTAAAATACGAGCGATCGTATTTTTAGATCCTTCCCCGTGAAATAATTGTTTTGCAAGTTGCTGCGAAATAGTACTTGCTCCTCCACCTTTTCCTAGTTTTACAATGGCTCTTAATGTTCCTCTTGCATCAATCCCTGAATGCTCATGAAAACGTGCATCTTCTGTTGCTATTAAAGCATCTACCAAATGCTGCGGCAATTCATCATAACTTACTGGCGTTCTATTATCATTAAAATAGAATTTACCTAAAGTTTTTCCGTCGGAAGAAATAATCTCTGTCGCTAAATTGGTTTTAGGATTTTCTAAGATGGTGTGATCCGGTAAATCCCCAAACATAGATGTTAATACAAACAATAAGATGAATGCTAAAACACCACCTAAAAAAAGTTTCCAAAATAAACGAACGTACTTCGTGAAATCTTCTGTTTTTGCTTGTTTTTTCGCTTGTTTTTTTGCCATATTCTTAAACTACAAGGAATTGAAACCCTTGTTTACTAATTTATTTAATTTGTTTTTCTACTCTAAATCCAACATCTGTAACGCCTTCTAAGTCAATGACACCATTCACTTTTCCGTTTTCACGCATGGCATGTTGTATATTAATTTGATACTCTCCTATTTCGGTAAAAGTAAAATTCTCTTTATACCACAATTTATTTTCTTTAATGCTAGAAAAACCAGTACCTAAAAATGCGCCATTCGGTTTTGCCATTTTGTATTCTAATGTGTCCTTAACCGTTTTTCCATGCGGAAAATTCATTTCTACTATTAAATACAAATTATTGTATTTGTATTCCTGATTATTTCTCAAGTTTACAAACAAATTGTATTTATTTATAGAGTCTGGCGCTTGTACTTTAAACGTTACTAAAGCTTCTTTATTCCATTGGTTTGGTATACTTTGATACCTATCAAAAACACCATTAGCATCGCAAGACACAAAAAATAAAGAAAGAAAAAAAAGCAATAGAGAAATACTATTTCGCATTGTTTGTTTTATTAGTATTACTGGTTTTATTCGTATTACTGGTTCTATTTGTATTTCTAGTTTTGTTTGTATTGCTAGCTTTGTTTGTGGTATTACTTTTATTGGTGGTATTGCTTTTGCTCGCAGTACTCGTTTTGTTTGTATTACGGGGTTTATTGGTGTTCGCTTTGTTTGTTTTATTGGTATTCGATTTATTAGTCTTAGCAGCAGTATTGGTGTTGGTATTGTTTGTACTATTTTGAGGTTTTGTTCTTCTCTTATTGTTTTTACGTTTTTTATTGCCTTTTGGACTATCAAAACGTGTTAAACTATCTTGACCAACAACGTTTTCAAACTCTGTTTTAGTATCTTCTACTAGTTCTAATGCGTATTCCTCTAGACTTTCTATTTTTTCTTTATTCTTATTTATTGCTATAATTTCATTAGCTTGATCTTTAGTAATCTTATGCCAATTCATCCATTCGCCTTCATAAGCGTACCATAAATGTCCTTGAAAAATATCTGTTTTCTGACAAACAGCAGTTCCTTTTTTAGTGTATAATTTTATTTCCGGTTTTGGAAGCGTTTTTAGAGCATCTAAATAACTATCTAACTCATAGTTTAAACAACATTTTAGTTTTCCACATTGTCCTGCTAATTTTTGCGGATTTAAAGATAATTGTTGGTAACGTGCTGCAGATGTGCTTACCGAACGAAAATCGGTTAACCAGGTAGAACAACATAACTCACGACCACAAGAACCAATACCACCAAGTCTTGCAGCTTCTTGTCTAAAGCCAACTTGTTTCATTTCTATTCTGGTTCTAAACTCTCTTGCAAAAAGTTTAATAAGCTCTCTAAAATCTACGCGTTCTTCTGCTGTATAATAGAAAGTAGCTTTACTTGCATCTCCTTGAAATTCGATATCTGAAATCTTCATTTTTAATTTCAGCTCTATTGCAAATTGGCGTGCTTTTACCTTCATTGCGTCTTCTCTATCGCGAGCTTCAGACCAAATATCAATATCTTTTTGTGATGCTTTTCTGTATATTTTTAAAATTGTTTCTGGTTTTTCAGAAACTTTTTTACGTTTCATTTGTACTCTTACCAATTCTCCGGTAAGTGTTGCCATACCAATATCATGACCAGATTGCTCTTGCGTTGCAACCACATCACCAATCGCTAAGGTTAGATTTTCTGTGTTTTTGTAGTATTCTTTTCTTCCGTTTTTAAAACGAACCTCCACCCAATCAAAAGGTTTCTCTCCGTTTGGAAGCGACATGTTTGCTAACCAATCAAAAACAGTAAGTTTATTACAACTATCTGTTCCGCATGTTCCGTTACTTTTGCAGCCTTTTGGTTGGCCATCTTTTCCTGTTGAACAAGTTCCACAAGCCATAAAGTGTATATATTGATTCTGAAAAAGCATTCTTTTTTCAGAAGAAGATTAATAAAAAATAGTTTCTTTTTTAAACATTTCCACTTTCATAGAAATTTAAAACCAAAGCTCTACTTTGGAATGTAAAGATAATATTATTTATTAAGTTAAAAAGCTAGTAAATTTATAAAACTCAATATTATAAAAAATTTGTATCTTTATACTTCCTAATTCATTAATAGCAAATAGATTACAATTCCTTTTTTAAGATATTTCGACAACCCTTAAAGCTATTAATATTATGAAAAAAATCACTAAAACTTCCATCGCACTACTTTCGGTATTCGGATTTTTAATTTCTGTACATGCTCAAGAATCTTTTCAAAAAATAAATAGCGGAGAATACATCTTTAATGAAGCAAAAAAACCTTGCTTAACCATAGAACAAAGGGAAAACATTAAAGTTTCCTTAAAGGAAAATATGCGCGTTTTAAAACAAGAAAACAAACTCGCATTTAAAGAAACAAATAAAGCTGGTGGTCATGTTTTATTTGATTGGCCCATACAGCAAGCCACTGGTTTTGATTTTAATGAGACTTGGGCAATTTCTGGATATGTAGATCATAATACGGCGTTTCCAAGTCAATTATTAGATTATAATTGTGGTTCACAAACCTATGACACCGCAGCGGGATATAACCATCAAGGTTTAGATATTTACCTATGGCCGTTTAGTTGGAAGCAGATGGATGATAGCCAAACAGAAATTATTGCCGCGGCAAGTGGGCAAATTATAGGAAAAGGAGATGGTCAATTTGATAGAAGTTGCGGCTTTAATAATAATCAATGGAACGCTGTTTACGTGCAACATAGCGATGGTAGTGTTGCTTGGTATGGCCATATGAAAAACGGATCTGTAACTCCAAAAATTGTTGGAGATATGGTAACCACAGGAGAAGTTCTTGGAACGGTAGGAAGTTCGGGGAATTCAACAGGACCACATTTACATTTTGAAGTATACACAAATGCGAGTTATACACAATTAGTAGATCCGTATTACGGAACATGCAATAGTTTAAACGCAGACTCCTGGTGGCTAAACCAAAAACCATATAGCAACTCAAATATAAATGCCGCACTTACACATAGCAATAACCCTATTGTATTTCCAACATGTCCTGAGCAAGAAACCACTTATGAAAGTACTGATTTTGAATTAGGAGACACCATTTATTTAACTGCTTTTTTAAGAGATCAAGTTGCAGGAACCAATTTAAGTGTACAGATTTTAAGACCAAATAATTCTGTTTTTTTTAATTCCTCTTTTAATACTAGCACAACAAGTTCTTCTTGGTATTACTACTGGTATTTTAATTCATTTGATGTAGTTGGTACGTGGAAATGGGAAGTTACTTATGAAGGACAAACCATTACACATCTATTTAATATGCAAACCTTAAGCATCGATGAAAACAATTTACAAGCAGTTTCCATTTACCCTAATCCAACTAAGGATTATATTCATATTTCATCTAGCCATAGCATTACAAAAGCTAGATTAGTGGATATTCAAGGTAAAAACATGAAAACAATAAATAACATTTTAGAAGGAATACAAAAAGTAAGTTTAGGAGACCTTTCTAATGGGATGTACTTTTTAACCCTTGAAAGTGACACCTACCAAAAGAAAACGTTTAAAATTATAAAAGAGTAGCATTTTAATTAAACTCTACTTCGTAATTTAATCTATTGGTAAGTGATTTTAATTCGGTTTCCGACTTAAAAACATTTGCATATAATTGCTTGCTCCAGCCTATTCTTTTGGAGTAGCTATTGAAGCTTTCTTCTTTCCAATTAAAGCCTTCTTTCCAGAATTGATTGGGAGAAACATAGCAAAACGTATAGTCAAAAATTAAACTAGAGTTGTTTATTTTCGTTTTTTTAGGAATTTCGTTGGACGCTAAAAGCGTAATATTATTGGCTTTACAATTGTCTCGAATTTGTGTTATCAATTTCGGGTAATCTGCACGAATACTTTCTAAATCGAAATCGTTATACTCGGTATTACCAATTTTTCTAATGGGACGAATTTGAAGAATATCGAAACTTTTTCCGCTAAAGTGATCAAAGAGCTCTGTTAGTTCGTAAAAATTATCTTTATTAAAAGTATAATTAATTCGGACTTTAAAATCGTATTTACTTTTTAGTTTTTGAAAAGCATTAAATGCATTATGAAATTTCTCGTAGCTCGATTTTTTCATAAAACCCTCATAACTTTCTTTGGTTACGCCGTGCAATGAGATCGTAAATTCATTAAGACCTGCTTTTAAAAGTGCTTCAATCTTTTCTTCATCTAGCAAATTCGCATTGGTAGTTACCGAAATATAGGGCACTCCGTATTCTTTACCTAGTTTTACAATTTCTGGTAAGTTTTTATAAAGCGTTGGCTCTGTACCGCAACCAATTTGCAATTTTAATGCACGTTTAAAAATGGTTTTTGCTACCTGATCTAACTCTTCTTGTTTAAATTGCCCTTTTAAGGTTTTTACATAATCTGCATCTGTAAAATAGCACATTTTACAACGTAAGTTACAAGCCATTACAGGATCTAAATTTACTGCTAGATAACGCCTGTTAAATTTGTGTAACAGCCAAAGACCAAAGAATTTAATTCGATGACTTTTTATCTTTCGGTTTAGTTGTAATAGCTTGTAAATATCCATTTACTTCTTGTTTGGAAAGGATTCAAAAATATTCCTTAAATCTTTTTTGTAAGGTAAGTGATCTGCTCTTCCTTTTTTAAATATATCATTACTATTTGCTTGTCCTTTTCGCAATGCTTTTTGTTCTTCAAAAGGAAGCACATGAATTTCTTGACAAGTTGTAGAGCAACAGTTATCCATTTCGGCTTTACAAGCATCACATTGAATAAAAAGTAGATGGCAAGCATCATTTGCACAATTGGTATGAATATCGAAAGCATCTCCACATTGATGGCATTTTGCAATCACATCTTCGCTAATTTTTTCGGCTCTTCTTTCATCGAAAACAAAGTTTTTTCCAATGAATTTATTTTCTAATCCTTCGTCATTTATTTGACGTGTATATTCTATGATTCCGCCTTCTAACTGATATACATTTTTAAAGCCTTTATGTTTAAAATATGCGGAAGCTTTTTCACAACGTATGCCACCAGTACAATACATGACAAGGTTTTTGTCTTCTTTATGTGCTTTTAAATCTGCTTCAATAATATCTAAAGATTCTCTAAACGTATCTACATCTGGAGTTACTGCATTTTTAAAATGACCTATTTCACTTTCGTAATGGTTTCGCATGTCCACTAAAATCGTATTCTCATCTTCAATAAGTTGGTTAAATTGGTCTGCACCAACATGAACCCCTTTATTTCTTACATCAAAAGTATCGTCATTTAAACCATCGGCAACAATCTTGTTTCTAACTTTTACTTTCAGTTTTAAAAAAGACATATTATCTTGCTCTACGGCAATATTTAAACGGATTCCGTTTAAAAAATCGATGGTATCTAAATGGGTTTTAAAAGATTCAAATTGATCTGCCGGAAGAGATAGTTGTCCGTTGATACCTTCTGTAGCCACATATATTCTACCAAGAACATCTAATGCATTCCAGGTTAAAAATAAGTGGTCTCTAAATTCTTGAGGATTTTCAATTTTAGCGTATTGGTAAAAAGAAAGTGTTAATCGGTCTTTTCCTGCTTCTTCGATTAACGCAGCTCTTTCTTTTGCGCTTAAGGTGTTGTACAGTTGCATGCTATACTTAGTTTTAAGGTTAAAGATTCTCATTTAACTTCACATAAGGAAGAGTTTTGAGTTTATAATGCAAAGGTAGTATTTTAAAAAGAATAGGCAAGATTTGCGCATTTGTATAATACCATTTATAAAAGTATAAGGCAAAAAAAAGTCCTTTGCGCTTTGCAAAGGACTTTTAATAGACTAACTCGTTATTAATATTTTCAATTTCTTAAAATTTTAAATATTTTACGAGTTAACCTCCATCGGCTTTACAATTGCTATTTATAAATATAGCAACGGAACCGCCTAGTGCATGAATACATTTTTTAAAAAACTTCATAGTTTTATTCTTTAAAGATTAAACTATATATACCTAATAAAGATTAAAACAATGAATTAAAGTTATTTCTATTTTCTTCATGTTCCAACATAAAACAAAACGTATTTAAGGGATGCTTAAATTATCATTTCATCACAAGAAAATAAAATTCAAATTAGATTCAATAATTTTAAAATTTATTCGACACTATTTATTAAAAAGCAAGGTTATTTTTCTTTTTCATAGCATAAAATTTTCCCACTTTATATAGTAGATGCAAAAAGAGCAAAAAGGTTGCGTCGCGAAGGCAATTATTATTTAATTAATTTAAAATGAAATGTATTATTGTATTGCAATATGACAAAAGAAGTAGTATTTTAGCGTCTCTTACACGAATAAAATAATATACACAGATGAGCAGCGAAAAAGAAGCAAAATTAAAAGCCCTTAAACTAACTTTAGACAAATTAGACAAGGCTTACGGGAAAGGAACAGTAATGAAAATGAGCGATAAAGCCATAGTAGATGTAGAGGCTATTTCTTCTGGATCTTTAGGTTTAGATATTGCATTAGGCGTTGGTGGTTATCCAAGAGGTCGTGTTATAGAAATATATGGTCCAGAATCTTCTGGTAAAACGACGTTAACTTTACATGCCATTGCAGAAGCTCAAAAAGCTGGTGGAATTGCTGCATTTATTGATGCAGAGCATGCTTTTGATAGATTTTATGCTGGAAATTTAGGAGTAGATATAGATAATTTAATAATCTCGCAACCAGATAATGGGGAGCAAGCACTTGAAATTGCCGATAACTTAATACGTTCTGGTGCTATTGATATTGTGGTAATTGATTCTGTTGCAGCATTAACACCAAAAAGTGAAATTGAAGGTGAAATGGGAGATTCTAAAATGGGTTTACATGCACGTTTAATGTCTCAAGCTTTAAGAAAATTAACAGCATCTATTAGTAAGACTAATTGTACGGTTATTTTTATTAACCAATTGAGAGAAAAGATTGGTGTTATGTTTGGTAATCCAGAAACAACAACTGGAGGAAATGCATTAAAGTTTTATGCTTCTGTTCGATTAGATATTAGAAGATCCACGCAAATAAAAAGTACCGACGGAGAAGTACAAGGAAACAAAACCAGAGTAAAAGTGGTTAAAAACAAAGTAGCTCCTCCTTTTAGACTTGCCGAATTTGATATTATGTATGGAGAAGGAATTTCTAAAGTTGGTGAAATTTTAGATATTGCTGTAGAATTTGAAATTGTAAAGAAAGCTGGTTCGTGGTTTAGTTATGACGAAACAAAACTAGGTCAAGGTCGAGATGCTGTTAAAGCATTAATAAAAGATAATCCGGAGCTCATGGATGAGCTGGAAGGAAAAATTAAATTAGCAATTAAAGCTGCTAAAGAATAAATTTAAAAAAATCCCGATATATTCGGGATTTTTTATTTTTACACGCAACCTTTTATACTTTTCTGCATCTAGTAATTAAAACCTATGTTTTTATTATACTTAAAATGAAAAAAATATTAGCAATCTTATTATTCGTTTCTTTATTTTCTTGTAGTGTAAATGATGAGGATACGCCACGTTCTCAAACAGAGTTTTTACCTATAGAAAGTGTTAGCATGCCAGATGTATTTAGAAGAAACTACACATACACTATAGATTTGGTTTATTACAAGCCATCTTCTTGTCACGTTTTTAATGGCATTTATTCTACCACAAACACCAACGAAAGCACTATTGCTGTGGTAAGTCAAGTATATACAAATATTAGCGACTGTCAAGAAGTAATGACAGAAGCAGAAGCTTCTTTTAATTTTAGACCAACAGTGTTGGGTACTCATGTTTTTAAATTTTGGCATAGTGAAAGTGATGTAAACAATACAAATCAAGACAACTACTTGATCTATGAAATAGAAGTAGTAGAATAATTTTAACTAATACATATATCTTTTGAGTTTAGACCAACTCATTCTAAATTGTAAAAAAAATGATGCTAAAGCACAAAGCGAACTATACCAACTCTTTTCGAGTAAGCTGTTTTCTCTTTGCTTAAAGTATTCACGAAGTTACGCCGAAGCGGAAGATAATCTGCAGGATGCTTTTGTGACTATTTTCAACAAAATATCACAATACAATAACAAAGGTTCTTTTGAAGGTTGGTTAAAACGAATAGCAATAAACACAGCTCTACAATGCTACAGAAGCCAAGGTGTTTTTGAAATTGTAAACGAAGAAAATATTGAAGATGTAACTCTTGAAATAGAAGATGATGAATTATCTATAGACTATCTATTACAAATTATTCAAGAATTACCAGACAGATACAGATTAGTATTTAACCTGTATGCCTTAGACGGCTATTCCCATAAAGATATAGCAGCTATGTTAAGTATAACAACAGGAACATCAAAATCTAACTTAGCAAGAGCCAGACAGACTTTAAAAGATAAAATAGAAACCTATAGAGCGTCTTTAAACGCGCAAACATTGTAATGAGTGACAAAAAACATATAGATAGAATTTTTCAAGAAAAACTTAAAGATTTAGAGGCAACTCCTAATCCGAAAGTTTGGGAAAATATTCAAAGCAAACTAGAGCAACCTAAAGAAGATAAGGAAAAGATTTTTCCTATTTGGCTACGTATTGGTGGTATTGCAGCATTATTGCTCATACTATTAACGATAGGGAATCGCTATAATTCGAATAGAAATAATGCAACCAAAACAAATGTTGTAGACATAGAGAATGCCGTAAATGCTTCCGAAATGGAAAAGAATAGTACCAACGCGAATAGTACAAATTCAGAAAACACAAATAATGGAATTGTAGAAGAAAGCAATACCACTTCTAACAAAGAAGGAATAATGGATGGCTTTAAAAACACTCCCGAAGCAAACAAAAACAACACAAATTCTAGTGTTGCATCTTCTAACACCTCTCAAAATACAACATCCGAAGCAAACAAAAACAATATAAACGCTGGTGTTGCATCTTCTAATACGTCTAAAACGACAAATAACAATGTAAACACGAACAATTCCGTTAGCAATAATACTTCACAAAACAGCAAAGCATATACTTCTGTAACCCAAAATAAAAGCAAGGCTACCGCTAATAAACAAACCCAAATAGTACCTACTAAAAATAATTCACCGTTATATACGAAGACCAAAAACGTTACTATCAATACTGCACAATCTAGCACTATAAATAAGAATATTATCGCTACTAATGCTACAGAAAAAAATACAGGTATTACTAATACAAACGCCAATACTGTAGCCCAAAACAGTAATTCTACGAATGGAAATGTAACCGAATTAGACAAAAACAAAGTAGCTTCTGCATTAGAAAATAGTGCTACAAATACTATAGCAGAAAACACTATAAATACCGAAGAAGAAAACACAACTACAGATACAGAAACCGAAAAGGAAGAAACATCTATAGAAGAAGAAATAGCGAAAGTGGAAGATCTCATTGAAAAAGAGGAAAAGGTAAACAGGTGGCAAGTATATGCTAACATTGCACCTGTTTACTATAATACCCTTGGAAAAGGATCTCACATGGACGATCAATTTATTGACAACTCCAAATCTGGTGAAACAAATACGAGTTATGGTGTCAATGTAAGCTATGCTTTTAATAACAAATTAAAATTGCGTTCTGGTGTGAACTCTTTAAATTTAAGTTATGACACAGATAATGTGATTATTTATCAAAATGTTTCTGGAAATAATGCTCCTGCTTTAAAAAATGTAGACTTTAATAACGGTCAAAATATTTCGGCTATTTCTGCAAATAATCTGGTGGTGCAACAAGCGGTTGGTCTTTTACCAAATGAAAATGCAGCTATAAGTCAGCGTATTGGTTATTACGAGGTTCCTATGGAGTTAGAATACACGATATCTAGTAAAAAGTTTGGCGTAAACGTTATTGCAGGATTAAGCACCTTTATTTTAAATGATAATAAGATATTTTCTGAATTTGATGGCCGAAAAACAGAAATTGGCGAAGCAAATAATATTAACGAGGTTAGTTTTAGCGGAAACTTAGGACTTGGTTTAGACTATAAGTTTTCAGATAAAATTAAATTCAATGTACAACCAACCTTTAAATACCAAATGAATGCGTTTGAAAATACTTCTGGTGATTTTAGACCATACATTATTGGTGTGTACACAGGGTTGAGTTATAAGTTTTAGTTAGGTTGGTTGTTGTTTTTTTGAAGTATTTAATATTTAAAAAAGCAAGAATACAAAAAGCTGCTCTATGCCAAGAGCGGCTTTTTTATTTGGCATTATAAGCGATTAGCTGATTTAAAATCAAAGCTTTTGACGCTTTATTTATTGTTTTAGCATCGGAAGATTTCAAACCTTCCGTAGGAATAAATGTATGCATCTTTGCTCGCATTCTTCCTGGACTGCCGCTAAAAAAAGTATAGGAGAAACGTTTTTTATTATCAGCGAAAGTTATAGGTACAATTGGTATTTGATGGTTTATTGCCAATCGGAAAGCACCATCTTTAAAATCGGTTAAAAGCACATCGTCATCTGGAACCAATCCTTCCGGAAAAATACAAATACTTAAGCCTTGCCCTAACCGTCTTTGTGCATTTTTAAACACCGCTTTTCTACTGCGTTCGCTACTTCTATCTACTAAAATACTTGTCCGTTTATAAAAGAAACCAAAAAGAGGAATTTTAGCCAATTCTGCTTTCCCAACAAAAACAAAAGGGTTTTTAACCGCAACCAACATGAGCATAATATCTGCCATCGAGGTATGATTTGCTATAAACATATAGCTTTTATCTTTTTCGGTAATTTGATCGCGTTCTATCTTTACATTAAAACCCATTCCTATTAAAATAAACCTTGCCCAAATACGTGCAATTTTAAAAAAGAAAGGATACCAAGTTTCCTTTAAAATAGAAACAATTAAAAATGGAAATAATATAATAATCGGTATTGCAACCAGTATATAAAACCAAATACGATAGAAAACCCAGAAAATGTATTTAAAAATCTTCATAAGTGCCAAATCTAGTAAATTTATCGAACTCCTCTTTATAAAAAAATTATCTTTGTAAGTAGAAACAGAAATTAAGTTTAATTTAAAGAGGTTCCTTTTATATTATTAAAAGTGAAATCTTAAAACACAATATTACATTGTGTTTTTAAAAACAGATTCCCGCTTTCGCGGAAAGTAAACATGGCAAGAATTTTAACAGGAGTACAAAGTACAGGAACACCACATTTAGGAAACATTTTAGGCGCAATTATGCCTGCTATTAAAATGGCTGAAGATGCCAATAATGAGTCTTACTTATTTATTGCAAACTTGCATACTTTAACGCAAATTAAAGATGCAGAATTATTAAGAGAAAACACGTACTCTGTTGCTGCAACCTGGCTTGCTTTTGGTTTAGATATAGAAAAAACGGTATTTTACAGACAAAGTGATATTCCGAAAGTTACCGAGTTATCTTGGTACCTATCTTGTTTTTTCCCATACCAACGTTTAACCTTAGCGCATGGATTTAAAGACAAAGCAGACGTTTTAGAAGATGTAAACGCTGGATTATTTACCTATCCAATGTTAATGGCTGCCGATATTTTAGCTTATGATGCCAATATCATTCCGGTAGGGAAAGACCAATTACAACATATTGAAATGACTCGTGATGTAGCATCTCGTTTTCATGCTAAAATGGGAGAAACCTTTGTTATACCAGAAGGAAAGATTCAAGAAAACATCATGCTTATTCCAGGAACCGATGGTGAGAAAATGAGCAAGAGTAGAAATAATTTTATCAATATATTTTTAGAGGATAAAAAACTACGAAAACAAATTATGGGTATTGAAACAGATAGTACTGCTTTAGAAGACCCTAAAGATTGGAAGACCTGTAATTGTTTTACGCTATACAAAGTTTTAGCTTCGGAAGCAGAAATAGAAACCATGAAAGCCAACTATGAAAACGGCGGTTATGGTTATGGTCATGCAAAACAAGCTTTATTTGAATTGATTGTTGAAAAATTCGCGGTGCAACGTGAACGATACAATTACTACATGAATAATTTAAACGAATTAGATGATGCTCTAGCTATTGGTGCTGAAAAAGCAACAATAGTAGCCAATGCTGTTTTGGCTAGAGTAAGAGAAAAGGTTGGATATTAATACCTTTCTAAAAAATTAAGAATTTTATACTATTAAAAAAGCTATTATGTTTTCGTGAAAACATAATAGCTTTTTCTTTTACATTCTATTTCTATTTTTTTATAATTCGAGTAGTATTTATTCTTCCTTCTACATCTTTTATTTTCAAGAAGTATATACCCTCACTAATTTTTGAAACATCTAAGTCATTTACTTCCTTGTTCTCTAAAATTAATTGTCCGAGGTTATTATACAACTTTAAGGATTGAATTTTTGTTGCAGCTTTTATGTTAATAACACCTGATGTTGGGTTAGGATATACATGAATCTCTTGAATTTCATTTTCAGAAATAGTTAAGATTTCAGGATTAAACAGTATTTCAAATCTATTATTAAATTCTCCAGATCCCGAAGTAAAACTATAATTAGATGCATTTAAATCGTGAATAACATCTAATAGATTATCCTTCAGGTAACAAGTATTGTTATTTAAAAAATCGCCTTCTAATTGCGGAATAGAAATAGTATAATTAGTTGTTTCCTCTATGCCGGAATAAAATCCGAAAGGGATAATTTCATCTATATTTAGTGCGTTAGGATCTTTACCTTGAATAGCGAATCTTCTAGGATCGTTTTCAATTTCGGTATAAATAACCGATGCATTTCCACCAAACAAACTTCTAGTTGCTTCATAAGAAAATCCGTCATAGCCATTCGTTGCTCCATCTACATAGGCAATAAGTATTTGGTTAAAAACACCTGCTTCCGACGTTAAATTTAACCATAATTTATTGGCATCTGTGGTGCTATTAGCATTTCTAAAAAACTGAAGATTACTTACCAAATCTGCTCTACGCATACTATTGTTAAAGCTTAGCGTTCCGTTAGATTGCCCTATTACAAAAAATCCTTGTCCAGATGGTATGGTATTTTCTATATTAGGAATATTATTATCGGTTAAGGTACCACTACCAGCAATGTTTCCACTTCCAATGGTAATAATTGCATAGTCATTGGCATTAAAATTTAAGACATCATTACCAGCGTTATTACTATCTGGAGGACTAGCATGCGACCAAAGGTAAGCTGCACCTCCTATTACACCAGAGTTTAGTGCATATAAATCATCAAAATCAATGGCGCTTGGATATGGATTACCAATTAAATTCCAATCGTTATCTGTAGGAAAACTATTTACAGATATTGGTGTTTCTATGATACCGTTATTAAACGCACCTTCAAAAGTTGCTTGATACGACACAGGCATAAAACCAACAGGGGAAACTGTTGCGGCATAACCTACTCCTGGGGTCATAATAGATCCTGCTGTTGCTACTTGCCAATCGTTAGCATCATCATCAATATCATCACTACCAAGAACCGTGTTGCCAGAGCTATCTAAATATTGATCTAAATAATTTTGCGCATTGTACCAAAAACGTCTATTTGCAGGTGCAATATCTAAAGCATCACCAATGGTTTCGTCTACTATTGGAGAACTCCAATAGGTATAATCGTACCAATTACTAACTAGGCTTGTGTACTTATTTACAAGAGCATTTCCTCCAGGATTGAGGGTAAATGCATTTACCAAATCCATATTTTGCACAAATGCGCCATGTGTTTCTACAAATAACTCGCCACTTACAGTAGTAGTGGTTTGTACCTCTACGTAAGTAGCATCTTGTATTGTAAGTTTAAAACCAGCATTTACAGTTAATTGACAAGCGCTAAAACTTCCGTTAGGTATGGTGTTGTAGTTTCCATTAATTATTACTCCTGTATTTATATCTGGTACACCATTGCTCCATGCGGTTCCATTCCAAGTGGTACTGGTAGGACAACCACATAAAACATTTATACTTTCTTGGTAAGTTAAACTTCCACATTCATTAGATACTGTATGTGTTACAGTATATGTGCCTTGCGTTGTAAATGTGTAACTTGGATTTGTGTTTGCCACATTGCTTCCAGGTCCTGAAATATCAATTATGCCATCATTATTAAAATCCCACTCGTGATTTGCATAGGTTTCGCTTGCTTGAAAAGTATGTAATAAACAGTCTATACTATCCTCTGTGTTAGTAAAACTTCCATCTTGTGGTTTCTCTGGTGTTACATTAATGGTAATTAGTAATACAGTGTTGCACGTGTTTATATTTATTGGGACTCCATTAGTATTAACAAAAACACGTCTTAATTCTATATTAACAGTAGCAGCTATGTCATTTAAAATAACTTCTGAACTGTTTAAATCGCTCACATAATAATTAGGTGTAACCAATGCATTGGTTAATTGAAATGTATTTGATACATCTGTAACATCCCAATACTGGTATTCTAAATTAGAAACCAAGCACAATGCTTGGCCTAAATTAGCGTCTTGTCCACAAATTAAATCGTATGTTGTTTGAATGTTTGCAGTGTTTGTAATAAATTTATCTTCTATTAACTCCACATTATCTATTAATACATGACTTCCGCTAGTAGAAGCCGAATACGCATTTAATATTAGGCTTTGGTAATTGTCATCTGCCGTGAAACAAAACAAAGACTGTTCCCATAGATTACTTGTAATATTATCTTCAAAAGCTATTGTTTGAACTGGTAAACCATCTAGAATATTAGTAGTTCCACCACAATCTGTAGAAGAACTCCATGAAGATATTGCATTATTATCACTTAAATATACTTGATAACTGCATGCTCTATTTGCAACCCATCTATTTCTATTAATGGATAGTAGATAGTTCACATTATTATAAATAGTAACATTAGTTAATAAAGCTTCTCCATTGTTAATTTGATTGGAAGAGCATCCATAAAGAGCAATTGCTCCTTCTCCTGAACTACCTGGTAAATTAAAATAGTTTACAGGCACTTCTGTAGTCCCAATCCATTGTGGTAATGAAAAATCGTAATAAGAAACACTACCATTAAACGCAAACCATCCATCTAATTCACTGGGTCCATTTCCACTAGTATTCATATGATACGCCATATCAAATGGGTTGTATGAACCTATATTTCCAAGTGTTGGATCCATAAACTCAGGATTACAAATTAAATTACAACTACTAGTATTAATACAGTTCAAACTAGTACAAATAGTCACCACTATATTAGCAAACGTATCATTTCCTAAATTACCATTGGTGTCCATAGGCTTATAAGTTAACTGAAGATTACCAACAGTATTTGGTGACACAAGAAAAGTTCTATTTGGTGCTATACCTGTAAACGTTGTAATTAAACTACCATTTAAGCTTAAGTTAGAAACCTCTAGTGTTAAACCTAAATTAGATACATCATTATTTAATAAATCTTGTTCTAAAATACTTAAAACAGAACCTTGACAATTATCAATAGTTGGTTGTGTAGCAACATCAACAAAATCATCTAATCCAAAAACTTCAGGGTTGCAGCTTGCATAAGTAACAATATTACTTGTATGATTATTTTGTGCCGTTACCACTGCAGGATTTCCAAAATCTACAACATTATTATTTCCATATTGCGTTGCAAGATTATAGTTTAAACTACATAGTATATCAAACTCTTGCGTAATTGGTCTTCTTGGAGTTTCCACCGAAACCGCATAAGCCATAATATAATCTGTTACTGGATAGACACAATCATTATCCAGATCAATATGACTTAAACTAGAACCACTTGAATATGTTTGTGGTGTATGAACAAATAAATCATCATCTCCTAATCTAACTTCAGAAGTACTAGGACAACCATTAGTTAAAACATTTGTACTTAAAGCACCATTAAACAACCAACTGGATCCAGAAGGAACAATTAAATCATCTCCAGTATCTGTATGCAAAAGCGTATCATAAGTTAGAAATGCATTTCCGTTTCTAGGATTCCCGTTATCATCTATTCCGGAAGCAAATCCCAATGCATGCATGATTTCGTGCAACAAAACAGCATACATATCGAAAGAATTCGTACCACTAATAGCTGTTGGATTACTAAAATCTGTATACCAGGAATGAAAAAAGTTTACTTTTATAAAACCATCCCAGAAATTTGAATCATTAGCTCCAGTATTAATAGCTTTCCATACTTCTCCATCTACAATGGTTCCGGGTGCTACTCCATTATAATTATAATAAGAAGAAGCAGATGCTAAAGCGCTACTACTGCTAGAATAAACAGATTGTAATTCTATTTTTACCGGTTCTAAAACTCCAGTAGCTGGATTTTCTATTATCAATTGCTCTAAATCTGCAAAAATTTGAGCGATTACATTTCTATAATTAGCATCATTATTAAAATCTGTAATACTATTATCTGCAATTTGATCTGTTAAATAAATAGCAAACAATCCTTCAGGACTAACATAATCTGGTGCTAAAGGAATTGCTCTTTGTTCTCCTGATAAATTGGTGTTTATTTCTTTAAAATGTGTATTACCAAATCGATCCACAAAATTGTCTTCTGGGTTATTTCCTCTATTTTGGATCGCGTCTATATCGCTATGAAATTCTCCGCAAGTATACATGGTTGGTTCTATTTCTTGCGCAGAAATATGCATTTGAACAACGCATGTTAGTAAAAAAAAGAAGTAAAATTTCTTCATTGAAAAATTATCATAAATGTTTGATTCACAAACATAAACCATAAAAAAATAAGCATGAAATTTCCCACACCAACGATACATTTTATCGATGAACGGTTAGATCACCTCGAACAATTTTCCAGGAAGTGGTCTTATCACTCCTTTTAATTCCATATTTAACAATAAACCAGCGACTTTAAAGGTTGGTAAATTACAACGCAACGCAATAACGTCTAATTGTTCTTTTTCGATATCTTTTAAGAAGTTATAAATCACTTTTTCTTGATCATCGAGCTCTACAAACAACTGTTTTTGAACTGCAGGTTTTTGGTTGTCCTCTAATTCCCAATTTAAAATATATGGAATATCTAAAGGGGTAGACAACATGTGCGCTCTTTGGTGCTTTATTAAATTATTACAACCAACACTTTGGCTATCGGTAACGCGACCAGGAACCGCAAAAACATCTCTATTATAGGAGTTTGCAATATCTGCAGTTACAAGGCTTCCGCCTTTTTCGGCAGATTCAATAACTATGGTTGCCTGGCTAACACCTGCAATTATTCTATTTCGTTTTAAAAAATTATTTCTATCAAAGGTAGCGCTACTCCAGAAATCGGTAAAAAACCCTCCGTTTTTTTCTACATCGGCAACATATTTTTTATGTGTTTTTGGATATATCTGATTTAACCCATGCGCTAAGCAGCCTATCGTTTGTAGCTTATGTTTCAAGGCAGCCTTTTGTGCTGTAATATCGGTACCATACGCAAATCCCGAAATTATAACAGGGTTAAAAACGGCAAGTTCTTCAATCAGTTTTTCGCAAAAAGCAATGCCGCTAGTGGTGACTTTTCTTGCGCCAACAATACTAATGATGCGTTGTTGTTTCAGATTAATATTTCCTGCTTGAAATAAAACAATAGGACTATCTATACAATGTTTCAGTTTTTCTGGATATCCTTCCTCCGTAAAATAGTGGCAAACAATATTTTCGTCTTTTATAAATTGTAATTCCTTTTCTGCCGCTTTAATATGCGCACTACTAAACAAATCACTAATTACAATACTTCCAATACCATCAATTTTTAATAGATTTTGCTTCTTTTCTTTAAAAACAGCTTCCGCAGAACCGCAATGAGCAATCAGTTTTTTAGCTGTTATATCTCCAATTTTGGCAACATGTTGCAATGCTAAAACATAAATCAAATTATTTTCTATCATCTAGTGTTTTGATTTTCAACCTACAATTTAATTAATTTTTGCACTGTTAATAAATAGTTACGCGTAAATTTTATAGAAAGCCAAAAAAATCTAACTTTGTTTTATGCAATTAGAAATTTACATAAGCGATTTACTATATAGATATGACTGTGTTACTGTACCAAGTTTTGGTTCGTTTTTAACACAACGTGTTTCAGCAAAAGTGCACGAGTCTACCAACGCCTTTTATCCTCCAAAAAAAGTATTATCTTTTAACGAGCAAATACAAACAAACGATGGTTTATTAGCGCATTACATTGCAGATGTAGAAAAGATTCCTTTTGAAGTTGCTGTTAAAAAAATTGAAAAAAGAGTAAAATCTTTGAAGTCTTATTTAACAGAAGGCGAAACGCTTACTTTTGATAATATTGGTGATTTATCGTTTAATACCGAAGGCAAGATGTTGTTTGAGCCATCGTATCATTTAAACTATTTAACAGACGCTTTTGGTTTAAACCAATTAGTTTCTCCTGCAATTTCTAGAGAGGTTTATAAAGAAGAAGTGGAAGCTATAGAAAAAGTAATTCCGATTACTATAACTCCAGAAAAACGCAAAGCTAGACCGTATTTAAAATATGCTGCTATTGCTTTATTAGCCTTAACTGCTGGAGGTTTGGTTTCTTCTAATTACTACGTAAACGGAATTAAAACACATAATCAATTAGCACAAGAAGAGGCGAATACGCAATTAGAAAGCAAAATTCAAGAAGCTACTTTTGTAATTGATAATCCGCTTCCAGCTGTAACTCTTACCGTGAACAAGCAAACGGGTAAATACCATATTATTGCTGGTGCTTTTAGAGCCGAAGAAAATTGCGACAAAAAAGTACAGCAATTGAAATCAGAAGGTTATAATGCTAGAAAAATTGGCGTAAATAAATATGGTTTACATCAAGTTGTTTACTCTAGTCATTCGGACAGATTAGAAGCGCTACAAACTTTACGTGACGTTAAAAAAACGCATAATAAAGAAGCTTGGTTATTGGTTAAAGACCTTAACTAGTTTTTTACTAACACCTAAAATTAAAACCTTCCTTTTATTAAGCGAAGGTTTTCTTTTTTATAATACATTTTAAAAACCACCTCGTCTTCCGTTTCTGTTGGGAAACGGAATCCACTCCTGCTTTTAAATAAGTAGGAGAATTTTTTAAATTATAATTTCACGAAACTTCCAACTATACGGAATACATATAAGTAGCACTTTTTAATTCCTTCCCTTTTTTCAAGGGAAGGTGGCTTTAAGCTCCTTAGAGTTTAAAGACGGAAGGGTTTTTAAGACCACCAAATCTTCTCGTTATATTTTTGTTTTTCTTAACGAGTAAACTCTAAAATCGCTTTACCTTTGCGGCTCATTTAAAAAACACAAAATGCCTGTAAAAACTCCAAAACAATCTAAAACGATCATGACCGATTTAGTACTGCCAAGCGAAACCAACCCAATAAACAATTTATTTGGTGGTGAATTACTTGCTAGAATGGATCGTGCTGCTAGTATTGCTGCTAGAAGACATTCTAGACGTATTGTTGTTACAGCGTCTGTAAATCACGTTGCTTTTAATCGTGCCGTGCCTTTAGGAAGTGTTGTTACTATAGAAGCAAAAGTTTCTCGTGCTTTTAAAAGTTCTATGGAAGTCTATATGGACGTATGGATTGAAGACAGAGAGTCTGGTGATAAAACAAAAGCGAATGAGGCTATTTATACTTTTGTTGCTGTTGATGAAACTGGTAGACCTGTTCGAGTAGATGATATAAATCCGGAAACCGATTTAGAAAAAGAACGTTTTGAAGGTGCTTTAAGACGAAAACAATTAAGTTTAGTACTTGCCGGAAAAATGAAACCTAATGAAGCTACGGAGTTGAAGGCTTTGTTTATGGCAGAATAGATTCTGAAAATTTAAAATAGAGATTGCTTCATTACAGTTAGAGTGACATCGTGTTTCAATTCCTGATTATATAATTATTTCAAGTTATGCTATCATTTCGATGACTAACCAAGAAATCTATTTAGATACACAAAATTCATAAAGAGGTTCCTTCATCGTAGTCAGAGCAAACAACTGCTTATCACATTTTAAATATCCAAGAAGCAGGATTTTCCGTTTTAGAATTATTGAAAATACTAAAACTTAAGGTCGTTTGCCCATTAGAAGGGTTCGTAAAAACTTCGCCAATTTCTTGTTTGGTAGTTACCTTATCACCTTTTTTAACGTAAATTTTCCCTAGGTTAGAATATGCTGTAAAATAATTACCATGTCGAATTAAAACGGAAGGGTTTCCATTTTTAGACGCTATAATTCGATAGACCTCTCCGTTAAAAACCGCACGTACTTTCGCGTCCTTTTCTGTAGCGATTCTAACCCCATTACTTTGTATCATAATAGTTTTTACAATCGGACTTGGCTGTCTACCATAACGTAATTTTACAACGCCTTTTTCTACAGGCCAAGGCAATTTACCTTTACTAGTAATAAAGCTATTAGCTAACACTTTGTCTTCTGGTGTCATTGCATAAGCGGTGGACTTTGAAGTAGATTTCGTTCCAGATTTTGCATTCGAACTTGCAATCGCTTCTTTAATAATACGCTCTATTTCTCTATCTATTCGATTTGCTTCTGCTTGTCGGTTTTTAATTTGCGAAGCATATTTACTTACATCTTTATTAATAGCAGACATTAATGTTTCGTGTTGTTTTAGTTCTTTTTCTAATTCAACTTGTGCTATTTTATTTTCATTAATTAACTGCTGTTTATCTGCTTTTTGCTTTAATAACGCTTTATTAGTTACTTGTAATTCTGCTGTTTTAGCTTTTATAGATTCGCCTTGTTCCTTTTGGTATTCGGCATATTGATTAATGTATTTTACCCGTTTATATGCTTGCTGAAAATTACTAGAAGACAATAAAAACATCACGCGGCTTTGCTCACTTTTACTCTTATATGAAGTAACAATCATTTTAGAATAATTGTCTTTTAGCGTCGCTAATTCCTCTCTTAATTGGGATATTTTATTTTGGTTATCATTAATTTCTCTAGTGAGTAAATTGGCTTGTTGGTTAGTAACTTTAATTAAATTTCTACGTACGCTAACTTTATAATTTAAATCTTCAATTAAGGTTAATTGTGATTTTTGCTGCGATTTGTTTTTAGAAAGTAAACTATTGATTTGCTGAATTTCTCTACGCAATTCTTGTCTACGTTCTTCTAATTCTTGCTGTTTTTTACTTTGTGAAAACGACAGCGAAGTGTAGAAAAACAGTGCTACTAAAAAGGCTATTTTGTATGTAAGTTTACGCTGCATTATTTAAGTATAATTTCATCAAACCCAGAAGGAATATTAAACGGAAAGCTTAGTTTTTCATTTAAAGCTATGGACTTAAACTCTAAATGCAACCTTGTTTCTTCAAAACCTTCCACAGCATTTATTTGTATCTGTTTCGGAAACGTTTGTTTGCCTACTTCTTGATAACTAGTATAATCTATTTGAAGCATTCTCTTTTCTTTTGCTTGCGCTAATTGTTGTGAATTTATTTTAAAATGTGAGGCATCTAAAAGGTAAAACAACTCGAAAGCTTCCGGTTGTATTTTAGGTTTTAAAACGTATTGATTTTCTTGGGTTAGCACTTCAAAATCACCATCCTTTAAATCATATAAAGCTTCGCCCAAAAGCATATTTTGCACTTTATTGAAGTCCAAATCTGTTCCGAGCAAATCGCTTAAATATTTATAATCTCCATCAAAATACGTGTTATCTAATTTATTATAAAAGCTTACACGCTCTGGAGTAATTAGCGCTTTTATAAAACCTAATTTACTCATCCAGATCACTTTATCCTTTTCCATTCTAAAACTTACTGTCGTGCTTTTAGAATTGGAACCTTCGGTATAATCTATTTTCACTCTAGCAACCAGTGTTTTAAAATCTGGAGTCTTTTTATTATTCTCTTTAATAAGCTGTTTGGCTGAAAGGTTTAAATTACTATTTCCTGTAGCTACTGTTTTGGAGGATCTACAACCAATAAACAAGAAAACAAAAAAGGAAAGTGTGTATATAACGCGTTTTGTATGCATTTAATTTGTAGATTCTAATTGTTTTGCTTTATCACTAAACGTCTTTGCTTTGTCTGTATTGTTTAATTGTGTGTACGAAATGCTTATTTGTTTGTAAAAATCGCCTTCCATTTTAGTATCATCTATCACATAATCTAAACCGGTTTCTAAAACACGAATCGCTTTTTCGGGTTGGTTTAGTTTATTTTGAGCAACGCCATTTACCAAATAAAATATGGGTTGCGAAGGGAACTTATCTAAAGCCTCATTACTCATGGTTACCGTTTTAGTATAGTTTTCTACATCTATATATAACAACAATACATTACGAAGCACCCCAAAATTTTCTGGTTCCTTTTCTAGTGCTTTTTCATAATAAGTTACTGCTTTTACTTTATCGCCTTTCGTTAAAAAGTATTGCGCTACTTCTATATTCGATTTCCCTTTTTCCGTTTCTGTGATTTGTGAGGTAATTTCAACTAGTTGGGTTTCGTATTCTGGGTTTTTACCAACAAATTTTACAAAATCTTGAAGCACCATCATTTTGGCTTCTGGTTTAATCTGACTAGAATTTAGTACAATTTGCATGGAAGCAACCGCTTTATCCGCACTGTTTTCATCTAAATAAAATTTGTACAAAGCTAGATGTACCATTTGCGAATTAGGATGGCTTTCTAGAAGTTTTTTGGCCGTTTCGAAAGCTTTTTCTTTTTCGTTATTTTCGCTATATCTAAAGATTAGAGAAAGATAATTTTTTTCTTTATCTGGATTTTCTTCTACGCGTTCTTCCAGGTTTTCGATCTGTTCTTTTTTATTTCCGGTAGCATTATAAATTCTATTTCTTACACGATCTCTTGTATCTGAAACGCCAAGTTCTGCATCCATTTCATCTAAAACCTTAAGTGCATCCTCGTATTTTTTAGTTTTCACATACAATGTTGCTAAGTCTTCTTTATAATCTGGATGGTACTTTACAAGTTGTTTTACCGTTTTAATAGCTTTGTTTAAGTTATTTTGTTTTGCATAGATATCATAAAGCTCATCTAAATACCATTCGTTGTCGGGCTGCTTTTTTATGGCTCTTTGCAATGCATCTTCTGCTGCTCCAAAGTTTTTAAGTTTATTATAATTTTTTCCTAATTCAAAATATAAAGCGGCATCTGAATCGTCTAATTTTTCGCATTTTAATAAGGCTTCAATAGCACGGTCGTAGTTTTCTATTCCTTTTTGTTTTAATGCTTCAAAGAAGAGTTCTTGGTATGCATCTTCATTATCCCCTAAATCATCATCTGGCTTTTTATTAAAATCAACTTGTGCATAGTTTCCCTGCGGAAACAGAAGTATTCCGAAGATAAAAAGTAATATGTATAGTTGTTTTTTCATAAATCACGAGACCTTTCGACTGCGCTCAAGGTGACATTTAGTTAAACAATAAAGTCAATAATTATTCTAAAATAGAATAATCACCAATACTAATTTTAGTAAACTCGCCATTATACTTCACGTGATTACCAATCATAGCTTCGTCTAAATTAGCATTTTTTATACTTGTATTGCTTTGTATTAAACTATTTTTAACGCTTGCATTTTCTACGATACAATTATTACCAATAGATACGTTTGGTCCTATGGTACAATTTGTAAGTTTTACGTTTTCGCCAATATAACAAGGTTCGATAATTTTAGCGTTTTCTAAAGTTACGGAATCTGCAATTAATTGCTCTTCATTATCGGCTTTTAAAAAGCCTAACATTCTCGTATTTGTTTCAATGGTAACGGCTTTGTTTCCGCAATCCATCCATTCATCCACAGTTCCTGTTTTAAAGACTTTTCCTTCTGCCATCATGCGTAAAATACCATCGTTAATTTGATATTCGCCGCCATTCATAATATTTTCATCTAAAACCTCCTGTAGTTTCCCTTTTAAAACCGCAACATCTTTAAAGTAATAAATACCAATTACGGCTTGATTACTGACAAAGCTTTCCGGTTTTTCTACAAGTTCTGTAATATTATTTTCGGCATTTAATTTTACAACACCGTATGCTTCTGGGTTTGCCACTTTTTTAGTCCAAATTACAGCATCTGCTTCTGGATCTAAATTAAAATCTGCACGAATTAAAGTGTCTGCATACGCAATAACGGCAGGACCAGAAAGGGATGGCTCTGCACACATAATTGCGTGTCCGGTTCCTAACGGTTTATCTTGTCTGTAAATAGATGCTTTTGCACCAAGGCTTTCTGCTAATGCTTTTAAACTAGAAACTACCTCGTCACCAAACCAGGCTGGATCGCCAAGAACAAATGCAATTTCTTCAATAGGTTGGTTTAAAACTTTTGCAATATCCTTTACTAGCCTATGCACTATTGGCTGCCCTGCTACAGGGATTAATGGTTTTGGTACGGTTAAACTATGTGGACGTAAACGAGAACCTCGTCCTGCCATTGGTACTATTATTTTCATCGAAAAATATATTTTTCGTTTCCGTGAAAACGGAACTCTTATTAAACTTTATCCTTTTATACCTGCCAGGTTTTAAAAACCTTGCAGGAAAACTATCTATTTGTTCCGTTGTTGATTTGCTTTGCTACGTCCCAACAACTATTGGAAACACAAATGTTATTCTTTAGTATTCTAAAATCAAAAATCAGTATTCGTTAATCTCCAATCATTTTACTCCTGTACTCCCAAAACCACCTTCACCACGATCTGTTTCAGAAAGTGTTGTAACTTCTATCCATTCTGCTCTTTCATGCTTTGCAATTACCAATTGAGCAACACGTTCTCCATTTTCTATTGTAAAATCTTCATTGGATAGATTTACTAAGATCACACCTATTTCTCCTCTATAATCTGCATCTACGGTTCCAGGCGCATTTAAGACTGTAATTCCTTTTTTGGCTGCTAGACCACTTCTTGGTCTTACTTGTGCTTCAAAACCTATTGGTAATTCTATAAATAAACCTGTTTTAACAATGGTTCTTTCTAAGGGCTTAAGTAGTATTGCTTCTGTGATATTTGCTCTTAAATCCATTCCTGCAGATGCTATGGTTTCATAGTGCGGTACTGCGTGACTGGATTTGTTTATTATATTTATTTTCATTATCATCTTCGGTCTTCCTAAAAAGGGAAGAAACTGTTTTAAATTATACTTTGATTTTATTGCGATGCTTCCGTTACCTTCCGCAGGACAATTACTTCTGGATAAATATTCGTTTTAATTCGTTCTTTTCTAATTGAAAAACGAGACCTAAAAATACAATTATTGCACCAATTCCTATAAAATAATTTCCTCTAAATCTATAAAAACTTAAAGCGGAAAAAACGATAGAAACCAATAGATATAATCCTATTTTCTTCATGTTATACGGAATTGGATAATACTTTCTACCAAAATAATAGGAAGCAAACATCATACAAGTATACGCTGCAAGTGTTGCAATTGCAGAACCTTTATAACTCATTATTGGTATCAGCCAAAAGTTTAAAGCGACTGTTAAAATAGCTCCGAAAACTGAAATATATGCTCCAAACTTAGTTCTGTCTGTTATTTTATACCAAACCGATAGATTGTGGTAAATACCTAAACAGAAACTTGCCAATAATACAATGGGAACAATCCACATGGCTTCCCAATATGCTTCATCTCCTATAAAAATAACTTTTAAGAAATCTGCAAAAACAATTACAATTAATAATATTACGGATCCGAAAATAACAAAGTACTCTAAAATTTTAGCGTAGTTTTTTTGCGGATTTTCTGTTTTAGCATGACTGAAAAAGAAAGGTTCTATTCCTAATCGATATGCGGTTGCAAAAAGTGTCATGAACAATGCTAGTTTGTAACAAGCAGAATACATCCCTATTTCGGTTTTAGCAATGCTTTCTGGTAGTAGTTTATCTAATAAAATTCTATCAAAAACTTCGTTTACAGAAAAGGCAACTCCAGCAATTAAAACTGGAAAAGCATAACGCATCATTTGTTTCCAAAGAATCATATTGAAGGTATACTTTATCTTAAAATAAAACGGAAGCATCAATAAAAGCGTTACGCCACTTGCTACCAAATTAGCGATAAATATATATTGGATTTGGAAATCTGGTTTATAAATAGATGCAAACACAGCAGATTCGGCGGCTATATCTTTTAACCAAAGTAGGAAGAATAGATTTAAACCAACATTAATAAGTACGTTTAGTATTTTAATTGCCGCATACTTCATGGGTTTCGCATTTGCTCTTAACCAAGCAAAGGGAATAATAACTAAAGCATCTAACAGTAAAATCCAGATCACTAGATTAATGTACTCGGCTTTAATATCTGTAAAGCTTGCAATATTATTTTGAAAAATTAATGCTAAAACAAAAAAGCTCAAAGAACTAAGTATCAAAGAAACGGCAGAGGTGCCAATCACTTTAGATTTATCTTCTTCTTTATTGTAAAACCGAAAGAATGCGGTTTCCATTCCGTAGGCAATAATGACGTTAAATAAAACGAAATAGGAAAATATTAACGAGACATCTCCATAATCGGCAACCGTTTTTAGCACACTTTTATCGGTATGCAAACGCACCAACAAAACACTTAACATTCTAGGTAGCACCGTTGCTAGACCATAAATAAAAGTTTGTTTAAAAAGTGTTTTTAATGTGCTCAAGAAGCTTTTTTTTAATTCTGCTAAATATACATATATAAAAAACGATGTACAATGCTAAATAGTATTAGTGCTGTGGTGGAGCACTTGGATACATGTCTCTAGCTTTTTCGACTAGATTTTCAATTTTAAAATATTTGGTAATATTATCTTCTATATAGCTAATTACGCATTCGTTATCTTTTAATTGAAAAGGAAAAGTTGCTTGGTTTGGTATTTCATTACCATATTCCGCACTTTTATTGGTACTCATTATTATATCCTCCTTTTGGTTTGCTAATGTTCTAAAATTTGCTACGTAACCCGAGTTAATGGCTTCTAGTTTAGATTCCCTACCTCTAAAATAAACAGTATCTAACACTATATTATTTTTATTCTTTTCCATAAGAATAAATAAATTAACACCAGAACCGCCACCTTTAACTCCCGCAGTCCAATACTTAAAACTGGTTTCCCCTAATATAAACGATGGGTTTTCTTGAAAATCTTGCATACTTATTTTATTCGTTTGGTTACTCGCTTGTTTTGTACTGGAACAATTGGAGAAGTTTACCATCAAAAAAAGTAGAGAAAGAGATAAAATAGATGTTTTAATAAAACTCATGAAAATGGATTTAATGATTATAAAGATAGTAAATCAAATAGTGTTCCATAAAAAAACCTCACGATATGTGAGGTTTAATTTTATTATAATAAGATACAGAAGTCAATCCTGTAAAATAACACTAGTTATTTAAAGCTTCCGCTCCTTTACTAAATTTGACTCACTGTGCTTCGTCTAATTGTTCAATGCTTCCGCCTTTTTGAAGAATTTGACTTGCTACGCTTCGTCTAATTGTTCAATGCTTCCGCCTTTTTGAATAATTTGACTCGCTGTGCTTCGTCTAATTGTTCAATGCTTCCGCCTTTTTGAATAATTTGACTCACTGTGCTTAGTCTAATTGTTCAATGCTTCCGCCCCACCAACAATTTCTAAGATTTCATTAGTAATTGAAGCTTGACGTGCTTTATTGTATGTCAATTTAAGTTGATCTCTTAATTCTGTCGCATTATCTGTAGCCTTATGCATTGCTGTCATACGTGCTCCATGCTCACTAGCAAAAGAATCTCTAATTCCCTTATACAACTGTGTTTTTAAAGACTTCGGAATTAATTGCTCAACGATTTCTAATTTTGAAGGTTCAAAAATATAATCTGCATTATTTACTGCTTCACCTGCAACTGGTACAATTGGTAAAAATTGTTCCGTCATTACAATTTGTGTCGCTGCATTTTTAAACTTGTTGTAAACAATTTCAATTTGATCAAATTCACCAGAAACAAACTTCTCCATTAGCATTTCTGCTATTTCCGCTACATTATCGAAAGTTAAGTCGTCAAAAATAGTGCTTTTGTTATCGATTACGATTCCTTGTTTCGCAAAGGCATCGTTCGATTTCTTTCCTATTGCTAATACAGATACTTTTTTACCTGTATGTACATTAGAAATCAAGTTTTTGGTTTGCTTAATAATGTTGGAATTAAAAGCACCACATAATCCTCTATTCGAAGTTATAGATACAATTAATACATTATTAACGGTACGTTGTTCTGCAAATTTACTTCCAGAATCTGCATCTAAAGTTGCACTTAAACTTTGTAAAAGTTCAGTCAATTTATCTGCATAAGGGCGCATTGCTGTAATAGCATCTTGCGCTTTTTTCAATTTTGCAGCAGATACCATTTTCATGGCACTAGTAATCTGCATCGTTGAAGATACTGAAGATATTCTGTTACGTATTTCTTTAAGATTAGCCATTCTTTATTTTATAAAGACTCTTCGCATACGCTCTGAGTGACATTAGTTTAATAATTTAAAGTTAAAGTTATGAGTAAGAAAAACTCTTAACTCATAACTCTAAACTTATAACTTCTTTATGCTCTATATTTAGCAGAAAGGTCTTTACAAACAGTCATTAATGTGTCTGTAACCTCGTCTGTTAATTTCCCTGCTTTTAAAGTATCTAAAACATCTCTATGTTTCGCATTTAAGAATTCAAGATAATCTCTTTCGAATTCTTTAATTTTATTTACAGGTACGTCTTTTAATAAGTTTTTAGACCCAGCATAAATAATTGCAACTTGATCTTCTACTGTAAACGGATCGTTTTGACCTTGCTTTAAGATCTCTACGTTACGTTTTCCTTTATTAATTACATTTAAAGTAACCGCATCTAAATCAGAACCAAACTTAGCGAAAGCTTCTAGCTCACGGTATTGTGCTTGATCTAATTTTAAAGTACCTGATACTTTTTTCATAGATTTAATCTGTGCATTACCACCAACACGAGATACAGAAATACCTACGTTAATTGCCGGACGTACACCAGAGTTAAATAAATCTCCATCTAAGAAAATTTGTCCATCTGTAATTGAAATTACGTTTGTTGGAATATATGCCGAAACATCTCCTGCTTGTGTTTCAATAATTGGTAATGCTGTTAAAGAACCACCACCTTTAACCAAAGGTTTTAAAACATCTGGAAGGTCATTCATTTCTCTAGCAATAGCATCATTATTAATGATTTTTGCAGAACGTTCTAATAATCTTGAGTGTAAATAAAATACATCTCCAGGATACGCTTCACGTCCTGGTGGACGTCTTAATAATAAGGATACCTCACGGTACGCAACTGCTTGTTTTGATAAATCATCAAAAACAATTAAAGCTGGTCTACCAGTATCTCTAAAATACTCTCCAATAGATGCTCCTGTAAAAGGTGCATACACTTGCATTGCAGCAGGATCTGATGCATTTGCAGCTACTATTGTTGTGTATGCTAAAGCTCCTTTTTCTTCTAAAGTTTTAGCAATTAAAGCTACTGTTGCAGCCTTTTGACCAATAGCAACATATATACAATATACAGGCTCACCTGCATCATAAAATTCTTTTTGATTTAAGATAGCATCAATACAAACTGCAGTCTTACCTGTTTGTCTGTCACCAATCACTAACTCACGTTGTCCTCTACCAACTGGGATCATAGCATCAATTGCTTTAATACCTGTTTGTAATGGTTCTGTTACCGGCTCTCTATAAATAACACCAGGAGCTTTACGCTCTAAAGGCATTTCATAAGTTGTTCCAGCGATTGGACCTTTACCATCAATTGGGTTACCTAAAGTATCTACCACACGACCAACAATACCTTCACCTACTTTTACAGAGGCAATACGATTAGTACGTTTTACTGTAGAACCTTCTCTCACTCCTACTGAAGTTCCTAAAAGTACAATACCTACATTATCTTCTTCAAGATTAAGTACAATACCTTCTAATCCACCATCAAATTCTACTAACTCACCATATTGTGCGTTAGCTAATCCGTAAGCACGTACAATACCATCACCTACTGTTAATACTGTTCCAACTTCGTCTAAGGAAGCGCTTGCTTCAAAACCGGATAGTTGTTGTTTTAAGATTGCTGATACTTCAGCTGGTTTTACTTCTGCCATCTTTGTTATAATTAGATATTAGACGTTACACTCTAGATGTTACCATCTTTTGAATAACTCTTTTTTAATTTAATTCTGTTCTCTTTTTTGTAAATTCGAAACCAATCTTTTTAGATACCATTTCTAATTTATCCTTATTAATAGTTCCATCATCATTAATGACTTCTCCATTATATAATATTTTAAACGTTTTTTTTGACATTCCTGAAGCACTTAAACTTGGGTGTGTTCCAGATTCAAAATAAACCGTTTCTAAATCCTTAGATATAAGTTCAAAATATCCAACCATTCCATTTGGATTTGTATCTCTCTTATATTTAGGGTCACTATATGTATTATACTTTAAATAGAATAGCTCTTCTCCTTTTAAATTGGAAATGATAAAAGACCCATCAGATAATTTATCTTCCTCAGAAAGAACGTATTCTGCTTTATTAACAAACACTTTACCTTTCTTTATTTTCACCTTTTGTGCTGCTCCACTAAAAGTAATAAGTAAGAATAGGATAGATAAAGTATTTCTCATCGTATTAATTAATTGTAAACTCTCTTTTCAACTTATTCAATTGGCTAGAAATACTTGCATCGTACTGCGTATCTCCAACTCTTAAAATGAAACCACCTAAAATGCTTTCATCTACTATATTTTTTATTGCAGTTTCTTTTCCTGTAAGTTCTTTAACTTTTGCTAAAACTTGCGTTTCTAAAGCTTCTGTTAAAGATACAGCTGTTGTAACTATTGCAATTTGACTACCTTTTTGTTGCTCGTATAAAGTTATAAACTTTGCAGCTACTTGTGGTAATAAATCTGTTCTTTTATTCGCAATTAGCGTATCTATTAGGCTAACCGTTGCTGGACTAATTCCTTTAAAGATTTCTAATAAAGCCGATTTTTTTATAGCCGAAGTAATTACAGGACTATAAAGCATATCTTTTAAGTCTTTACTTTGCGCCACTGTATTGTTAATTAGCTCCATGTCACTATTTACAACTTCCGTTGTATTTTTGTCTGTTGCTAAACTTAAAACCGCTTTTGCGTAACGTATTGCTGCTCTTTCTCCTGCCATAACTTAAACTTAGTTTAATTTAGCATCATTTAACATAGAGGCAACTAATTCTAATTGCTTGTCTTTGTTAGCTAATTCTTGACGTACTACTTTTTCTGCAATCTCTATAGACAAACCTGCAACGTGGCTTTTTAATTCTGCCATCGCCGATTTCTTTTCGCTTTCAATAGCACTTTGCGCTTGAGCAATCATATTGTTTGCTTGCGTTTGTGCTTCTGCCTTCGCGTCTTCAATCATTTTGTTCTTTAAATCTCTTGCTTCTTTAAGCATAGACTCACGCTCTGCACGTGCTTCTTTTAATAAGTTTGCATTATCTGCTTGCAGGTTTTGCATTTCTAATTTTGCTTTTTCAGCAGCATCTAAAGCACCTTGAATTCCTTCTTCTCTTTCCGTTAAAGAATTCATGATTGGTTTCCATGCAAATTTCACCATTAATAAGATTAATAATAAAAGTAGTATTGTTTGCACTACAAATAACCCAGGTGAAAAATCATTTAATAACTTATCCATTTCTAAATGTATTTAAATTTCTTCTTTTTTAATTTAATAAACACAATCTGCAACCAACCGTTGCAGATTTGTGTTTTTAATTTGATTGCTGCTTATTTCCCTAAGAATAAAGCACCGAATGCTAATCCTTCTAAAAGTGCTGCAATAATAATCATTGCTGTTTGGATTTTTCCTGTTGCTTCTGGTTGACGTGCAATACCTTCCATTGCTTTTCCACCAATTTGACCAAGACCAATTCCTGCTCCGATTACGATTAAACCTGCTCCAATTAAATTGTACATAATAAAAAATTTATAGTTAAATTAAAAAAACTCTTGTTAAATGAAATCTCCTCGCACATCTTCTGCATCGGCAACTTCGTGACCATGATCATCATGTGCATGTTCATGATCGTGCTCTGCTACAGACATACCAATAAACAATGCAGAAAGCATGGTAAAGATATACGCTTGTAAGAAAGCAACTAATACTTCAATTAATGTTATGAAAAAAGATAATACTAATGATAACCCTGTTGCACCTACAACACCTAAAGATTTTTTAAGTGTAAACATAATTGCTATTAAACTCATTACTACAATATGTCCTGCAGATATATTTGCAAACAAACGTACTAATAATGAAAATGGCTTAATGATTAATGCTCCAGCTAATTCAATCACAGCTAAAACTGGACGAATTAAAATTGGCACTCCTGGCATCCATAAAATATGCATCCAGTAATCTTTATTACCACTTACGGTATATATTACTAGTGTAAAGATTGCCAAACAAGCAGTAACTGCTAATTGACCTGTTACATTAAAACCAAATGGTGTTAATCCTAATAAGTTTAAGATCCAGATAAAAAAGAATACTGTTAATAAATACCCTGTAAATTTCCTGTAGTGTTTTTCTCCAATATTTGGTCTTGAAATTTCGTCTCTTACATATAACACTAACGGTTCTAATACACGACCAAAACCAGTTGGCACTTGCCTCTTTTTGTATTGTCTTGCTAAACCAGTAAACCAGAACAACATTAATAAACCAATTAGTAAAACTCCTACTACACTTTTAGTAATAGAGAAATCTAATATTCTGTGTGCGTTTGTTGCGTGGTGTGTTTCATCAAAAGCTACTGTTGCAGCTCCGCCATCTAGTTCGTAGATCTTAGAATGAATCTTTGCGAATTTTACTCCGTTTTTCTCTACAACTACATGACCATCATCATTATGATGAAACTCCGAAGACATAAAAGTGACTAAACCTTCACTTGACCATAAAATTACAGGTAATGGAAATCCGAAATGTTTACGTTCACCTTCATCACTCGTATATGAGAATAATGAAAAATCGTGCGAATCTTGTATGTGATGCAAAATGTACGCTTCTACTTCTGCTTTTGTATCTACTTGACCTCCTGAATTTTCTACAGGATCTGTAGTGTTTTCAGCCATTGCGAAAGCACTTACGAAAAGCATTAATACTAGTGAGTAAATTTTAAAAGTTTGTGTAGCTACCTTCATTGTTAAAAAAATCAAAAAAACTGTGTTTCTAAATTCGGTGCAAAACTACGGAAATTATTGAAAAAACAATTACTTTTTTTTTAATAATATTTAGCCCTATTTTTTACTTAATATCTTCGCTATGAAATAGACTTCTAAAAAAAGAAAAAGAAACACTGGTATTAATAGGTTAAAACCTTCTATTTTACTCAGGCTCTCCACTTTAAAAACAGAATTTTTAAAGATTACAGCAAATAACATAAGCTTTGTAATAAAAGTAAACAGATACACAAAACCAAGTTGTTGCGACCATTTTTTAGTGGTATCAAGCACAGCAAAACCGGTACAAATAAGCAATGACACTATAAAATGAAATAGATAGATGGAAAATAGTGGAACACTTAGTGTAAGATTTAAATCTTTTAAACCCGATACGTGAATTGTATAAGAAGCTGCAAATAAAAATGAAAAACCAATACAATAGAAAACAATTCTCTTAATCATTGTCTTCCTTATCTTTTGACATTTTTAAAACTTGGCTAATTACAAGGTACATAGAAATAAAAACAGCGAGAAGTGTAATGCTATTTTCTAAATACGTGGTTTGGTATTTATTATCTAACCATTCTCCAAGTACATTACCTAACCAAATGGTTCCTCCCATTTGAAAAGCGGTAGAGGTAAACCGTAAAAACTTACTAGGCACTTTGTCCTTTCTTTAACTTCTGTGAAGTGTTGTCATTGTTTACTTCTTTCAAATCACCTTTCATGACACAGTTTACATTAAATGTTGCTCCAGGCTCTACTTCTAGTTTCCCTAAAACCACTTCGCCTTCAATATGAGCAGAAGATTTTAAGGTTAAGGTTCCTGTTAACGTAAGGTTTCCTGAAAATTTGCCTTCAAAATAAGCATCAGAACCAATTAGTGTTCCTTTTATAACACCAGATTTTCCTACTACTACTTTTCCTGGTGTTTTTAAGTTTCCTTCTATAGTCCCATCAATTCTTAAATCACCTTCACTAGAAAAGTCTCCAATAATACTGGTTCCTTTTGCAACAATGTTTTGGCTCGAACAATTCTCGTAATCGTTTTTATTTTTTTTACTATCTGAAAACATGGCTATTATTTTATTATTGGTCAGCTTTAATATAATCGTCTAAATTCTTATGAATCTGAACAATTTGATAATTTGGAGAGGAAATAGCTATAGATGGTTTTGTTATTTTAGATCGATCCTCATCTCTTAATATATATGCAAATCCTTTTGCTCCATCGATACTTTTTAGTCCGTGAATGACAACAAATGTTGTTTCTGGATTATACACATCTACCGAAGTAGTTAATCTATAATGTGGAACATGAGCTGTTACTTCGTTTAATGTTTTTACAAAACTTGTTATTTCTTCTGTATCCGCGGTATTGAATTTGTACAACACTTTATAATTACCATTTAAACTATCGGAAGCAAATTCTTTTTCAGCCAACTTAGGTAATGCATTGTCTGACAAGTCTTTTGCTCGTTGTCCTTCTGGTGTGTTCGCATAATTAAGTGCTACAAAATTAATGGCCTTTTTATAGGCTTCATAGCCATATAAACGTCCTGTTGCTGTTGCCTTAAGAAGCTCAAATTTAGAAACTATTGCCTCTGCTTCAAAAGCGGTAATATACTTTTCTATATCCGAAAGTACTTGCGTATATTCCTGATTTAAAAATTGATTATACAGGTTTTTGTATATAGTTTCTGGACTATTCGCATCCTCCAGGTTTGCTGCTTCTGGATTATTTAAAATAGTTGCATATCTAGAATCTGGATAATTGGTGGTAATATCCTTTTTAGTGAACTCCGCTTCTCCTTGATCTCCTAGCAATTGATAAATCTTGTATAGATTATATTTGGAAGGAAGCACTAGATTTTCTTCCGGATTATTATTTAAAAGTTGTGTGAATTTACGCTTCGCTAAAGGATATTCTTTAAATTTCTCTTTATAGATTAAACCTAATTGGTAGTATGCAAAGTTTCTTTCTTTCACGATGCTGTCTACTGCTTTCGCTTCGGAAGGAATTTGATCTACATAAAACTGAGGATCGTATAATTCTTCTTTGGAAGCATTTGTTAATACCGGATTTTCTTCTATAGCACTTATAGACGAATTTGAATTACTAGACCATCTCCAATCATCTTCTAATTTACGGCTTCCCCAATCTTTAACAAACTCGGATTTACCATAAGCTACTGTTGAAGTATTGTAAAAGTAAAAAGAAGAACCTTGTCCTGGTGTTGGGCCACCTCTGGAACCTTTTCCTCCTAAAGCAGAAGTTTTATTACCAAAGCTATTGTTGCTGATAACAAGTCCTTTATTTCTTTCTGCAGCTTCTAGTCTTTCTTGCTCCTTTTCGGCTTCCACCTTAAGTTTCGCTACATGTTTTTCAAAAAACGCAAGCTTATCCTCTTTAGACAAGGAAACCAACCTTAAAATACTATCGTTATTTTTCGCGATATCTTCATACAAAATAACATCTTCAAGATTATCTCTTTTACGCTTAATAACTCTATATGGTTTGGTGTTTACCACCATATTAACCATGGTACTATCATAATAATCACCAGCACTTTTATATTGGGCAGCTATGAATTTCATGTCCCCAATAATCTCATAGGTTCTAGCTTTTAAAACCTTATCACTAGTATCTGTTCTTAAGGATTTATTATAGTATGCAAGCGCTAAAGAATCGGATTGATTCTTTAAATGATACTCCCCAATCTGATGGTAAATCTTATCTAAATAAGGTCTGTTTTCACGATTTTCTTCTAAATCGGTAAGTAATTCTAAGAACTCTAATTTGTTTCCTTCGTTATAGTCAAAGTTTTTTGCTTTTTCAATATGTGCACTAATAAGGTACATTCTTGGCGTGCTTCGGTTTAAATCTATAACCCTATCAAAAGCAATGTTTGCGCTATCTTTATCCCCTAAAGCATTGTACAATTGTCCTTGTATAAAACGATATCTTCCGCGTTCATCATTACTTTTTGTAGTACTAGATGCGATATCTATTTGTGTTAAAGCGCTATCTAAAGATTTTGTATTAATATAGGCTTGCGCAAGAATAGAAGTGGCATCTGCTAAGTCTTGATCTTTTAATTCTTCCTGATCTAAAAGACGTTTTAAATTTTTAATAGCAAGTTCTTCATTTTCCAAACGAATATTGGATTTTTCTCTCCAGATTTTAGCTTGATTAATCTTATTACTGGCTGGATACTTGTATAAAATGTAATTGAAAGATTCTAAGGAAGGAACAAAACGTTGATCAAAATAACGTGCTTTTCCTAAAAGTAAATACGCTTCATCTATTTGGTAATTATATTCTTTTCCTTGAATATTCATACCGTGTTTCTGAATCGCTTTTACCGCTTTTTCTTCTGCTCTACTAAAACTTTCGTTTTTGTTTTGCCCAGGAAGTGTCACTTCTTCAAAAACTTGCATTCGCTCTATTGGAAGGATTTCCCAATAATTATCGGTATAACTTTGGTTCAGGTTTTCTCGACCTTCTTCCAGCGAATTATAACCATTAAAAAGCGTATTATCTCGAGCAGACAATGCATGATAATTTCTACTAATAAAGCTGTTCTTTTTTCTAGAACAGCTAGTTATTAAAGTTACAGAAACTAAAAGGACTACTATAATTTTGTAAGATGTTTTCAAAAGCTGTGTATTTAACTCAAATAAATAACTGTAAACTCAAGCATATATTATAAATGGCATCCCTAATTTTAAATTAGAAAGGATATAAAAACCGCCTAAGCACGTAAAAATACGCATCTTTTTTAATTTAGCTATAAAAACGAAGTGTTTTTAGATTATTTCTGTTCCTGCAAAGTGTGCTTCCAATTCTTTTAGAGTAGCTTCACTAGTTACAATATCTTTAACAATCTCTCCTTTTTCAAGTACAACTATACGATCACAAACATCTGTAATATGCATTAAATCATGACTAGAAATAAGTACGGTTACGCCTTGTTCTTGTGCTAAATTTTTCACTATTTGTTTTAGCTTTATTTGGGTTGTTGGATCTAGATTAGCAAAAGGCTCATCTAATATAATTACTTCTGGATTCCCTATAAGCGCAGCAACTATTCCAGCCTTTTTTTGGTTTCCTTTACTTAGGTCACGAAGATATTTTTTCTGTCCAATAATTTCACCATGAAAAAAGTCTTCAAAAGTAGCTACTAATGCATCTACATCTGCTTTATTTTGTCCTCTAAGTTCCCCAATAAAATAAAAGTATTCTTCTGCGGTTAGGTAACCAATTAAAAAGCTTTCGTCTATAAAAGAAGAAGTAAACGGTTTCCAGTCTTCACTAAGGTTTACCTGAATACCGTTATTTTTAATAGACCCCGTTGTTGGTTGTATTAAATCTAAAAGCAAACTAAAATAAGTGGTTTTTCCTGCCCCATTATTACCAACTAAACCAAAGCTTTGTCCTTTAGGGATTTCTAAACTTTCAATGTTTAAAACGGGATTTGAATTGTATTTTTTGGTAAGGTTTGTTGTAGTTATCATGTTTTTATATTTTAGTTATCTTGATCAAAAGCAGCAATCATTTTATATTTTGAAGCTAAATATCTGTTGGTTATAAACTTCATTATTTTTTGGTGAAAAATAATTCCTATTACACCTAAAAGAATAAGTACTAGAATACCTATTTCGAAATTGAAAGCAAAATTGAAAATTGCAAATATGCCCATTGGTAAAAGCATTAGTGGTAAACCAATAATCCATTGTACAGCTCCTGTACCTTGAAAGTTAAACGCTGCTCTTTGACTTAGGTCAATTTTTTTTCGATTAAAAGAACCTCCTAACAATATGACATACGTATTCACTCCAATATTATAAACTGCTGCTGCAAAATGCGCTAGTAAAATTTTCCAACCAAAGTACACGTAAGGAATACTCAACACAAATAAAATAATAACACTTAAAGTCATTAAAGTGTATTTTGATTTTAAGTATTGTTTGTACTTAATGTTTTGACTCATTAGCATCTTGTAGTAACCACTATCCCAAGCAGGAATGAATTGCCCGAAGTTGATAAGAAAAATTCCAGTTACAAAAATACCAACAAATGCAAACAAGAACTCTTTATCTTGATACATCGGGTTTGGATAAAAGAATAAGCCATATAAAAGACCAAATAAAACCATCCATACTGCTGATTTTGGACGTTTATTACGCCAAAGCAATTTTAAATCTAATTGCATAAAAGGAGCAATATCTCCAAACTTTTTAGTCCATTCGAAACTAGAAGCGTTTACCGCTTCCGTTTTGGTTTTTAAGGAACTGTCTAAAAATAATTTTTCACGAAGAATTTTAAAATTATAGAGGTATAGACCCCCTAAAGTTAGCATGGGCACTATTAATAATAACGGATTATTAGAAACAGCTTGAATACCATGAGATAAAGCCCCGGCAATATTAATTATTTCAAAATGGTTTAATGCAAAAAGAGATCCTGCAAAAAGTATAATCGGTAAAAAAGATAATTCTGTTTTTGCCGATAAGCTTTCAATAATAAAATTTAAGAAATTATTTATCAGTGTAATTAGCACGATAGTAAGCATCCAAACCAAAACAACAGAAACGTTGTAATCTTTTAGAATAAGTGTAATACCGAATGGCACTATTGCAAATAAAGGCAAGAAATTAAAAAAGGACAATGCAGATTTTCCCAATACGAAATTTACGACTTTACTTCGTTTTATAGGAAGCGTAAGTAACGGTTTGACACTCATTACCGGTAATTTCTGGAAGAAAAAACGGATTACTAAATCGCCTAAAATCCAAAAGAAAATAAACCCATTAAACATTACAAAAGGATCACTTTCTGGAAATACTTTTTTAAGTAATGGATACATTGCAATTCCCATGATTAAAAACATGGCAACAAAATACAAGGCAAAAAAGGCCATTACTATTTTTAGCGCTACACTTTTACCAAAACTTGCCGATCTAGTAAATTGTTTCCACTCTAAGTCTAAAAAACGTTTTATCATTATGGTTGGTTTTGAGTATTAGTACTCCCGAACTTGTTTTTGTTACAAACAAAATTCTGGATATGTTGTTTTTAATAATTGTTCTGCTTTATTTGGTAAGACTTGAAAAGTTACAAAAAGCCAAAGAGAAAGTAATGTGGAAAACACAGAAAAACCGAATACGAAATAATAGTTTTCAAAGATATTATTTGAAAAATTAACCAAAAGATGTAATTGTGCAATTAATCCAATGCTAGAGCTTCCGGCTTGTTTAAATATAATTTCTTCTAAATACCATTTTTTGTGCGATGCTTTTTTTCGTGTATTAAATTGTCTTTTTAACTGCACACTTTTAATAAGAACCAAAACAACCATTATAGAATAAAAGGCAACAAAAAAGTAATTAGCCAAAGACGTAGAAAAAGCGGTGTGAAAAAGTAAAAAAAGTAAAATCGCACTTAGTACTTTAGGTAAAGTAAACCATTGTTTAAGCTCTGTCCATAAAAACTTTAAATAGCGTTTATGCATTGCTTTTTGACGTTGCTCAATAGCGCTCATGAAACCAAAAATACCAAACTTTTTAAACGCTTTATCCCGCGCATCCTCATAGGATACATTGGGGTGTTTTATCCAAATAGATTCTATATCATTTGCTAGATGATCTACTAATTCTGTTTGCAAATCGTAATGTTCTACAAAATGTTTTATAGTGAATGTATAAAGATCCTCTACCTGTTCTTTATTAACCTTCAAAGTAGGGCTTAAAATTTTATGCTTTTCTGTTTTTTTCGAAATAAACTGTTGCTTTTCTTTACTTAAACTATTCATTAATCTAGACTAAATTTAGGGTTTACCAGAAGTTGCATGGTTTTAATATAATCCTGAAGTTCTTGCAGTTTACTTTGGGTTTCCTTGCTTCCTTTTTCGGTTAGCTTATAGTATTTTCGCAATCTATTATCTACCTTTTCTACCTCAACCTCCAACAAGCCTTCTGCTTCTAATTTATGTAAAGCGGGATATAAAGCACCTTCCGTTATCTTTAATTCTCCGTTGGTAATACTTTTTACTTTTTGCGTGATTTCATAGCCATACATTTTATCTCCTTCATTAAGAAGCTTTAATATAATGGTTGTTAAACTCCCTTTATACAATTTATTATTTGCCATAAATCAAATATACATAAAATTCTTATGCATAAAAGAATTAGGTATAAATTTTAATAGAAAAGAAAGACAAAACGGAAATGCTTCATTATTTTTACAAAAAATTATAATATGTCGCAATTTCATAAATTAACCATTGAAGATATCCATAGAGAAACTGAAAAATCAGTTACGATAACCTTTAATGTACCAGAAAACCTAAAAGAGACTTTTACTTTTCAAGCAGGACAATATATAACGGTAAAAACCACAATTAATGGTAATGAAGTAAGACGAGATTACTCTTTATGTTCCTCTCCAAAGAGTGGCGAATTAAAAGTTGCCGTAAAAGAAGTAGAAGGTGGGACATTTTCTGCCTATGCAAATAATAGTTTAAAAGTTGGAGATGTTCTAGAAGTCGCTTCACCAAAAGGAAGGTTTGTATTTACACCTAACGACTCTAAAACTAAAAATATAGCTGCATTTGCTGCAGGAAGCGGGATTACTCCTGTATTAAGCATTATAAAATGTGCCTTGGAAGAAGAAGTACACAGTAAAGTTATTTTAGTTTACGGAAACAAAACGACTAAAGACACTATGTTTTTGGATGCGCTACTAGCCTTGCATCATAATTACAAAGAGCGTTTTTCTATTCAATTTGTATTTAGTCAAGAAGATGAAGAGGATGCTATTTTTGGTAGAATTGAAAAAAGTACGGTGAATTATGTTATGAAAAACAAGCATAAACATATTGATGTAGATGCTTTTTACCTTTGTGGTCCAGAAACCATGATTCATACGGTTAAAGATGTTTTAACAGAACATGAAATACCACAAGAAAGAATTCATTTCGAGCTTTTTAAGGCTGCAAAACCAGCTCCTGTAAATGAAGATGCTGTAGAAGGGGAAACCGAAATAACGATTACTGTAGATGATGAAACAACCACATTTACTATGTCTCAAAAACAATCTATTCTTGAAGCTGCGTTAGACAAAGATTTAGATGCGCCGTATTCTTGTCAAGGCGGAATTTGTAGTAGTTGTATTGCTAGAATTACAGAAGGAGAAGCCAAAATGAGACAAAACAATATTTTAACAGAAAGTGAATTGGCGGAAGGTTTAATTTTAACCTGTCAAGCACATCCAACAACTTCTAAAATTATTGTGGACTACGACGATGTATAAACAGAAAAAATATTTAAAATCATTCTTGTAACAACATTTTATCGATGAAAATCTGGTTTTAGCTTAAAAAATATACACTTTAACGATTATATTATCTTTTCCTAGAGGTTAATTTTTTTTAAAAAATAAACGAAATATATTCGTTGCAGTTTTAAACGATAAATGATAATAGTTAGGGATTATTTATTTTATGGTAAGTTTAAAATAAACCCTACTCTTCGGAGTAGGGTTTTCCATTTTAAGACCTAAAATTCTCAATAACAATACCTTAAATATTTAAATTATAGCATTTATAGTGTCTACCACTTTTTGTGGAGAAATACTTTTTGAAGCATCTTGATAGCCTTCAGGAAACGAATTTCCATAAATAGAAGTTGGTATCAAGGGAAACTGTTTTCTATCTGCCAACAGTGCATAATTTTCTGGTTGATTAAATGGAGAGAAACCTGCAAAAGGATGTGTAACTCCCCAAATAGTAACTGCTTTTATACCAAGCATTGCTGCAAGGTGCGCATTACCAGAATCCATAGACAACATTACATCTAGATTAGAAATAACATCTAATTCTTCATTTAAACTTAATTGTCCTGCTAAATTAACTACGTTCTTGTTTATCACTAAACCTTGTAGTTCTTGAATATCTTGTTTTCCTCCAAATAGAAAAACAGTATCCTCTTTAGACAGTGCTTCAATTACCACACGCATTGCAGATAAAGGATACATTTTACTTTTAAAAGCAGCAAACGGCGCAATACCTATCCATTTTTTGGTTTTATCTCCTGTTTTAGAACGTGTATTTTTTTGAAGTTTAATTGTTTCCGGAAAAGTAGGATTGCTTAAATCTACAGGAAAACCAAGTGCTTTAAAAACATCTGCATAGCGCTCGTGAGATGTTTTTAGTGGTTTGAAATGTGCACCAGAAACCAATGCTTTTTTTTCTGCTCTACCTTTATTTATCTGAATATATTTTCTTCCGAAGAAAAAGACTTTTAGAATCTTAGTACGCAACACATTATGCAAATCTGCAACGGCATCAATATGTAATTTTTTTAATTCTTTTGAAAGTTTAAAAAGTCCGAAAACCCCTTTATGCTTTCCTTTTAAATCTATTGGATAAACAGTAACGTTCTTTAAATCTCTAAAAAAAGGAGCAAAAAACGCACGTGTTAAAACGGTGATCTTCACTTCTGGATGCTGTTGGGTAAGCGCTCTTAAAACAGGAACCGTCATAGCAACGTCTCCCATTGCAGAAAGCCGGATAACTAATATGTGTTTTGGTTTTTTAGACATTATAAATACGGTCACACGGAGCGCAGTAAAAGTGTTTTTATGTCCTGTCTCTCCTTTAGTCTTTTACTGCGCTCAGACTGACAGTTGTATGTTTTTTTTACTTCTGACCTCTTAAAACTGGATTAAGCTCATCATCATTATACATTTTCATTTGCTTATACACTTTCATGTATTTATCTCCATTTTCGATATCTTTTAACAAAGTATCTATTGCTGTGGATAAATCTACACGTTGTTCTAATAAGATGTCTAATTTCTTTTGACAAGCAGCTTTATGAGCATCTGTTGCATTGGTACGAGTTGCTTCTTCCTGCATATGATATACTTTTAAAGCTAGAATAGATAATCTATCGACTCCCCAAGCAGGACTTTCGGTATTAATTGTAGCATTTTCTTTTACAGAAACATCTTTATTTTTTTCTAAAAAATAGCTATCAATATACTCTACCATATCTGTTCTGTCTTGGTTAGAAGCATCTATTTGACGTTTTAATGCTAAAGCAGCAACAGGATCTATTTGTGGATCTCTTATAATATCTTCATAATGCCATTGCACTGTATCTATCCAACATTTTCGGTATAACAAATGTTCTAATACATTCGCTTCTTTATCATAAATGTTAGTGAAAGGTTGGTCTACAGTATTTAAAACGTGGTAGGTATTAATTACGTCTTGAAATATTTTATTGGCTTTTTCTGAAAACATATTTTAATTTATTTGATTGCAAATATACATTAATGAAACCAAAAAAGCCGCTTAAAGCGGCTTTTTGGAATCAAATTAGATTAGTTTAATTACTGCTTAACAAATCGTTTAACGATTGTTTTATTATCACTAGTTGAAATTTTTGCAAGATATAATCCAGCACTTAATTGATCTAAATTGAGTTTCACTTCCCTTAAATTAGATTCTGCACTGTAATCTTTAGTCATAATTAGCTTACCAGTAATACTGTATACGTTAATAATAGTATTCGTATCTAATATATCTGATTTTACAATTATGTATTTCGTTGCAGGATTAGGATATAATTTTATATCCTTATATAAGGCTACTGTTTCTTCATCTAAATCTTGACTATTTTGCGTAAATTCTTTTATTACCGTATTATCAAGTGTTTGCTCATTAGTAACCGTTGTATCCGATTTCCCTAGATCTTTTCCACCATCTACTTCTATTTTAGAGTTTCCAAATATTTTATCGATACCAAAATCAACTCCTTCTGTTGTTTCTTGTAAATTAAATGCATAGAAACCATCTGGATTATTCGTTCCATTATCTAAATCAAAAGTAGTAGTGAAAGATAAGAATGGTGGGTTATTTTCCGGTGTTATTGCTTGTACAATTTTCATACCTGCTGTAACATTACTAAAGGTATAATTAGGGTTAGAGAAAGATGTAAATCTAGTATCTACATATTCATCTCCAGAGTCTAAAACGCCGTTTTCATTTAAGTCATTATACAAATTAACAACAACATCTGTTAAAGGCGTTTCACTTACATCTTGCGCACCATCTCTATTATTATCATCCCATACTATACCAGAGATATTGAATATTAAAACAACATCTTCATTAATTCCAAAATCGACTCCGGCAACATCCTCAGTGGCACTAATTGCAACCACAGCATCTGTTGTTAATATATATGTGTTTTCATCTGTATCTTCAGGTGTAACAACAACCACAAATACGTTTTCTTCACTTACATTACCAAAACTATAATAACCGTTTTCGTCGGATCTAGTTACTGCTAATTTCTCGTCATTTTCATCTAAAACACCATCGTTATTACTATCGGCATATAAAAATAAGATAACGTTATTTAAATAAGCTTCTTCGTTTTCATACGTTTGATTTTCATTATCATCATCAAATACAATTCCATCAATAGTATAGTTAATTAAGGCATTTTGATGGATTCCAAAATCAACTCCAGAAACATCTTCTGTTGTTGTAATTACTACCACTTCATTGGTTGTTGAAGTATATGTATTTTCTTCAGTATTTTCAGGTACTGTTACAATTACTAAGACATCCTCTTCACTAATATTAGTAAAGTTATAATACCCGTTTTCATCCGATGAAGTAACCGCTAATTCTTGGTCACCTGCGTCTAAAGCGCCATTATTATTACTATCTGCATATAAAGTTACTCTTACATCGTCTACATAACCTTCTTGTGTATTTTGTATTCCGTTCTCGTTATCGTCATCAAAAATAGTTCCTTCTAAATTATAAGAAACTACTACATCTACCACTAAGTTTAGATAATCTGCAGCATCTGTTATTTTACCTCGATCTTCAGGAGATAAACCTTGAATCTCGATTAAACTTCCTAATTGAATATTGTTACATGTTTGCAATTGCCCTGGTTGCGTATAGCTTTGTACATAACTTTTTCTAGTACAGCTTGAAGAACAAGATCCGTAATGCGAACAAACCTTTTGGTTTTTAAGTAAATGAAGATTACTGTTTTTATCTTTTGCTATTTGCGCATAGACATCTTCATTATTTGCCCAACTAAACGTATTTGTATTCAAGTCGAAATGTTGCATTTGGTAGGTTGTAACCGCATAAATTTGACCATCATCACTTACAGCAATATCTCCAAGCTCCCCTTTATATAAGAAACTAGAATACCCATAACTATCATATTTAGGACTAGCATTTGAAATATTAGAAGAATCTCCACTAAAATCGGAAAGGTTGTTAAAACAAACCTCTAATAGGTAAATTCTATTATTATAACTGTTATAACTACGTTGTGCGCTTACGGTACTCGAACTACTTCTTGGACTAGAAGAAATACTTCCCATACTAGTAGAACCACTTACATCGTTTGTGTTATCGATTAAACTAGACTCGGAAACATAGTCAAGCACATTAAAGTTGCTTTTTTCTTTTGTTAAACTTTTAGTTGCAAGATCATTACCGCTTGGTAAAACTTCTCCTGACGAGGATCTACTAGTACTTGTTTCGGCAGCAGTGTTTAAAATTGAACCGTTTTCAACTTTCCTGCTTTCTAATTCTCTCTTCAATTCATCCTTTACATTAACCACACCACCAGATGTTCTATAATTATAACAACTTGTAGGGTACTCCATTGCGAAGTAAAGTTTACCATTGTAAAAAGTGGCTCCTCCAGAACCTAATCCTCTAGATGAATTTGCATGTCCGCTTGAAGTAAAATAAGATTTAATATCTCCAAAAGATTTATGTGTATTCGAATAGACATTGTAACCATATACCGTCCAATTGTATCTTGAAGCTTGATTACTTACGTAAAAAATCCATCCTGTATTAGCATCTACTGCTAATGAATTTATCTCAGATACATAAGGAGAGGATGTTAATAAAGTAGCTTGATACGATTGCATATTTACTGTATAAATATGACAACCTGCAGAAACAATTAAGGAATTATCATCTGTGGTCATCATTACAGTTGCAGCTTGTCCTTCTAAATACAAGGGCGCATTAGCTTGCATGGTATGAAAACCAAATGCAAAAGTAAAAAAGGCTAGAATTGTAATTTTTAATTTCATGTTTGTTAGTTAGTTTTATGTTTAAATTACAGCATACTATAACACAAAACAGGCATAAAATTTTTGGTAGATTTTTTGAAGGGGGCAATCAAATATAAAACAAATTACAACTATTCACAGATAATTTAAAAAATTACAAAATTTTTAGATAAAACTCATAAAAGTCGGCTTAACATCTAAACGTATTATCGATTTTATCACTATTTTTATGGCATGAAAATATTTAATCTAGCTAAAGAGAATTCTATCTTAAATTCTTTTATTTCTGAACTTAGAGATGTGAACATTCAAAAAGACAGTATGCGTTTTAGACGAAACATAGAACGCATAGGTGAAATTTTGGGATATGAAATGAGCAAATCACTCCACTATAATACAACTACTATTGAAACACCTTTAGGAAATTGTGAAATGAGTTTACTAAACAATGATATTGTTTTATGCTCTATTTTAAGAGCTGGAGTACCATTACACAACGGACTACTAAATTATTTTGATGATGCGGAAAACGCATTTATTTCTGCTTATAGACATCATAAAGAAGATCCAGATAGTTTTGAAATAATAGTAGAGTATTTAGCTTGCCCAAGTTTAGAAAACAAAACACTTATTCTTGCCGATCCTATGTTGGCTACAGGACAATCTATGCTTGCCACTTTTGAAGCTTTAAAACCTTTTGGAAAACCAAAAAACGTGCACTTAGTAAGTGTCATTGGTGCTCAAGAAGGTGTAGATTTTTTAAACAATAATTTTAGTGAAGACACTAATTTATGGATTGCTACTATTGATCCAGAATTAAGTGACCAAGGCTATATCGTTCCAGGTTTAGGTGATGCTGGTGATTTAGCTTTTGGTAAAAAACTGCAACACTAATAATATAAATGGTGTAATTAATAAAATACCAAAAAACATCTCTTTAAACCATTTTTCTGTGATAGTCTCAATATAACTAGCGATTATTATTGCTAAAGGAGCAAATAAGAATAAAAGTGCGCTTCCGTTTTTGTTAGGCACAATCACAAATAATACAAAAGCTATTATTGAAGCCGAAAAAATGGTTTTAAACGCTGGCCTTATTGTTCTTGTTTTCTTTCTAAAGTTTTTTAAATAGTAGAAAACAGACCAAAACCCAAAGGAAAACAGTAAGGTTAGCGCTACTAAAAATGGCAACGTGTTATAATTATTAAAGTTTAAACTTATTTGATAATTACTATTAAAAAACCCTAAATAGGTATTATTTATTAGCACAGATGCACCAATACATAATATAAAAACGGTGGCAACTCCAAAAACAGGTGTTAACCAATGTTTTATATTATCACTAGAATGAAACAATAAAACTAATGGAATTAAAAAAAGAAATAAAATAGCCCAAAAATAAAACAAAGAAGCAATAGCAATACAAAAAGCAGCATCAAACAATTTACTTTTTATATTTTTTTTAGTTCGTAAGCTTATTAGTCGTCTTAAAGCAAAGAGGATAAAAAAATTAGCCCAAATGACTCTAGAGCTTACTAGTGATTCGGGTATTAGTAGCAAAAAAAGACTAAATAATATAATTTCTATATTACTTTTTAGTGTTAATTCATTTTTTGTTACAATAAAATTCAATAGCAAAATGGAAAAATAGGCAACCATAAAAGTTCCTACTTGCTGTGTAACAAACACGGTAGTAACAGGCCCTTGTATATACTTTAACTTCACGCTTAAAAACGCCAAAGCAGTAATTACAAAAACGATTAAAAAATTTATTGGCTTAGATTTACTAAAAATACTTGTAATCATTAACTCTTTTTGTACTTTTGTATTGTAAATATACTATTATTACTATTATGAAAGACTTTTTTTACGCAATACAGGACCTATTTGTTGATGTATTATTAGCACCTTATAGTGCTTTAGCAAAATTTGAATTAGAAAACTGGTTTGGCGCAAACACCATTTCTTGGATTTTTATTCTTATTGGATTTGTAGCAATGGTTTACTGGATGCTTCAATTAAGAACGTTTGATAAAAACAACGAAGAAAACAAAACTGTTTCTGCACATTCTTATTTATAAGAATTACAGATCAAAACCAATATCTTTACGATAATTCATCTTATCAAAATGTAGTTTATCTATACTTTGGTAAGATTTTTTTATGGCCTCTTGGTAGGTGTTTCCATAACTTGTAATTGCCATTACACGTCCTCCAGAAGTTACTACTTTACCGTCTATTAGTTTTGCTCCAGCGTGAAAAGCTATAGAATCTGTTATATCTTTTATCCCTGTAATCTCTTTTCCTTTTTCATATGCTTCTGGATAACCGCCAGATACTAACATAACTGTTGTTGCAGCACGTTCATCTATTTCAATTTCTATTTGATCTAAAGTCTGATTAGCTATCGCTTGAAATATCTCCACTAAATCGTTCTTAAGCCTTGGTAGTACCACCTCTGTTTCTGGATCTCCCATTCTCACATTATACTCAATAACTTTTGGGTCGTCACCAACTTTGATTATACCAATAAACACAAAACCTTTATATGGTAAATTGTCTTTTTGCAAACCAGAAATGGTTGGTTTTACTATGCGCTCTTCAATTTTACTTAAAAATTCGTCTGTAGCAAAAGGTACCGGAGAAATAGCTCCCATACCACCTGTATTTAGACCAGTATCTCCTTCCCCTATTCGCTTATAATCTTTTGCTGTTGGTAAGATTTTGTAATTTTTTCCGTCACTTAAAACAAAACAGCTTAATTCGATACCATCTAAAAACTCTTCAATAACGACTTTGTTACTTGCTGCTCCAAACTTAGCATCTACTAACATACTTTTTAATTCGGCTTTAGCTTCGTCTAAATCATTCAGAATTAGAACCCCTTTTCCTGCTGCCAAGCCATCTGCTTTAAGAACATAAGGCGCTTTTAATGTTTCTAAAAAAGCATAACCTGCTTCCACATTACCTGCGTTAAAACTTTGGTAAGCTGCTGTTGGTATATTATGTCTGTATAAAAATTCTTTAGCAAACTCTTTACTACCTTCTAATTCTGCTGCAGCTTTTTCAGGGCCAATAACGGCAACATGTTTTAAAGCTTCGTCTTGTAAAAAGAAATCATGAATACCCTGCACTAAAGGGTCTTCTGGTCCTACAACAATCATATCCACAGCATGTGCTAAAACAAATGTCTTAATCGATTGAAAATCTGTAACGCCAATATCTATATTTGTAGCAATCTCTGCTGTTCCAGAGTTTCCAGGAGCAACATAAAGGTTTTTACATAAAGGGCTTTGCGATATTTTCCAAGCAAAAGTATGTTCTCTTCCGCCAGAACCAAGAATTAAAATAGTCATGTTGTATTTTGTTTGCTCAAAAATAAAACTAATGCATCGAATACACGAATATTTTTTATTTACTTTACAAAAATATCTTATTGTTTGAATTTATTTAAAATTTCCTTGAAACTAAATGGCTTTCCTATACAGAAAGCTTGTCGTGTTTTAGAACAGATTCAAAGTAAAAACGAAGCCGATTTTGAGGCCTATGTGGTTCAGAAAAAAAAGGATATTTTTAATTACCACATGCAAAACAATTCGTTTTATCAAAAAATTGCGGAGAACGCACATGTTAGCGATTGGAAAAACATTCCTATACTAACAAAAAGCGATTTGCAACAACCTTTAAAGCAAAGGCTTTCTGCTGGATTTACAACAAAAAACGTATATTTAAACAAAACCTCTGGTTCTTCTGGAGATCCTTTTGTTTTTGCTAAAGACAAATTTTGTCACGCATTAACATGGTCTGTAATACTAAACAGATTTGGTTGGTTTGGTTTAGATTTTAGTAGGGCAAAGCAAGCACGTTTTTATGGAATTCCGCTAGACAAAAAAGGGTATTATAAGGAACATTTAAAAGATGTTTTAAGTAATCGCCATCGGTTTTCGGTTTTTGATTTAAGTGATATTGCTTTCGAAAAATGCTTGAAGCAATTTGAAAACACCACCTTTCATTATATTAATGGTTATACCAGTGCAATCGTTCAATTTGCCAAGTTTCTTCAGAAAAAAAACGTGATTCTAAAAAATGTTTGTCCGACATTAAATGCCTGTGTTGTAACTTCTGAAATGCTTTTTGAAGACGATAAAAAGCTACTAGAAAAACAATTTAATGTTCCTATAATTAACGAATATGGCGCTTCGGAATTGGACTTAATTGCTTTCCAAAACCCAGAAGGCGATTGGCAAGTAAATAGCGAGACTCTTTTTGTTGAAATTTTAGATGCCCAAGACAATATTTTACCTTTTGGTGAAGAAGGAAGGATTGTAATTACATCGCTTTACAACCAAGCCCATCCTTTTATACGTTATGATATTGGTGATATCGGTATACTTTCTAAAAACAGTACATTACAAAAACCTATATTAGAAAAGCTAATTGGTAGAACGAATGATATTGCTATTTTGCCTAGCGGAAAAAAAGCCGCTGGATTAACTTTTTACTATATTACTAAAAGTATCATAGAAGTCGATAGCAAAATTACCGAGTTTATTATCGAGCAGCATGCATTAGATACTTTTAAAATTATTTATGCTAGTGCTGAAAATATTTCGGAAGAAAAAGTTAAAAACATTAAAGCAGAAATGGCGAATTACCTAGAAAAAGGATTGACTGTTATTTTTGAAAGACAAGATAAAATAGAACGATCTAAAAGTGGTAAATTAAAACAATTTAGATCTTTACTTAACTAATATGAACATAACTATTATTGCAGGAGCACGGCCTAATTTCATGAAAATAGCTCCAATTATAGAAGCTATTCAAGAAAAAAAAGCACAAGGTTATAATATGAATTACAGGCTAGTTCATACTGGGCAACATTATGATAAAAATTTAAGCGACACCTTTTTCAGGGAACTAAACATTCCTTTTCCTGATATTAATTTAGAGGTAAAAAGTGGAACACAAGCAGAACAAACGGCTGCCATTATGATCGGTTTTGAAAAAGAACTACAGCAAAATCCTTGTGATTTAGTACTAGTTGTTGGTGATGTAACCTCAACGATGGCATGCACTATTGTTACTAAAAAAGCGGGAATAGATGTTGCACATATAGAAGCAGGAATACGCTCTGGAGACATGAATATGCCAGAAGAAATTAATCGAATTGTAACCGACAGTTTAACCGATTACTTTTTTACCACTACAAGCTATGCTAATAAAAACCTAGCGAATCTTGGAGTTCCTGAAAGCAAAATTTTCTTTGTTGGGAATGTTATGATTGATACGTTACTAAAAAACATTCCAAGACTTGAAAAACCACAACTTTGGGATACTTTACACCTTCAGAAAAAAAAATACATGGTTATGACTTTGCATAGACCAAGTAATGTAGATGAAGAAAATCAACTAAAAAATCTGATACAACAAATTGTAGATCTTGGTAAAGACTATCCTATCATTTTCCCTGTACATCCAAGAACAAAAAAGCTTTTAGAAGGTTTAGATTTAAACTTTAAAAACCTCCATTATGTAGAACCTTTAGGTTATTTACATTTTAATTATTTGGTGAAAAACGCTTTTGCCATGCTTACGGATTCTGGCGGAATTACAGAAGAAACGACAGTAATGAATGTGCCGTGTATTACACTTCGTGACTCTACAGAAAGACCAGAAACTTGTGTTATTGGAACCAATGTTTTGGTTGGAAATGATTCGGAAAAAATTAAATCTGCTTTTAAAGATTTACTTTCTGGCAATTGGAAACAAGGGCAAACACCAGAGCTTTGGGATGGTAACGCCGCAAAACGAATTATAGATTGTTTGGTTAAAACATATTCGTTGTAATGAAAGATGTTCTTATTATAACTAGCTACTATCCTCCAGAAATTGGCGCTGCTTCCAACCGTATTTTTCATCTTGCGGAAGGATTACAACAACGCAATTTTAAAGTACAAGTAATAACTCCTTTACCAAATTATCCAACAGGTAAAATATTTGAGGATTATAAAGGAAAATTCAAGCAAACCAATGTTGAAAAAAATATTATCGTTCATCGGTTATGGATTTACGCTACGGTTTCTAAAAACAAGTTTTTACGTTTAATTGCAATGCTATCTTACAGTTTTAGTTTGGTTTGGTTTTTCGCTTCCAACAAATTACCTAAAACCATAATTGTACAATCCCCACCTTTACTAGTTGCTTTTACTGCGATGCTTTTTTTACGTTCTAAAAACCGAAAGCTTATTTTAAATGTTAGTGATTTATGGCCAATTGCAGGATTAGAACTTGGTGCTTTTAAAAGGAATTTTAGCTATAGAATGCTGGAGAAAATTGAACGGTTTAATTATAATAAAGCACATTTCATTTTAGGTCAAAGCAAAGAAATAATAACACATATATGTTCTTTATTTCCGGAAAAAGAAACCTTTTTATATAGAAACTACCCAGATTTTGAAGCTCCTGAAATGGAAGTCAGAAATACTTCCGAAGAAAAAATAAAACTAGTTTACGCTGGTCTTTTAGGTATTGCACAAGGCGTTTACAAGCTCTGTACTGCATTAGACTTTAATAACAAGATAGAACTTCATATTTATGGCTCTGGCGCAGAACAGAAGCGTATTGAAGCCTTTATAGAAAAACATCCTGATTTGCCAATATATTTTCATGGTAGAGTATCTAGAGACGCATTACACAAGGTACTTTTACAGTATGATGTAGCTATTATCCCTTTATTAAATAGGATTTATGGTTCTGTGCCTTCCAAAATATTTGAATACGCAAAACTTGGTTTACCTATTCTATATTTTGGAGGAGGAGAAGGAGAAGATATTATAAACAACAACAAACTGGGTTGGATTGCTAAGGCAGGAGATTATCAAGATTTAAATACGATAATTGCTGGTATAGATGTTTCAGAAATCACATTGGTTTATAAACAAAAAATAAAAGAAACAGCAACCACTAACTTTAATTTAGAAGATCAATTAATAACGCTCTCTACGATGCTTTAATAAGCTTTGTCTTCACCATTAACAACATTCATAAAGGTTTGGGCAACTATTTTAATATCTAGCAATAGAGACCAGTTTTCAATATAAAAGATGTCTAGTTTTACACGATTAATAATGTCTTTGTCTGTTTCAATTTCTCCTCTAAAACCACTTACTTGTGCCAATCCTGTAATTCCTGGTTTCACAAAGTGTCTTACCATAAACTTATCGATTCGCTTTGCATACATATTGGTATGACTTACCATGTGTGGTCTAGGACCTACCACAGACATATCACCAAACAATACATTAAAAAACTGTGGTAATTCGTCTATACTCGTTTTACGAATAAACTTACCAATTTTAGTTACACGTTGATCTCCTCTTGTTGCTTGATGCACATTGGCCGTTTTATTTGGAGTCATCGATCTAAATTTATAACAATCAAATTCTTTATAATTAAAGCCGTTTCTAGGTTGTTTAAAGAAAATTGGTCCTCTAGATTCTAAAACAATAAGTATTGCAATAATTGGTGTTAACCACGAAAGTAATAAAATGATCACGGCAGATGAGAATACAATATCGAATATTCTTTTAAGGAACTGGTTTACAGAATCTTCTAAAGGAATATTACGAAAAGATAAAATGGGTGTGTAGTTATAGTATTCGTACTTTAATTTTTTAGAATATATATCTTTATTGTCTGGTAAAAACTTTAATATTTTAAGGTTATTATCTGCAAAATCGATAACTTTTACCAACTGACTATTTGTTAGTTGTGATAAGGAACAATAGATTTCATCCACATTTTCTTCCTTTAAAAAAGCGAAACACTCTTGTAATCCTTCTTCCGAAATATTTTTAAAACTAAAGGTTTTTGTATGCGAATAGCCATATTCTGGTTTATCGTTAAAAAAATTTTCTAAAGCGTGCGTCTGCTTATTTTTACCTAAAATAGCGGTAACTCTATAATTACCACCAAAAGACACTCTATATCTTTGTAATAAATAATACAGAGTAAATTTAAATAGCGTTACAAGAACAAATACACAAAGAATGTATTTAAAAATGGTTAATGGAAGAATGTCTAACTCGTAGTAAAAACCAGAAAAGGCAAATACGATGAGTGTAAAAAGCGCCATTTGTCTAAAAACAAGTGTCATAATAACGACCTCTCTTGTGTACCTAAAAACACCATAAAATTTAGATAGTGTAGATATAAGTATCCAAGCTAAAGAGATTACAAATACAAAAGAAACAGGCTCCACACTTTTAAAAAAATAAAGTAATGCTAAACTGTTTATTATGATTAAATCTATTATATATGATATAGGTCTTAAATAGACAGAATATCTTCCTTGTTTAAATGTGCTCAATTTACTTTTTTATGTGTTTAGAAAAATCTTTATGTTCGCTTTTATATAAGTCTTCATCAGATAAAGACTTAAAATAACTAAATGTTTTAAGCATCCCTTCTTCACGTTCCACTTTTGGCTCCCAACCTAACAACTTTTTTGCTAGTGTTATATCTGGCTGTCTTTGCAATGGGTCGTCTACTGGTAACTCTTTATAAATTATTTTTTGAGAGGTATTTGTTAGTTTTATTATTTCTTCTGCAAAATCTTTAATGGTAATTTCATTTGGATTACCAATGTTTACAGGGTTTGCATAATCGCTAAACATTAATCTAAAGATACCTTCTACTTGATCATCTACATAGCAAAAAGATCGTGTTTGCATACCGTCTCCAAAGACGGTTAGATCTTCCCCTCTTAAGGCTTGCCCCATAAATGCAGGAATAACTCTACCGTCATTTAGCCTCATTCTTGGCCCATATGTGTTAAATATACGAACAATACGTGTTTCTACACCATGAAATCTATGATAAGCCATGGTTATAGATTCTTGAAAACGTTTTGCTTCATCATAAACACCTCTAGGTCCAATGGTATTTACATTTCCATAATAACTTTCTGTTTGTGGGTGCACTAAAGGATCTCCATATACTTCGGATGTGGATGCAATTAGTAACCTCGCATTTTTAGCCTTTGCTAAACCTAATAAATTATGAGTACCTAAGGATCCTACTTTTAAAGTTTGGATTGGTATTTTCAAATAATCTATTGGACTTGCTGGTGAAGCAAAATGCAGAATATAGTCTAGTTCGCCGTCTATTTTAATAAACTCTGTTACATCGTGTTCTATAAACTCAAAGTTAGCATTATCTGTTAAATGGGCAATGTTCTTTTTGTCTCCAGTAATGAAGTTATCCATACCAATAACATGAAAACCTTCACAGATAAATCTATCACATAAATGGGAACCTAAAAAACCTGCTGCTCCTGTTATAAGTACTTTTTTCATTTTTTAATATAATTATTTACCTGTTCCTATTTTGTAATAGACGAACCCGATATCTTCTAAAACTTCTTTATTTAAAACACCTCTTCCATCGAAAACAAAAGCAGGTTTTTGCATGTTATCAAAAATTTTCTTCCAATCGTAAGTTTTAAACTCATCCCATTCGGTTAAAACAGCAATAGCATGTGCATCCTTACATGCATCGTACGGGCTTTTCTCTACTTGGAGAAGGTTTCTATTCTCTTCGTTTGATCTTGTGTTTAAATACTCTAAATCTGCATAAATACGTTCTTCTACAACTTTAGGGTCATAAACACTTATTTCTGCCTGCTCATTCAATAGGTTATCTGCTACTTTAATTGCTGCCGATTCTCTAGTATCGTTAGTATCTTTTTTAAATGCCCATCCTAAAAACGCGATTTTTTTACCAGATACGGTATTGTAAAGTGTACTTACAATATTATCTGAAAAACGTTGTTTTTGATGTTCGTTCATCAATATAACCTGCTCCCAATAATCGGCAACTTCATTTAAGCCATAGCTTTTAGCTATATAGACTAAGTTAAGTATATCTTTTTGGAAACATGATCCACCAAAGCCAACGGATGATTTTAAGAATTTAGAACCTATTCGGCTGTCCATACCTATGGCTTTAGAAACTTCATTTACATCTGCTCCTGTCTTCTCACAAATTTCTGACATCGCATTTATCGATGAAACACGTTGCGCTAAAAAGGCATTTGCTGTAAGTTTAGATAACTCGGAAGACCACACATTAGTTCTTAAAATTCTTTCTTGTGGTACCCAATGCGCATATACTGCTGCCAAAGCTTCGATAGCTTTCGTTCCTTCTGGAGTTGTATCACCACCAATAAGCACTCTATCTGGGCTTAAAAGATCTTCAACCGCTGTACCTTCGGCTAAAAATTCTGGATTTGATAATATTTGAAAAGCAACATCATTACCTGTATTGTCTAAAATATCTTTTATAGCAGAAGCTGTACGGACAGGAAGTGTAGATTTTTCAACAATAATCTTATCTTGTTTAGAAACTCTAGCTATTTGGCGAGCACATAACTCAATATATTTTAAATCTGCAGCCATCCCTTTACCTTTTCCGTAAGTTTTGGTTGGGGTATTTACAGATATGAATATCATTTCTGCTTCATCGATAGCCTTATCTACTTCGGTGGAAAAGAATAAATTTCTTCCTCTTGCTTCTTTAACAATAGCATCTAAACCAGGTTCAAAAACAGGAAGATTATCTAAGTTCTCATCATTCCAAGCTGCAATTCTAGCTTCGTTAATATCTACAACGGTTACTTTTATTTGAGGGCATTGCTTTGCTATTACGGCCATAGTTGGTCCTCCAACATATCCAGCTCCAATACAACAAATGTTTTTTATTTTCATTTTTACTTCTTTTATTGTGATAAAAATAGTGTTTTTTTTCTATTTTTTTTCTTTTAAAGCTTTTGTTAAAAGCTTTAAATATTCATTATTAATTTTATTCCAATTAAAAGTTTCCTCTATTTTTTTAAAATTATTAATTATTTTAAATTGGTAATCCTCTTTCTTTATAGTCTCAATACATTTCGCTACTTCTTCTTTAGTGGTAAAGTAGAATGCATCATCGTTTAAAATTGCTCTATTAAAAATATTATCATTAGCAATAATTAATGTGGTTGATGCCATTGCTTCTAATAAAGAAGGGTTTGTTCCTCCTACAGAGTGCCCATGAAAATATAAGTTAGAAAAATGTCTTAAGTTATTCAAATGTTCTAAATTATACACACCACCAATGAAACGTATGTTTTTATGGTTTATATATTTTTTCTTTAAATACTCCCCAAATTCATTTGCATCATGTTTTCCAACCACTAAAAACGTATCCTCATTATCTGCAAGACTAGCACCGTCTAAAATGGTTTCTAGATTATTTTCGGGCTCAAATCTAGCAATTAGCATATTATATTTATACGGAGTTACCTTGTATGCTGCTAAAACGGCACTATCTTCCTTTGTAAAGTTATTAGCTCCGTAAGCAATGTATGTAGATTCTTTATGATATGTATTCTTTATATACTCCTGTATTCCTATAGAATCCGAAATTAGATAATCACTACTGTTTACAGCTAATTTTTCGGCGTACTTTAGAAAGGTTTGTACTGGTTTGGAATATTTACTTCTTTTCCATTCTAAGCCATCCATATTGGTTATTATAATTGCTTTTTTAGGCAAAAATTTATACCAAATAGAATTACTTGTATAACCGAGCTGTAGTACTATGTCGAAGTTTCTTTTTCTTGCATCCCTAATACAGTTTAAATCATACAAAAATTGTCCGGGTGTACCTATAACGTTTTCTGGATCTTTACAATGAATTATATTCACTCCCTTGAAGGTACTTTCTTGATAAGGGTGTGTGTGAGAGTTATACACATATACGTCATGGTTATTTTTAGCTAAAAAAACTGAAAAAAACTCTGCAAATTGCTCGAAGCCTCCGTGATGATTTGGAACTCCTCTAGTTCCTATTATTGCTACTTTCAAAATTTAAATAGTTTTGTAAAAAAAGTGTGTTAAAAAAATAAAAAAATACGATGCCTTTGCTTCTTACTAGGTTAACTTCAAAAAGAAAGCCGAAGCAGACAAGGATAAGAAAAAAAACATGTAATGTATCCTTATGTTTAATGGCAGCGTAAAAACTAAAAAACAAATAACTTAAAAAAAACAACAATACCAGAATACCATATGTTACAAGTATGTGTGTATATTGGTTATGCAAATTAAAATCTTCATACCAATTAGGCCCTAAGTTATAGGAAAAAAAATAATAGTTTAAATAGTCTTTAGTATCGCCCTGCTTGTAACCTAACAGTAATTTATTATCTTTTACTAAATGATAAACCCCAATACTACTTAAAACATATCTTAACTCGAGATCACTTATCTCTGTTTTTTCTTCGTAGGTAAATATTTTTTTCTGACTAAAATCATTAGTGGGTTGAAAACTTGAGATCTCCGGACTAAAACGTAATCCATCTATAAAGCGTTCTTTAATAAATTTAATATTAAATACACCTATCCATAGCATGGCTAATATTGTAAAATACGCAATTCTTTTTTTTAAGTGCTTTATTTTAAACGAAAAGTAAAGTACGTAAATTATTCCATTTATAAATAATATTGCTTTTGAAACGCAAAATATTAACCCTAAAAGAAGCACTATTATAAAGCCTATTTTAATTATTTGACTCTTTTTATAAAACCACTTGGTTTTCGTGTTAATAATAAAGAATAGGGCTAAAGAAATATTTAAAGAATAATAAATGGGGTGATAATCATATAGTAGTGTGAAGTTGTGAAATATTAATTCTTCAAGCCCTTTATTTTGTGCAATTTTTATTAGATTATTAATTAATAAAATACTTACACTTAGAACGGTTGCATACGTAAACCAAATTAATATTTTTATTATTTTGGTTTTGTTTATTTTGTTATTCACTAAAATAAAAACGAGTAAAATCAATAAAACCTCTAAGTTTAGACGTTTTAAACCTAGCATGTATTTATTACTTAAAAAGCTACTTATGATTACAATGAAAAAGAATGCTATGGGAAAAACAGCACTAAAAGATTTTAGTTTTTTGAAATTATCTTTTTGAAAAAAAAATAAAGTATATGCGGAAGCAAGAATAATGGCGGCATTACCAACATTAATTCGAAATGGTATTGTTGCAGCAATTAGACATAACAAAATTGTTGCTACATCGTACTTTTCTATAATGTTTTTTACAAACCTCACTAATGAAGCAGTTTAATTAAATCTTCTACTTTTGTATTCCAAGCGTGTGTATTTAAATCTATTGCTTTTTTTGAATTTTGTTTGTTTGTAATTTCTGCAGAAAACTCTTCGGCATTATTAATTATATACACATGCTCTTTTAATTCTTCTAAGCCATTAGAGTCTGTACCAATAACTTTTTTTGTGGTAGCTAAGTACTCATAAACTTTAATAGAGTTAGCTCCTGATTTCTTGTCTTCATCTACCACATAAGGCACGGTACAAATATCAAAATTTTTCACATAGTTTGGATAGATTTCGTAGTGCTTGTCTCCTAAATAATAAAAATTATCTAATTTTAAAATACTATTAAATACTTGTTTATCTAAAATCTGACCAACAAAAACAAAAGAAGCGTTTTTAGTTAACTTCATGGTTTCATTTAACAAATCAACATCCAAAAGGTGCGTTATTTTTCCACCAAAACCAACAATTGGCCTTGGGATATTTTTCATATCCTCAGGGATTTCTGCTTGTATATCCTTAGCAAATCTAGAAACGTCAACACCGTTTTTAATTAGCACTAGTTCTTTAGGATGATATGCTTTTGAAAAATCTCTAATATTATCATTGGAGTTTGTAATCCAAAAATCACAAATCTTAGCATATTCTTTGTAAGCAGAAAAAATTTCTTCTTTAATTTTAGAATATACATTAAATTTCGCAAAATTATCCCAAGCATCAAAAACGGATTTTTTAGGATTTAAGGATTTCGATAATTTACTTGCAAAGATATTTTGATTGAGTAAAAAGTAATCTTCATGAATACCAAGTTTACTTAAAGACTCGTTAATAAAGTTAATATATTTTGGGTTTTCATATTGTGAAATAAACCACTTATAGCCGTTTAATACTTGACCAAAAATATCCTTTGAAACAAAATCTATGACATAAAAATTTTTGCTTACTTCATAAAGTTTAAAGTTAGATTTTGAATAAATAACTTTCCCTTTTATTAAATTAGGTTTTCTTTTAAGTAATATCTCTACTAGGGTTGTTGGCCTATTGATAATAACTTTTACGTCCGAACTATTTTTATTTAAATGTTCTATAAAGTGTGCATCTCTAGTTCTAAAACCTTCTAGGATAATTTTTCTCCAATCGTGAAAAGGCGCTATAAGTATATTCATTCTTTTCTAATCTTATTATTGTTTTGTAATAAACTGGTTAGGGTTATCATTATTGCTAAATCTGAAAAAATGGTTGTCATAAAAGCATAGATAATTACAACACCAAAAAGAATAAATTTAACACTTGAATCGAGATTAAAACTATTTACAAGCAAATATAAAAGTAATATCAATAGAATTAGACCTATAATTCCTAAATCTGCATACGCCCATATTAATTGGGAAAAGTGTTTTGTTGCTGCAAACTCCCCTTTTAATACATTAAAATAAGAATACGGTCCTTCCCCTACTATTCTTAGCGGTAACACTGTTGCATAGGTTATAACCACTTGGGGCCGCTTAGCAATACCCCTGTTATAGTTTGAAAATGATTTTTTAGAATTATATTCTTGATGAAAAAAGTAAATTTCCCTTTCAAAAGCTTTTATTTTTTTAGCCTGTGAAAATACTAAAGGCATTAACAATAGAACAACTAAAATACCAAATACTTTTATTTTTTTCGGAAATGTTTTATAAATTAAATAACCAAAAAATAAAATTAGTAATAGTTTGGTAATATTTGATTCTGCAATAAATATGGTTAAAGACAGATAGAAAACAATTAGTTTGGGCCTTTTGGTAATGCTATTGTTTATGTTGTTTTCAAAAATGTTAAAAATATTTAACAACAAAAAGAACCCTAAAGCATGATCGGCTTTTAAAAAAAAGGTACCAAACATAAAGTCGAAAGAAGCAATAGCTTGGCTACTATTATTAAACCGTATAAGAAAATCATATCCAAAATTCTGGATTAAAATAACCGGTAATTGCAAACAAGCTATAAATAAATAGATTTTACTAATTGTTCTAGAGGAAATATATCTTTCTTTTTGATTTATTTTAAAGAACAAATAACTACCTAAAGGAATAAGAATAAAAATAAAGTAAATAATTGTTTTTAATATATTGGTTTGGTTTACTACAGAGCTGAGAATAATGAGCAGAAATAAAACGAAGAAAAGCAAGACTATTTTGTCAAAAATCACTCTTTTTTTTACTATTACATAAACGAAATAAAATAAAAAAAGCAACCCCATTACACCGTAAGAAAAAACAGTATTAGGAATACCTATAAAAAATTGAGTAAAACCTCCTATTAGAAAACAAAAAGCTACAATTAATAAAAAAACACCTAAGTATAACTTATTTAATTTTATCATTTGTTTTAAAATGTTTTCTAGAAGAGAGCACAGCTCTTAAAATTATAGGAAACTTCCAGAAGTCAGTTGGATTAAAAATCATTGCCAAAAATAAGATAAAAAGATAACTTAAGGTATTTATAGAATACACCAACTTACTATTCACAAAGTTTTTCTCAAAAAACACATTGTTACGCACAGAGTAATAAATTGCGTTTTTTGAATCGGTTGAAAAATATCTTGTATGCAGAATTTTTTTTGGTTTTTTTAAATGAAAAGAGGTTTCTAAATCTTCTAATTCGCTATCTAAAACTAAAATTATTTTACCTTCTTTTTTTGTTATTCTATAAGAGAACTCATGGTCATCTGCATATAGAAAAAAGTGTTCATTAGGAAGTCCTATTTGACTAATAGTATCTTTATGAAAAAACATACCGCCATAAGGTGCAACAGCTACCACACCAGAATCTACTTCTTCTGGTTTATTAGCTTTAGGCTTCTTTAGTTTATCTAAAATATTAAATCCTAAAAAAGAATTTTCCGTACCTAACATTAAATATGGATTATGCTGTGAAATAGCATCCTTGTATATCTTTCTTTGTGGTCTGTAGGATAATAATGAAAGAGGTTTAGTAGTATTGTCTTTAAAACTATCCCAAGACTTTAATAACACTTCTAAAGCATTATTCTTAGGTAGGTTATCATCATCTAAAAGCCAAACAAAATCAACATCTTCTTCTAAGACTCTTTTTATTCCTTCTTTAAAACCTAATGCAGAACCAGAATTATAGCCCATATCATGAACTATAAGTTTTGCTTTATTAACCTCTTGCAATTGGTTTAAACGAACGCTGCTTTCTTCATCAACGCCATTAGAAACTACCACAATTTTTGCAACATTGGGATTTTTTACAACAGAATCAATTAGTTTTGAAAAATAAGCGGCTCTATTTCCATAAGTAACGGTTACTATTCCTATTCTTTCTTGTACCATGAAGATAAATCTTGATTTATTAAACTTTCTAAAGCTTTTATATCGTCTAAAAACACAGACTTAGTAAGCTTTTCTTTAAGATCTACATTGGTATTATACGTTATTTTCTTTCTGTTAAGATGATCTATTTTACTAATAATATTTTTTCTAATTTGCGGAGAAGCAATAATTTTCTTTCCTATTTTTCTAATAATATTAGGTTTGTTTACAAAGTCTCTAATCCATTTACTTTTAGGAGTTGAAGCCACATTGCTCTGAATGCTTAAATCGTAGCTAAAAGGCTCTAAACCCAGAAAATCATTTACCTTATTTATAGTGGCTTGTTTATTAGCAATAAAATCGTCTTCAAAACGAATAAACAAAAAATTAGATGGATTGAAAAACTTAAAATACTTATTAATTTGCTTGCTGTACAAGCTTCTTGTTTTATAGCTAAAATATAACTCACCAAAATCATCTTTGGTACGTGATGCTTCTTTTTCTATAGCTTCTTCAAACTCTAAATCTTCAAAACCTCTTCGTTTACTCATCAAATACTGAGAAAAAGCTCTGTCATACGGATTTCTTAAAATAACAATGAATTTTAAATCGGTTCCAAAATGTTTAAGAATTCTTTCTGGTGCTTTTTCTGAACACAGGTATTCTGGATCAATTTCGCCAACAACCTCTTTTTCATTTAAATCGTCATTAAACATTTTAAAATACTCGTCTAGATTTCCTGTGTACAAGTCATCATGAGAGAAAAAGTGGGTTTCTTTATTTATTGGCAGACCGATATTTGGATTCTGCAATAAGATATCATGTAGAGATGTTGTCCCTGATTTTTGAGCTCCTATACAGAAAAAATCAAATTTATGTGTCATTATGTTCTCATTTTAATTAATCGTGCTGGTACACCTCCAACAATTGCCATTTTAGGCACATCTTTTGTAACTACTGAATTAGCACCTACTATAGCGCCAGAACCTATTGTAACGCCTTTTGTGACTACTACGCCGTGTCCTAACCATACATTGTCTTCAATAACTACAGGGGCTGTGGTTATACCCTGAAATAGCATTGGTTTATCTATATTAGAAAAAGCATGATCTGTATCTCTTATTGAAACACTTTGTGCAATCATAACATTTTTACCTATTGTTATAGAATCATTTACTCCAATAACCGAAAACTGTCCAATAAAGGAGTTTTCACCCAATGTTAATTTTCCAGAACCTTGAATAAGAACATTCGATTTAATCGAGTTATTATTAAGGCTAATAAGTAATTTAGAATCTCGCCACAAAAAAGGAGTTATTTTAACATTTGAGCCAATGCTAATTTTTCCTTGTTTTTTGACCATCCCATTATATTTTAATAAAAACCAGGATGTAGTTATCTTATCTTTAATTTTAAAATAGATTTTATAAAGTAATACGTTCATGCCTATTTGGAATTAAACGGAGATATATAAGTAATAATCCCCAATCTTCTTTTTACAAAAATAACCGAAATTATATTAATAACAACACTACTAGTTGCTGTAGCAATTGCTGCTCCTAAAATACCATATAAAGGAATTAATATTAAATTTAAAACAATATTTAAAATAACGCTAATTATAGTAAAGTCTCTAAGTTTTTTGTGATTGCCTGTCATATTCATAACCTGTCCAACGCTACCTGTCATGGCATTGAAAAGTTGAGCCAACATAATTACTATTAATGCAGTACTACCTATAATAAACTCATCACCAAAAAGACCCAAAACAAATTTATTTGCTATTAAAATCAGTCCTACCATAGGTGCGGTAGTTATAAAAATAATTTTTGTAGCCTTTCTTATAAGCTCTTTCATTTTATCATGCTCGGATTTGCTATATAATTCCGAAATTTTTGGAGCTAAAACAAGATTAACAGAAGTTAGCACAATTATAGCTATTCGTGCTATTTTAATAACTACACTATAAATACCAACATCAGCTTTATCATTATAATACCCAAGCATTAAAGTGTCTGTCCATCCCATTAAAAAAATAAAAGAACTTGTGGCTAGCATTGGTAGCGAATAATTCATCATTTTTTTTAAAGGAAATGCTTTTCGTTTAATTTCTTCCTTATGCTTTGTCAAAAAAATACTTAATATAAAAGCAATTACTGTACCCAAAAAATAAACTTTTATAGTTTGTAATCCATTTTTTTCTTCAAAAACAAAAAACACAAATAAAATTGCTAAGACTGAAATCAAATAAGGAATTATATGAGACAAAAAACCAAATTTTACAATTTCATTTCTCCCTCTTAATATTTCAAAATTATAACGCAAAAGAACCAATGGAACCAATGCTGCTGCTGCAATCAATAAATAATCATACAAAACACTGTCGGTATAAAATAATGCGAGTGGTTTTGCTGATAAAAAAAGTACAATTGCTCCAATAACACTTGAGATAAGTATAGCTCTTAGGGCTGTTTTTTTTAAATCAAACTGCTGTTTGTAGTTGCTGTCCGCAATAATTTTCACCATGGTATCTGGAATACCTAAAGCAAAAAAAAGTGCAAACAAATTTAATATTGTAAAAGTTAAAGAAAAGCGACCAACAACCTCTGCACCATAAAACCTTGATATTAAAAGAGTAAAAAAATAACTTAAACCAAGACCAAAAAATTTAAGCAAAAATGAAAACAGCGTTTTTTTAGCAAACTCGCCTTCAAATTTTTTTTTTAATACTGTTTTAAAATTCATTTCACTCTTTATTTAGATACTACGATTGATGTAAGATACTTATAAGTAAGTTCTATCTTTCTTCTAATTCTAATTTTTTATCAAATACTGGACGAGATTTAAAATGTGGATCATATTTACCATCTACTGATATACAATTCATAACCCCTGTTTCTTTATTATATTTGATATACTTGTTTGGAGTAAAGAACGCATAAAACTCTTGTGGTGTAAGATTTAACTTAAAATCTTCATAAGACAATGAAACCGAATTTATAGTAATGTTTTCTTCTGTTTTATTTTCTCCAAAATCAAATAATAATTTAGAAGGGAATATTTTTTCTGGAATATTAAACTCAACTAATTGCGGTTGTGTGTTTCCTTTTACTAATTTCGGAATTCTCTTTTTTTGATTCCATTTAGTATCGCCATATTCTAAATAATACATTTGAAATTTTTCGTCATTATTAATAATAACATCTAGAACCACCTTAAAAACAGACTTCTCAACTGTTTCTTCTACTATAATTTCTTTAGTATCCTCTTTTTTTTCTGAAGCTTTTTTACAACTAAAATTAGCCCCTAACATACAGGCTAAAAATGCCCCTAATAGTATTTTTTTCATTATTTTATTATTTTATTATTAAACAATCATTCCTGCTGCAACAGTTTCGTTTGTTGCATCATCTACTAAAATAATACTTCCAGTAGTTCTATTTTCTCTATACGTATCCACCATTAATGGTTTAGTAGTACGTATTTTAACTTTACAAATATCATTCATATTCATTTCTTTATCGTCATTAATACGATCTAGAGTATTGATATTGTATTTGTAAATCACCTCTTTGATCATTGCTTTTTGATCGTTTGAAGTATGTTTTATAGTGTATTTTGTTCTTGGTTTTGCAGCAGAGTTATTTAACCAACATAACATCACTTCAATATCTTGTACCGCTTCTGGTTTATTGTTAGAACGTACAATCATATCACCACGGCTGATATCAATATCATCTTCTAGTGTTATAGAAATAGACATTGGTGCGTAAGCTTCATCCAACTCTTTATCTAAAGTATCAATGGTTTTAATTTTAGAAGTAAATCCTGATGGCATAACTGTTATGTCATCTCCTTTTCTAAAAACACCACTTGCTACACGTCCTGCATACCCTCTGTAATCAATAAAGCCTTCACTTTGTGGTCTTAGTACTGTTTGTACTGGAAAACGCGCGTCTACCTTATTAATATCGCTACTAATGTGCATGGTCTCTAAAGTATGTAACATTGGAGCTCCTTGAAACCAAGGCATATTCTCTGATTTGTGAACTACATTATCTCCTAATAAAGCACTCATTGGAATAAAACGAACATCTGTTACTAACATTTTTGAAGAAATGTCTTCAAATTCTTTAACGATATTATTGTATACCTCTTCAGAAAAGTCAACCAAATCCATTTTGTTAACACAAACAATAATGTGAGGTATTTGTAATAAAGAAGCAATAAATGCGTGTCTTTTAGTTTGTTCTATTACACCGTGTCTTGCATCTATTAAAATAGTTGCAACGTTTGCGGTAGATGCTCCTGTAACCATATTACGAGTGTATTGAATATGCCCTGGAGTATCTGCTATAATAAACTTACGTTTAGGTGTTGTAAAATATCTATAAGCAACATCTATAGTAATACCTTGTTCACGTTCATCACGTAAACCATCTGTAAACAAAGCTAGATCGACACCTTCGTGGCCTTTCTTCTTACTTGTGTTTGTAATGGCTTCTAATTGGTCTTCGAAAATAGATTTTGAATCGTATAATAAACGTCCAATTAAGGTGCTTTTTCCATCATCTACACTTCCTGCTGTTGTAAAACGTAATAATTGATTATTGTCTAACATGGTTCTTATATTATTTCTATTCGTTTTTTACTAATACTTTACCTTTTATCTATTACTAAATAAAAAGTAACTTATCTCTATATTAATATAATTTAATAAAATTATATTTCATTTATGGTAAATAAATGAACTTATAAAATTTTAATTTTATTCTTAACTGGCTTTACCAAAACCTTCCCGTTTTCATCTCTTATAATAAGCGATATAGAATAGTTTCCTTTCTCTAATAATTCGCTTTCGATTTCTAATTTAAATCCCGAATGATCATAAATTGCTTCCTTTTTAAAAAATTTAGAAACATCCTTTCTTATTTTTCTATTATTCATCTGCCTAACCAGGATGAAATCTTCATTCTTTTCTAATGCAATAAATAATTCATTGAATTTGGACTCTTGATTTTCTATAACCATCCAACCTTCAAAAACAATAGAAGACTTTCCTTGCCTTAAGGAGAACTTTTTATCTTTAAGCCCATTAATTCTCTCTAGGTTTGATAAAATACGTCCTTTTTCAATTAAGGTATCTATTGCCTTTTTATTATAAACAAAAGACTCGGGTTTTAATCTATTTACTTTATTTAGATTAAAATTGTATTCTTTATTAATATAATTGGCTAATATATTTGTAGCCTTAATACCTCCTTTATAGTTTAGGTGTTGATTTCTTGATGGTTTTTCATCCAGAAAATAAGTTCTAGAAAAATCAGACATCGTATTTAGATCTAAAAACTTAACATTATTATGTTCTTTAATAATAGCGTTCAGCTTTTTGTTTACTTGCTTTAATTGGTCTTCTATTTTAGCGTAATAATTATTATAAAAAGGAATAGTTACAAATAAAAGTTCAAAATCATGTTCTTGAGAAAGTTTTATAATTCTTTCAATAAATACTTCTTGATCTTTTGAAATATTAATTGTGTCCTTAATTTTTAAATTGTCAATTTTTGACGCTCTTTCTTTTCTCAATATTTTTAAAGATTGATAATGATCTTTATAGTCTTTATCTTTAAAATTACTAGAAGTATACTTGTATAAAACTTTAGATTGATTTTCTAAATCACTCCAATTTTCATGGCCTCTAAAAAGATTAAAAAAGTTATAAAGTTTGTTTTCTTTATATGCTAAATTAATTTCTTCAAACTTGTTTAAACCTGGTTTTTTTGCATGAATAGCTCCATAGTTTTTAACAAACATTTTACCTTCTTCATTTAAAAATTCAGATTCAGCTGCATTTTCTAAAAAAGTAAAATTTTCAATTACTACTAGTTTAGGTTTTTGATTTTTTAATGCTTCTACTAAATTATAATAAGTATGAAAAATATTTGTTGCACGTAAACCTAAATTATAGGAACTTAATTTACATTTTGCGTTTATAATTTTGGTGTTAACTCCGTTTGCTAAATGTGAATTTCCTAAAAAAAGCACATCTACTGTATTCTTTTCTTTTTCATTATAAAACTTATATTTTTCAAAAGCAGGATCATCTTTAACAAAATAGCCATCAACGTTATAAACTATAACGCTAATTAATATACTGAATAAAAATATTTTTAAAATTAATGTTTTCATTTTATATCTCTAAAATTGAAAATAAATAAATTCCTGAATTGCTCTATCTCCATAGATACCAAATATAGTAATTGTAAAGACAATCATTAAGTAGATACTCCATCTAAACACAACACCTTGATGATTCAAAAACTTTATTAAATTATACTTTCTGTGAAGCACTTCGAAAAGCAGTAGTGTAAGTATAAAGAATACAATTACCCTAAATTCATTTACCTTAAAACCAATTAAATAAGTTTCCTTTTTAAAAATTTCTCCAAAATCAAAATTAAAAAAGATTCCACTAATAATATCAAAAGAATCCTGTAAGGAGTTTGCTCTAAAAAATACCCAAGCAAAACAAACTATAAAAAAGGTTATCGTGCTAAAAAAAAAGTTGTTTGCATAGTTACTTTTACCTAATCCTATTTTTTCAAATAGTGGTTTTTTCAAATTATAAGTAGCTTTTTCAAAAACAATGATTAAGCCGTGTATTGTTCCCCAAATTACAAATGTCATAGCTGCTCCATGCCATAAGCCACTAACGAGAAAGACCAAGAACAAATTAAAATAGGTTCTGTACTTTCCTTTTCTGCTTCCTCCTAATGGAATGTATACATAATCTCTAAACCATGTGGATAAGGATATATGCCAACGTCTCCAAAATTCAGTTATGGATTTAGAAAAATAAGGACTATCAAAGTTTCTCATTAAGTCAAACCCCATAGTTCTTGCAATTCCTATGGCAATGTCTGAATAACCAGAAAAATCACAATAAATTTGAAAGGCAAATAAAATGGTTCCATAAAAGAATGCAACACCATCATGATCTGAAGTATTATTATAAACTTCATTAACATAAAGTGCAGCACGATCTGCTATAACCATCTTTTTAAACAACCCAAAAGCCATTAATAATAATCCGGATTTAACCTGATTATAATTAAACTTGTAGGTTTTATAAAACTGAGGTAATAAATGGGATGCTCTCTCAATAGGTCCTGCAACTAGTTGCGGAAAGAAAGACACAAACGAGAAAAAAGCAAGCCAATCTTTAGTAGGTTCTAGCTGTTTTCTGTAAATATCGATAGTGTAACTAAGCGTTTGAAAGGTGTAAAAACTAATCCCAACTGGTAAGATGATATTTAGTGTAGAAACTTCTAACTCAGTACCAAATAACCTAAAAGAATCTACAAAAGTGTCTATAAAAAAGTTCGTATATTTAAAATAGACTAAGAAACCTAAATTAATGACAAGACTAACTAACAAATATTGCTTTTGTTTTTTCTTGTTATCCGTATTATAAATTTTTTGGCCAATTAAAAAATCAACCAAAGAACTAAAAGCTATTAGTAATAAAAACCTCCAATCCCACCAGCCGTAAAACACGTAACTAGAAACAAGTAAAAGTATATTTCTATAATTTCTATTTTTAGCAACGAGCCAATAAAGAACAAAAACTATTGGAAAAAATATAGCAAAGTCTAAGGAATTAAACAGCATAAGTAATTAGTAAATCGGGTTGTTTATTAAAAGTATCCTTGACGTTTTCTGTCTTCCATTGCAGATTCGGAACGCTTATCATCACTTCTATTTCCTCTTTCTGTGTTACGCATACCCGCAACTTCTGTCGCAATTTTCTCTAAAGTATCTGCTTCCGATTCATCGCCACCAGTAATGGTAATATCTCCTAAAGTTCTAAAACGAATTTTTTTAGTTACGACCTCTTCATGCGCTTCTAAAATTAAAAACTCTGAGTTTGGAATCCATGTATCTTGTCTCCAAACTACTTCACGTTCATGTGCAAAATATAAAGATGGAATGGCAATGTTTTCTCTTTTTATGTAGTTCCAAACATCCATTTCTGTCCAGTTACTTATAGGAAACGCTCTAAAGTGTTCTCCTTCAAAATGTTTACCGTTAAATATATTCCATAATTCTGGTCTTTGGTTTTTAGGATCCCATTGTCCAAAATCATCTCTATGTGAAAAGAAACGTTCTTTTGCTCTTGCTTTTTCTTCGTCACGTCTTCCTCCACCAATTGCGCAATCTATTTTATTAGATTCAATAGCATCCAGAAGCGTTGTAATTTGAAGTGCATTACGCGTAGCATTCTTACCTTTTTCTTCTGCTACTCGACCATCATCTATAGATTCTTGTACAGAACCAACAATAAGTTTTACGCCTAATTCTTCTATAACAGCATCTCTAAACTCTATAGTTTCAGGAAAGTTATGTCCCGTATCTACATGCATTAATGGAAATGGTATTTTAGCAGGGTAAAAAGCTTTCTTAGCTAAATGTGTTACTAAAATAGAATCTTTTCCTCCAGAAAACAGAATTACTGGGTTTTCAAATTGTGCCCAAACTTCACGTAAAATAAAGATTGCTTCACTTTCTAATTCATCTAAATAATTTAAGTAATATTTACTCATTGCTCGAATTTTAATATTGTCTTTATATTTTTCCTAATATATTAATTTTTCACAGAACATCCTTTTTCCGTTCTTTCTTAATTATCAAGACTTTATCTATATACTAAATAAAACGGAATTACCGTTGTACTTTCCTATTTATTCATAATATTGTTTCTATGAATATCGCCAAAGTTAACATCTTTGACGGTATTTTAAACTCTTTAACCATTTTTTTTATGATAGTAGATATATTAACCCATTTCATAATCAAGACATTAAATATTGATGTTATTCTATTTATTTAATGGCATACTGTTTTTATTATAAATTGGTAAAAAAACAAACGACAGAACACCTACTACAATAATCATTACCGTTTGAGAGGTCCAAACAATCCAGCCAAAAGCAAAACTAGGTTCCTCTGCCAATCCAAATAACGTGAGTGCCGATAATACGGCTGCTGGGTAAAAAAATACACCTCCATTTGTTGCTGCAACAGTAAAACTTGCTGCAATAAATGCAACAATCATAGATGAAAAAGGCGCTCCTTCCAATTCTTGTACAGAAAAGGATGTTACATAAAACATTAAGATATACATTAACCAAATAAAAATAGTATGGCAAATAAAAGCACCTTTATGCTTCATTTTATAAATACTAGTAATCCCTTCTAAAAGACCTAATGTAAATCCTTTAATTTTATTAGCAAACTTCCCTTTAGACTTTCTAATATAGAAAAGGATAACACCAAACAATAGGCATAAACCCAGTAGCATAAAAATAAGATTAACTAGATTAAACTTTGCTACTAGAATACCATAAATAAAATCGAACTGAAAAAACAATGTTATAACACAAATTGTAAGCATCATAATTAAATCAAAAATGCGCTCTGTTACAATAGTACCAAAGCTTTTTTCAAAAGGAATACCTTCATAATTAGTAGCAACTGCGGCACGTAAAACTTCCCCAGATCTTGGCACGCCATAATTGGCTAAGTATGCTATAAATATAGACATGATACTGTTTGGGGTTTTTATAGAGTACCCCATTGGTTGTAGTAAGTAATTCCATCTATACGCTCTTGATAAATGGCTAAGAACTCCAAAAAACAAACCTAAAGCAATCCACCAATAATTAGCGGATTTAAAATAGGGAATGATTTCAGAAATTGGAAGCTTAGAAAAAGTTAGCCACCCAAAAAAAACAGCCAATACGATGGGAAGTATTAGCTTTATATTTTTTAAAAAAAAATTCTTTTTGTTACTCATGTTATATTAAAAAAAACGCTGCTTAATTATATGGATATCCCAATGCTATAATTCATTTAAAAAACGAAGTTAAAGCACTCCCAATGCTAATTTAGGTTTAATAAATTCCATAATAAGCTGCACTGCTTCTTCTACGGTTTTCTCTTCCGTTTTAATTTCTATATCTGGGTTTTCTGGAGCTTCATAAGGAGCAGAAATACCTGTCATGTTTTTTATTTCACCAGCTCTTGCTTTTTTATAAAGCCCTTTAACATCTCTACGCTCGCACTCTTCGACACTAGTATTTATATATATTTCGATAAAATTAACATCCTTAATGATGTCTTTAATATTCTCTCTATCTTTTCTATATGGTGAAACAAATGCTGCTAATGTAACCAAGCCAGCTTCTACCATTAAATTTCCTATTTCAGCAATTCGTCTTATGTTTTCTGTTCGGTCTTGAGGAGCAAAAGTTAAATCACTATTTATACCTTTTCTAATATTATCACCATCTAGTGTATAGGTGCTTATTCCTAATTTATATAGTTCTTGCTCAACGACATTTGCAATGGTAGATTTACCAGAACCTGAAAGTCCTGTAAACCATAATAAAAAAGACTTATGTTTATTTTTTTCTTGTCTATCCTCTTTAGAAACCTGATAGTTATGTGCTATAATATTTTCTTTCATCTGTATCGTTTTATTATTTTATTTGCAGATGCAATGTGTAAATAATGAACTAGGTTAATTTCCTTCTAGCGCAATTCGTTACAGTGCTTATTTATTAGTTCTTTCGATCTACAAGTCCAAAATTCACTTTATACCAAACACGTTCGTGTAAATAATATAATATCATTTTTGTTACTACTTCTGCAAATCCTATTTTAAGACCTGTTAATGGGTCTCCTGAAATTAGCCAAGCTAATAACATCGTATCCATAGTACCTATAAATCGCCAAGTAACGGTTTTTGCTATATGTCTTTTTCTACTTTCTAAAATCTCCCCTTCCTTAGATAGGTTTATTTTAAACCAAACACGTTCATGCAGGTAGTATAAAGTCATTTTTGTGAGTACCTCAGCAAAACCTATTTGAAGCCCTATAAATGGATCTCCTGAGATGATCCAAGATAAAATAATAGTATCTATAGTACCTACAAACCTCCACGTAATAGTTTTAGCAATATGCCTTTTATAAGATACGTCTGCCATTTATTTAGTTACTAAGAAATAACTATTTAATAAATTTTCTTTATTGTATAGAAGCGGTTTATTGGTGTCTTTAGAAATAACCTGTAAACCTACTGCGTTACAAATAGCTTGTCCTGCAGCAGTATCCCACTCCATCGTAGGTGCAAATCTTGGATACACATCTGCGTTACCTTCTGCAACTAAACAAAACTTTAGTGAGCTTCCTTTAGAAACAACAGCAACCTCTTTGCCTTCTGTTTTAATGGTCTCAATAAAATCTAAAGTTTCTTGACTCATGTGCGATCGACTACCTACAACCTGCACTGGATTTGATCCTGCCTCTTTTGGTTGTAGTTTTACAGCAGCTTTAACAACATCTTGCAAAGAAGTGTCATGACTGTTTAATTCTGCTTTAAAAGCTTCCTTATTAGTAACATCTGCAACATAAATAGTTTTTGTCGCTGGCACATAAATAACTCCTAATTCTGGTTTACCATTAGTCACTAGTGCTATATTTACTGTAAACTCTCCGTTACGTTTTATAAACTCTTTGGTTCCATCTACCGGATCTACAACCCAGCAAGTCTTCCATGTTTTTCTTACTGCGTAATCGGTTTGCTTATTTTCTTCACTAATAATTGGAAATTCTGTATTTACCAAATATGCGTTAATCACATCATTGGCTTTTTTATCTGCCTCGGTTAAAGGAGATTTGTCATCTTTAATTTCTACATCAAAGGCAGTATCATATACTTCCATGATGACTTTTCCTGCTTCTAAACTTGCTTGAATAGCTATTTCTAAATTTTTATTCATGGTTATTGGCAATTGCTTTTCTTAAACTGTCTCTCCAATGTGGTATTTCTATTTGAAGATTCGTTTTTATTTTGGTTTTATCTAACACGCTAAAATGTGGTCTTTTGGCTGGTGTAGGATATGCTTCCGATGGAATTGGTAAGACTTTTATTTGAATATTACTTTCTTCAAAAATCGCTTTTGCGAAATCATACCAACTAGCTACTCCTTCATTACTGTAATGATAAACACCATATTGTTGGTTTTGTGAAGTTATTATTTCAATAATCGTTTCTGCTAAGTCTGTAGCATAAGTTGGTGTCCCTATTTGGTCTGCGACGACATTTAATACCTCTCTGTTTTCGGATAATCTAATCATGGTTTTCATGAAATTATTACCATTTTCAGAATATAACCAAGAAGTTCTTATAACAAAATGTTGTTCTAGATTTTTAGCGACTTCTAATTCGCCATCTAGTTTTGTTGCTCCATAAACCCCTGTTGGATTTGTGGTATCTGTTTCTGTATATGCTACAGATTTTTCGCCATTAAACACAAAATCGGTAGACACTTGAATCAAGGTTGCGTTTTTTTCCGCGCAAGCGATAGCTAATTTTTTTGCACCAACAACATTAACTTCCTCTGCTTTTTGTTGTTCACTTTCTGCCTTATCTACAGCTGTGTAAGCCGCACAATTAATACAATAATCAATATTTTGAGTATTAAAAAACTGTTGCACAGCTTCAAAATCGGTAATATTTAATTCTGAAGAATTTGTGTATATAAAGTTTAAATTAGAATGTTTAGATTCTACATCTTTAATACAGTTTGCTAATTGTCCATTTCCTCCTGTCACCAAGATATTTATCATAGTCTAGCGTTCTCTAAAGTTGGCAAAATTACATCTTTTTCTGAAACAAGCAATTCATTTTCAGGCAATTGCCAATCTATCTTTAATTTTGGGTCATTAAAAATGACACCTCCTTCTGCTTCTTTATTATAAAGATTATCACATTTATACGAAAAGATCGCGGTATCACTCAACACAATAAATCCATGTGCAAATCCTCTAGGCACAAAAAGTTGTTTCTTATTATCCTCAGATAATTCCACAGCTACATGTTGCCCGAAAGTTTTTGAGTTTACCCTAACATCTACTGCTACATCTAAGACTTTTCCTTTAACAACACGAACAAGTTTTGCTTGTGCATGTTCGCCAACTTGATAATGTAATCCTCTTAAAACTCCTTTAGAAGAAAAAGACTCGTTATCTTGAACAAAGTCCACTTTCTTATTAATTAGAGTATTAAATTTTTCTTGGTTAAAGCTCTCGAAAAAATAGCCTCTTTTATCTTCAAAAATTGTTGGTTCTAAAATAAAGCACCCTTCTAGCTTGGTTTCTATTGCCTTCATATTAATTTTCTAAAATGCTTAACAAGTGTTTACCATAACCACTTTTTATTAGTGGTTGTACTAAGTTCTTTAATTGCTCTTTGTTTATATACCCCATTCTATAAGCTACTTCTTCTATAGCTCCAATTTTAAGACCTTGTCTTTCTTCAATCACTTGAACAAACTGCGATGCCTGCATAAGTGAATTGAAGGTTCCCGTATCTAACCAAGCGGTACCTTTATCTAATACACTCACCTGAAGTTTACCTTGTTTTAAATACTCTTTATTCACATCGGTTATTTCTAACTCACCTCTATGACTAGGTTTAATGTTTTTAGCAATTTCTACTACAGAATTATCATAAAAATAGATTCCTGGAACTGCATAGTTTGATTTTGGTTTTATTGGTTTTTCTTCTATAGAAATAACCTTACCTTCTTCATTAAATTCGGCTACACCATAACGTTCTGGATCATGCACATGATATGCGTAAATAATACCACCATCCGGGTCGTTATTGGCTTGCAATAATTCTGCAAGACCCGAACCATAAAAGATATTATCTCCTAAAATAAGGGCTACTTTATCCTCACCAATAAAATCTGCACCTATAACAAAAGCTTCTGCTAAACCATTTGGTTCTTCTTGTACTGCGTACTCAAAATTACAACCAAACTTTTTTCCATCTCCCAAAAGTTGTTCGAATAAAGGCAAATCGTGCGGTGTAGATATAATAAGAATATCTTTAATTCCGGACCACATTAAAGTAGCTAATGGATAATATATCATTGGCTTGTCATAGATAGGCATTAATTGCTTACTTACGGCAAGTGTTAAAGGGTGAAGTCTTGTACCTGAACCTCCTGCTAGTATTATTCCTTTCATGTTTTTGTTTTTATATTAGCTGTATTGCTTTTGGTAATATGCTTGATAATTACCACTTGTAACACTATTTAACCAATCTTCATTGTTTAAATACCAATCTATAGTTATTTTTAAGCCTTGCTCGAAGGTTACCGATGGTTTCCAACCTAATTCCTTATTTATTTTAGATGCGTCAATAGCATATCTTAAATCATGTCCTGGACGGTCTTTAACGTATGCTATTAATTGTTCTGAAGAACCTTCTTTTCTACCTAATGCAACATCCATTTGTTGGCAAAGTAGTTTTACTAGATCTATATTCTTCCACTCATTAAAACCACCAATATTATAGGTTTCTCCCTGTTTTCCTTCATGGAATACTAAATCTATGGCAATTGCATGATCTACTACATACAACCAATCTCTTGTATAATTACCATCCCCATAAACAGGTAGTGCTTTGTTATTTATTATGTTATTAATGAATAACGGAATTAATTTTTCAGGGAATTGATTTTGACCATAATTGTTAGAACAGTTTGTTATAACATAAGGCATCCCATACGTTTCGCCATATGCTCTTACAAAGTGATCGGAACTTGCTTTGGAAGCCGAATATGGTGAATTTGGATCATAAGATGTTGTTTCTTCAAACAAACCTGTTTCGCCTAAGGAACCATAAACCTCATCTGTACTGATGTGGTAAAATAACTTGTCTGTAAAATTATCTTTCCATAGTGCCTTAAAGGCGTTTAATAAAATCATGGTACCAATAACATTGGTTCTAACAAATGCTAACGGATCTTTAATAGATCTATCTACATGAGATTCTGCTGCTAAATGAATAACGCTATCAAATTTATATTCTTCAAAAAGAGAATTAATAAAAGCTTCATTAGTAATATCTCCTTTTACAAAAGTATAATTAGAAGCATTTTCAATGTCTGTTAGATTTTCTAAATTACCGGCATAGGTTAAAGCATCTAAATTAACAATATTGTAATCTGGATATTTTTCAACAAACAGTCTAACAACATGAGATCCTATAAATCCTGCTCCTCCTGTAATTAATAAATTTTTCATGAATCTGTTTTTATACTAATTTGTCTGTTAGATTTTCTTTTTTTCCGTAATAATCAATAAAAGATATTAACTTAAACTCTTTAACTAAATAGAACAGCACTATTAAAATTGCTATTAACATTGTAGCTGTTTTTCCATTCTTCCTATAAAAACTATCTACAGTAATTGCTCTTGTAAAATCTTTTTGAAGTCTTACAATTGTTTCCTTTTCTATAAGCTGGTTTTCTAAATCAATAATATTTAGCCTCGCTTCATTTTGCTTACCTAGCAATTCAAATTCTTTTGTATTAATTTTTTCTTTATTATTAGATAGATTCAAACTAACATTTGCTTGGCTAGTTTCTCCATCGGTAGCACTATAATAGCTTTTTAAAATACTAACATAATCTTTTTGTAAATCTTCCGATTTAACTAAATTATCTTTATATGTTTTAATTTCCAATTTAATTTTGGTAGTTACTTTTTGTTGCTCCTCAATAAAATATTTATTGGATTCAATTAGTTTTAAAAACGCATCAGACATCCCACTGTATATAGTTGGATCTTTTGAATACACGAAAATAATTTGTGTTTCAAAATTTTCTAAGTCTTGTATGTCATTAAAGGCTTCTTGCGTAACCATTGCTGTAGAGTCTTTCTCGGCATTGTATTCATTAAAAGCCTCTATGAATTCTGTTTTACTCATATAATCCTTAACACCCAGCTCAACAATTTTAGAAGCTTTTTCTAGAGAAACACCTAGTTCATTACTTAATCCTACAGAATCCTTTTCTTTAGCTAATGTATTTAGTCTTGAAATCGTATTATATAATAAATTTCCTGTTTGAAAATTTTGAGTTATAACGATAGTAGATTGGTATTTTTTACTAGAATATTTATCCAATAGATAAAAAGAGACATAAACTAATATACAACCTCCTAAAACTTTTAGGAAGTGCTTTTTTAATATACTTATAATAACAAGAATTAATATTCCTATTTTTTCTAAAACCCAAACAATAGCAGAAAATATTTTATAAATAAAATTGCCTATCCTTTTAAAAATCCTTTCAATAAAAGAAAACAATTGCCCTAAATCGATTTCTTCAGAATTATTTGTATCTGGTAATTTATCACTCATAATCGTTTGTTAGTTAAATATTTGTTGTAAAATTTTTCTTGTTATTAAGTATGTTGGTTTTACACCAGAAGTTCCTAAACCTCCAGATGCTAATGTACCTCCTGTTTCTAATGGATTATCACTTGCGTAATATGCATAACGCACTTTAACGTCTTCGTTTATACTTCCTCTTACTTTAGAGGCTGCTTGAATTGCTTTTTGGTAATGTGCACCTTCCATTTCTAGACCAATTACATTCCAAGTAGAGCTATGAAAGAACTTTAAAATATCTTTATTTTGTAAAGAAGTACCTAAAACAGTAATCATAGAACCTTCAAATATTTGTAATCCTTGTCCTTCTAAATCTGCTGTACACAATTCATTTTTAAAAGGATAATTGTCTGCTGTACCTTCAAAAATATGTGCAGAAGGTATCATAATATCTCCTTTTCCTCCTTCTAAAATACCTGCTTTTCCCATAATAGAAATAGAATCTACATATAAATGTGTTTTCTTTCCGTTAGGTTTATATGGCTTTAAAAGTTCATCTATAGTTTCGTAAGCTTGCTCACCAAAAGCATAATCCATTACAATAATAATTGGTTTTTCTGCTTCTAGTTTTTCTTGGTTAACGTCTATGTCTACTTTAGAAAAATCTATTTTTGCAGTATCAAAAACCTGGACATTAATATTGGTACCAGACTCATCTTGAATATAAAGCATTCCTTTTTGCAATGCTTCTTTAGTTACCTTATCACGTAAATCTTTATTATCCTTATGACTTATAGCTTCATAAACTTCAAAAATATCATTTTTAGAAGCTAAAGACTTTAAGGCATTTGGAGCAAAAAGCGTATTCATTACACTATGCATGTTTGCACTAATGACATGAATTGGTCTTTCTAGCAATTCGTTTTTATGTAAAATTGCTTTTATATTATTTGCCCAAATCTCTCCATGAATATGATGTCCTAATCGTTCTCTTAAAACAGGACTAAAAGTAACCGTTCTTTTATTGTTGTTTACAACTTCTTCAATGGCTAATTTACCTAGCCAATACACAATGTGTAATAAACGTTCTGGTTGTGTTGGTATGGCAAAATCTTCATACACTTCATTTAGCTCATTAAAGGTTCTTCCTAAAATATTAGCGGTATGTGTTATTGCTATTTCGCGTTCTTGTTGTGTAAGTTTCTTTTTGGTAGTTACTGCTTTTTCAAGCTTAATCCAATCTCGAGTAGTAGAGCCATTTTCATCTATTAAAACGCGTTTGCTAATTTTATGAGATTCTACAAAAAGAAAAGTAAGATGTGTCAGTATATCATAAATTTCTGAGCGACCACGAGTAATCTCGATGTTCATTTGCTCTTCATCTATTCGATAGCAATTACGTCTTCTTTTTGGTGGAATTATAGTCTTAAAATGGGAATTAGCATAGCCTTCATCACTAGTTAAGTTTATAAAGGTGCATTCTTCTATTCCTTCTGGTAATCTATCTACTACATAAAGTAGTCCTTCTAGTTCTGCTTTTTCTTCGCCAATAGAACCATAAATTTCTGGTCTTAACAATAACAATGCCTCACGTAATGTTTCCCCTGAAACACCCATTGGTTTATAAAAACCACGATTAAAAAGGTGTCGCATAGTAATATACATACGCTCAATAGCATTTGAGCTCTCTTGGGCTCTCGTTCTTGCATGATGTTTTTTGTTACTCATATACTTTATTTAACCCGCAAATATAGTATTATTTCGTGAGATTTAATGTTTCTAAATTATCAACTAATTTTCTGTCGTTAGATAAACGCGGTAATTTGTTTTGTCCGCCAAGTTTCCCAATAGATTTCATATAATCCTGAAAACCACCTTTTTTAACTAAAGTAATCTTTAAAGGTTGCAATACTTTGCCTACTATTAAATCTAAATAATAACTATTCTGTTTCTGTAATGAAGCGTCCATTTTTTGCGCTAAAGCGGAAATACTTTCAGGTTCTTTTTCAAATTCTATAAACCATTCATGATATGGCAGTCCTTCTGTTGGATTAATTTGAGGTGCTACTGAAAACTCAGAAACCTCCCCATTACCATCTTCTAAAGCTTCTTGCAATGCTTGCTCTACTTCTTTACCAATAACATGTTCCCCAAAAGCAGAAATAAAATGTTTTATTCTACCAGAAACAATAACTCGGTATGGTTTTGTAGAAGTAAACTGCACCGTATCCCCAATATTATATGCCCAAAGTCCTGCATTTGTAGAAATGAGCATCACGTAATTTACATCTACCTCTACATCTTTAATAGTAAGTCGTTTTGGGTTTTCATTAAAAAATTCGTCTGCTTTTATAAACTCATAAAAAATCCCCGATTTTAATTGCAGCAACATTCCTTTTTCGTTCTGTTTGTCTTGGTATGCAAAAAAGCCTTCACTTGCAGGATAGAGTTCTATGCTATCTACTTTTCGTCCTATTAAACTCTCGAATTTTGCTCTATAAGGCTCATAGTTTACACCTCCAAAAATAAACAAATTGAAGTTTTTAAAAATATCACCAACCTTTTTCCCTGTTTTTTCCTGAAGCCTTTCAAAATACATTTGTACCCAAGATGGTATTCCAGAAATGATGGTCATATTTTCTGGCAGGGTTTCTTCTACAATAGCATTTACTTTTGTTTCCCAATCTTCAATACAATTGGTTTCTAGAGAAGGCATTCTATTTTTTTGAAGGTATTTTGGTACGTAATGTGCTACAATACCCGAAAGCCTTCCTAATTGTATGCCGTTTTGTGTTTCTAGAATTGGAGAGCCTTGAAGGAAAATCATTTTACCATCCACAAACTTCGCATTTCCAGTTTCATGAATATACAGTAAAATAGCGTTTCTAGCGGCTTCTACATGCGTTGGCATGCTTTCTTTGGTAATCGGAATGTATTTAGCGCCAGAGGTTGTACCGGATGTTTTTGCAAAGTAAACAGGTTTCCCTTTCCAGAGTATATCTTCTTCTCCTGCAACCACTCTTTCTACATACGGTTTTAAGTCTTCGTAATCTCTAACCGGAACGCGCTTAATAAAGTCTTCATGATTATTAATGCTTATAAAATCATGGTCTTTACCAAATTGTGTAGTCGCAGCATCGCTAATTAATTTTTGAAATACTTTGTGCTGTGTTTCCACAGGGTTATTCGCCCATTTTTGAACAGATTTATATACTCGTTTTGCAAATGGTTTTGCTAAAGCAGCTTTTAATGAGAACATTATTTATGGTGTTTTTTAAACCAGTTGGAAATTAATTCGTTTCGTTCTTCTTCAAAATTGGATACACTATGATTTCCGCCTTCAAAAATTTTAAACTGAAAATCTTTTTTATTAGAACTTGCAAAAGAGTCTCTTAATATTTGCGCCTCTTCTACTTCCACCTTAGAATCCTCGCTTCCATGAAGAATTAGCGTTGGTTCATTTAATTTATTGTGCCAAAAAACAGCCGATCTTTCTTCATATTCCTTTCTTTTAGTTAAAGAATCTCCAATTAATGGTTGCATCACTTTGGTATACATTCTTGGTCTAGATTTAGATAAGCGAAAAAGGTTTGTTGGCGATCCAACAATTGCTATACTATTTATAGCATCCGATAATTTAGAAACTTGATAGGTATTCATTCCGCCTCTAGATATACCAAATACGTGCATATTTTTTGCATCTACAAATTCTAAATCTTGCGCTATATCCATTAGATTTAAAATATCGTTTACATCTTTCCCTCCAAATTCATCTACGCCTTCACTATACATATTACCTCGTAGTTGGGAGGCCAAAACAACAAAACCTTTCGTTGCTAAACGGTTCATTATTTGAAGTTGATAATCACTAATCGCACCAAAACTTTGATTTCCTCCGCGGCAATAAATTATCGCTGGTAATTTTGTTGTTGGTTTATATTGTGTTGGTCTTGCAATAAATCCTTCAATATTTAAACCATCCGATTTATAATTAATTTTATAGGTATCTACGCCATCAGAATGAAACATTTCTGTTTCGTTTAAAAGTATTTGAGAAACTATTTGCGCATGAAATGTAGTTTCCTGATTTTCTTTACATGAAAAACAGATTATCATAAAAACGAACAAGATTATACCGCAAATTTTTCTCATTCAAAGTCTATAAAATTGGTTGGGTTAATAGGGTATCCATCACTCCAAAGTTCAAAGTGTAAATGCGGTCCTGTTGTAAATTCTCCTGAATTTCCAGACATAGCAATCACTTCACCCGCTTTTACTAAATCCCCTTGCTCTTTGTTTAAAGACGCGTTGTGTTTATATACAGAAATTAATCCGTGGCTATGCTCTACAATAATTACGTGCCCTGTTTTGGTTGTCCAATCTGCAAAAATAACAATACCATCTGCAGTTGTTTTAATAGGCGTATTTTTAGCAACTGCAACATCTACAGCATAGTGTTTTTCTTTGGCATTATAGCTTTCTGTAATGGTTCCGTTTACTGGAGGAAACAATACAAAACTAGCATTAGAGGTTGCCGACTCAAAAAGATTATACTTATCTTCTTTATCCACTTTTTCGCGTAATAAAGAATCTTCTTTATTTGGTGCAAGATCTATTTCGCTTACATCTAATTTAGCAGCTTCCACAATAGAGTCTCTATTAAAGTTTTCACTACTTAATTCCCCATGTAATACTTTTTTTATCGAAGAAAAATAACGTTCATTTATGGTTATTACTTTTTCTAAAGAATCCGTTTTATGGTTTAATATAGTAGCTTTCTTTTTTAAAGCTGTAGAAGAGTAACCTGGAATATATTCTTTTAACGGCGTAAACGCTATAAAAAATGTTGTAGCCGTAATTAATAGGATGGAGGATATGGCAAGCAAGACAAATACGTTAAGCCTGGTAAGCTTAAAGGATAAGCGCTCTTCAAAAGTATCTTCATTAAGTATAACTAGTCTATACTTATGTAGTAACTTTTTTGCTATTTTTTTTTCTTTGTTATTTTTTCTTTTCATGCTTAAAACAAAAGTATATAAAATTATAAAGTCTTACTTTAATATTATACTAAAGTTGTGGTTTAAACGATAATATTAAACTTTAATTATTAACTTTGCTCTAAATTTAAAGATTATGATTTTAAATATGATACCTCTTTTTATAGGTTGGCCTCAAGTAGTATTAATTGCTGTAGTTGTTTTACTAATTTTTGGTGGTAAAAAAATACCAGAACTTATGCGTGGTCTTGGTAGTGGGATTAAAGAATTTAAAGACGCTACTAAAGAAGAGGAAGAAGAAAACAAAAAAGAATAATTACCTTCTTTTTTATACAAAACAAAAAAAACCAACGTATTGCGTTGGTTTTTTTTTGTTTTATATTTTTAAATATGTCTATTCCAATTTTATAGATTTAATAATAGCTTCTAACTCAAACATATAATCTCGTTTTGAAACAGAAGGAGCAAAAGCAAAACCTTCTATAACCACATAGCGATCGTTTACTTTATCTTCTATCATATAATTTACAAAAGGTCCAGACATAAATGCATTTTCCATATCCCAAATACCTTTTGTTTCTATAGTTGGCTTGTTATCTATAATGGTTTCCGAAAGAAAAGGTGCGTACGCATCCTCGGTAACCATATATGCATCTTCTGTTGCTCCAGGAATATAAATTTTGTTAACAGAATCTCTAATTTTAATAATCTGATTTATTAAACTATCGTTTTTCTTAATAGCATTAGATGGAAGCGCATATAACATTAAATTAGTTGTACCTGTATTAATATCTTTTCTAATCCAGAACACATTGTTTTCTTCTTTTGCTATTCGATATGCAGTAGGAAAATTTATAGTAAATCCTAGTTTTTCTTTAATGCTATTGTTTTTATTTAAAGATAAATTTATTCTTCGTTGCTTTTCTTTTAGCTCTTCGTTTTTAAAAGCCGCTACTATTTTAACTGCATTATCTTTAATTTGCTTGATAATCTCTGCATTCGTTTTACCTGTGATTAAAACCAGTTTTTGTGGTCTTGCATACACATCACTTGCAATTTTCACTGCAGCTTCTGCCGTTCCTTTTTCGATTTTTAAAACCGTTCTATTTTTGGTTACAAAGCCAGAAAATACTTGTGGTGGTATTTGTGCCATTGTAAAAAAGGGCTCGTCTTGTGGCAAACCATAAATTGGAGCAGCAAGCACGCCTCTAATCGACTCTCCTACTTCACCATCCCAAAGTTCGTTGTCTACAACTACAGAAATATTATTAAGTGTCCCTGAAGATGCTGAAACGATTCTTTTGTTAGAAGATTTACTATCCTCACAAGATGTAAACAGTAGTATTACCATTGCAATACAAAGAAAATTACGCATAATTGTTAGTTTTTATAGAAGTATTAGCTTTTAGAAACTACAAGCTTCATTCCTGGTTTTAAATTGTTACCACTAATATCGTTCCAATCTCTAATATTTTGAATAGAAGTTCCTGGGAATTTTTGAGAAATACTCCAAAGGGAGTCTCCACTTTTAACCATATATGTTTTGGCATTGGCTGGAAACGCAGTTTTTACTTGTTTTTTGGGTGTGTTTTTTGTTGTTGCAGCGGTGTTTCTTGGATAAATAGTTAAGCGCTGTCCTATTTTAAGATTATTGCTTCGTAAACCATTCCATTGTTTTAATTGACTAACGCGAACACCAAATTTTCTTGCAATTTTTCCGAGGTAATCCCCATTTTGCACTTTATATCTGGTTTTACTTTCCGAATTAAAGAATTGGGGTAATTGTTTTTCACGTTTATCCAATTCCGCTTTAGCCAAAGCATAGAATGCTTCTTCGTTATTTACAAACTTCCCTACTACATCTCTTGGCAATCTTAACGTATAATTCTCGTCTTTTACCACAGGAATAATATCTAGTTTATACGAAGGGTTTAAAAACTGAAGCGTTTCGATCTGCACTCCTGTTGCTTCGCTAACTTGATCTAAGGTAATCATATGTTTTACTTGAACCGTATCTGTTTCTATATATTGAAACTCTGGTTTCACAGGTTTAAAACCGTGTTCTTCCGCAAATTCAAAAATATACATGGTTGCCAAAAAAGCGGGTACATAACCTGCTGTTTCCCGTGGAAGATTATGACGAATATTCCAATAATTCTCATAGCCACCAGAACGTCTTATGGCTTTACTTACATTTCCTGGACCAGAATTATATGCTGCAAGCGCAAGATCCCAATCGCCAAAAATTTCATAAAGCCTCGCTAAATATTTTGATGCGGCTTCTGTAGATTTTATTGGGTCACTACGTTCATCTACATAAGAGCTTACATTTAAGCCGTATTGCTTTCCTGTTGCAAACATAAATTGCCACAAACCTGTAGCGCCAACTCTAGATCGTGCTCTTGGTTTTAAAGCAGATTCTACAATGGCTAGATATTTCATTTCTAACGGAATGTTATAATTGTCTAATTCACGCTCAAACATTGGAAAATAATAATGGCCTAATCCCATTAATTTCTCAAAGGACCTTCTTCTATGTTTTAAAAAAGATTTAATGACACTTTCTAACGAAGGATTATATTCTACATTAAAAGGGGTTCTTGCATTTAATTCTGCAAGTCTAGATTTTAATAATTCAGTAGATAATTCGGGATAATAAACATCTTTATAATCTAAGTCACCAACAGCTTTGTAAATAGTATCAAACAAAGAATTACTATATAATTCTTCTAACCATTTTTCGTCAATTTTTGCTGCGTAGTCATTATCTAAAAGTGCACTATCCAGATCTAGTTCTTCAATAATCTTTATTTCCTTTTTATAGTAAGCTTGACCATCCACTATAGTATCTATAATGTAATTTTCACCAGCTTCCAATTGCTGCTCTGTAAGGCGTAAATTCTCTGTTGCCACTTGTAAAGAATCTTGTGCTTGAAGCATAGCAAGACCTAAAAAATAAACAAAGAAAAAGAGTTTTTGTAATTGCATGATTGTATAATTAGCGTCTTCTTTTAACGTATAAGATACTAAATTCGTGTTTTATTAAAATAAAAAAGTTTGTGCGGCTTTGTACTATTCTAAAATAGCAGCAATTCCTGGAAGCGTTTTACCTTCTAAGCTTTCTAACATAGCTCCTCCACCAGTACTTACATAACTAACTTTATTTTCAAAGCCAAATTGTTTTACTGCTGCAACAGAATCGCCACCTCCAACTAATGAAAATGCTCCTTTTTTTGTTGCTTCTGCAATAGAGTTTCCTAAAGCAATGGTTCCGCTTGCAAAGTTTTCCATTTCAAAAACACCTAAAGGACCATTCCAAAGAATCGTTTTACATTGTAATACGACATCATTAAAAATTTGCTTCGATTTTGGTCCGCAATCTAAACCTTGCCAACCATCTGGAATTTTATTTATATCGCAAACTTGTGTTTCTGCATCGTTACTAAAAGCATTAGCAGCTAAAACATCTACAGGAATATGAATTTGAACTCCTTTTTCTTTTGCTTGTTTTAAAATTTCTAAAGCTAGTGGCATTTTATCATCTTCACAAATAGAATCTCCTACTTTCCCGCCTTGCGCTTTAACAAAGGTGAAACTCATTCCTCCTCCAATTATTAGGTGATCTACTTTATCTAGAATATTTTCAATTATTGTAATTTTTGAAGATACTTTAGCTCCTCCTAAAATAGCAAGAACCGGTTTTTCTCCTGTTTCCATTACTTTTTTAATGCTTTCTATTTCTTGTGCTAATAAATAACCAAAACATTTTCTTTCTGGAAAAAATTGAGCAACAACAGTTGTAGAAGCATGTGCACGATGTGCTGTACCAAAAGCATCATTTACATAAATGTCTCCTAATTTTGAAAGTCCTTCAGCGAAGTCTTTGTCTCCTGCTGTTTCTTCTTCATGAAAACGTAAATTTTCTAATAATAAAATTTCGCCTGGTTTTAAGTTTTTTGCTGCTTCTTCAGCTTCCTTACCAACACAATCGGAAACAAACTTTGTTTCTACTCCAATGATTTCTTCAATTTTATTTGCAATGTGACGTAAAGAAAATTCGTCTTGAACTCCTTTTGGTCTTCCTAAATGCGACATTAAAATACAGCTTCCTCCATCTTCTAAAACTTTAATAATGGTTGGCTTTGCAGAACGTATTCTGGTAGCATCTGTTACTTGAAAGTTTTCATTTAATGGTACATTAAAATCTACTCTTATTAATGCTTTTTTGTTTTTAAAGTTAAAGTCGTTTAGTGTTTTCATTTTTGTGGTATATAAAAATTGCGCATATTATTTTGAACGCTAAAGGTCTTCAAAATAAATAATATGCGCAATATTATTATTGTTGTACGAATTTATCGTGTTTTACTCTTCGTCTTCTATATTACCAACCACAGGCTTTGCTTCTTTTAAAACATCTCTTGTAACCAATAAATCGTTGTTCTCTAGGTTATTTTCAATATAACAGCTTTCGCTAATATCTGTTTTAAAAGCGGTGAAAAACATATAAAATCGATCTGCTTTGGTATAGATTTTAAAATCTAATTCCTTTTGATTGTTAGCCAATAAAGCATTATTGGCGTTAGGAATATCGAATGTTACAAGATCGAACCCTAAGGTGTTTTCGCTTTTAGGAAGTCTTTCTGTTACATATTCTTCGTTTTTTGTGATCTTACTATTAAAGAAATTAGATGCCGGTCTTAACTTAGAACTCATAGTAATAAACCGGTTGTCTTTATTACTAAAAATAGCACATTTATCTGTTTTTAGTTTTGCATCTCCTTCAATTGCTGCCATGGTAATACTAGCGTCAATTTCACCAAACGCTGTGGTCTTAAAATTATTAAATTGAATAGCTAATGGCTTTTTATTTACCAGCGACAAACCGTGATATGTACTAATGTATTTAAGTGTAGCGTCTTCTTGTTCATAAACAACATATAATACCCAACCAGCAGAACTCCCGCCCGTTATAACGCCCTCGGTCGCTCTTATATTTGCAACGGTAAAGTATCCATTTGTATTACTACTTTGCAAGATTGAAGTTACATCTGCATAACAAACATAAGGTGAATTTGAGGCAAAGAATTTTTTATCATGACCATCAAAAAGGACTTCTCCTTTTATGTTTTTATATTCTTGATTAGGCGTTTTAAATTTTATGTAATTAATTGTAGTGTCTCTTTCTCCTTTTCCTTTCACTATCATTTTGTTATTTACTACTTTGTATTGCCCTTTTTTAAAACCATACGTTGCACTCCAATATAAAGCAGCAAACTTTATCTTATTAACATTTTGTGGTAATTCCAATGCTGCCGCACTAGAACTAAAGGTATCCTTTTCATTGTCAATATCTACATATTTCATTTCGACTTTGTCATTCATCAAGCCTATTTGATTATAGTTTTGATTACCATGTTCGCTTAAAATATTATTACCAATAGCAACAGCATCGCCTTGAATATAAAATTCTTTTTGCGTGCTTAACGGACGTTCTTGAATGGGTTCTAATGTTTCTAGATTTTGTGCACTTGTAGAAAACACAATAAGTACAGCAAAGCTATATTTAAGTAGATTTTTCATTTTAGGTAGGGATTTGGGATTGTCAAGATACGTAATTAATACACTTTATCTATATTATTAGTATTTAATCGTGATTTAACAGGCTTTTATAGTACTTATGAAGTATAAATACTTCCTGTTTTCTTTAAAATTGAAGTTTGGTTTTGTATTTCCTTTTAAGGATAAAAACTATATTTGCGCTATGCTTTTTAGTGATATTTTAGGACAAGAACATATAAAAAACCATTTAACACAAAGTGTTGATAATGGTAGAATTGCACATGCACAATTATTTGTAGGCCCAGAAGGTTCTGGTACGCTACCAATGGCTATTGCGTATGCACAATACGTTTTATGTGGCAATACAAACAAAGAGAACAACAGTGGAAACCCTGCTTGCAACCTTAAATTTAATAACCTTTCACATCCGGATCTCCATTTTGCTTTTCCTGTTACTACCAGTGATAAAGTAAAAAGCAAACCTGTTTCTAGTTATTATTTAGAAGAATGGAGACAACTACTAAAAGAGCAACCGTATGGCAATCTGTTTGATTGGTATAAATTACTTGGTGTAGATAACAAACAAGGACAAATTGGTGTTGATGAAGCGCTACAGGTTGTAAAATCTCTTGCCTTAAAATCTTATGAAGGTGGTTATAAAATAATGATCATTTGGATGGCAGAAAAAATGAACACTGCCGCTTCGAACAAGCTTTTAAAACTAATTGAAGAACCACCAAACAAAACTATTTTTCTTCTAATTGCGGAAGACGAAGAGCAAATAATTAATACGATTAAATCCCGCTGTCAAATTTTACATTTTCCTCCTTTGGCAGAAAATGATGTAAAAGAAGGCTTAGTAAAACAATATAATTTAGACAATTCTGTAGCAACCAAAATTGCACATCAGGCCAACGGAAACTACAACAAAGCTTGTGATTTAGTATATCAAGATAGTGAAGATATACAGTTTGAAACGTGGTTTATTTTTTGGATTAGAAGCGCATTTAAAGCGAAAGGAAACAAAGCAGCTATTCATGATTTAATAACCTGGAGTGAAGACATTGCTAAAACAGGAAGAGAAACTCAAAAGCAATTTCTTCAATTTTGTATCGACTTTTTTAGACAAGCATTATTAATGAATTATAACGCAAATGAACTAGTCTATTTTGAACCTAAAACGGAAAAATTTAAACTAGAAAACTTTGCTCCTTTTATACATGGTAACAATATTTTGGAAATATCGAATGAGTTACAAGATGCTATTTACCACATAGAACGTAACGGAAATTCTAAAATAATCCTAACTGATTTATCTATAAAACTAACCAGATTACTGCATAAAAAAAGCCAAGCATAAGCTTGACTTTTAAAACAATACTACATTTTATATTACTTAGTGTACGAAGCATTTAACGCTTCAGCAACTGTTTTTGTAATATCATTAGCTTCGGTTCCGTACATCACGCTACCAGCTTCATTCTTTCCTAAGATATATGTGTAACCGTTGTTCTTTCCATAATCTGCTACAAAGTCTCTTACCTTAACAAGAGCAGAATCAATTTCCACTTGAAATTCTTGTTGCATTGCTTGTTGCTGCATTTGCACTTGTCTTTGTAAACCTTGTTGCTTTTGCATTAACTCTTGGTATTTTTCTTGCTGCTTGCTTTGAGACATTTTTGCTGCTGCAAGTTCAAAAGCTTTTGCTTCTATTTGAAAACCGTTAGCTAAACTATCAGTGTTCTTTTTAAAAGCTTCATCTTTAATTTTAAATTTTGCTTCAATGTCTTTTTTCCCTTGATATTCATTTATTAATTCTCCATTATCTATAAAAGCAATTTTTTGTTGCTCACAAGAAGTAAAAACGAAAACGGTTACAAGTGCTAAAATTATTTTTTTCATGGTTTGTGATTTTTATTTTTTAATCTGCGCAAATGTAAAAAAAGGAAAGGAAATTACTTGTATAAAATATACTTATACTTAAAACACAATCTATAAGTGAAATTTATTAAAAACCACCTCGTATAACGCCTTTTAAGGCGTTTTTAAAAAAACAAGATGTATTCTATTGTTTTTGGTCCTAAAAACCGATTTACAATAGTTAAAACAAGAATTAGCTGTTTTTTAGCACATAAATTAACGAAGAGTACTCTCCAGAACGTTTTCCTTTTTGATTAGAAAGAAATCCGAACCAAAAAGCTTTAAAAGGATTCATAAATCCAGATTTATATTTTTCAGAAAGTAGACTCACGTAATACGCATCAAATTGCATAGGAAGTGTTTTTACAATCTTCATATTTTCTTTAGCAAAAAGTTTTGCAATAGATTCTTGATTAAAATGCCAAAGGTGTCTTGGCACATCTAAAGCTGCCCAAAAGTGTTTATAATGTTTTGAATCATAACTTTTATAGTTGGGTACCGCAATAATTAAAGTTCCGTTTTCCTTTAATAAACTTTTAAAAACAGCAACTTGATCTTCTAGATTTGGCAAATGTTCTAATACATGCCATAAAGTAATCACATCAAAACTATGTTTGTTAAAAGCTGATAACTGTTTGGTGCTATAAACCGCATTACCAGTTTTACTATTTGAGATAGCTCTTGCTTCTTGGTTTGGTTCTATTCCAGAAACATTCCAATTGCTATTTTTAGCTACCTGCAAAAAATCTCCGGTACCACAACCAACATCCAAAAGGTTTTTTTCTTCCGAATTTTTAAAGTCCGCATTACTAATGGAAAAAGAATTAATAAGTTTTAATTTTCGTTTTAAAGAAATACCTCGAATGATATGATATACTTTTTCAAGTATATTTCTTTTAGAATCTGTGTGCGAAATATAGTCTTCGGTTTTATAATATTCAGAAAGTTTTTCTTCTTTAGGCTGCGGCATTGTTTCTAAAAAACCATAGGTTTTATTTTCTACCAATTCAAATGCTTCACCAGAAACAGAATGATCTTTCACTTTTAGAGGTATGTAATTTTCTTTCATTTGGAATAAATTCTGAAAACAGATTCAGACGGAGAAATAAATATATTTTAGTTTCGTTCTTTTAATTGTAAAATGTTCTAATACGCTTTAAAACGCATTCGGATATCGTCTAAATATTTTGCAACAATATATCTGTAAAACGAATTTGTACTCAAAGCATCTTCTCCATTTTCGTCATTCGCAACGATATAAATGAATTGCTTCTTTTTACCTTTCTTCACCAATTCTGGATCTTCCTTTTCAAAAATATAATCCGTAAAATCTAAATATTGATTAGATTCTTCTTTACTTAAAACACGAATTACAAATGGTACATCTTCAATTTCTACAATAAAATTAGTAGAAGAAAAACCAGGAGTATCTCCAAAACGTTCTTCTAAATATTTATCAAACGCACGCTTTCCTTTATAGATTTGAAAACTAAAAACATTTTGATTTTTAAAATCTGCACCTCCTTTTTTAGTCCCTTCTATAATATGATATCCATTAATATCTGGAACCGATTTCACAGGAATACAAGAGCCTAATAAAACAAGAAATAGAACAAATAACAAGTGTGGTTTCATAGTATAATTCTCAATGGTTTTACTTCCAAATACAATCTAAAAAAACAACATGTTCCACGTGGAACACAAAAATAAATATTAGTTTATATACAAAAATTACCTTCCCATATACACCAACAATACCGAAATATCACTTGGTGAAACACCACTAATTCTAGAGGCTTGAGAAATGGTTACTGGTTGAATTTTATTTAATTTTTCACGTGCTTCTAAACTCATCGATTGCAATTTAGAATAATCAAAACCTTCTGGTATTTTAATATTCTCTAACCTATTTAACTTATCTGCATTTAGTTTTTCTTTAGCGATATAACCAGCATACTTTACTTGTATTTCTGTTTGCTGAATTACTTCATTATCTAAATCATGCGCTTGAATATAACCTTCTACAACCTCCAGTTTTCGCATATCTTCAATCGAAATATTAGGTCTTGCAAACAACTTATGCATCTTCCCTTGCTGTTTAATTGGCGCAGAATCTTTCGCTTCTAGAACAGGATTTGCTTCCTTAGTAGTAATACTAGTATCTTTAAAAAACTGAACAAATTTATCTGAAGCACTAAACTTTTCTTCCATTCTAATCAAACGTTTTTCACTCGCTAAACCTAAGGCATGCCCTTTTGGTGTTAAACGAATATCTGCATTATCCTGACGTAATAACGTTCTATATTCTGCACGAGAAGTAAACATTCGATACGGCTCTTCTGTTCCTTTGGTTATCAAGTCATCTATCAATACTCCAATATACGCTTCATCTCTTTGTAACATAAAAGGATCCTTTTCCGCCACCTTTAAACTCGCATTTATTCCTGCCATCAAACCTTGAGAAGCCGCTTCTTCATATCCAGTTGTTCCGTTAATTTGACCAGCGAAATATAAACCAGAAACCAACTTAGTTTCTAAAGTATGCTTTAATTGTGTTGGTGGAAAATAGTCATATTCGATAGCATAACCAGGTCTAAAAAACTTCACGTTTTCAAAACCAACCACAGAACGCAATGCTTTAAATTGAACATCTTCTGGAAGCGAAGTGGAGAATCCATTAATATAATATTCAACGGTATTCCATCCTTCCGGTTCTACAAAAAGTTGGTGTCTATCTTTATCTGCAAATCGATTTATTTTATCTTCAATCGACGGACAATATCTTGGTCCGAGACTTTTAATTCTACCATTAAACATTGGTGAACGATCAAATCCTTCACGAAGTAAATCATGCACTTCCAAACTCGTATACGTCATGTGACAAGAACGTTGTTTTGTCAACGGTTTGGTACTATCTAAATACGAGAATTTTTCAGGAACAGCATCCCCAGGTTGTTCTTCCATTTTAGAAAAATCTAAAGAACGACCATCTACTCTTGGTGGTGTTCCTGTTTTCATTCTACCAGATTCAAACCCTAAAGTTATAAGTTGTTCCGTAATTCCTGTAGCAGCTCTTTCCCCAGCTCTTCCTCCTCCAAAATTCTTATCTCCAATATGGATTAATCCATTTAAAAAAGTTCCATTAGTTAACACTACAGACTTCCCTCTTACTTCTACGCCAAGTGAAGTTTTTACACCAACCACTTTATGATTTTCTACAATTAAACTAGAAACCATTTCTTGATAAAAATCTAAGTTCTTCGTTTGCTCTAAAAGTAATCTCCAGTCTTCCGCAAAACGCATTCTATCGCTTTGCACTCTCGGACTCCACATAGCAGGTCCTTTCGATTTATTAAGCATTTTAAACTGAATAGCAGAAGTATCACTAACAATACCACTATACCCACCAAGCGCATCTATTTCGCGCACAATTTGTCCTTTAGCAATTCCTCCCATTGCAGGATTACAAGACATTTGCGCAATGTTTTGTAGGTTCATGGTAATAAGCAATGTTTTGCTTCCCATGTTTGCTGCTGCCGCTGCTGCTTCACTTCCTGCGTGACCAGCACCTACAACTATAACATCATATACTTCGTTAAACATGTAATTATAACTTTAAAATGTTTTTGTTTGTTTCTTTAAAAAAAAGAGATTGTTCCACGTGGAACACTTTGCTTCTTAACTAAAAAATGAGTGCTAAAAAATTAGATGGATGCTAATTGCTTCAAGTAAAAATTCTCTTTGCTTCGCATCAACTTAGCTTCCTCTTCGCTCTTATCCTTATATCCGCAGTAATGCAAAATACCATGAACAAGCACACGTTGCACTTCTTCTGCGAATTCTACTTTAAAATCTTTCGCATTATCTTCTACCCTTTCTATAGATATGAAAATATCACCCTGTAAGGTTTTTCCCATCGAATAATCGAAGCTAATAATATCTGTCAAAGTATCATGCTTTAAAAATTCTACATTTAATTTATGCAGATATGCATCGTCACAAAAGACATAATTAATCTCATCCTCTGTACAACCTTCCGAAACAATTACACTAGATATCCATTTAGCTAATTGTTCTTCGTTGTTTAATTTAAAATCGTTCTCGTAATTAAAACTAATCATTGTTTTGTTTAAAGTACTCTTGCACTTTCTTTTTATAAATTGGTTGCAAAGGTAAGCTTTGTCTGTTTAATATTTCTGTAGTGTTAAAATATTGTTTTGCAGTAGGAATTTGATTATTGGTTTTATTATCAAATTGTCTTTGGTTAGCTTCCGATTCTCTTTTTTCTTCCTGACCTTGTTGAAAAGTTGCTTGTTCTAATTTAAGCAATTGATGTTTTAAATTCATCATTTTTTCCATCGTCTGATTGGTAAAACCCTTATTCAAAAGATCCATTTCAATCTGCTCCATTTGTTTTACCAAATTACTTCGTACACCACTCTTTCCCTCTTTAGCCAATCGATCTTGCAACGCCTGACGAATTTGTTGTTGTTGCTGATAAATTCTATATAACTCTCCGTTCAACTCTTCATTACTACCTTCTCCTTCCCCTTGCTTATCACCTCCTTCTCCACCTTCTCCTTCTTTACCTTCTCCTTTTTCTTTGCCCTTTTCACCTTCTTTCCCTTTCTCTCCTTCTCCAGATTTACCCTTTTCACCTTCCTTCATTTTACCTTGCATTTCTTTAGCAAGTTGTTCTTGACTTTTAATAATATCTGGAAGTCCACCTTCACCTCCTTTTCCTTCTCCTGGTTTTGGTTTTCCTTTTCCTCCTTCTCCTTCACCACTCATTTGCATTTGCATATTATCTAATGCATTGCTTAAAAAATCTGCTAAATTATTAGCCGATGTTATCGTGTACTGCTGACTAGAAACACCTTTACCTATCTGGTTTTCAGAGAATACGGTTAAAGATTTGTCGATGTTATAAAAGACCTCACCGATTTCTTTATTCACTTTTTCTGAAATTTTTGGTTGCCGAAGCGATAACGCAAACAAACTATCATCGATATGTGAAAAATGTTCTCTTAAATCATGTTGTTTACGCAAATACGAAGCATATTTATTATGGTTGATCTCTATACTTTCAAACTGATACATTAGCGATTCTTGGTCGAAAGAAAACAATAATAGGTTATCCAGAATTTGACGAAGCATTTCCACATCTTCTGCCATTTGTTCTCCGCTTGAAGAAGCCATACTCGCCTGCATTTCTTCACTCATTTTTTTCATTTTTTGAGCTGCTTGCTTTTGTTTTTGTTTGGCTTGTTTCTGGCTATCTTGTTTTTGTTGTTCTTCTTGACTTTCTTCTTTTTCCTCTAATTTATCGGAAGCTTCTTGTTGATCATCCTTAACATTTTCTTCTTCATTTTTATCTCTATCAATATCCTCTGGTTGTTTTAATTCTTTATTTTCTTTTTCCAGAGCATCCATTTCTTTTTGAAAGTCTTCAAACTCTTTATTAATTTCGTCTTGCTTTTCTTTCGTATTATTTTCTGGTGTTTCCTCCGATAGCTTTTCTTGCTTCTCAGCTAACTTTGCTAATTCTTGTTGTAACTCTTCTAGCTTTTTACCGATATAGTATTTTTTAGTAAGTTCTAATAATTGTTCTAAACTGCGCTTTTGATTTTTGTTTTGTTTGGCAAGCTTTTCTAATTTATCACTTAACTCTTCTTTATCTAATTTGTCGATTTTTTCTTGCAATTTCTGTAACTCGTCTAGCAGTTTCTCATCTTTTTTAAGCTGCTGTTCATTTTCTTTTAAACGCTCCTTTAAATCCTCTTTAAATGGGTCATCTTCCTTTTCTTGCTGAAATTCCTCTAAATTATCCTTCAACTTTTTATTAAAACTCTTCATCATCTCTTCTTGCTCCTTTTGACGTTTCAAGAAGTTATCTAATTTGCGTTTATCGTTAAAATTTAATTCTGTCTTTTCTTTTTGGGTTTTAGAAAGTTCTTGTAATTCTTTTTCACGTTCTTCAAATTTCTTTATCGATTTATCTAAATCTTGAATGGTTTCCTTTTGTTCTTGTAACTGCTTCTGCTCTTCTTCGTCCTTGGTTAATTTTCTATAGGAGAAAACTTCACTTTTAGTTCGTTTATAATTATGAATCGCATCATTATCAAAAACCTGAAAATATAATTCATAACTTATACCTTCCGTAATTTCTAAATCATTTGGAAAAGCACTGATAAAATCGGCTACGTTAGACTTAGAAATTGGAATATTTACCGTTGTCTTTTCCCTCTCTTTTTCCGAAGGATAATATACCAATTGCAATTTATTCAATCCGTAATCATCGCTTACTTGTCCGTAGAAATAAAGACTTTGCTGATCTAAACTATCTACTTGCATTTGGATATTTAGTTCTGGATATTCGTCTTTTATCACATCGATGCTAAAGGCCAAATTTTCGTAGTCTTTTAGATTCGCATTACTCGTGGTGAGATTGTATTTTAAATGATCATAAATACGTTTAGAAGCCTCAAAAACACCTAAGGCATTAGAATTAAAATCTAAGGTATCTTTTGCATATAAACGGACTTGCTCTGTTGCTTTGGTATTTAATTTCCAAGTAACATTAGTTCCTTGTGGAACTACAGCGTTTCCTGTGCTCTTAAGCGTTTCATCTCGTTTTTTAGTATGACTCGGATAGTGTAAAACCATATCAAAACTCAATAAAGTTGGTGCCTCAATGACCTCTAAAGTATAGGCTTTTGACGTTACGGTATTTGCCGAAAGTTGAAACGTAATATTCTCCTTTGGTTTTGGTAAAACATACTCAAAATTACCAATAGCTTTTTGTTGTAAAAAATAGGTTTCGTTATTATAGGTGATTTGTACATTTTCTGGTTGCACTTCTCCAGCCGTTTTTACAAAAAGTGTAAAATCCTTATTTTCTGTTGCTTGTAGATTTTCATTAACCACAAAAAACTGAAAAGGCGCTGGTGGTTCATATGCTGTTTTGTAATCTACAACTCTTTTATAGCTATCGCTAAACCAATCTAAATGTCCCGAAATGGATGCCAAAAGCAATATCAAAAGAGGAATTGCCGCGTACTTTAAATACTTGGTGTTCTTTTTAAAATTAACCGCAAGCTTAAATGGTATTGGTTGCAGTGTTGCTGATTTTTGCTCGATACTTGCAAGAAGTAATTCCGATGAAGATTCAGATTGCTTTAGCTGTAAAACATTAAGAAGTTTATCACTAACTTCTGGAAAATGTGTACCAATAATTTTGGAAGCATCTAAATAATCTATTCCTTTTTGAAGCTTTAATAGCTTAGCTAACGGAATAGCTATAAATTTAGCAAACAACAACAACTCCACAACTACAAAGAGCCAAAACAAAACGGTTCTTCCTGTAGAACTTAACCATAAAAAATGCTCTATAAGTAAGGTGACTAAAAAGTATAATAACCCAATACTAAAAAATAGAATTGTGCCTTTAATTAGCTCATTAGTGTAATATTTTCTAATAAACGATTCAAGTTTTGCTTGTATGTTTTTAAAGTTGCTCAATATATTAATATAGATTTCCGCCTTTGCCAGAAGCCATTTTTATACATTTATCTTTGTAAAAGCAAAGATAGTCTAGCTTAATCTACTAAACTACAATTTTATTTTAAAGAGTATTTATAATTATGTGTTAATTGTATCTTTGCACTTAAGTTCCTGAAATAACTTCAGGATTACAGTTTTAATTGATTTTTATATTCACAATGACCAAAAACGTTAGAGTGCGTTTTGCACCAAGTCCGACAGGACCTTTACATATTGGAGGAGTTCGTACTGCTTTATTCAACTATTTATTTGCCAAAAAACACAAGGGTACTTTTGTGTTACGTATTGAAGATACAGACCAAAATCGTTATGTAGAAGGCGCAGAAAAATATATTATAGATGCCTTAAACTGGTGTAATATTCCGTTTGATGAAGGACCAGGAAAAAATGAAAAATTTGGACCATACAGACAAAGTGAGCGTAAACATTTATACAAAGAATATGCAGAACAATTAATTGCTTCTGGCAATGCATATTATGCTTTTGATACTTCTGAAGAATTAGATTACTACCGAAAAGATCATGAATCAAAAGGAAAAACATTTATTTATAATTGGCATAATAGAAATTTCTTATCTAATTCACTATCCTTAACTGCCGAAGAAACACAAGCAAAGTTAGATGCTGGTGCTGATTATGTAATTCGTTTTAAATCACCACAAGATGAAACGTTACATCTTACCGATATTATAAGAGGAAATGTAACAATAGACACGAACGTATTAGACGATAAGGTTTTGTTTAAAAGTGATGGTATGCCAACCTATCATTTAGCGAATATTGTGGATGATCATTTAATGGAAATCACACATGTAATTCGTGGTGAAGAATGGTTACCAAGTTTAGCATTACACTATCAATTATATAAAGCTTTTGGCTGGGAATCTCCAGAATTTGCACATTTACCGCTTATCTTAAAACCAACAGGAAAAGGAAAATTAAGTAAACGTGATGGCGATAAATTAGGGTTTCCTGTGTTTCCTTTAGAATGGAAATCTCCAGATGGTGAAGTTTCTAGAGGGTATAAAGAAGATGGTTATTTTGCCGATGGTACGGTAAACTTTCTTGCCTTTTTAGGATGGAATCCAGGTACAGAACAAGAGATTTTTAACTTAGAAGAATTGATTGCTGCTTTCGATTTAGATCGCGTAAATAAATCTGGAGCACGTTTTGATCCAGATAAAATAAAATGGTTTAATCATCATTATATGCAAGAGCAAGACAATGATGATTTAGCTTTAGCTTTTCAACAAAAACACGAAGCATTAAAAGATATCGACGTTAATTACATTGCCATGGTTGTTGGTTTAATAAAAGAACGAGCAACATTTATAAGTGACTTTTGGGATTTAAGTGCTTTCTTTTTTCAAGCGCCAAAAAGCTATGATGATAAAGCGTATAAAAAGGCAATGAAAGAAGATACTCGTGAATTGATGAGCGAACTTTCTATGTTAATAAATACGATAGAAGACTTTGAAGTAGAAAACCTTACCACTACTATTAAAACCTGGATTACCAACAAAGAAATTGGTTTTGGAAAAGTAATGATGCCATTGCGTTTAGCGTTAGTTGGTGCATTACAAGGTCCAGAAGTTTTTGATATTATGTATATGATTGGTAAAAACCAAACGGTAGAAAGAATAGAAAATTTAGCAAATACTATTTAAATATTTACTTATATATAAAACAAAAAAAGCGAGCCGTTAAGCTCGCTTTTTTATTTTTTATACGATTTTAAAAGACACTACTACAGGGTAATCTATCCTTTAAAAAACAATATTCTTTATAATGTAATCATTAGTGTAAAAGCTAACATCGATTGATTTCCTTTAAACTTACTTTCACTGCTTCCGCTAGTATCTAAATTATTCTTATTTAACTTTCCAAACATATTTGTAAATCCGTAGATATATTGTGCTTTCAATCTAAAATGGCTCACTCCAGCAGATAAACCAATAGCACCATCCACATTAAACTTTGAAATATCACTGATTTCTTTTGCTAGAAGATTGTTGTAATTACTAATAAAATAGTTTTCGTATTTATCATCTTTCAGCTCTAATTCGCTATTATATTGCAACATTGGTCCAACGTCCAGCGTTAAATAACTATCTACAATTTTAATATGTGCTTGTAAAGAAATCTGTGCCGTAAATAATTTATAATCGATATATTCTTCAGAAGTAATTAAAGGTATAGGTCGTGCAGCAATACCAACGGTATTTTCAGAAAGCTGAATACTATAACTCATATTGTAAAACTTATGCGGTATATCTACCGTTGCAGATCCTCCAGCAATCCAACCATTTCCTTTTTGGGTATCAAAATTATCGGTAATAATATCAAACTGCGTAAGTCCTCCCTGAATTCCTACTCCATTTTTTATAGGCACCGTTCTGTGTTGCGCGAAATTTATTGTAACGAAACCCATCGAAAAGGCTACTAATAAGATATACTGTTTAAATTTCATAATTGTATGTGTGGTTTGGACAAATATAGCTTAATTTTAAAGTATTATTATTTTAACCATTTAAAAAACATATTATGGGAAATTTTCTTTTTATACCTATTATTTTTTTCGGATTACTCATTTTAATTTCTGGAATATTTACTGTTAAACAACAAACAGCTGCTATTGTAGAGCGCTTTGGTAAATTTCATGCTATTCGCCAATCTGGTTTACGTTTTAAAATTCCAATAATAGATAAGATTGCTGGTCGTTTAAGTTTAAAAATTCAGCAATTAGATGTCATTATTGAAACCAAAACTTTAGATGATGTTTTTGTTAAATTAAAAGTGTCTGTACAATATAAAGTAGTTACTGAAAAAGTGTATGATGCTTTTTATAAATTAGATTATCCGCATGATCAAATTACAAGTTATGTTTTTGATGTAGTGCGTGCCGAAGTTCCAAAAATGAAGTTAGACGACGTTTTTGTTAAAAAAGATAATATTGCTTTAGCTGTAAAAGCAGAATTAAATGATGCTATGATAGATTATGGTTTCGATATTATTAGAACTTTAGTAACTGATATTGATCCAGATCCGCAAGTAAAAATAGCAATGAATAGAATTAATGCTGCAGATAGAGAAAAAACTGCTGCACAATATGAAGGAGATGCACAACGTATTTTAATTGTTGAAAAAGCAAAAGCGGAAGCAGAAAGCAAGCGTTTACAAGGACAAGGTATTGCAGATCAACGTCGTGAAATTGCAAGAGGTTTAGAAGAATCTGTAGAGGTTTTAAATAAAGTTGGTATTAACAGTCAAGAAGCATCTGCTTTAATTGTAGTTACCCAACATTATGATACGTTACAGGCTATTGGACAACATACTAATAGTAATTTAATATTAATGCCTAATTCGCCACAAGCAGGAAGTCAAATGTTAAATGATATGGTTGCTAGTTTTACTGCGAGTAATCAAATTGGAGAAGCAATGAAGAATGCTAAAAAGAAGGAAATTAAATAAACATATTTACTATTCTTATAAAAACCTCAAAGTTAATCTTTGAGGTTTTTTTAGTGGTTCTTTTTATATTTTTTTAGAATCTCTTTCAGGCTTATAAAATAATCTTCTAGTGAATTAGAATCTACTTTAGACTGTTGCAAAGCAGGAATTGGCATCGGATTTTCATCTAAATGCACATACAATTCATGATGATTCGTTTCTATGTCTAATAAAATTTTAGAAATTCTAACTAATATTTTCTGAGTGTTTTTCATGATCCTTATACTCTAAATTACACAACATAAGTTACTGATATTTAGACAATAATCAAAAATATAATAGTTAAAAGCTAGCCTTATTTAAAAGGATGTCGCTCTTGCCATTCTCTAATGGGGTTCATATACTTCACAATGAATTTTAAAACGGTGTTGGCAATAATATTATTGGTATGTTTTAAATACAAATACATAGTATATGGTTTTGCACCAATAGAGCTTTTAATTTCCATTGCTGTTCTAGCAAAAACAATGGTTTCCATTTTATTTTCTATCCCAAAATTAGCCATATTATATAACATGTTTAAATACATTTGGTATTCCTGCTGCACTTCTGGGTTGTATCCTAAAAAATACGTTTCCAACTTCTTATCATTTAGAATTAAGGTATAAAAACCAACGAGTTCGTTATTTAAAAAATATCCAAAGATTTTAAAGTCTTCTTTTAAATGTTCTTTTAGGCTGTAAAAATTATTTTTAGCTAGTTTAAAGGAGTTTATTCCTGCATTATCTGATACACACTCATATAAATCAAAAAGTGCATTAGCATTTTTATTTATACCTTCTAAATCTAGTTCTATAAGTTCTAGAGCAGCTCCTTTCTTTCTTGCTCTCTTAAAACGATCTCTATATTTTTTAGTGAAAGCAGCGATGTAATCTTCTTTGGTATGCCATTCTTTCGGAATAGAAAATAACATATTGGGTTGTACTTGTACTTTATACAGGTTTTCTTTTTGGAAAAAAGCATGATTTTCGTGAATGCTATCGGTTTCAAAATAATCTTTAAAAGCGATGATTCGTATCTTTTTTCGGAATTGCTTTTTTATCGTTTTTCGCAATTCTTTAATTGCCGCACTTATCTGATTCAGATATGCTTCTTCCGAAATTTCTTCCTTTAAAAAAAACAAACCATGTTGTCCTGTATGCATTACGTTTCCAACAATTAAAGCATTTCCTCTTACTATTTTGGCAATTACTTTTTTTCCGATTACTTTAAAAATATTAGAAGATGTTTTTCTAAAGATATCTTCTGCATACATTTCTAGACGTTGTAAAATGGCAATTCCTATTAACTTTTCAGCTTTAAAAATAGCTAAATAATAAGATGTTATATTACTTGGTGAAGATTGTTCTAATGCTTTTAGAAAAGGAGTTTTTAAGAAAATATCTTGTGTTGGTAGGTAGTTCCAGGATTCTGGAAGGTCTTCAGTAGTATTAAAAAGTTTAAAGTGTATCAAATAAATAAAAATAAAAAAGACTGAAAATAAAAGCTTTCAGTCTTTACATGTGATAAATAATTACAAAATTTTATAAGCCACAAAGTAATGCGCCCATTACACCAAGTGTAACCATCCAATATCCAGCATTTATAAAAATATATTTTGCGCTTTTACGTTCAAATAATGCGATAGTTCCAAGTATTGGTAATGCGCCAAGCACACCAAACATAGTTCCGTGTAATGCGCCATGTTTAAAGGTTCTAAAAGCATTTCCGTAGTCTGCCATAAAAGCTTCATAGGATGGTAAAGCTGTTTCTGGGCTTCCTCCTATCATTCCTATTGCTCCCCATTGATGGTTTGTATAATTCATTAATAACCCAGCCAACATTGCTGCAAAAACTAAAGACAAGCCAAAGATTTTGAACATATTAGTTCCTCTCATTTTCTCTTCTGTCATACCAGATTCTCGCATCCAAACGCTTCCAAAGACTTTTGGATTGTACCAAATTGCCCCAATTAGTAAGGCTGCAACAGCCGCTACTGGGATTGCCCAAGGGTTGATAAGTTGTTCCATTTTTAATAGTATTAGTTAGTTGTTTTCAATGTACAAAAAATAATGGCTGTTTATAAAATTAGTTCCCTAGAAGCCCAGTAGGACCAAAAATAAAAAAAATCCCATAAATATTATAATTATGGGATTTTACACTTACCTATTTCTTCCTTATTTTATAATTAATTTTTTCACTACTTCCTGGTTATCTACTTTAATTTTCACGAAATATAATCCTGCCGCATATTTTGAAACATCCAAACGCTGTTGGGCGCTTTGACTAAAACGCGTTTTAGAAATGGAAGTAATATTTTGTCCGAGGTTATTTAATAACTCTATTTGATACGTATTGCCAATAGTAGTATTAATATGAATAAATACATCTGCTTCCGATGGATTTGGATATACAGAAATTGCATTTTCTAATTCATTTTCTGCAATAGATAAAGGATTGACCTCCTTTGTTAGATTAATATTATCTAAAAAAGTACTATTACTATAATCATTAATATTTATAAAACGAAGCAATATTTGTTCTCCAATATAAGGCGTAATATCTACGATTTCGGTTCTCCAATCACTTCCACTATTTGGAGACCAAGAAGCATTAATATAACCAACTGTTGCTAAATCTAAACCTTCTTTAAAATAAATTTGTGTGTAATTTGTGCCACAATCTATAGAAACTTCTACACGAAAACCATCATTGTAAGCTGCAGACCATTGTGCTTTTGCAATATCAAATTTTAATTCTGCGGTACCATTAAAATCTAAATCATAATACGCGGTAATAATAACATCTTCTTGTCCTCTTGCGCTATAATTTGCCCCATCTACATAAGCTGTTGTTGTTGTATTGCCGTCTATTCCAACTATACCTGCTCGTTCTTGCCAAGTTCTAGCATTATCTGGATTACTTAATGCCCAACCACTTGGAGGTACTCCATTTACCTCAAACGTTTCAACAACACCTGGTTCTGTACCAGATACTTGTGCAAAATAATCTAATGCTTTTTCATTATTATTTGTAAATTCATCTCCCGAAAGCGAGGTCCAAACTTTTAAGGTAGAAGCACCATTGGCTGTTACATTTACTGGTGTGCTAAAAATAAAAGTATCTGTTATACCAGGCGAAAGAATACTTGCATACATTTCATCTACCGGAGTTTCTGTTCCTATTTGGTAGGAAATCATAAAATTAGATTGGTGGTCTGTACCTAAATTTGAAATATCTGCCGTAATAATTATAGGATCTTGGTTACATACTTTAACAAAATCGGAAGCTGAATTATTCAATACGGTTACTGCTATATCTTTACTTAACGGACAATTAAACAATCCGTTACCTGAATAATTTACAGCGTTTGTTCGTAAACTTTCCCAACCATTTCCTCCTTTGGCACTAACCGCAACCCAAATTGGATTATTAGGATCTGTAATAGGAATTGCTAAAGATGTTGTTGTAGTGTTACCTACAACCTCCATAAATTTTTCTCCTAAAAGGTAAACATCATATGACGTCGCGTCTGTTACTGCATTCCAGGTTAGGCTTACTTCTGTTGGGCAAATTTGTGTAATATTCACACCCGTTACGCGTTCTGCGATAGAAAAATTAGCAGTACTTTGATCGACCAATGTGCCATTAGAAACTCTTACTAAACACGTTCCAGAAATACTATTTGGAACGGTCCACGTATAATTAGTAACTGTAGCTGCTACAGTAGCCATTGCCGTCCAACTAGCACCATTATCTATAGAGTATTCTAGATCCGTAGAACCGCTAACATTTACGGCATCCCAATGTATTACTTCCTGAGTTCCTACCTCTAATTTTTCTCCTCCTAACGGATAAGTAAGTGTTAAACCGTTGGTAATAATTTCATAAACCACATAATATTTTTGTGGTCCTACGGGAACATTAAATCCTGAAATATTTATAGTATATGCTCCTTCAGCAGGGTTATTAATTAAAACCTGCTCCATGTTATTTAGATGATCTGCACCTGTAGTTGCAGGTGTATTTAAGTTTGCAGCATTTGGAGTTGAATCTAAAACCCATGGTAGGTGTGTTCCAGTTCCTGGGTCTGTTACTACTAAATCTAAATCATTTACTAATGCAGGTGAAGCTGCTGGCGCTCCTGCTTCATCACTCCAATACACCATAAAACGCACTTGAGCAGTATTTCCTGGTACATACATTAAATGATTATTATTTGTTCCTTGTGTAACGGTACTATTTAAATAACGTCCTTGTTCTATTAACTTTGCTGCTCTAAGTCCGTTTACCATTCCCCAACCAAAACTAAAATCTGGGCCTACATTTCCATAATCATTTGCTGTATTTAGTAGCGTTGCTTTTATTAAAGCAGACTCTGGTAAAGCACCTCCATTTAAAGTAGTATAAGCTTCATATAATTGTGCAGAAACACCTGCAATTCCTGGAGCTGCCCCAGAAGTACCACCAAATGTTTGATAGGTGTTGTTTTCTGCTGTAGATTCTTGGTTTTGTCCGTGCGCTGTGATATCTGGCTTAATTCTACCATCTAGAGCAGGACCACGACTACTGGTACTGGATAATGATCCATCAAAAAATGTATTTGCTGTTGCAATTACATTTTTACCTTGTTTATGTCCTCCAGTAATATTTCCCCAACCTGCTCCTGCTCCATAACCGCAATCCAAAGCCCCAGAATTACCTGCCGAGAATACGTGCAATAACGTAGGGTTTGCATTTGTTTGAGAATCTACAGTAATAGAATTGGTAGTGTAGCCATCATTACAACCATCACCATACGATGAGTTTGTAATTTGTACAAATCCGTTGCTAATTAAATTCGTTGTTTCCGGATCTAAAAATGTAGAAATATAATCGGTTACAAACAGGTTTGCCCCTGCCGCCATTCCTCTTTTTCTTGGGTCTAGGTTTCCGGCTCCTGTTAATATTCCAGCAACACCATCCCCATGCGTTTGTCCGGTAGTTGTTGTTGCACTATTATCTATTCTTCCTTCAAAATCAATATGAGGTCCTACAACGCCATCATCTCTTACAAGTACACCTATTCCTGCTCCTGTATAATTTCTACCAGCAGTGGTTTGTGTATCTAAATTAGAAGCTCTGTGCAAATTTCGTCCTTGTATATCTTCTTTTACTGCAGGTGCTGGAATTAATTCTATCCATTTTACAAAAGGTTTAGATACTACTTGATCTATTTGTTCTAAAGGAACGGCAATTTGTAACATGCTGTGTCCTTTAAAATTTTCTTGGATGGTTACAGATTCTATTTTTAGTAATTCTGAAACTACATAATCGGTATTAACAAAATCATGATGCAATAACGTGATAAGCACATTATTTCCTTCCATTGCGTAGTCCTCAATCGTGTTAGATTTGATTTCTAAAGATTTTTTAAGTCTGTTTTCTAAAGGAATAATAGAACGTACTCCAGATTGTTTTAAGTAGTTTATATTGGTACGCTTCGGAAAGTAAAAAAGGTAGGTTCTATCTGGATAATACGCAATAAGCTTTAGTTTTTTAGCTTTAAATGCATCTTGAATACTTTGGGAAGGTGTTTCATTAAATTGAAGCCATCCAAAATAACCTTCTCTAAATTTTGCGGTTTCTGGCATCGCATCCCAAGTGAAGGTTTCTATGTTATTTGGCATGCTAATTACTTCGTCTTGAAAGTAAACGATATTAGAATTTTGAGCGGTTAAAAAACTACAATGGAGTAAAAGTATTGCAGTCCATAAAGTAGTAAACAAGCCTATTAAGCTTGTAGATTTTTTGGTTTTTTTCATGGTTAGTTTAGTTGTAAAATGTTTAAAATTAGAATAATAGCACTCGAATATAGTGATTATTCTTTATTTCTAATATTTTAGAAAGAATTTATACACAACAAAAATCCACTTCTTTATAAAATAAAAAAGTGGATCTATTAAATTGAATTCCATGTTTTAAAAAAGCTTTATGGCAAGAAATAACTAGTTTATATTTTTTGCTTCTGCAACCAGCAATTCATTTTTATCTTCTAATGCTTTTTCAATAAAATCTATAATCGCTTCATTTTTCTCTAAACCATTTTCTAATAAAACACGCAAAGTTAACATGGCTCCTATTCTAGTTCCCGCTTTTTTAACTGCGGTAGCAAAAAGAGGTTCTAATTCTTCATACGAAACTTCTTTAGCGAGTTCCAGTATTTCTGCTCTAACTTTTAGTTGCTTTTCTTCCGGAAGATTGGTGTATTTCTTTCCGAATTGTTGAATCACACTAATTGCTTTACGCTGACTTTGTTGTTGTGGTTTTTGTTGGTTTTGATTTGCATTTTCTTTAGGTTTTACTTTTGCCCAAGAATCCCGTAAACCAACGGTTTTATTAAATACTAATTTATTAGAAGTTGAATCGTTGTCTACATTAAAATACCCCAAACGTTGAAACTGAAACTGCGCTCCTATTTTAGCTTCTGCTAAACTTGGTTCTACAAATGCGTGTATCTTTTTTAATGACTTCGGATTAACAAATTCCATAAAATCTTTGCCTTCATGGCTATCTGGAGCTTCGTCTACAAATAATCTATCATACTCTCTAACTTCTGCTTGAACCGCATGTTTTACAGAAACCCAATGCAAGGTTCCTTTTACTTTTTTGGTGGTATCTTCCGAATAGGTAGCATGTATTTCTGTGATGTTTCCGTTGGTATCTTTTACAACATCTTCCGCTTTAATGATATATGCATTTTTCAGTCGTACCTCACCTCCTAGTTTTAATCTAAAAAACTTATCGCTAGCTTCTTCTTTAAAATCGTCTTTTTCAATATAAATTTCTCTAGAAAAAGGTACTTTTCGACTTCCTGCAGCAGCATCTTCCGGATTATTTTCTGCTTCAAACCACTCTTCTTTATCTTCCGGATAATTAGTAATAATTACTTTTATAGGATCTAAAACAGCCATCACTCTTGGTGCTATTTTATTAAGATCTTCACGAATACAAAATTCTAAAAGCGAAACATCAATTACATTTTCACGTTTTGCTACCCCTACTTTTTCTATAAATTGTTTAATAGAATTTGGCGTATATCCTCTTCTTCGTAAACCAGAAATAGTTGGCATTCTTGGGTCGTCCCAACCAGAAACCATATTTTCTTCTACCAATTTAAGCAGCTTTCGCTTACTCATAATGGTGTAGCTTAAATTTAAACGTGCAAATTCTCTTTGCTTCGGAATTAAAGGATATTCTTTAGCACTTATAGGATATACTTGCTCTTTAAACCAATCGTATAATTTACGATGCGGTTTAAATTCTAAAGAACATAAAGAATGCGATACTTGTTCTATATAATCACTTTCTCCATGCGTCCAGTCGTACATTGGATAAATACACCAATCGTTTCCTGTTCTATGGTGATGTGCATGCATGACACGATACATAATGGGATCCCGCATGAGCATGTTAGGATCTTCCATATCTATTTTTGCACGTAAAATGTGAGATCCGTTTGGGAATTCTCCATCTTTCATACGTTGAAATAAATCTAGATTTTCTGCTACACTTCTATTTCTATATGGACTATTGGTTCCTACTTGTGTAGGCGTTCCTTTTTGTATACGCATCTCTTCCGAAGACTGCGAATCTACATACGCTTTATCGTCTTTTATTAACTGTACCGCCCAATCGTATAGTTGTTGAAAATAGTCTGATGAATATACTTCCTTTGCCCAAGTATAACCTAACCAAGTAATATCGCGCTTAATGGCATCTACATATTCTTGTTCTTCTTTGGAAGGGTTGGTATCATCAAACCTTAAATTTACAGGTGCATTATATCTTTCCCCTAAACCAAAACTAATACCAATTGCTTTAGTATGGCCAATATGCAAATAGCCGTTTGGTTCTGGTGGAAAACGAAAACGTAAATCTTCTTTTGCCATTCCGTTTTGTAAATCTTCTTCTACAATATGCTCGATAAAATGGAGCGCTTTGGTTTCTTCAGACATAATTATATTACTTTCTAAACTGAAATACAAAACTAGACAAATTTATAGTAAATACATATTTGCAAAAGCGTATAAATTTCGTAACTTTTTTGAAGTATTAAGACGTATATATAAAACAACAATAATTATGGAACACAAAAACTACGAATGCCCAAAATGTAACAATAACAAGTATATCACAGGACAAATGCGAGCTACTGGCGGCACTTGGTCTAAAATATTTGATGTACAATCCCAAAAATATACTTCGGTAACTTGCGATAATTGTACATATACCGAGTTTTATAAATCGAAAACAAGCGCACTTAGTAATATTTTCGATTTGTTTACTAACTAATCTGACTATAAAAAAAGGAAGACCGCTTTGCTTTTAGCGCCAAGAATCAAGATAGATTAATAACTAATGGAAATACATTAGAATTTTTATGAAAAGTGCCATGGATTATACTACTTTTGCGCCATGGGAATAATAAAAGTAGAAAATATTCGTGTTTTTGCACATCATGGTTGCTTAACCGAAGAGACTAAAATAGGTAGTGATTACCGTGTAGATATTAAAGTAAAAGCCGATTTACAAAAAAGCGCAAGTACCGATGATTTAAAAGATACTGTAGATTACGTATTTTTAAACAAGGTGGTTCGTGAAGAAATGGCGATACCTTCGCACTTATTAGAAAGCGTTGCAAAACGTATTTTAAGACGTGTACTTAAAGAAGTTAGACTAATTAGTATTGCTACAGTTGCAGTAAGTAAAATTAATCCTCCAATTGGTGGAGATGTGGAAATGGTAACCATTGAAATTACCGAAAAAAGAAAAAAGTAAAACTAACTAGTGTTAAAAGGGAAATATTTTTATATTTGCCTTCTCGTTAGAATTAATGAGATTCCTAATAAACTAGGAATTTACGGTGTCGTGGCCGAGTGGCTAGGCTTTGGTCTGCAACACCAACTACAGCGGTTCGAATCCGCTCGACACCTCAAGAAACCGTCAACATATGTTGTCGGTTTTTTTTGTTTTAAATTTTAATAAAATTTTGAGTAAGATAGATACAGCGGTTCGATAGTAGGAATCGGCACCTCAAAAAATAGTCTCTTAATCTAGTAGCTCTTTTTTTGTTTTAAATTTTAAGAAAATTTAGAATAGGTTTAAGACTTCCAGAAACCTAAAACTTAACTTAAGAGTATTTAAAAATTAGAATTGAAATTATTACAAAAATTAGAAAAAAGTAGCTGTTTGAATATTACTTTAAAAGAATTATATTTACGAAATAACAGTACTAAAAAAGTTATTATAACCTGTTCTATTTAAAGGGTATAATTAATATAAAACTTGTTGTGCACAATAGTGACAAAACAGAAACCCTCACCCAAAAACCTTTACTAACCATAATATTTGAAACAAATACTAGTTTTATTTACTACTGAATAACAACGAAATGATTATAGACCAAGAGCAAAAATTTAAGGAAGTACTTTCTAAAATAGAAGGAAAAATAAATGAACAAAGTATTTTTAGCAAGTTCTTAGAATTGTATCCAGAAGCATGGAAAAAACATAAGAGTACGTTTTCAAAATTTAATAGAAGTAAACAATTCGGACAAACAATTCCGTTACCAAAACCTGAAGTTTCTTTGCGAAAAGAAATTAGGATGTGGTTACGTAAACAATAAAAAAAGAAGCTAACAAAACAAATTTCCCTGCTACTTTATGAATAATCAAGCTAGAATCCCGCGGTAAAAGTTGTTGGGCCATACCAATCACTATTTCCATCCATTCCACAATTGGCTCTAATATAAAAATCATAGCCTTGACCATGAATGTAACCATTTTGGTTCGTGAAATATAATCCGAAAGTATTGTCTGTGACATTAAATGTATTTGTGTCGTTTAGATTAATCGGACTACCTTCAGGAATAATATGAATGTCCCAACTTGATTCCGAATTATCACTCCAATAAAAACTTGCCCACCCATTTCCTGTTCCTGGACCTATATCAAAATCAGTAGGATCCTTACAATTTACATTAAACGGGGTTTCATCTGTATAAATCCATTCCGGCCCTAACCAACCACTGTAACCAGCGCTAGAGCAAATATTTCTAATATAAAAGTGATAGGAAGTATCCGGCTCTAATCCAGAAATTGCTGCAGATCCACTTCCAATACTACTTGTGTTTTGTACTGTAATTATGGTGCCTTCATCTATGTTGAAATTTGCAGGACCATATTGAACTTCCAATCCATCCACACTTCCACCTGACCATTCCACGTGAACAGTGTTATGCGTTTCAGTTGGATGCAACCAAGGTTTCCTTTTGACTTGCATTACTAATGGATCATTACAAAAAGGGTTTTCCTCTTTTGTTCTAAAACTATGTACATTAGACCATTCGCTATACGAAGTAGTATCTTCACAAAACGCTCTAACAGAATAGGAATAATCGCTAGATTTAATTAAACCTTCTATAAATAAAGAGGTTGTAGTAGCATTTATTGTGGTACCACTACCTAATGCAAAACCTTCAAGACCATATTCTACTTCAAAATTAGAAGCGTTTTCATTAGTTGTCCAAAACAAATTTGCAGTAGTATTTCCTACGTCAAATGCTGTTAAACTTAATATTTTAGAACATGATGAAGATTGGGTTTCCTCTTCTTCATTACTTGAAGAACAAGTACTAAAAAACACAAGAATAAAAACAATTAAGCATCCTTTTTTCATTTGAAAGTCATTTTAATTGGATGTAAAAATAGTAATTTTTATAGGCTAACGCTTCAAAAGAAGAAATACTATAAAAGTGAATTAAAGCATTGCTTTAGTTTTATTTAGTAATTACACAGTAAAATAGTATTATAATGGCCTATTTTTATGCAACTTGTATTTAATTAATTCCTTTTCTTTTGGAAAGAATACTTGTACTAAAAGTAAAATACCAAAGCCTAAAATAACCAAGGACATTTGTTTTTGATTTAAATTTTAAAAAATTTGAAGTAAGATAGATCTAGCGGTTCGATACTATAAATCGACAACTAAAGAAACCTTTATCTTATGTTATCCGTTTTGTTTAATAAAAATTGTAATCTAATTTTAGGGAAATTGAAAGATTAACAAATACCCTAGTATAAACCTTTATTGGTTTAGTAATGATTTGTTTTACATCTGTATGAATTCGTTAGCTTTAATGCCATTTTACAACTATAAAAAAACCTTGTTTTATTTTAGTTTGAGTTTTAAAACGAACAACTACGGTGCAGGTTTTTAATAATTATTTTGACTGCTCACTCCAAAGCTGAATGAAATACTTTCCGGATTTTTTTAGCTCGTTTTCAGAATTTTTAACTAAATTGAATACGCTAAACCTCACGCAATCTATATTTACCAAGTTTCGGAATTAAAAATCAATTATATAAATATTTAAAAATAATATTATGGATAAAACAGTAACAGATTTTTCTTTAGGTTTATTTATTTGGCAAGCGCTACTATTTATTTCTATTGGCCTTTGGCTTTTTTGCATAAGAGATATATTAAGAAATCAGTTTCAGAAAAATGACAAAATTACTTGGACTTTAGTTGTTATATTCCTACCTATTTTGGGATCCATTCTATATCTATTTATTGGAAAGAGTAAAAAAATAAAAATCAACTAATAACTGTCAAGAAGCACTAAAAGCCAACAACGTGTATGAAAAATAGCTACATTAGTGCTTAAATAAAGTCGGTTACTCATTTGTTTCGTCTGATTTTCCTTTCGAAAATCCTTGCGCTCAAAACGTAAATTTCTGTACATAAACGCTACAAACAATATGAAAACGAACTTTTTTATAACATTGATATTTTTACTAGGAACCGTATTTTCTTGTAGTACCAAATCGGAAAAAGTAGAAATTAACGATTCTGTTATGGAAGCTTTTTGGACTTTAGAAAAATCAAAAAAATTAGCATCTGAATTCAATTCACCTGAAAAATGGGATACCACAACTCTCAAAATGGAAATTGAGAATTTGAAAAAATATCCACCATCTAATTTTCCTCTTTATACATCCCCTTTTCCAACGCCAAACTATGAATCACCAGGTAATGGAAATGGTTCCATTGAAACAGAAATTGGTGGCAAAAAAATTATTGGACAAACGATAATAATTGGTAGAGGAGAACACAGCGAATATCTATTCAAAAATTTAAACGATGAATATATAACCTATTTTACGATTTTGACAATATCAGACGGCATGGATACGGAAAACCCTGTTTTAGCAACTTCTAGAAATCACCCACATTATTTAGCACAAGGAAGTTTAAATACATCCAGCAAAAATAGAGTGGATTGGGTTGCTACGCAATTTGCAGACAAAAACGCATACGGAATAGTTAATACTCGCATTTTTGATTTAAGAATTGGACGTTTGATTTTGGTTGCGCCTCAAAAAGACGGTTCAATTAGATTTTATCAAACGGAAGCACCAACTATGAATGCAGAGGAGCGAGAAAAATTTATTGAAAATTTGAAAACGGAACCGAAAGCAATTGCGTTTTTCAATAATAAGAACAACATCTAATAAAATACGGTTTGTAACAAAGAATAGCGTTAAAAGACAAACTTAAACCGTGTATATTTAATTATTTGATTCTAGACTACATGCGAAAGTCATCTCTTTTTTATCACAAAAAATAAAATGGAAATACTCCTTGGATTTTTTTTACTAATTTGTTTTATATCCCTCATAATCTTTGGTGCACATTATGCAGCTATACGAATGGAATTGGAAAAAAAGGGAATTAAATTATCTCCTTTTTTTATTTGGATTTTACCAGATTTGATGGAATTCAGAGCATTAATAACTTACGAGAAAAAACAAGAAAAGAAAAAGGATTATTTAAGAATGTACCTTTGGTCTGTTTACACGCTAATTATTTTTTTGTTTTGTGTTGTTATCTGTTTTATCTTATTCCCTGTTTAACGCATCACACAGCACTAACTTGTATCCTTCTAAAAAATAAACCATGTCTTTTAAATATTCCATTTGTCATCCAGACAAACGCAATATAGAGTACCCAAAAACCATTTTAACAGCCGATGCTGTTACAGAAATGGTTCATAGTTATCCTTAGGAAGCATTAAAGAAAATGCATGCATTCCATTCTAATGAAGTTTACTATTGTAAGTCTTTAGATTTTACTAATTTAAATAACAATTATAGTTTTTGTTTATCTGCTGCTGGTACAGAATCTGATAATTTCACTTTTTATATTTTTTATAATCAGAAAATTAAGAAGAAAATACTATTTGGTTTGCTTGGTGAGAAAGAGGATTTTTACTTGATTTACAAAGCGTTCTCCCAGGATGCTGGTTATTTATTATTAGACAGTTTTTAATCTGATAATTACAAAGTGATTGAAAAAATAATACATTAAAATAAATCCTTAAAGCGGACTAATTTGCTCCAACTTATCTTTAATTAGTTCTTTTTCTTTTGGAAAAAACGCCTGTACTAAAAGTAAAACGCCAAAGCCCAAAATAACAAGTGCTACTATTTTTTTTGTTTTAAAAATTCGTCTTGGTGTTAGTTTATTTTTAAGTGTTTTTGCTGCGGCAATCTTTAATAAATCTACTAGAAAGTAAACCAATAAAATGGTTCCTAAAAATAATTGAAGTTCGTGTGTAGTTTCGGTTAAGGAGTTACCAATAACAATAAAACCAAGCCAACCCAATAAAACACCAATGTTTATAAAGTTTAGTAAAAAACCTTTGATAAAGAGTTTTCCATAATTTTTTTTAAATTCTACCGTATGGTATTCTCTAACGATTTCTCGGAAAGATTTTGAGGTTTTAATAAACGAAATTAATCCGTAAGCTGTTAGGAAAACACCTCCAAAAATTAGAAAACTAGGATCGTCTTTTACTTTTTCTAAAAGTTTACTAGTACTATAAAAAGCAACAACAATGAAAAAAATATCTGCTAGAATAACTCCGGAATCAAATATTAATGCACTTCTAACTCCTTTTGTGGCACTGGTTTCTAATAGTACAAAAAAAACAGGCCCAATCGTAAACGATAGAATTATTCCAAAAGGAATTGCTGTTAAAATTGTATCAAGCATAAGTGAATCTTTCTTACAAATTTAAGAAAAATGCTAGGATTAATCTTTAATAATAATTTTTCCTCCTAAAATAGTATTTTCATCTACTGTTTCTGGGTTGCCATAAATGTAAACCGTTCCTCCTGCTCGCACTTTAGCTTCTACTTTTTTGGTTGCATTTACATGTGCAACTCCTGCAGCATTTATAGTAACTGTCGTATTTTCACTAATTAAATCTTTTCCTTTATAAGCACCTCCTGTATTAATATCTACGGTTTGATTCGCAGTGTTACCTGAAATATTAATAGTTCCTCCAGAAACCGATTTTATATCTAAAAATTGAAGTGCTTTTACTTCTAGTCTAACGGATCCTCCTTCTTGTGCCTTCACCTTTAGGTCAAACTGTTCAATAACATCATTAGAACCTATAAAAGTGCCTTCATTGGCATCTATAACATCTAAAGAAGTATAATATACCTGCACTGTGGTATCTTCACCGTTAAATGCTTCAGAAAGTGTCATTCTAATTTTTAGAATGTCTTTTTTATGCACAATGACCACATCATTTGTGTTCTTTCCAGAAACCACAACTTTGTTTTCATCTGCTTTAATAAGTTCTACTTCTATTCGATCATAGACTTTTATTTCGCTAAATTCTCCAATAGTAGTATTTTGAGATTCTTGTGCAAAACTCGTAATGGTAGTAAGTATAAATAGTACGGACAGAATATTTTTCATGATATATATTTTCTTAAATAAGATGTAAATTTATACAATTAAGAATTCAATATCTTGATTTTTAGGCAACTTTAACAGCTGTTCCAGTAATAGAAATCATAAGTATTCCACTAGTTGCAAAAGTTTCTACATCTACAGTAATACCTACAACGGCATTTGCATGCACAGCAATAGCATTTTTTTTAAGGTTTTGAAAAGCTTCTTCTTTTACGATTTCAATATTACTTTCTAAAGCATCATAATATTTTGTCATACTAAAAGACATCCCGGTTTGCTTTCTATTTACTGCAACTCCAGTAATAATACCTAAATAGTCATGAATTTTATGTCCTTCGATAGTGTTTGTTGTGGTTAGAATCATGGTTTCCCTTTTTTATGTGGTTAATAATGTATTTGTAATATCGTGCTATTCTATGAAATCCCTTCCACTACCAACACTTTTTATTAGTTGTTGGTTTGGTTAACATGTTACTTTTTAAAAATAAAAAATGCTATTCTCGTAACAAAACAAGAATAGCATTCGTTAAATTATTTTGGTATTAATTTTATGCTTCCGCTTTACCTAGTAACTCGAAATCTAAGTGACGTTTAATTAAATCTGCTTGTTTTACTTTTACAATAATCTCATCACCAAGTTGGTACATGGTTTTTGTATCGCGACCAACCAGTGCAAATTGTTCTTGATCAAACTCATAGTAATCGCCTTTAATATCGCGAGTTCTAATCATACCTTCACATTTATTATCGATAATTTCTACATAAATTCCCCAATCGGTAACCCCAGAAATAACCCCTTTAAATGGTTCATCTAAATGATCTTGCATAAAACGAATTTGCATGTATTTAATAGAATCTCTTTCGGCTTTTGTAGCTAAATATTCCATATTACTAGAATGTTTACAACGTTCTTCGTACACTTCTGCATTTGCAGATTTTTCGCCATCTAAATAGCGTTGTAATAATCGGTGTGCCATGACATCTGGATACCTACGAATTGGTGATGTAAAGTGACTATAATAGTCGAATGCTAAACCATAATGCCCAATATTCTTAGTGGTATATTCTGCTTTAGACATGGTACGTATTGCTAAAGTATCTACTAAGTTTTGTTCTTTTTTACCTTGTACATCACTTAATAACTTATTTAAAGAAGATGCTATACCTTCTTTACTGTTGAAGTTAAGCTTGTGTCCAAATTTAGATACAATGCCTTGTAAAGCCATTAATTTTTCTTCATTTGGCTCATCATGCACTCTATATATAAAAGTTTTTTCTGGTTTTTGTTTTCCTACAAATTCCGAAACCTTTCGGTTAGCTAATAACATGAATTCTTCAATTAGTTTATTCGCATCTTTACTCGTTTTAAAGAATACGCCAACTGGATTTGAATCCTTATCTAATTCGAATTTTACTTCTACTTTATCAAAGCTAATTGCTCCAGATCGCATGCGTTGTCCACGCATAATTTTTGCAAGTTCATCCATTTTTAAAACAGCGTCTGCAATTGCTTGATCTGTTTGATATGCTTCACCAGTTAAAGAAACTTCAGCAGGAATTAAATTTGTTTTACTTTCAATAATAGCTTGCGCTTCTTCGTATGCAAAACGCGCATCGGAATAGGTCACCGTTCTTCCAAACCATTCGTTTTTAATTTCGGCTTTATTATTTATTTCAAAAACTGCAGAAAAGGTATATTTTTCTTCATGTGGTCTAAGAGAACATGCGCCATTACTTAATACTTCAGGAAGCATTGGTACTACTCTATCTACTAAATACACAGAGGTTGCACGCTCATACGCTTCATCATCTAAAATAGTTCCTTCTTGTAAATAATGGGAAACATCTGCAATATGAATTCCTATTTCATAATTACCATTTTCTAAAACGGTAAATGATAAGGCATCATCAAAATCTTTTGCATCTTTTGGATCAATGGTAAAGGTTAAATCTTTACGCATGTCTCGACGTTTTGCAATTTCTTCTGGCTTAATTTGTAAGTCTATTTTGTTTGCGTAGTCTTCTACTTCTGGTGGAAATTCATATGGTAAACCATAATCTGCTAGAATAGCATGGATTTCGGTATTATGTTCTCCGGCTTTACCAAGTACTTTAATTACTCGTCCGTTAGGAGAATCGGCTTTTTCCGGCCATTCTTCCATCGTTACTAATACCTTATCACCATCGTTGGCATTCATGGTTTTATTGATTGGCACAAAAATGTCTGTTTTCATTTTGTTACCATCCACTACTACAAATGCAAAGTTCTTTTTTGCGTGAATTTGTATAATTCCTACATATTCGGTTTTTGCACGCTTAATAATTTTAGTTATTTCACCTTCATGTTTACCATTTTTTCTACGTTTATACACATAAAGTTCTACTTCATCTCCATTTAATGCTTTGTTAACATTATTGGAAGCAATGTAGATATCCTCATCAAAATCATCACAAATTACATAGCCATTACCACGTTGTGCGGCATCAAAAATTCCGGTATGATATTCTGTATTACTATTTATTTGAAACTTACCACGATCGATTTCTTTAATTTCTTCTTTCGCTTTAAGTTGTTGTAGTTTTTTTATAATCTGATTTCTGCTACTAGCGTCATTAACACCAATTATAGCACCAATTTGTTTATAGTTGAATGTTTTGTTTCTGTCTTTTTTTAAAATACTTAATATAGTATCTGTAAGGTTGGAAATCTTGTTATGTGAAGGTTTCCTGTGTTTCTTTTTTGTCATTTAATTTAATTGTAATCTTTTGAATTTCTAAGTTATGCGAAATTCTGTTATTATCTAGCGTTTTAAGTGGAGAAATTTCGCTAATTATTTTCACAAAGTTACAATTTTAATATTAAATGGATATTAAGAGAATATTAATAACTAAAAAAGGAAAGTAAATTTTATAAAAGGGAAAAGGGATAAATGAGTTTAAAAAAGGAAAAATAGTAGTTATAAACATATATATACATATTCATCTTTTTCTTTTAAAAATTTAAAAAAATAATAATGGTTATTATAGCTTGTTAATAACGGTATAACTTTTTCAGGTTTTAGTTTGATTGCTTTAATAAGTAACTCTATTAACAAGTTGTTAGTTACTTAAAAGCTTCATTTTTAAAGGATTTAATTTCGCTATTAACAGTTGTTAATAACTGCTATTCACATATAAACTTTAATAAGTATTTCATTTTTTAATGTTGGTATGTACACTTTTTGGTCTGAAAACTTCTCTGTAAAAAAGGGCTAACTTTTTTGGTGGTTCACTTTACGTTTTGGTTTGGAAAATTAACTGGATAATCCTAATTAAAGTTTTAAAAAACAATAAGAAGATATGAACAAGTTATCCTTATTATTTTGGAAGTTATTAAGATGCTTCGCTACTACTTTTTTTTATTAACAAAAGAAATATAACTATCATTAAATCAGTAGTTTAAATATTATTTTGTATATTTACAGTTCTCTCCCAGTTTTTAGAATATCAGTTAATAGTTTCCGTTTCAAAACGGAATATAAATTACGTCTAATTTAAACTATTAACGCATGAAAAAAATGTACCAACTTTTATTTTGTTTGCTATTTATTCACCAAATACATGCACAATACACATTAATTCCTGACCCTGCGTTTGAACAACATCTAATAGATCAAGGGATGGACAGCGAGGGAATCCATGACGGACAAGTATTAACAATAGATATAGCAGTTGTTAATAACTTAGATATTTCTTATTCTAATATATCTAATTTGACTGGTATTCAAGATTTTACCGCATTAACATCTTTAAAATCGGTAAATAATACCAATTTAATATCTTTAGATGTCAGTGGTTTAACTGCTTTACAAGATTTAGATCTCGCTTTAAATTATACTTTGGTAAGCTTAAATGTTACTGGTTGTAGCGGATTAGTAGATCTAGATATTAAAATATCTGGATTGCATAGTTTAGATTTAAGTACTTGTTCTTCGTTAGCTACTATAGATATGTATAAAAGTTATTTAACAGATTTAGATGTTCATGGTTTAACGACTTTAACATCTATTAGAGCGAATGAATCGTATTTACAAACCTTAAATGTAGCTGGTTGTACTTCTTTAAGTAGTATTAATATTGATGAAACTTTAGTTTCTACTTTAGATTTAAGTAATAATCAAGCATTAATAGGTTTAGGTTTTTATGATTCTGGTATTCAAAATTTAAACTTGTCTAATTGTAATAATTTAGAAAGTTTATTTGTAAACCAAAGCGGTAGTTTAAGTAATCTAGATTTAACAAATTGTACTAGTATTAAAAATATTACTTTTTTAGATTCCTTTAGTAATCAGATTACAAGTTTTGATACAAGTAATTTTCCTGATTTAGAAAGAATAGATTTAGAAGGAGTTTCTTTTACAGATCTAGATCTTACTTCTAATGTAAACTTAAGTTATATAGGTATTAGTAATTCGGCAGTAAGTAGTTTAGATTTAAGAAATGGAAACAATACCAATATCACTAATTTTTATGTGTATAGTACCAATTTAAGCTGTATTAGTGTAGATGATGAAAATTATGCTACCGCAAATTGGGATATTGATATCAATTCTTCTTATGTTTTTAGTAATGATTGTCAAACTTTAAGTACCATTGAAAACCAAATAAATAGCATAAGTATCTACCCAAACCCTGTTGTTAATAACTTGCATATTGGTTTAAAAAATAATCAAATATTACAGGAAGTTACTATAGTAGACCTACAAGGAAAGCAGTTGTTAACAACTACTGAAACTACTATAGATTTATCGCATTTAAGTACTGGCTATTATTTTGCTATGATACTTACAGATCAAGTAAGAAGTGTTAAAAAGATATTGAAAAAGTAATTCAAGTCACTACATTCTTTTATTATTATAAAACATAACTATCCATATATCAGTATTTTAAATATTTTTTATATATTTACAATTCTCTCTATATTTTATAATACCTGTTAATAGTTTTCGCTGTACAGCGGAAAATAAATTACGTCTAATTTAAACTATTAACTCATGAAAAAAATTTACATTCTTTTATTTAGTATTGTATGTATTCACCAAATAAATGCGCAATACACATTAATTCCAAACTCTGCTTTTGAACAATATCTAATAGATCAAGGGATGGACAGCGAAGGAATCCATGACGGACAAGTATTAACAAGTGATATAGCAATTGTTAATAGCTTAGATATTCCATATACGATATCCGATATTACAGGGATTCGAGATTTTACTGCATTAACCTATTTAAAAACATCTGATATTACAGCGCTTGATGTAAGTGGTTTAACAGCTTTACAAGAATTAGATCTATCCATAAATACTGGTTTACAAACATTAAATGTTACTGGTTGTACAGGATTAGTAGATCTAAATATTAAACTTACTTCTTTAGATACTTTAGATTTAAGCACGTGTACTTCTCTTGAATCTATAAACATGTATAAATGTACTATACGCCACTTAGATCTTCAAGGTTTAACTTCTTTAAGATCTATTAATGCAGATGAATCCTATTTAAGTACTCTAAATGTTACTGGTTGTACTTCTTTAAGTGGTATTAATATTGACGAAACCAGTATTCGTAGTTTAGATTTAAGTAATAAACCAGCATTAATAAATTTTGGTGTATTTGATGCTAATCTGCAAGAATTAAATGTAACCAATTGTATCAATTTAGAAAGATTAAGTTTTAGGTGGAATAGTAGTTTAAATGCTATAGATTTAACTAATTGTACTAAAGTTAATACTATTATTTCCGATGGTAGGATTACATTAACAAATTTAGACACAAGTAATTTAATAGACATAGAGAGTTTCTATTTAGAAGGTGTTTCCGTTAACCATCTAGATCTTTCTAATAGTACCAATTTAACTTCTGTTGGTTTTAATAATTCTACTATTGGTAGCGTAGATTTAAGAAACGGAAACAATACTAATATTACTAGTTTTAGTCTATATAATGTAAATATAGATTGTGCTAATGTAGATGATGAAGTGTTTTCTACTGCTAATTGGACAAATATTAATTATTCTTCTGTGGTTTTTAGTAATGATTGTCAAACTTTAAGTACTAATGAAAATCAATTAAATACTATTAGTATGTACCCAAATCCAGTGGTTAATAACTTGCATATTGGTTTAAAAAACAACCAAATTTTAAAGGGAATTACTATAGTAGACCTACAAGGAAAGCAGTTGTTAACAACTACAGAAACTGCTATAGATTTATCGTATTTAAGCTCAGGATATTATTTTGCTTTAATAAACACCGATCAAGGAAAAAGTGTAAAAAAGATATTGAAAAAGTAAATATAATAACGACATAAATTTTTTAAAAGTCTTGTTTCATTTTATAACAAGGCTTTTTTATTTTAGTACCTTTATAGTGTTAAAAACAACCAACTTTAATACTTAAAAAAATGAACATTTCTATCGGAAACGATCACGCAGGAACAGATTATAAATTTGCTATAATTAAGCATTTAGAAGCAAAAGGAATTACAATAAAAAACTACGGAACAGATAGTAATGATAGCGTAGATTATCCTGATTTCGTGCATCCTGTAGCAAATGATGTAGAAAACAAAAAAGCAGATTTTGGTATTATTATTTGCGGAAGCGGTAATGGTGCAAACATGACAGCAAATAAACATCAAGGTATTCGTTCTGCATTATGTTGGACCAAAGAAATTACCGCACTAGCAAGACAGCATAATGATGCTAATATTTTAAGTATTCCTGCAAGGTACACAGCATTACAACAAGCTATTGAAATGGTAGATACTTTTTTAGAAACTAAATTTGAAGGAGGTCGTCACCAAAATAGAGTAAATAAAATTCCTGTGAATTGTTAAAATGAGTCATGTACACTCACATAACCATGCGCAGGATACAAAAGATCTAAAAGGGCAAAAGCTGTTAATTACTATATTTTTAAATATAATAATTACTGTAGCACAAGTTATAGGAGGTTTAATTTCTGGAAGTCTATCTTTATTAAGTGATGCATTACATAATTTTAGTGATGTTATATCATTAATAGTAAGTTATATAGCAGCAAAATTATCTAAAAGAAAAGCATCTATACATAGAACTTTTGGTTATAAACGTGCCGAAATTCTTGCTGCTTTTATTAACGCTTCCACCTTAGTTATTGTGGCTATTTTATTAATTATAGAAGCGGTTAAACGTTTTAATAATCCGCAAGAAATAGAATCAAATTTAGTAATATGGTTATCTATTATAGCAATTTTAGGTAACGGATTTAGCGTTTTACTACTTAAAAAAGAGGCTAAAAATAATATAAATATGCGTTCTGCTTATCTGCATTTATTTACAGATATGTTGGCTAGTGTAGCCGTATTAATAGGAGGATTGTTAATGAAATATTTCCAATTATTTTGGGTAGATAGTTTACTAACTTTATTAATTGCTTTGTATTTAATTTGGGTGGGCTATGATTTATTAAAAACATCCACTCGAATGTTAATGCTATTTACACCAGACGATATTAATATAAAAGAGGTAGTAAGAGCTGTTAATAAACTACCTAAAGTCAATAAAATACATCACGTACATATCTGGAATTTAAGTGATCACGAACTACATTTAGAAGCACATTTAGACTTAACAGAAGATATTTCTACAACTGCTTTTAATGATTTACTTATAGATATTGAAAAGGTATTACATGACCAGTTTAATATTAACCATGTCACCATTCAACCAGAGTTTAATAAAGAAGATCCTAAAGAAGTAATTGTACAAGATTAATGTATCTATTCCTTAAAAAAAAGAATCTCATTTAATTAGAGAAGCAATCCAGCTCCAGAAAATAATATAAAACCATGTTAAAAATTATAACCAAAACCTTTAAAGAACTTAACACACAAGAGTTATACGAAATATTGCAATTACGATCCCAAGTTTTTGTAGTAGAACAGGATTGTGTGTATCAAGATATAGACGGAAAAGACCAGAATGCACTACATGTGATAGGTTTTAAAGACGATAAAATAGTTGCATATACGCGTATTTTTAAACCAGGATTATACTTTGATGAAGCTAGTATTGGTAGAGTAGTAGTGTCAGAAAATGAAAGAAAACATAAATATGGTTATACTATTATGGAAGCTTCTATAGCTGCTGTTAAAACGACTTATGACCAAACTATTATTAAGATTTCTGCACAATGCTACTTAAAAAAATTCTATAATAATTTAGGGTTTCATGAAATAGGAGCAGAGTACCTTGAAGATGGAATACCACACATTGCAATGCTGAAAAACTAGCGTTTTTCGGCAACATGTGTAATTAAAATTTCTACGCGTCTATCAAATTTAGGATCGCCACCAAGTGGAAATTTTCTACGCATGCCAATAAAACGCATGCGTCTTTTACTTACTCCTTTTTTAATAAGATAATCGTAAATAAATTTTGCGCGAGCTAACGATAAATTACGCTGATTTGTTTTCCTATTTACTGCATCTCTAGAGTTTTGTGTGCAACAGACATGCCCTTCAATAGAAAAGTAAATATTATCTTCTGCTAACAATATATTCGCAATCTCTTCTAAGGTACCTTTAGAGTCTTTTGCAAGCGTAGCATAACCTGTTTTAAAGTAAATATTTTCTAATCTAATCTTATCTCCTTCCTTTACATTGTGATTGGCAATATCTTGTGTCGTTTTTTGATTTTTAGCTCTAGGAATACTGTCTTTAGCGGTTTCTACAACAATTTCTTCTTTCGCTTTTGGTACTTGTTTTGTTACTATAATTTCTACTTTTCGGTTTAAACCTCGTATTTTATCTACTTGATCTTCCTTTATAATTTTTAGTAAAACTTCGCCTTTTCCATCTACATTACTAATTAGAGATTCGTCTAATTCATTATTAGAAAAAACGGTTTTAATAGCGTTTGCTCTGTTTTGTGATAAGGTTAAATTGTAGTGGGCACTTCCTCTATCATCACAAAAACCATAGATGGAAATCTTTTCAATATCAATGCCATCTAAACCAGAAATAAATAATAATAATCTATTTTCTTCGGTAGATAAAACATGGTAATCATCGGTTTCAAAATAGACTTCGTGTGTTAATTTTTCTTGTGCTAAGACACAAAAAGAACCTATGAAAAGGAATAGATATGTAATTATTTTTTTTATCATAGTGTAACGTTTCTGATCGCTTTCAGAAAAAATCTAGATTTTAAATATACACGTTTTATATTTATTTTAAATAACTCGCATATTTAGAAGGGTTTGCTAAAATTTCGGTAGCTTTTTTAATTTCTAGATTGTGTGTTTTATAGTATTCATATAAACCTTCTCTGTAGCTATGACGTTTTACAATTTCGTCGGTTATCAACCCAAGAATCTGCTCTTTACTTTCGTCAATAGCCTTATTTTTAGATTTGTTTAAATTAGCTAACAACGTGTTGTAATCTTTTTGAATATCATCATCCAACGCTTCTTTTTCTGCTTGTATTAAAACTTCAGATAAAGATTTTTCTGTTTCCGTTTCAAAATTAAAATTATTAGAACTTAAAAAGTTTTTAAAGTCGGAGAAGTCTCCATCTTTCAATAAGAAACTATTAATATCTTCTATATTATTTTTGTAATAATAATCGGTAGCAAAATCAAAAATTAAGAAATTACTACTAATAGCTTTCGTTATTGGTGAGCTTTTAGTGATCGCTAAATCTTCATCTGGAAAAACACCGCCACCATCAAAAACCTTTCTACCGTTTTTCGTTTTAAAGGCATGATAATTTTCTTGTTTTACACGCACAGCATTTCCTTCGTCATCGCGATTCCAATAATCTAATGCCTGTATACAACGTCCGGAAGGCGTGTAATATCTTGAAATAGTAACCTTTAATTGTGTACCATACGTTAGGCTTTTAGGTCGTTGCACTAAGCCTTTACCAAAACTTCTAGAACCTACAATTACCGCTCGGTCTAAATCTTGTAAAGAACCAGAAACAATCTCACTAGCAGAGGCGCTAGAACCGTTTATTAAAACCACTAATGGAATTTCGGTATCTACAGGTTCTGATTTTGTATAGTACGTTTTATTGTATTTTTTCACCTTCGATTTTGTAGTAACTACCAATTGTCCTTTAGGTACAAAAAGGTTTACAATACTTATCGCTTCACGAAGTAATCCTCCAGGATTGTTTCTTAAATCTAGAATAATACGTTCTGCTCCTTGCGTTTTTAAATCTTTTAAAGCATAAGCGGTTTGCGTAGTTGTTTTGGTATTAAACTTACTCAGCACAATATAGCCTGTTTTAGCATCTATCATAGAAAAGTGAGGCACCGCATTAATTTCTATTTCAGAGCGCATAATAGACGCTGTATTTTCTTTTCCTTGACGTACATAAGTAACAGAAACCGATGAATTTGCAGCTCCTTTTAATAAGTTTCCAGCTTCCTCTTTATAGTCTGCAATAGATACGTTGTTAATTTTAATTATTTCGTCTCCAGCTTTTAAACCAGCTTTGTCTGCAGGATAATCTTTATACGGCTCAATAATGATTAACTTATCTTTTAAAGTTCTAACGTTAGCACCAATTCCTGTGTAATCTCCTGTACGTTTAATACGTTCTGCTTCTACATCTTGCTCGTTGTAAAAACGGGTATACGGATCTAAATTAGAAAGCATGCTTTTTATGGCAGCATCCATTAAATCTCCTGGATTGGTTTCATCCACATAATTCATGTTGATCTCTTTAAACAAGGTTGTGAAAATTTCAATCTGTTTAGCGATTTCAAAAAAATCATTTTTAAAAGCAGATCCTGTAAAAAGTATCGTTGCTGCAAATATTGGAATCAGTATTCTCTTTATAAGTCTTGTTTTCATCTGCATTATTGTTTGTTTTTCTTAGTAAGCCATCTTTTAAAGAAAAATATAGCGAAACCTAAAATAAGTATAAAAGGCCATATATGTAATACGCCTAGAAAAAATAAAGATATACCATTAAATCCGGATTTAATAGCGTTAGCCATTTTTGTTCCATACGAAATGGTTACACCGCTTTCTGCTGTTTCTTTGTAGAAGTCAATGTTTATAGTACTTAAGGATACGCGGCTTTGTAAGTATTTTAATCGGCCTTGTTTCGATTCTATTTCTTCTCTAAGGACTGAAAGTTCGCGTTCTATTTCTAAAATTTCTTTTACATTTTTTGCTTTGGAAAGTAATTCTAGATATCTAGTTTCTAGGGTTCTTTTGGCTTGTAAACGCGCTTCAAGGTCTATAAAATCTTCGGTTACGTCTTTGGAAGAAATCCGTTTCGAATCAAAATAAGCAACCTGATTACTTATCGAATCTATTGTTTTTTGAAAACCATTAGATGGCATTCTAATAATTAAACTTCGTGTGATTGTGTTATACGATGTACTAGAATTATCCTCTTGAATAAAACCTTTATTCTGATTTACGAAGCTAAATATTTCCTGATATGTTTTTTCTAAATCTTGGGTTTCAAAACGTAGAAAAGATTCTTTGATAACCTTTTGTTCTATGTTTTCCTTTGAAAGTGAAACGGCTACTTGTGTGTTTGCCCATGTTTCAAAAACCATTTCGTCAACCACAGGAAAACTACCATAAGAAGTTTCTTTACTGCTATTAGAATTAGAACAAGCTAAAGGAAGCGCGAGAATTAATAGAGCAGTTAGAAATTTCATTTTATATGTTATTTGTTTTCGGCGATTTTAATCAAAAACTTGTCAAACATCTTTTTGGTTGCCGTTTCTAATATGGCGTAGGTTGGTTTTTCTTTACCAACATACAAAATCATAAACGCAAAGGATGTTGTAATGTTGTTAAAAACCATGTGTTTATTAAGTCGGTAAGCTTCTCGCATTACACGTTTGATTCTAATTCTATCTACGGCTTTTTTAAAATTCCGTTTAGGAACCGAAACTCCTGTTTTAAGAGGAACCGCTTCCAAAAAGGTTGTTTCTAAATACACAAGACGTAAAGGATATGCCGAGACCGAGTCTCCTTCCGTAAAAAGTTTGGTGATCAGCTTTTCGCTTTTCAGTTTTTCGGATTTGTTATAAGTAAATTTCAAGTATGCTATTTTATGAGTCAAAGGTAATAAAAGGGAATAAAATGAATGCATCTCATTTTCGTTTAAAAACAAAAAGACGAAATACACGTAATAAAAAAACCACCTGAAGCGATATCAAGTGGTTTTATAAAAGAAGTAAAGGTATTCTTTATTTCTTGTTGTTTTCTTTATTAATGTCAGCCATCATTTCTTTAGGATCTATTTGTACGCTGCTTATTGCTTTAGTACCTTCAAAAGTATAGGTTGGATACGCCCAAGCCCAATCTGCTTTAATAGTAGCAGTGGTTGGTTTTTCGCCACGCATCATTTGTAACGGAATGTAAATGTCTTCGGTGGTACCATCTACATACGTTAGGGTAACGTCTAAAGGCATTGGCATGACACCAATTCTTTCTAAGGTTACTTTGTTTCCTTCAATAGTGTTTACCGCGTAATCTATAGTATTTGTAGTTTGCGTAAAATCGATTAAATACCAATCCAGTTCTAATCCAGAAATTTTTTCTGCAGAACGAATAATATCTATTGGTCTTGGGTGTTTGAAAGCAAAATCATTAAAGTATTTTTTAATGGTCTTTTTTAAATTTTCTTCTCCAATAACATAACCTAATTGTGCCATAAAAACCTCTCCTTTACTATAAGCAGAAGCGCTATAGGCTCTGTTATAGTTGTAGCGATCTGCATGTGTACTTAAAGGTTGTTCTTTACCAGATGTTGCTAAACCTAAATAACTTCTATATGCTCCAGAAGTTGGGTTTTCTTTATTGCTATTCATTACAGTGTTCATAGCGTGATCGCTAATATAGCTTGTAAAACCTTCATCCATCCATTCGTGTTTAGACTCGTTTGTTGCCAATAAAAACTGAAACCATGCATGTGCCATTTCGTGAGCTGTTACGCCAATAAGGCTACCAAAGCTACGTTTTCCAGTAATTAAAGTAGACATAGCATATTCCATTCCTCCATCTCCACCTTGAATAATAGAGTATTGATCATAAGGGTATTTACCAATGTTTTCTGAAAAATATTGCATCAATTCAACGATTTTAGGTTGAAATTCTTTCCAAAATTTAAGGTTTTCTGCTGGTAAATCTTTTTTGTAATAGAAATTTAGCAATGGTCCATTAGGTACTTGCATGGTGTCATGAATGTAATCTGGATCTGCTGCCCAAGTAAAATCATGCACATTAGGTGCTTTAAAACGAAGTGTTTTTTTGTTTCCGTTTACTTCTGGATTTCCTTGTAAATAACCTGTTCCACCAACTACATAATCTTTATCGATAGTTAGATTTACATTGAAATCTCCCCAAACACCGTGAAATTCTCTTCCTATATAAGGATCTGCATGCCAACCTTCAAAATCATATTCTGCAAGTTTAGGATACCATTGTGTCATGGATAAGGCAACTCCTTCTTTATTATTTCTTCCAGAACGACGGATTTGCGCAGGAACTTGTGCGTTAAAAATCATATCGAAAGTTACTTTTTCTCCTGGTTGAATTGGTTTAGCTAAATCTACTTCTAAAACGGTACCAACGGTTTCATAACTTAAAGATGTTCCGTTTTGTTTTAAGGAAGAAACCTTAATATATCCAATTTCATTTGGACTTAATTTACTAATTCGGTCTCCTACACGAGGATCTGGATCTGTAATGGTACGGGAACGTACATCCATTTCACTTCCTGGTTGAAATGCATTAAAGAATAAATGATAGTATACTTTGGTTAAAACATCTGGAGAGTTGTTGGTATATACTAAGTTTTGTTTCCCTTGGTATTGAAAGTTGTTTACATCCATATCAATATCCATTTTGTAATCTACATGTTGTTGCCAATATGTGGATTGCGTAATAGAAGTTGTTGGAGTCGTTGGTGTTTCTGGTATGGAAGAAACAGAATTAGTAGAACCACAAGAAACAAGTGAGATACCAAGTGCGACAAGAAATAATTTTTTCATCTGTATAAATTATTAAATAAAAAAGGCATCAATTATCTTGATGCCTTTTTTGTTAGTTTGTATTATTTAGATAATTGCTGTGCCATAATTAAGGCGTTATATACATTTACCATTTTTCCGGATTTGGATAAGGTACCAAAATCTCTTACGTCACTAGCGTCTCCACCAACAACTACTTTTTGATTAATCGGTAAACCAGAATCCATAATGATTTGTTTTACTTGTGCAGCAGTTAATTTTGGATATTGAGACCAAATTAAAGCAGCAACACCAGCAACAGCAGGAGAAGCCATAGACGTTCCGCTTATCGCTTTATATTCATTATTTGGGAATGTAGAATAGATTTGAGATCCTGGAGCAAAAACATCTACGTTTTTATTTCCGTAATTAGAAAAACCAGAAACCATAGAAGAACCATATTTAGATGCTAATGAACCAACACGAATGTAAGTGTTACTAATTTCTACATAGTTTACGTTATCATCTGGAAAATTAGCTTCCGTATCTACATTTTTGCCATCGTTTCCTGCAGCGTGTACAAAAACAACATTATTATCACTAGCATATTTAATAGCATCTCTTACCCAGTCACTATGTGGAGAAAAGCTTTTACCAAAACTTCCGTTAATAACTTTTGCTCCATTATCTACTGCATAACGAATTGCTTTTGCTACATCTTTATCATACTCATCCCCATTAGGTACGGCACGAATACTCATGATTTTAACATTATTAGCAACACCATTTGCTCCTTTACCATTGTTGCGTACTGCTGCTATAATTCCAGTAACGTGCGTTCCATGAATTTCGTCATCTGCAATAGGTAAAACATTTGCATTTCCATAACCAGGTTTATCGTTAAAGTCATCTGGATTATCACCAGTTTTTCTTCCTTTAAAGTCTACGTTATAGTTGGTGTTTAATCTTCCTACTAAACCGTCTAAGGCACCTTTTAATTCTTTTTTAGCTACTTGTATACTTGGTAAACCAAAACCTACCATTTGTGCAGCAACACCTTTGTGTTCTGTTAACTTTTCGTCTGTAGTTTCTAAATTTTTAACTTGATCACTTGTGTAATCAGCAGTTTTAAAATGTGCAGTAAAATCTTTATCTGCTTCTACTAATGACGCATAAATTTGTTCATAACGTGTTTTTGTTGGAACCATTCCTGCAATTCCTTCTTCTAAACCAGCTTTAGCATCCGCAAAATGAGGCACACTTGTATCTCCTTTTGCCACTATTCTTGTCATTTCTAATTGCTCATCATAACCATCACCTAGAAAATTCCAACCATGGATATCATCTATATAACCGTTTTTATCATCATCAATTCCGTTTCCAGCAATTTCTTTAGTATTCGTCCAAATTACACCATTTAAATCTTCATGATTAATATCAATTCCAGAATCTATAACAGCAACAATTACTGTTTTTCCAGATTTTCCTTTTATAATTTCAGCGTACGCTTTATCTACGCTCATTCCTGGAATAGTATCTTTTACAAGATCCAAATGACTCCAGTTATTTTTTTCGTTTTCGGTTAAGTCTGCTTCTTTTAAAGAAACAGTATCAATGTTTTCAAGAGGTGTAGATAAAATTTCTGCTCCACCACCACAGCTAGTTAAAACAAGCGCTAAGCTTCCTACTAGTAAAAAAGGTTTAATAATTTTCATAATTAGGTTTTAGTTTTTAAAATATATCATTACAGGTAAAAAGGCTGTCTAGTCGTACTCCTTTTTCTGTATGTTTTACTGTAATAATTTCGTTGTTTGCATCGTGTTCCAAAAATAGGTAATAATTATTATCTGCCGCTAAATTGAGGAAATTTTCTTTTTCGTCTAAAGTCAATAAAGGTCTCGTGTCATAACCCATTACAAACGGAATTGGTAAATGACCAACGGTAGGTAATAAATCTGCCATAAAACAAATGGTTTTTCCTTTATACTGAATCATAGGAATCATTTGTTTGTCGGTATGACCGTTAGCGAAAAAGATATCAAAACCTAAAGCAGAATTTTTTAGAATTTCTTTTTGCGGAAGTGCAGTAAATTTTAGTTGACCACTTTCTTCCATAGGAAGAATATTTTCTTTTAAAAAGGAAGCGACCTCTCTTTTATTAGGCTGTGTTGCCCATTTCCAATGGTCTTGATTACTCCAAAAATGCGCATTTTTAAAAGCAGGCTCATAACCTGTTTTGTATTTATTCCATTGTACACTTCCGCCACAATGGTCAAAGTGTAAATGCGTCATAAAAACATCTGTAATATCATCACGATGAAAACCATGAGATTTTAAGGATTTGTCAATAGAGTCATTTCCCCAAAGGTGGTAGTAACCGTAAAATTTTTCACTTTGCTTGTTTCCCATTCCTGTATCAATGAGAATTAGGCGATTTCCGTCTTCAATTAATAAACAGCGTGCTGCAATATCAATCATATTGTTGGCATCTGCAGGATTGGTTCTGGTCCATAAAGATTTTGGAACAACACCAAACATGGCACCACCATCTAGCTTAAAATTTCCGGAATTTATAGGATATAGTTTCATGTGTTTATGTTTATTGTTTTTCAATGGTCACATGTAGCATCCATTAAACATTATTCTTGGGTATCCAATTTTAGTTATGGATGTTTCCATAAGTATGCAAATTACTAAATAGGAATCGTTATTTATAAAACGTTAAGAATTTATTAAGAAATAACTTGTTTTAAACGTTTACCAAAATCGAAAAGGGCTTTAATTTCTTTGATACTTGCGTGTCTTTCTTTACTAAAAACGAGCAATGCTTTTCCGTTAGATTCCACGTGATAATAAGGATTGCTTTCAAAAAAATGGGTAATGTCATCATTAAAATACTGTTTAATTGCTTGTTCGTCTTCGCCAAGCAGATAAAATCGTTTTGAAAAATCGTCATGATCTTGAATAGGAATATCCTTAAAACCAGCAAAAGCATATACTTTTTCAAGAAAGCCTTCTCTATCTAAAGTAAACTCCGGAATGTTGGTATCTAATTGGATATGAAGCATGGTCGATCTAACGACTTCTTTTGCTATAAATTCTCCTTCAGAAAATTCGATATCAAACATGGTTAATTCTTTGTTTTTAGAACAAAGTTGGTTGTTTATATGATTGACATGCTTTGTTTTAAAAAACAGAAAATGATCTAAATAGGAAACATTTTTTTCTTTTTTAGACACATAACTTAGCGCATAATCTTCGGCTAAAGTTTCAATACTCGTTTGTCTTTTTGTTAAACTTTTTTTAATAACATTTGGCACAGGAAGTAAACGTCTTAATGCAAATGGGTGCTTAGAATCGGTATCGTGAAGATCTAAACCTACAACTTCAAAATGGCCTCCTCTTTTTGAAAAAAGTTCTTGATAGTTATTCAAGTTTTCCATAACCGTATGATCTACAAAATCACAAAGTGAAAAGTCTACAATAATATCTTGGTTTTCAGGAACTGCATTTAGTTTTTCTTTTAATCGGTAATAATTTAAGAAGCTGCAAAAATGCTTTACACTTACGTAATAATTACCTGCGCTATCTTCCTCTTTATACATTAAAACATTCGGTTTTAATACGTTTCTTGCGAATAAAGAAAAACTTTTATTGATAAATATATGTATTAAAAAGGTGACTAAAACACCAGAAAGAATTCCTGTTATTAAGCCAACTTTAAGTGTTAAAATAAGCGTTACAAAAAAGATGATTAGTTGCTCTCTACCAATAGAAAATATTTTCTTAATGTTTTCTGGCGAAGCTAATTTGTAACCGGTATATACTAAAATAGCCATTAAAGCAGGCAGCGGTATTCTGGTTAACTGTGTGCTAAAAAGAAGAATGAATATTACTAAAAAAGTAGCATGAAAAAAGTTAGAAGAACGGTTAGTACCACCGTTATTAACGTTTACAGAGCTTCTTGCTATTACAGTTACCACGTTTAAACCACCAAGAAAACCAGAACCAATAGTTGCTAAACCTAGCGCTTTTAAATCTCTATTCACATTAGATCGTCTTTTTTCTGGATCTAATTTATCTACCGCTTTAATACTTAAAAGGGATTCGATACTAGAAATAAGCGTTAATGCTAAAACACTAGACCAAAATGGCAGACTTCCTATTTTACTAAAGTTAACCGTTGGTAATTGTGAAATGATTTCTTGAAAGGAAGGAATACCAGAAATCATGTATTCTGAAGCAATAGGATTGTTTTCAAGTGCAACCAATTCAAAATAATAACTAAAGCCAATAGACAAAATAACGATCCACATGGGAGCAGGAATGAGTTGAAAATATTTATTTCTAATTTTTCCGTAAAAGGCCATTATAATAAGGCTTAGTACTCCAGCTAAAGCAGCAAAAATAAGCCCAGTTTTATCATAATGTATAGCATCATTTATGGTAACCGGTATTTCTAATAAGTAATCTATAGTATCATCACGTTTAATTTTATGCGCTAGCATAATATGAAATTGCTTGCCAAGAATAATGAGTCCGATAGCAGCAAGCATCCCTTGAATTGCAGAAGAGGGAAAGAAATCTGCCAGTTTACCTAAACGTAAAAAACCTAGAACCAGTAAAAAGACACCAGAGCATATAATAGCGGCGTATGCACTTTCTAAACCTAAGGTGGTAATCGCTACTAAAAGTACACCAACCAAACCGTTGCCAGGACCAGTAATAGTAACATTACTTCCTCCTAATATAGAAACAAGCAGCCCACCTACAACGGCTGCGATTATTCCTGAAATTGGTGGCGCATCACTAGCCATTGCTAAACCTAAACCTAATGGTAAAGCAATAAGACTTACCACAAAACCAGAAAAAATGTTTTTTGGTAATGCTTTAAAAAAAGACATTATTTTCTTTTCTTTTTTTATCATTGAATGATGAGTACGTCTGTTGGTAATTCGGTTAAAATATGTTCTATATCGTGCGGAAATAATCGATCCCAAAAAGTCATTTTACTTGGCGCATTCATAATCAACAAATCTGCTCTAGCAATTTGTGCATAATGACCAATAGAATATCCTTTGGTTCCAAAAATGGGTTGTGATTTTATAACAATGTCTTTGGTATGATCTACCGGTATATTTTTTATAATACTATTTACTCTAGCAGTTTCACGTAGTTTTAAACGTTCTTTTACAATGTTGGCTTTTCTTAAAGACTTGTCATCATCTACCTTAACCGTTATTTTGTCTTGCGTAATTTCTTCAACTATCGTAATTTTTTCAGAACCTAAACGGTTGGCAACATAAAAAGCGGAAGCAATCGTGTTTTCCGTTTTTGGATCCTTTAAACCATTTACAACGACGTGGTTACAAGGCATTCTTTCTATGGAAGGCTTGATAAGCAACAATACAGAACATTTTGCCTGACGTGTTATTTTTCTAGCAATAGAACCTACATAATATTTTAAAAAGTTTTCTTGTTTTAAAGCGCCCAAAATTAGAAGGTCTATTTTTTTTTCTTCAGCAACAGATAAAATAACATCTACAGGATCTCCCGTTTTAAAAACAATATCATACGTTAAAGACTGCGAAACAAAAGGTTCCAAGAGGTTTTTAAATTTCTTAATTTTTTCTGAAGACTCCGCGCCAACATGAATAAGCGTTAGTTTACTTTGAAAAATTAGCGCTAAACGAGATGCTTCAAAAACATTAGCTTTTAAATTTGGGGAAAAGGTGACGCCAATTCCAATAGTATGAAAAGGTTTTAATAACACTATATTTTCATTCGTTTTAGGACTTGAAAGATAGTATTTTTTTAAAAACTCTAAACTCATATTGTAAATAGATATCCATTATAATTGTAATTATTTAGTATTTTCACGCAAAAAAAACGTAGATGTTAGAATTAGCTGGAATTATTATTTTAGGAATATTGGCGCAATGGGTTGCTTGGAAATTTAAAATACCAGCCATTTTACCTTTAATTCTTATCGGTTTATTGGTAGGGCCAATTGCTGCAGAATTTTTATCTCAAGATGGTACCAAATGGATTGAACCTATTTGGAATGGAGAAGAAGGCTTATTTCCTGGTGAAAGCTTATTCTACTTTGTGTCGTTAGCGATTAGTATTATCCTTTTTGAAGGAGGTTTAACGCTTAAAACTAACGAAATTAAAAACGTCGGACCTGTTATTACTAAATTGATAACCATAGGATCTTTAGTTACTTTCTTTGGGGCAGCAGTTGCAGCACATTATATCTTTTACTTGAGTTGGGAATTATGTTTCTTGTTTTCGGGATTAATAATAGTTACGGGACCAACTGTAATTACACCAATTTTAAGAAACATACCATTAAAGAAAGATGTTTCGGCAGTTTTAAAATGGGAAGGCATTCTTATCGACCCAATTGGAGCCTTGGTTGCGGTATTGGTTTTTGAATTTATTACCGTAGAAGGTGGTGGAGAATTCACCAAAACAGCATTTATTGAATTTGGAAAAATTGTTCTTTTCGGATTTACCTTCGGATTTACCTTTGCACACGCATTAAATTTTATCATCAATAAAAAATGGGTGCCACATTACCTGTTAAATGTATTTGCATTAGCTGCTGTTTTAGGGGTTTTTGTATTAGCCGATACTTTTGCACATGAATCAGGTTTATTAGCGGTTGTGGTCATGGGAATGGTTCTAGGAAACTCGAATTCGCCGTACTTAAAGGAACTTCTTTATTTTAAAGAATCTTTAAGCGTTTTGCTAATTTCTATTCTTTTCATATTACTCGCTGCAAATATTAATATGACCGATTTATATTTAATTTATAATTGGAATACAGCAGTACTATTTGCTGTTGTGGTATTTATTATAAGACCTATTGGTGTGTTTTTAAGCACTAGAGGTTCTACGTTAAAAACGAATGAAAAATTATTTATTAGTTGGGTTGGTCCTCGCGGAATTGTAGCTGCTGGTATTGCGTCTTTATTCGGATTAAAACTAGCAAAAGAAGGTGTTCCCGGAGCAGAGTATATTACACCTTTGGTTTTTATGATTGTACTTGGAACCGTTTTACTAAATGCAACAACAGCACGTTTGTTTGCAAAACTAGTTGGTGTTTTTTTAACAAAATCGGATGGAATTTTAATTGTTGGTGCTGCTAGAGTTTCTAGATTATTAGGACATTATTTAGAATCTCACGGAAGACATGTCGTGTTAATTGATAGTAATCAAAACAATATTAATAAAGCAAAAGAACTCGGTTTAGAAGCGATAAGCACTAATATTTATTCCGATTCTTTAATGGATAATATAGAACTGAATGATGTTGGATACTTAATGGCATTAACAGGAAACACAGAGATTAACAAATATGCTATCGATAAGTTTAGCAAAGAATTTGGAGAAAATGGCTCGTTTAGATTAGTAACGCAAGAGGAAATGAATGATGGTAATAACAACCCGAAAGAAGGCTTATTTAGTCATACAGACGATTATAACAATTTAGTTACCGTTGCAAAGAACTTTCCTTCTATTCAAGAAATCGATATTGAAAATAAAGAGCACTATAAAAACTTAATAGAAATTACAAATAGTAACAAAAACATCATTCCTTTATTCTTTAAAGATGATGATGGCGAATTGCATATTATATCTTCTTATAATACAGAAATACAAGATATAGGTGAAAATTGCCAATTGGTGTATTTAGGAAAACCTTTTGATGTGGAAAATATTGCATTAGTTCCGGAGAAGGTTAACATTTCTTAAACATAAATCGATCTAAACACAGAACTACTTTGAACACTTTTTGCGGTATTTAACCGTTACCAATTAGACATAAAAAATCCCTTTGAAAAAAGGGATTTTTTATTTTATAAAAGAAAAGGTTGTGTTTTAGCTTTAATCATTCAGCTTTAAAACAGCCATAAATGCTTCTTGTGGTATTTCTACATTACCAACTTGACGCATACGCTTTTTACCTTTCTTTTGTTTCTCTAAAAGTTTACGTTTACGTGAAATATCTCCACCATAACATTTTGCAGTTACATCTTTACGTAACGCTTTTACTGTTTCTCTAGCAATAATTTTTGCTCCAATTGCTGCTTGAATTGGAATATCAAATTGTTGTCTCGGAATTAATTCCTTCAGTTTTTCACACATTTTCTTACCAATATTATGTGCATTATCTGCGTGTATAAGTGCAGAAAGTGCATCTACTGGTTGTGCGTTTAATAAAACATCTAATCGTACTAGTTTCGATACTTTCATTCCAATTGGATGGTAATCAAAAGAAGCATATCCTTTAGATACTGTTTTTAAACGATCATAAAAATCGAAAACAATTTCTGCCAAAGGCATTTCAAAAGTTAACTCCACACGTACAGAGGTTAAATACGTTTGATTTATAATCATACCACGCTTTTCGATACAAAGCGACATCACGTTACCAACAAAGTCCGATTTTGTAATTATGGTTGCTTTAATAAAAGGTTCTTCCACACGATTTACGGTAGAAGGATCTGGTAAATCGGAAGGGTTATTTACTATAAACGGTTTGTCTGGATGTTTGTTTGTAAACGCGTTGTAAGATACATTGGGAACCGTTGTAATAACCGTCATATCAAACTCACGCTCTAAACGTTCTTGAATAATTTCCATGTGTAGCATTCCTAAGAATCCACAACGGAAACCAAAACCTAATGCCGCAGAACTTTCTGGAGCAAAAACTAAAGAAGCATCGTTTAATTGTAATTTTTCCATAGAGTTTCTAAGCTCTTCGTAATCTTCGGTGTCTACCGGATAGATTCCTGCAAATACCATTGGTTTTACATCTTCAAAACCTTCTACAATATTGGTTGTTGGGTTTGCAAAATCAGTAATTGTATCTCCTACTTTTACTTCTTTTGCTGTTTTAATACCGGTAATTAGATAACCTACATCCCCCGTTTTTACACTTTGTTTTGCAACTTGTGTTAGTTTTAAGGTACCAACTTCATCGGCATTATATTCTTTATCTGTAGCAACAAATTTTATTTTTTGTCCTTTTTTAATTTCGCCATTAAAAACTCTAAAATAGGTTTCAATACCTCTAAATGTATTGTAAACAGAATCAAAAATTAAGGCTTGTAAAGGTGCGTCTGGATCTCCTTTGGGAGCAGGAATACGCTCTATAATTGCTTTTAAAATATTCTCTACACCAAAACCTGTTTTTCCACTTGCGTGAATAACGTCTTCTGGATCACAACCTAAAAGATCTACAATATCATCGGTTACTTCCTCAGGGTTTGCACTAGGTAAATCTACTTTGTTCAGTACAGGAATAATTTCTAAATCATTCTCAAGTGCTAAATATAAATTTGAAATGGTTTGTGCTTGAATACTTTGTGCGGCATCTACAATTAGCAAAGCGCCTTCACAGGCAGCAATAGATCGAGAAACCTCGTAAGAGAAATCTACGTGACCAGGAGTATCAATAAGGTTTAATATGTATTCTTGTCCTTCGTATGTATATTCCATTTGTATGGCATGCGACTTGATGGTAATTCCACGTTCGCGCTCTAAATCCATACTATCTAAAAGTTGCGCTTGTTGTTCACGAGCAGTAACAGAACCTGTTGCATCGAGTAAACGATCGGCAAGTGTACTTTTTCCGTGATCAATATGTGCAATAATGCAAAAATTTCTAATGTGCTTCATAATCGTATTCTCTGCTGTAAAAGATTTGCAAATATAGTGCATTTATTACGCTTTTTCACACTTTTGTTTTGTAGGAAAAATAACCATAAATTTATGGATAAACCGTAAAAAAAAGTGCGAAACTATTGGTATATTGCATTTTAAATTCTAATATTATTTTGAATCTAAAAAAAAGTGTTTTATTATTTTTGATTATAATTCCATTAAGTGTATTTAGTCAAGACTTTTCTGTAAAAGGAAAAATCTATGACGCACAAAATACACCTATTTCTTATGCTAATATTGTTCTCTTAAATAAACAAGACTCTACTATTGTCTCTGGATCTAGTAGTAATGATTTAGGGGCCTTTTCTTTAAACAACATTAAACCAAACAACTACCTTTTAAAAGTTTCTTTTATTGGTTTTAATACCTATACAAAAGAAATTCAAATAGATAAAAACGTACATCTTGCTACTATTGCTTTAATAGAAACTAAAGAAAATTTAGACGAAGTAGCTGTAGTTGTAAAAAAACCAACAGTAATAAAAGAAGCCGATCGTTTAATTTTTAATGTAGCAAATACAGCTTTAAGTGAAGGTAATATGATGGAGGTTTTAAGAAGCACTCCTGGCGTTTTGGTTATCGATAATAATATTCGAATAAAAAGCGCATCTCCAACGGTTTATATTAATGATAAAAAAGTACATCTTTCTGGAGATGAGTTAGCGCAATTATTAGAAGGCTCTCCGGCAAATAGTATTAAATCTATTGAAGTGATTACAAATCCACCTTCAAAATATGATGCTTCTAGTGGTGCTGTTTTAAATATTGTAATGGACAAGAATTTAATAACAGGCTATAGAGGTTCTGTTTTTACAAATTACACACAAGGTGTTTTTCCAAGAAGTAATGTAGGAACAACAAATTTTTATAAAACAGAAAAAATTAATGTTTTTGCCAATTATAGCTTTACACAAAACAAGATAAATAGAGAGAGCAATGAGAAGATTAATTTTTTAGAAAACGATGCTATTTCTGAAAAATGGAATACGAATATCGATAGAAACACATGGTCTAAGACGCATAATTTTAATTTAAATTTAGACTACTTTTTTGATGTTTCTAATACCTTAAGCTTTTCTGCTAATTTAGTGTTTCTTCCGTATTATAAATATAAAATTAATAGCGAAACGCTAATTGAAGATGACGAGACATCGACGCCTAATAATTTTAAGTCTAGTAATTTATCTAGAGATCAAAAACACAATTTAGGCTTTGATTTAGATTATGTTCATACTTTTAAAAACGAAGCGAAACTATCTGTAAACGCTCATTATACGCTTTATAATTACAATAGAAAACAGGGTGTTTTAAGCAAGTATTTTTATGAGGACAGTGCAAATAACACATCGAATGCATTTAACACGCATGCAAATCAAGGAACAGATATTTATACTTCGCAATTAGACTACAGTGCAACTATAAATGAAACATCTTCATTTTCAGCAGGAATTAAATCCTCTTTTGTTGTAGCAGAAAGCGATATCACTCAGTTTGATATAGTAGGAGGAAACCAAACGTTAAATACCGATAATTGGGATGCTTTTAATTATAATGAAGATATTCTAGCTGCTTATTTTAGTTATGAAAAAAAATGGAAGAAATGGAGCTTATCTACTGGTTTTAGAATCGAGGAAACCAATATTAGGGGAGAATCTCCAATTACAAATGAAGAAAACAAACAAGACTATTTTAAAGGATTTCCTACTTTTAATTTAAGCCATAAAGTTACAGAGAATGTAAATTTGTATGTTAATTATAAACGGTATGTAGATCGACCTAGCTATCAAGATTTAAATCCTTTTAAGTATTATTTAAACGATAATACGATTGTAACAGGAAACCCAAATTTACAACCCGCATTTGTAGATCACTTGGTTCTTGGTACGACGATAAAAGATAGATATACCTTTGAAGCATATTATAACTATACCGATGCTAATTTTTTAGAATTGCCTATTCAAGACAATGCAGAAAATCAAATCATTTACACACCAATAAACCTAGGTAGCACGGTAGAATATGGTTTTGATTTTTCAACCTATTTTAATGTTACCAAAAATTGGTTTGTATACTTTGTAACCTCATTTTATAATGTTCAAGATCAAGCAACATTAAACAATACACATTTAAAAACAGATACTTGGTCTAATTATTCTGAATTAAGTAATAGTTTTTCCTTTTTAAAAGACAAGAGTTTATCTGCTAACTTAGGTTTCGTTTATATAGGAAAAAATCAACAGGGTTTTCAAACAGTAGATGGTAGACTTGCAACAAATTTTGCAATCAAAAAAACGATTTTAAATAAAAAAGCAACCTTATCCTTATCTGCAGCAGATTTGTTTAACACACAAGATTTTACTGTAAATGCGGAATATTTAGATCAAAATAATTCCAGATACTCGAATCAAGATAATCGGTATATAAAGTTTGGCTTTAGTTATAAATTTGGAAACACGACTTTGGAAACTAATGAGCGTACTAAAGCTCGTAAAGAAAGAGATCGTTTAGAGAAGTAAATTCCTGCGAAGGCAGGAATCTCTTATTAGTAAAGTTAGAGAACCTTTTAAAGTATAAAACCATTGCAGACAATTTAGAAAACCTTTTTTGTAAAGTCTTTGATTTCCCTTTGGTTTATTTTAATCAATAAAAAGATTCCTGCCTACGCAGGAATTTATTAGTCCTGCCACTCTGCAACAAACAAGTTCGTATCCGAATTAATATATTTCAGAATATCGCTAATCGCTCCATTCTGCAATAAATAAATTTGTATCATGTCCTCCTCCATTATTTCTATTCGAAGAGAATACCAAGTATTTACCATCATTAGAAAACACCGGAAAAGCATCAAAAGTAGTACTATGCGTAACGCGTTCTAAGTTTTTACCATCGATATCAATTAGGTATAAATTAAAAGGAAATCCGCGAGGGGATTCAAAATTAGAAGAGAATAGAATTTTCTTTCCGCTAGGGTGAAAAAACGGACTCCAATTTGCGTTTCCTAAGTCGGTTAATTGTTTTAAGTCACTCCCATCTGCATTACAAATATAAAGCTCCATTTCTGTTGGTTGTACTAAACCTTCCGTTAACAAATCTTTGTATTCTTTAATCTCTTCTTCCGTTTTTGGTCTAGAAGAACGGAAGATAATTTTTGTCCCATCTGGAGAAAAGAAGGCGCCTCCATCATAACCTAATTCGAAAGTAATTTGCTTTACATCGCTTCCGTCTAAATTCATAGTGTATAAATCAATATCACCATTTCTAGTCGAAGTAAATACAATTTTATCACCTTTAGGAGAAACGGTTGGTTCTGCGTCATAACCAACTTCATGCGTTAATTGTGCGGTTATATTTCCTTTTAAATCTGCTACAAAAATATCATAGGTATCATAAATTGGCCAGATATATTTTCCGTTTTTACGCAAAGGAGTTTCTGGGCAAGCAGCATCTCCCAAATGTGTGGAAGCATAAATAATATGCTCGTTATCTGGTAAAAAATAAGCGCAGGTAGTTCTTCCTTTTCCTGTGCTAATCATTGGTGGGATTTTATCTTTAAAGATTTCGTCCGCATCCATTAAAAACATTTGATCGCATTCTACATTCCAGTCTTTGTTATTGGATTGAAATATTAATTGCTTGTCATCAAAACTCCAATATGCTTCGGCATTATCTCCACCAAAAGTAACTTGACGTATATTTTTAAAATGAATTTCTTCCGGATAGATTAAAGAATCTACCCATTTTGTTGCTCCTGTTGTAGCATCTCCAGTTTTAGAGGTATTCTGTTTACAGGAAACAATAGATAAAACAAGTAATATATAAAGTACGTAGTTTTTAGTCATGATTTTTAACTTAAATTGCATTTAATACCTAATTTTGTGTAAAACTAATATTTATCATAATGAAATACAGCATTCTCGTCATTTTTTTAATTCTATTGAGTTCTTGTAAAAAAGAAATGGTTGCACCAGAAGTGTCTATCCAAGAAGACGTAGCCTTTTTAGCAGATGATGCTTTAGAAGGAAGACAAACAGGAACAGTAGGTGAGCAAAAAGCAGCAGAATACATTGCAAAGCGTTTTCAGGATCTAGGTTTACATGCCAAAGGAACCGATGGTTTTTTCCAAACGTTTTCCTTTAAACCAAAAACAGATCCGCATCAAGAAGTGAATTATACCGTAAAAGATGGAGACAGCACGATTACAGGAACCAATGTCGTTGGGTATATAGATAACAAAGCAGAAAACACCGTTATTATTGGAGCACATTACGATCATTTAGGGTATGGCGCAGAAGGTTCTTTATATAGAGGCGAAAGAGCTATACACAATGGTGCAGATGATAATGCAAGTGGTGTAGCAGTATTGTTAAACTTGGCAAAACGATTAATGAAAGGGAATATCAACAACAACTACCTGTTCATTACTTTTTCTGGTGAAGAAATGGGATTATTAGGTTCTAACTATTTTGTGAAAAACCCAACAATGGATACCAAAAAAGCAAACTATATGATTAATATGGATATGGTTGGTAGATTAAAAAAGGATAGCACTTTAGCGGTTTACGGTGTTGGTACTTCGCCAATATTTAAGCAAACTTTAAAAGCGAATAATAACCGATTTAAATTGGTGCAAAAAGAATCTGGAGTAGGACCAAGTGATCATACTTCGTTTTATAACGCAGATATTCCGGTGTTGCATTTTTTTACGGGGCAGCATGAAGATTATCATAAACCATCTGATGATACAGAGCGTTTACATTTTAACGGTATGCAAGTGATTTCAAATTATATTTTTGAAATTATTACCGACTTAGATAATAACGGGAAACTTCCTTTTAGAAAAACTAAAAACGAAAGCGAAGATGTACCACGTTTTAAAGTGGGACTTGGTGTAATACCAGATTATTTATACGATGGAAAAGGCATGCGAATTGATGGTATTAGTGAAGATAAACCAGCACAAAAAGCAGGATTACAAAGAGGTGATGTGGTTGTAAAACTTGGCGAAATTGCCGTGATAGATATGACAACCTATATGATCGGATTATCCAAGTTTGAAGAAGGAGATACAACTACGGTTATTGTAGAAAGAGCAGGAGAACAGGTGGAAGCTGAAATTCAGTTTTAACTTCTAGTAATCCGATATAATAAAATGAAAATCACCAAAACATCCATCATTACCAAAATACACTTAGTCATTTCGGTGAGTATTGTTGTTCCTGTTGCTTTTGTTTATGGTTTTAATCCAAGTTCTGAGTTTGATATTCATTTAAATACCATAGACGAGTATAATTTTTTTAAGGCTATAATGGGGCTTTATTTAGGTTTTTCAACGCTTTGGGTTTTGGGCGTTTTTAAAAGCAAATACCTAAAATTAGCTTTAGTAACCAACATGATTTTTATGCTTGGTTTAGGTTTCGGAAGAGTTTTAAGTTTCCTACTCGATGGCGAACCAACTTTTGGTTACCTATTTGGAACGATTGCCGAATTATTTTTAGGTTTTTACGGACTTTGGGTGTTATTACGCCATCATACTTCCACAAATACCTAAGCTTACAATAACATAAACAGCAGCAAGAATAAACAATATTTTTGCTGCTTTTTTATTCTTTTTAAATACGGCAGCTCCAATAATAGTAAGTAAAATTGCTGGACCAAACATAATAGAAACAATCATAATTACTAAGCCGTCTAAATTCCCTACTTCAAGCAATACTATTTTCATATGTCTTATTTTATTGTTTTTTAATGGTCATATGTTGTTTGTTATAAACCCTTTATTTGGGTAATAAGCAGATTACATGCTCGTTTCATATTTTATAAAGTACTAAATACAACAACGCCATATATAACAAAACTAGCAACCAAACATACAATAGCTAATTGGTAGTATTGTTTTTGTTTCTCACTACCTTTTTCTGCTTCTTTACCATAAATAGCGAATACTGCTGCAGGCATAAACATAACAAGAATAAGAAGGAACCAGAAACCCATATTACATTTCGTTTCTAAGTTCTTCTAATCTTGCTTTTTTATCATCCCGATAAAACAAATTCATGGTTTCAAAAGGAATTATTTTATTATCCTTATCCACAATATGTACACAAGATTTTTTAATAGCGCGTACATCAAAATTATAGGCATCAATAAATTGCATAATAATCACACGAAACAAATTGTCATATCCTAAATCTGGTGCATCAATATTAGGCAAACAACACATAATAGATTTCAGGTTTTCTTCTGCAACTTCAACAGAATTACCGGTACTAAACAACTCTATCATTTTTTCTTGAAGCAGTGAATCTTGCTCATAAATAATCGTGTTTTTACTATTATCTAATAAGTCATTCGGATTAATATACCGCGTTAACGGAAACACTTCGTCTCCTAGTTTAAGCGCATAACCCATTACCAAAGCATCCGGATTACAAGGCACCGGAAGCAAATCATCTGGGTTAAAAATAGTAGTTTGCTCCATTATTTTTCTACGCACTTCGGTAAGTGTCATTCTATCCGTTTCCGGATTAAAATTCTCCAGCCTTCCAGCAATTTGTGTTGGTTGTAACGTGACACCACGACAACACTTTTGTTGCAGCGCGTATTCTATTATTTTTCCTATTTCGCCATCATTTAACCCTTTTTGAAGGGTAACCACTAAAGTGGTGGAAAGATTTAATTTGTTGAGGTTTTCAATCGCTTGTTTTCTAATATCGTTTAAATCTGCACCACGAAGTTCTCGTAACACGCTATTTTCAAACGAATCAAATTGTAAATAAATCTCAAAATCTGGAGCGTAGGTTTTTAGCCTTTCCGCGAAAGCGAAATCTTTAGCAATTTTAATCCCATTCGTATTTAGCATTAAATGCCTAATTGGTAACGATTTTGCATAATCCATAATTTCCCAAAACTGCGGATGAATAGTGGGTTCTCCACCAGAAATTTGTACCACATCTGGCTCCTTTTCATTCCTAACAATGGTGTCTAACATCGCTTTTACTTCGTCCAGCGTACGATGTCTTCCGTAGGTTGGCGACGAACCAGCATAACAGGTCGGGCAGGTCAAATTACAACGATCTGTAACTTCTACAACCGTCAAACAAGAATGCTGCTCATGGTCTGGACACAAACCACAATCATACGGACAACCATAATCGGTTTTCGTATTAAACGTATACGGTGTTTCGCTTGGCTTGTTGTAATTACGTATGTTTTTATAGTATTCAATATCGTCTGCAATAAGCACTTTAGAATTGCCATGTTCTTTGCAACGTTTCAACATATAAACATTGCCATCTTCAAACACAATCTTGGCATCCACACGCTTTAAACATTCGGGGCATAGGCTCAAAGTAAAATCGTAATAGGTATAGTTTCTAACTGGCATTTTTTCGTTTTTATTATATTTTTGGCGTTACTTTTTGCTCAAAGGATCACAAAAAGTCAGGCTTTACGTTGCAATCTTTTTGCTCGTACCTCACAAAAAGGATTTACACTGCAATCCTTAACGCGCTTTCCTATCCAGTAATATACTAGCCAAAAACGGATAGTAATAGAACCAACAAATTACACATAAAATCTGAATGCTACTTAAACCAAAAACATAAAAAACATTAGGCTTTAAGAATTCGATAAAAAATCGAAACCCAAAATAGCTAAGCATGAAAATCTTGAATAATTCGCCATTTTTTAAAACGGTCTTGTTTTTAATTTGTTTTAATAGGAAGAATAATAAAACCAAAAATACCAATTCATAAAGAGAAGTCGCATGACGCAGTATGCCATCGCCCAAATCCATGCCTAAAAACGATGCTGTTTCTTTACCATAAGTAAACTCATTAATGCCAGAAAGAAAGCATCCAACACGACCAATAAATATTCCTAAAAGTATAGGAAAGGTGAACAAATCACCAGAAGACGTTTTTTCTCCAATAATTTTTTTCGCCAACTCTACACCAAGTAAACCTCCAAATAATCCTCCCATGATGGTTTTGGTGTTTAATATCTCAATAATATTTGCTTGCGTCAACGCAATGAAAGGGTTTTCTAAAAAACCAACCAATCGCGAACCAATTAAAGCACCAAGAGCAGCACCAAGAATGATAGATAATCGGTTGTTGGTGTTAATCGTATCGGTACTATTTCGTCTTAAAAAAACATAATACCTAAAGGCAATAAAAAATGCTAAATATTCTAAAACAAGATGAATATTTATAGGGAAACCAAATACAACGGGTTCAAAAGGGATATGCAAATTATGGGATTAAATAAAGAGAATTAGACACCTAAAATTTTAGCATCTACTCTAAATTTTGTGTCAATGCTAATGTCGTGTGTTTCACTAATGGTTTCGTCTGTAATCGTTTTAACACGTAAACTAAAAGTATCCTTTTTAATAAACTCTTTTAACTCTTGATCGGTAACCTCTAAGGTAATGGTTTTAGAATTTGTGTCTTCTAAATCAAAAGCATTTGCGATTTCTAATTCTTCAACATCTTCCGCGTTTATATACACATGTATCTCCTTTAAAAAGTTGAAATCCCCATCTTGTGGCGTGTCAATAGTAAGCTTAATCGTTTTTAGTTTAATGCTTTCAATTAAATCTTTGCGTGTGTCGTTGTTTTCAAAAGTAGACTCCGACTCTGTAGTTATATCCGGAGTGATAAAATTAAAAGGAGAATTTATTAAAGTGGTAGGTGTTATAGAATAACTGGTTTGATAATCCAAATCGAATTTGGTTAAATCATCTATAGCGCTACAATTTAAAAATAGGATAACAGGGACAAAAAGTAAAAGTAGGTTCTTTTTCATTTCAATGTTTTTGCAGCAAAGGTACATTTTTACATAGAACTGCTTTTTTGCGTGTATATTTTATAAAAATAAAAGACTTATTTTTGCGCAAAATATTTATACTTGGTAAAAATAGGCAACATAGAACTTCCTGACTTTCCTTTATTGTTAGCACCAATGGAAGATGTGAGTGATCCACCTTTTCGTGCGTTATGCAAAGAACAAGGAGCAGATGTAGTGTACACAGAATTTATTTCTAGTGAAGGTTTAATTAGAGATGCAGCCAAAAGCGTCATGAAATTAGATATCTACGAAAAAGAACGTCCGGTTGGAATTCAGATTTTTGGAGCCAATTTAGATAGCATGCTACAAACGATAGATATTGTAGAAAAATCGAAGCCTGATATTATTGATATTAATTTTGGTTGTCCTGTAAAAAAAGTAGTAAGTAAAGGGGCTGGAGCAGGAATTTTAAAAGATATCTGCTTAATGGAAAGCCTAACTGCCGAAATGGTAAAACGCACCAATTTGCCAGTAACGGTAAAAACACGATTGGGTTGGGATGATGATTCTATTAGAATTGTTGAGGTTGCAGAACGTTTGCAAGATGTGGGTTGTGCGGCTATTTCTATTCATGGAAGAACCAGAGCACAAATGTATAAAGGGAACGCAGATTGGAAACAAATTGCTGCTGTAAAAAATAACCCAAGAATGCATATTCCTGTTTTTGGAAATGGCGATGTTACTACTCCAGAACGTGCTATGGAAATGCGAGATGTTTACGGTTTAGATGGTTGCATGATTGGTAGAGCTTCTATTGGAAATCCTTGGTTTTTTAAGCAAGTAAAGCACTTTTTTGAAACCGGAGAGCACTTAGCCCCAATTAGTTTAGAAGAACGCGTAGATGCCGCTAGAAGACATTTACAAATGGCAATTGACTGGAAGGGAGAAACACTTGGTGTTTTTGAAACTAGAAGACACTATACCAATTATTTTAAAGGAATTCCACACTTTAAAGAACATAGAATGAAAATGGTTACTAGTGATGCATCTGTAGATGTATTTGCTGCTTTTGATGAGGTTTTAAATAAATTCTCTGGTTATGAATTCACAGAATAAGTAATTCAAGTTCTAAAAAACAATAATATAATCCCAAAACATATTTGTACTTGTTCCTCTCTTTAACTAAAGAGAGGTAGTTTTTAATTTTTAAACACTATTCTAATTAAGACTTATTTACACAAAAATGAAAAAAAGAATAGATTCTACATTTTACTTTTTGCAGTATTTGGTATGGCGGATTGGTGTTTTTAGCGGAATTATTTTTTTTGTTTATAGTTTAATTACGAAAGATATAAGGGGAATAATAGCAAGTTTATTGTTTGTTTTTTTTACTACTTATGTTTCAGCAAAAAAAGTACCAAAACCTACAGATCTCACTTTTGATGAAAATTTCTTATATCTAGATAAAGTCTCTTATCCTATTGAATTTGAAAAGATAAAAGCTGTTGAGAATGGTGTTATTTTATATAAAGTAAATGAAAATATTATTAATATAAGAATGCCTCGTTATTATTTTATGGATACAAAGTATAAAGAATTAAAACAGATTATAGAAGAGAAAGCCACAGGATAATTTCTTGCTCTTCTTTGTAGCTAAAGAGAGGTGGTCTTTAATTTTAATTAAAAATCGGAGCGTTTAAACTAAAAAGCGAAGTTTTTTTTAAGAACAAAACTCCTCTTCTTCCTATTTTTTTGGAAAACGGCAATGCATTCTCCTCTTAAACTTAAGCGGAGCCCTTTTTTCGAGTATATCGTTATAAAACAAAGCTGTATGTATTCAAAACACCTCATTATTACCGCCAAAATTATAATTTGCACTTGCTCCTCTCTTTAGTTAAAGAGAGGTGGTTTTTACTTTAGTGAAAAACGGAGCGTTTGCAAATTGCGCGAAGCTGCAATAAAACAGAATTTTTCAAGTATTTACTTTCCTTTTATTAAATCTAAACGATAGCAAATACACGCAAGAAGGATTGTAGTGACATCCTTTTTTACGTCGGTTCGAGTGTTTTGCGAAGCATGAGCAAAATGTATCGAGAACAAGTAAAAAAGATATAACAGAAAGCCTGTTTGCCTTCTTCAGGCAACTTGCCAAAAAACTAATTCGATACTAAACTTTTCGTAATTCTGGTGGATGCAATCATAGAAGCTAATACACCTAAAATAGTTATAGTTAAAAACACGATAAGCACGTTAATTGCTTTTAAAGCAACAGGATAAGGTAGCGATGGGGTTATCATGACGAATGAAAATGCTTGTTGTAGTAAAATGAGAGCGATACCAATAATCAAACCTATAATGCCGCCTAGAAGTGTCATTAAAACGCCTTGATAAAAGAATATTTTACGAATATCTTTTTGTGTTGCTCCTAAATTAAATAAGGTGTTTAGGTTTTTCTTTTTGTCTAGAATCATCATTATAATGGAACCAATAACATTAAATAGTGCAATGATTAAAACTAAGGTGAAGATGAGGTAGACTGCTAAATATTCGGTGTTTAGCATTTTATAAAGCGCATCGTTTAATTGTGCTCTATTTTTTAATAGGACTTTATTTCCTAATATGTTTTGAATATTTTCTCGTGCTTGGTCTTCGTCAAAACCTTCTTTTAGCTTGAATTCTATTGCAGAAATTTGATGGTCTTGATACCCTAATAGTTCTTTGGCAAAGGCAAAAGGAGCATACACGTATTTGTCGTTTAGCTCTTCGTTAATATCAAAAATACCGACGTTTATCGCTTGAAAGGTGTTGTATATTTGTTTTTCTGAAGTTATTTGTCCTTTTCCTGGTTTAATCACATACAAACTTACACGCTTTCCGTAATCTAAAACACCAAAAGAGAGATTGCTTGAAATTCCCCAGCCTACTACAATTTGGTTGGTGTTTTGTGTCAGCCAACTGCCTAAAGGAATTACAGAATCTATTATGTTTACTTTTTCATAATTTTCATCTACTCCTTTTATGTATGCATTTGGATAGTTTTTTTCATCAAAAGCGATAAAAACACGGTCTTCAATTATTTTAGAATAGGAAACGATATCTTCTAGATTATCTAGTTTTTCTAATTCGTCATCCGTAATAAAAAAAGATTTTCCTATTGCCGTTTCGGCTTTTAAATCGGGGTCTACAATAGACGTGAATTGTAAGGTAAAGTCTTTTAAACCAGCAAATCCAGATAGTACAACAAATAAAGAGGCAGCCCCAAGAACAATCCCGATAGCTGCAATTATGGTAATAAAGTTTATAGCATTGTTACTGCTTTTAGAATGCAAATAACGTTTCGCTATGTATAAAGGGAAATGCATGTTTATTTTACAATAACAAAATGAGTTTTAAGTAGTAGAAATAATGTAAAGGTTTTATAAAAACAATTACTGTTTTTTACGTTTTCCTAAAAGTTCAGGATCGTTAATAGGGTCTTCTTTTCCTTTTAAAGATTGCTCAATCTTATCAATATACTCTAAAGAATCATCTATAAAAAATTCTAAATTAGGCATACGTCTTAGTTGGTGTCTCGTACGTTGTGCTAATTCATGTCTTATTAATGGTGTGTTCGATTTAATACCGTCTAATAATTCTTTCCCTTTATTATTAGGGAAAATACTTAAATACACTTTAGCAACAGAAAGATCAACAGTTACTTTTACTTTACTAACCGATATAAGTATTCCTTTCATACCACCTTGCGATGCTGCTTTTTGTAATACATCTACTATATCACGTTGTAATACGGAACCTATCTTTTTTTGTCTTTGTGTTTCTTCCACTTTAATTTTATTTTAGATCCAGATTAATCTGAAATCTTATTTTTACATAAAAGATACACTTTATCTTCTACGATGCAAAAATAGTTGATATTTAAAGATTATTGTATTTTTGAAGGTATTAAATTTTTTTTTAAGTAAGAATTAGTTAGTTAACCTAAAAGAGATTTCCGCTTTCGCGGAAAGTAAGCATGAATAAAATAGAACACATAGGTATTGCGGTAAAAGACTTAGATAAAGCGAATAAATTATACGCACAACTTTTCGGAAAACCGCATTATAAAGTAGAAGAAGTAGCAAGTGAAGGCGTAAACACCTCTTTTTTTAAAGTAGGCGAAAATAAAATTGAATTATTGGAAGCTACGAACAATAATAGCGCTATTGCGAAGTTTATTGAGAAGAAAGGAGAAGGAATTCATCACATTGCTTTTGATGTGGATGATATTGAAAAAGAAATTTTAAGATTAAAATCGGAAGGATTTAAAATAATTAACGAAATACCTAAACAAGGAGCAGACAACAAGTTAGTGGCTTTTTTACATCCAAAAAGTACCAACGGAGTGTTAATAGAATTATGTCAAGAAATTATTTAGAAAAAAATTGCTTGTAGAGTCTTAAAAATAATATTAGATTTGCAGCTTAATTGGTCCCATAGCTCAGTTGGTTAGAGCACCTGACTCATAATCAGGTGGTCCTTGGTTCGAGCCCAAGTGGGACCACTTTTTTTATACAAGCATAGAAAAAGTGTAAGAATTAGCAGTTCATCGATGTTTTTTGCAATTTAAGGAGTTTTTTTAACTAAAAAGATTAAGATATTTTTTGTTAAGTCGCTTTTTTTTATACATTTACAACTGAATGATACAAAACAAAACAAAAATTGCCTCAATCTTATTTTTATTAATAAGTTTTGTTAATGTAGCGCAAACAGCGAGTGGTCCACCACCACCTGCGCCACCACCACCACCAGGTCTTCCTATAGACGCTGGGATATATATCCTATTAGCTATTGGCTTAATTTATGGAATAGTAAAAACGATTCGCGCTAAAGCTTAAAGTTTATTCATGCTTACTAGTCTAGCTACGTATTTACCAATTACATCAAATTCTAAATTTACTTCAGTCCCAATTTTAAAGTGATTAAAATTTGTGTGCTCAAAAGTAAACGGAATTATAGCCACACTAAATTCGTCTTTTTTAGAATTTACAACCGTTAGACTTACACCATTAATGGTGATAGATCCTTTTTCAATGGTTATGTTATTTAAGGCGCTATCATATTTAAAAGTAAAAGCCCAACTTCCAGAAGTATTTTCAATATGGGTGCAGATTGCAGTTTGATCTACATGACCTTGCACAATATGTCCATCTAGTCTTTCGCCAAGCTTCATCGCTCTTTCTAGATTTACTAAATCATTAACCTTAATAGTATTCAAATTTGTTTTTTCTAGCGTTTCTTTAATCGCTGTTACTTTATACGTATTATTCGTAATAGCAACAACGGTTAAACACACACCATTATGGGCAACACTTTGATCTATTTGTAGTTCTTGTGTGAAATTACTTTCCACTGTAATATGCAAATTATCAAGCTCTTGATCTAGTTGTTTAACCACTCCTAATTCCTCAATGATTCCAGTAAACATTATTGTCGATTATTTAGTTAAATTTGTAGCAGTAAAATTACAAACAAAAGTTAGCATTACTAATGAAGAAAGAAGAAAATATAATAGTAGGTATCTCTATAGGGGACTTAAATGGTATAGGAGCAGAGATAGTACTTAAAACTTTTGAAGATCCTAGAACCCTAGAATTTTGTACTCCAGTGATTTTTGCATCCGTGAAAACAATGAATTTTTTAAAAAATCATTTCAAAATGGATATGAACTTGAACGGAATAAATAGTATGAATCAAATCATTCCGCAAAAAATCAATGTGCTTAATGTTTGGAACGATCATGTGAAAATAGAATTTGGGAAAGAGGACTTTAAAATAGGCGAGTACGCCATAAAATCTTTAGAGGTAGCAACCAAAGCATTAAAAGAAGGAACTATTGATGTATTAGTTACCGCACCAATAAACAAACACAATATACAGTCGGACAGCTTTAAGTTTCCTGGACACACTAATTATTTAGAGCAGGAGTTAGAAGGGAACAGTTTAATGTTAATGGTTTCAAATAAATTACGTGTTGGTTTATTAACAGACCATGTACCCGTTAAGGATATAGCGACACAAATTACACCCAAGCGTATTAAAGAGAAAATTGAAACTATTTATAATTCGCTTCAAAAAGATTTTAAAATTAGAAAACCAAAAATAGCGGTATTAGGTATTAATCCGCATAATGGAGATAATGGTGTTATTGGTACAGAAGATGATACCGTATTAAGACCAACATTAGAAGAAATCAAAAAAACAGGGAAGTTAGTTTATGGTCCTTATGCTGCAGACAGCTTTTTTGGTTCTAATAATTATACCAATTTTGATGCTATTATTGCTTCGTATCACGATCAAGGATTAATTCCTTTTAAAACACTTTCTTTTGGTCAAGGTGTAAATTATACTGCAGGTTTAAATAAAATTAGAACATCGCCAGATCATGGTACCGCTTTTGAAATAGCTGGAAAGAACCTAGCAGACAACAGTTCTTTTAAGGAAGCTGTATTTAAAGCGATTGAAATATTTAAGAATAGATTGGAATATGAGGAAATCAATGAAAACCCTTTAAAATTCAATCAAAAAAAGATATAAACAAAAAAATGTTTATAACTGTGCTTAGTTAATAAAAAATTGTATATTTGCAGGCTCAAAATAGATGTGAAAAATGAAGTCTTTGAAAGCATTTACAATACCGTTTGTAGGTTTAAAAGTTGGAGAACACCTTTTTGAGTATGATATTAAACAATCGTTCTTTGAACATTTTGAGTATGAAGATTTTAATGATTCAAACATTAAAGTAGATCTTGTTTTAAATAAAAAAGCAACTTTACTAGAATTGAATTTTAAAATTTATGGAACTTTAAACGTTAATTGTGATTTAACTAATGAGCCTTTCGATCAAGATATTAGTACAGATTTTGATTTGGTTGTTCAGTTTGGAGAAGAGTACAATGACGACAATATAGACATATTGATTATTTCGCATGGTGAATATGAAATTAATATACAACAGTATATCTATGAGCTTATTGTTTTAGCAGTTCCTAATAAATTAATCCATCCAGGAGTTGAGGATGGAACATTAGATTCTGAAATACTTAATAAATTAGAAGAACTTAGCCCTAAAACGGCAGAAGAAAAAGAAAACAAAGAGGATATAGATCCTCGTTGGAATACACTTAAGAAACTATTAACGGATAAATAATATAAAAAATGGCACATCCTAAAAGAAAAATCTCGAAAACAAGAAGAGATAAAAGAAGAACACATTATAAAGCAGTTGCGCCACAAGTTGCTACATGCCCAACAACTGGTGAAGCTCACCTATACCATAGAGCACATTGGTTTGAAGGAAAATTATACCATAGAGGACAAGTTTTAATAGACAACTCGAAAGTAGAAGAAAATTTAGCATAGGTACTATGCGTGCATACAATAAAACGCTCCACTGTGAGCGTTTTTTTTGTTATATATTTTTCTTTACGTTAAAAACAACTTAATTTGCATCAGAATAAGCAAAACACATCAGATTTATAAAATTTGTATTCGTTTTTGCTATTTTTCAACGATTTTAGGTCAAATTAACACCAAAATTATGAGCAAAATCTCAGCAGCGATAACAGCTGTAGGTAAATATGTTCCAGAATATGTATTGACTAACCAAATATTAGAAACTTTGGTAGATACAAATGATGAATGGATAACTTCTAGAACAGGAATCAAGGAACGTAGAATATTAAAAGAAAAAGGCAAAGGCACCTCTTTTTTAGCAACGGAAGCAGCCAAAGATTTGATGAAAAAATCAAATCTAGATCCAAAAGAAATAGATTTAGTTATTGTAGCAACAGCTACAAGAGATATGCAAGCATCTGCAACAGCAGTATTTGTAGCTTCACAAATAGGAGCAACAAATGCTTTTGCTTATGATTTGGATGCAGCATGTTCTGGGTTCTTATATGCAGCTTCTACAGCTTCTAGTTTTATAGAATCTGGAAAGTATAAAAAAGTGCTAGTTATAGGAGCAGATATGAACTCTTCTATGATAGACTATACCGATAGAGCAACATGTATCATTTTTGGAGATGGCGCTGGAGCTGTGCTTTTCGAGCCTAATACAGAAGGATTAGGTATTCAAGATGAATATTTAAGAAGCGATGGCACCGGAAGAGAATTTCTTCAAGTACCTGCCGGAGGCTCTATAGAACCAGCAACCTTAGAAACAGTACAAGCTAAAAAACATTTCGTTTTTCAAGATGGAAAGACCGTGTTTAAATGGGCCGTATCTAATATGGCAGATGCCTGTGTAAAAGTCTTAAAAAGAAACAACCTTACCAATGATGATATCGATTGGTTAGGAGCACATCAAGCCAATAAAAGAATTATTGATGCTACTGCAAGCCGAATGGATTTAGATCCTAATAAGGTAATGATGAATATTGAAAAATATGGAAACACTACCTCTGCAACCATACCTTTACTACTAAACGATTATGAATCTAAACTTAAAAAAGGAGACAAAGTAATACTTGTTGCTTTTGGAGGCGGATTTACTTGGGGCGCTATTTATTTAAAATGGGCCTATAACTCTTAAACTAACTAACAATCATAATTAAAACTTGAATATTATGGATATAAAAGACATTCAAAACCTAATTAAATTTGTAGCCAAATCTGGTGCAAGTGAGGTTAAATTAGAAACTGACGATATCAAAATCACCATAAAAACTGGTGGAGACGACAAAGCAGAAACGCAAACATTTGTACAACAAATACCAATGGGAGCTATGGCACAAGCTCCAGTTGCTGCACCAGTAGTAGTAGACGCTGCTCCTGCAAAAGCTGCAGCTGCAGAAGATGACAATTCAAAATATATTACCATTAAGTCGCCAATCATTGGAACCTTATATAGAAAACCTTCTCCAGACAAACCTGTTTTTGTAGAAGTAGGACAAACTATTAATGAAGGAGATGTTTTATGTATCATTGAAGCAATGAAACTTTTTAACGAAATCGAATCCGAAGTATCCGGTAAAATCGTGAAAGTTTTAGTAGATGATTCATCGCCAGTAGAGTTCGATCAACCATTATTTTTAGTAGATCCATCATAATCTAAAGTTTAAAGTTTAAAATTTAAAGTTCCAAGTTTTTCCACTAGAACGATAAACGAATAAACGTATAAACTTCTAAACTCAATAGAATTATGTTCAAAAAAATACTAATTGCCAATAGAGGTGAAATTGCACTGCGTGTAATTAGAACCTGTAAAGAAATGGGCATTAAAACAGTTGCTGTATATTCTACAGCAGATGCAGATAGCCTTCACGTTAAATTTGCAGACGAAGCAGTATGTATTGGTCCAGCTGCAAGTAGCGAATCGTACTTAAAAATGTCCAATATAATTGCGGCAGCAGAAATTACGAATGCGGATGCAATACACCCAGGATATGGTTTCTTATCTGAAAACGCTAAATTTTCTAAAATTTGTGAAGAACACCAAATAAAATTCATTGGTGCATCCGAAGAAATGATTAACCGAATGGGAGACAAGGCAAACGCTAAAGCAACCATGATAGAAGCTGGAGTACCATGTGTACCAGGAAGCGAAGGAGTCATTGAAGATTTTGCAGATTGCGAAAAAGTAGCCAAAGAAACTGGCTATCCAGTGATGCTTAAAGCATCTGCTGGTGGTGGTGGAAAAGGAATGCGTGCCGTTTGGAAAGCCGAAGACCTTAAAGAAGCTTGGGATTCTGCAAGACAAGAATCTAAAGCAGCTTTTGGAAATGATGATATGTATATGGAAAAGCTTATTGAAGAGCCTCGCCATATCGAAATTCAAATTGTAGGAGATTCTACAGGTCGTGCATGTCACTTATCGGAAAGAGATTGTTCTATTCAACGTCGTCATCAAAAACTAACAGAAGAGGTGCCTTCTCCTTTTATGACTAACGCTTTACGTAAAAAAATGGGTGATGCAGCAGTAAAAGCAGCAGAATACATTAAATACGAAGGCGCAGGAACTGTAGAATTTCTAGTAGATAAAAATAGAAATTTCTACTTCATGGAAATGAATACACGTATCCAAGTAGAACACCCAATTACAGAACAAGTAATAGATTTTGACCTGATACGCGAACAAATTATGGTCGCTGCAGGAGTGCCAATTTCAGGTAAAAATTATTTACCACAATTACACTCTATAGAATGTCGTATTAACGCCGAAGATCCATATAATAACTTTAGACCTTCGCCAGGAAAAATAACAACATTACACGCGCCTGGAGGACACGGAGTACGTTTAGATACGCACGTGTATGCAGGTTATAGCATTCCGCCAAACTACGATTCTATGATTGCAAAGTTAATTACAACAGCGCAAACTAGAGAAGAAGCTATTAATAAAATGAAACGTGCTTTAGACGAGTTTGTTATCGAAGGAATAAAAACAACCATTCCTTTTCACAGACAGTTAATGGATCATCCAGATTATTTAGCAGGAAATTACACGACTAAATTTATGGAAGATTTTGTAATGAAACCAAAAGAAGAAGAAGACTAATTAAAAAGTCTGTTTCTAGACATTCGACTAGAAGTTTCAAAATATATTATCATGCCCATAAAAATGGGAAACAAAAAACTCCGAAAGCGATTTCGGAGTTTTTTTATACCTTAGTTTAGGGAAAAGGTCGTATCTATTAAGGTAATGATTTGTGGTACTTCATCTATTTTAAAATGAAGATTAAAATTAAAAGTGCCATCTTCCTTTTTCTGAATTTCTAATTTTCCGTTAGATACTTTATAATAACCTGTTTGCCCTCTGCAGAAACATAGTCTTCCAAATAATAATTTTACCATACTTAAATCCGCATCGTTACGTTCGATGTTTTTTATATTTTGAGGTAATTCAGCATATATCAACTCGCTATACTGGCCATCTTGTGTATTTGCAATTTCATTCCTTTTATACTCAAATTTTAAAACATTAGATTCTCCTGCATGCAAAACGGGGTATAATGCACCAATAGCATCTTGTTTTATCTCTAAAGATTTGTTTTTAATCACTTCCAAAGAACAAATACCATCATCTGGACAAGTATAATCCATTGTTTTTAAATTAGTTTGTAAGTTGCTTTCTTTACTAGTTTTACAAGATGTTGTAAGGAACAGAACAAAGAATAATATGTTAAATAAATACACTTTTTTCATTTACGGATAAGATATTTTATGAATTAACTCTAATTTTCTTGTGTTTTAGAAAAATCAGACTAACTTTAAAAGATTAAAATAAGACTTTTTATTATGAAAAAAAAATACTTGAGAAATGTTTGCTTACTTTTTGCAGTTGCAATGATTTCAATAAGTGCATTTGCACAAAAAAAATCTTCCATCTGGTCTCCAACAAGTGCGGCAAAAATGGATGTCAACGAGGTTCAATTTTATAAACAAATTCCGCAAAAATCGACCTTATTTAATGTAGATGTAAGCGGGTTATCTAGTATTCTACTAAAGGCTTCAAAGAAAGAATCCTACGATAAAACGTCTACTATCATTATTCCATTTCCAAATGCCGATGGTAGTTTTGAATCTTTCAGAATTAGTGAAGTATCCATTATGGAACCAAGCTTAGCTGCTAAATTCCCTGAAATTAAGACGTATGTTGGTGTTGGTGTAGAAAATCCTGCAGCACAACTTCGTTTAACAATCACGCCTCAAAAAGGATTAAGTGGTATGATTTTATCTGAAAAGAAAACGATATTTATAGAACCATATTCTAACGATTTAAAAACATACATCACCTTTGTTAATTCAGAAGGAGATGTAAATTCGGATACATTTCTTTGTGAAACAGAATCTGTATTAGAAAAAAGTGGTATTTCTAACCAAGAATATATAGCACTTCGAAATGCAGATGATGGCCAATTAAGAACCTATAGATTAGCATTAGCTTGTACTGCCGAATATGCGCAATATCATGGAGGAACATTAGGAAGTGTTATGGCAGCAATGACAACGACTATGAACCGTGTTAATGGCGTGTACGTTAGAGATCTTGGTTTAACTATGACTATGGTAGATAATACATCTATTATCTTTTTTGATGCTGTTACAGATGGATATACAAACAATAGTGGAAGTGCTATGTTAGGCGAAAACCAAACTATTGTAGACGCTAATATAGGAACTACCAATTACGATATCGGACATGTTTTTAGTACTGGAGGCGGTGGAGTTGCTTATTTAAACTCTCCTTGTACCGGAAGTAAAGCAGGAGGTGTAACGGGTTCTGGAGCACCGGTAGGAGATGCTTTTGATATTGATTATGTAGCACACGAAATGGGACACCAGTTTGGTGGTAACCATACGCAAAATAATAGTTGTAATAGAAGCTCTGTTTCTGTAGAACCAGGAAGTGCTTCCTCGATAATGGGATATGCCGGTATTTGTGCGCCAAATGTTCAAAGCAATAGTGATGATTATTTTCACGGTGAAAATATTAAAGAAATGTGGATAAACATTTCTGCTGGATCTGGTAGTACTTGTGGTACTGTAACTTCAACAGGAAATACGGCACCAACAGCAGCTGCTGGAATAGATTATGCTATTCCTCCTTCTACCGCTTTCAAACTTACTGGAGTTGGAACAGATGGAGACGGTGATACACTAACCTATTCATGGGAACAAAATGATACGGCACCAGCACCAATGCCACCAGAAGCAACTAATACTGGCGGACCAACGTTTAGATCACTAGATCCTAAAACAGTTCCTGTTAGATATTTTCCAGATTTTAGTACCGTAATATCTGGTTCTTTAGCTTCCACTTGGGAAGTCGTGCCATCTGTTGCTAGAACGATGGGTTTCTTGTTTACCGTTAGAGATAATGCCGCAGTTGCAGGAAATACAAAATCAGATGAAATGACAGTAACTGTAGAAAATGTAACACCATTTACAGTCGCTACACCACCAACATGGGCACCAGGTAGTACACAAACAGTAAATTGGGTCGTAGGTCAATCCGACAATGCAACCATTAATTGCCAAACCGTAAATATATTATTCTCCTCAGATGGAGGCGCAAACTTTAATACCACATTAGCATCCGGCGTAGCAAATACTGGAGCCGCATCTATTACCGTTCCAAATATTACAGCGAATAATAATTCGAGAATTTTAATAGAAGCTGCAGACAATGTTTTTTATGCAATTACAGATGTTTTCTCTCTTTCTAATGATTCCGATTTTAGTATAAGTAGCACCACTGGCGGACAATCTGCATGTAATATAGATGCTGTAAGTTATGGTTTTAACTATGTTACTTCTAATGGTTTTTCAGAAAACACCACGTTTTCAGCTTCTGTAACACCAGTATTACCAGGAGCCAGTTTCGCTTTTACACCTACATCTTTAAATGCAGATGCTACATTTACAATGGATGTAACTGGTCTTGTTGGCGAAACACCTGGAAATTATACCATAACGGTTGCAGCAACCGCTCCATCTATTGTTAAAACAGTAACAGTAATGTTGACGGTGTCCGATGGCGTTTGTGCGTCTGCTGCCACTAGTACGGACGCGGATAGAATTACTGGCGTATTCTTTAATACGATTAATAATATTACTATAGCAGCAAGTGCAGATGATCCGTATCAAGATTTTACTTCTATTTCTACAGATATCCAAAGAAATTCGAGCCACGAGATTACCGTAAATGTGAATTCTAATGGGGATTTTTTCTATGTGAATAAAGTGTGGATCGATTGGAATCAGAATTGTAGTTTTGGTGACGCAGGAGAGGAATATGATTTAGGAACAGCAAGTAATGTTGTAGATCAGCCTACTTCAGAATCTGGATTATCCATAACCGTACCTGTAGATGCAGTATTAGGAGCTACTAGAATGCGAGTAGGTATGAAAAATACAGATGGCGTTAGTAACGATTTTGGACCTTGCGAAACTGGTTTTTGGGGACAAATAGAAGATTACACGGTAAATGTTTTAACAGAATTAAGCGTAGATGATTTTAAAACAAACACATTCCTTGTCTATCCTAACCCAACAGAAGGAACACTTCATATTAAATCAAACCATACAGACGATCTTAATATTTCAATATACGACATTAGAGGAAGACGTGTTTATAACCAGGTTAACAACAGTAAAACAGCAATAAGAACACTAGATGTTAATGCTTTATCTTCTGGAATATATTTGTTAAATATAGAAAGTAACGGAAGCAAAACCACTAAGAAAATAATCATTAAATAATTTATTTTCCCTTTTATAAAAGCTCTGAAAGTAATTTTCGGAGCTTTTTTTTTGGTGTTACTTTTGCTCCAAAAAACAAAAGTCAGGCTATTCACTATATCTTTTTGTAAAAAAACAAAAAGGATGCCGCTGCTATCCTTAACACAGTTTAGAACTTCCAATTAAAACCCTAACTTAGCATCATGAACTTATCGTATTGGGAAATAAAAACATGGCTCGCCAACATAGACTACACCATCGTTGGTAGCGGAATCGTTGGACTTAATTGCGCATTACAGCTAAAAACAAAATTCCCGAAAGCAAAAATTTTAATCTTAGAAAAAGGAACTTTACCGCAAGGAGCAAGTACTAAAAATGCAGGATTTGCATGCTTTGGTAGTCTGAGCGAAATTCTAGACGATTTAAACACGCATACCCAAGAAGAAGTTATAGAGCTTGTAAAAAAACGTGTACATGGCTTACAGCTTTTAAGAAACACTTTAGGAGATAAAACGATTAACTACCAGCAATTAGGAGGTTACGAATTGTTTACCAAAACAGATGCTCCTTTATTTCAAGAATGTCTTTCTAAAAAAGAAGTCGTAAACAAACTTCTAAAACCTGTTTTTAACGCCGATGTTTTTAGTTTAAAAGACAATGTTTTCGGTTTTAAAAATATACAAGAAAATTACATTTTCAACCAGTTTGAAGGACAAATAGATACCGGTAAAATGATGGATGCTTTGCTTCAAAAAGCACTTTCCAAAGGCATTAAAATTTTAAATAATGTGTCGGTAGAAGCATTTTCAGAAGACATAAATTTGGTTAAAATACAAACCAATTCCTTTACATTTTCCTCTTCTAAACTTTTAATAGCGACTAATGGCTTTGCGTCACAATTAGATATTCCAGAAGTAAAACCGGCAAGAGCACAAGTTTTAATTACGAAACCAATTAAAGACTTACACATAAAAGGAACCTTTCATTTAGATAAAGGCTATTATTATTTTCGAAATATAGATAACAGAGTTTTATTTGGAGGCGGAAGAAATCTAGATTTTAAAACCGAAGAAACCACAGAATTAAACCAAACAGAAATCATTCAAAGTAAACTAGAAGCACTTTTAAAAACCACTATTTTACCAAACACACCTTTTGAGGTAGATCATAGATGGAGCGGCATAATGGGCGTTGGTGCTCAAAAAAAAGCGATTGTAAAACAAATAAGTAATAACGTGTTTTGCGGCGTAAGACTTGGCGGTATGGGTGTTGCCATTGGTAGTTTGGTTGGTAAAGAATTAGCAGATCAAATTTCTACGTAGGAAGGAATCTCATTTAAAGAAATATTTAATTATTAAGACTCCCGTTTTCACGAGAAATAAATATGATACAACGCTTTTTTAGATTTATTTTAAAAACCATTTTTTGGATGGTTGTAGCTTCTGTTTCTATGGTTTTTTTATATAAAAAAGTTCCAGTTCCTGCTACGCCATTAATGGTTATTAGAAGTGTAGAGCAATATCAAGAAGGTAAAGATATAGTGTGGAAACACGATTGGGTTGCTTTAGATAATATCTCTAAAAACATGCAACTTGCAGTAATTTGTAATGAAGATCAAAACTTTTTAAACCATGCAGGTTTTGATTTTAAAGCGATTGAAAAAGCATTCCAACATAACAAAAAAGGAAAACGCATTAAAGGAGGAAGCACGATTAGCCAACAAACTGCAAAAAATGTTTTTCTTTGGCCAGCACGCAGTTGGTTACGTAAAGGCTTAGAAACCTATTTTACTTTTTTAATCGAGAAAATATGGTCTAAAGAGCGTATTATGGAAGTGTATTTAAATAGCATTGAAATGGGTAATGGTATTTATGGTATTGAAGCAGCTTCGCAATATTGGTTTAAAAAAACGGCAGCAAAATTATCACAGCAAGAAGCAGCAGCGATAGCTTCTATTTTACCAAACCCAAGAAGATATAAAGCGAATCCAGCTTCCAATTATATTCAATCCCGTAAAAACTGGACCGTAAATCAAATGCGTTATTTTGGTATATTACATTATAATTTAAAAGAATAGAATAGATTGAAAGTAAAACAACAACTATATAAGCAATGTCAGGAATTTGTAGAAAGCAAACTACAAACTATAAGAAACACGATTTTAGAAATTCAAGAATCTCTAACTACAGAAACCAAAAGTAGTGCAGGAGATAAGCATGAAACGGGTCGTGCGATGTTGCAACTAGAACGAGAAAAAATAGGGCAGCAATTGGCCGAAACGCAAAAACTAAAAGAAATACTTTCTAAAGTAGATGCTTTAAAAGAATCTAAAATTATAAGCTTGGGCTCTGTTGTTTACACTACTCAAAATAATTATTTTATTGCTATTAGTGCTGGAGAGTTAAAAATAGACGACACCTCTTTTTATGCTATTTCTGCAAATACACCTATTGCGCAATTATTACTAGGCAAAAAAAAGGAAGATCTAATTAATTTTAGAGAACAACAATTTACGGTAACAAATGTGAACTAATTTCCTAATAAGCAATTTTCGGCTTATCTTTAGTCCAATTGATTTAAAAAAAGAAATTGAACACAATTCCTTCAGATTTTGATGTCCTTATTATAGGTGGTGGTTTAGCGGGTTTAAGTAGCGCTATTCATTTATCAAAAAATAATCTTCGTGTTTTGGTTATCGAAAAAAACAGCTATCCAAAGCATAAGGTTTGCGGTGAATATATTTCAAATGAAGTCCTATCATACCTTAATTTTTTAGGAATCGATGTTTTTAAGTTAGGCGCAAAAAAAATTAATCGATTTGAATTATCAACGGTAAAAAACAAGTTGGTTAAAGCGGAATTACCGCTTGGTGGCTTTGGGATTAGTCGATTTTGTTTAGACCAGGAACTCGCAAAAAAAGCGATTCAAAATAATACAACCATTATTCAAGATACGGTAGAAAACGTAGCGTTTCATGACGATTCTTTTTCCATCGAAACAAAATTAACAAACTATCGGGCAAAAATAGTCATTGGTGCTTATGGTAAACGTGCTAATTTAGATGTAAAACTTAATCGTAGTTTTATAAAAAACAAATCTCCTTTTTTAGCAGTTAAAACACATGTAAAAGGAAATTTTCCAGATGATGTAGTAGCGCTTCATAATTTTAAAGGTGGTTATTGTGGCGTTTCCAAAGTAGAGGACAATAGTATAAATTTGTGTTACATTACTAATTTCGAAGCCTTTAAAAAATATAGCGATATTAACGAGTTTCAGGAAAAAGTAGTCTTTAAAAATACCGCTTTAAAAAGCATTTTTAAAAACTCTAAATCCGTTTTTGATGCACCAATAACGATTAGTCAAATTTCTTTTGAAACCAAAAACCCCATCGAAAAACACATACTTATGTGTGGGGATACAGCAGGAATGATTCATCCATTATGCGGTAATGGTATGAGCATGGCAATTCGCAGTGGGCAAATGGCATCGCTACTTATTCTTAAGTTCTTTAATGGCGAAATAAAAGATAGACAGGCATTAGAAAAGCAGTATCTTAGAGAATGGAATACCGCGTTTAAATCGCGTTTAGCAACAGGTCACCTAGTTGCAAGCCTATTGAATAAAAATAAATTGGCTGAGGTTTTAATTAGAATCGTAAAATGGGTTCCAAGTATTTTACCACTTGTAATTAAACGAACCCATGGTAAAATAATGACATTAGAATGAGCTTATTAGTCCGTACAAAAAACAGAAGTAATGAAAAAGAAATTATGGATGATTTGGATTATAAGGGTCCAATATTACAGGATTCATTAGACAAGTTAGCTAAAATTAATCAGTGGTTAGGTGGATATATAGTTAACATAAACGGATTAAGAAAAGCACTTAAGAATCAACCAAAAGAGACAACAATAACCATTATCGATTTAGGTTGTGGTGGTGGAGATATTTTAAGAGAAGTAGCCAAATTTGGAAAGAAGAACCATTACAATTTTAAATTATTAGGTGTCGACGCTAATCGGCATACAATCCATTATGCGAGAGCATTATCGGAAGAATATGAAAATATAGAGTTTAAAGCGATGAATGTTTTTTCTGAAGAATTTCAAACGCTAGAATACGATTTGGTGTTAACTACATTATTTCTGCATCATTTTGAAGAAGACCAATTAGTTTCGTTTTTAAAACCAGTATTAGAAAAAGCGAAATTAGGAGTAATAGTTAATGATTTGCACAGAAATAGATTAGCCTATTATTTATTCAAATTGTTAAGTATAACGATTAATAATGAAACAATATCACAAGACGGCTTAACCTCTGTTTTAAGAGGGTTTAAAAGAAAAGAACTGATAGATATTTCAGAAAAAATAAATGTAAATTATCAAATACAATGGAAATGGGCTTTTCGTTTTCAATGGATTTTGAAAAATAAAAAAACCGTACAGCAGCAGGAAATACTATGAGTGTAAAAATAACAGCAGTAGCAAAACAATTGCCTAAGTATGCCAGAGAAACCAAGGATATTATTCCTTACTTAAATCTTTGGATGAATGGTCAAGACGAACGTTTTCAGCGTAAAGTCATCAAGCTTTTTGAAAACGCAGGAGTAGACAAGCGCTATTCTATTATGGACGCGGAAGAAGTATTTAATGACACCTCTTTTGAAGCGAAAAATGATATTTACTCGCGTGAAGTGGTACAACTTGCAGAGCAATCTTTAAGCAAAGCATTAGATAAAGCAGCGCTAAAACCAACAGATATTGATTTTATTATAACCGTAAGTTGTACAGGAATTATGATTCCTTCCATGGATGCGTATCTTATCAATAATCTAAAAATGAAACAAGATATTGTGCGATTACCTGTTACCGAAATGGGGTGTGCCGCAGGAGTTTCAGGGATTATTTATGCCAAGAATTTTTTAAAAGCTAATCCTAACAAACGCGCAGTAGTAATAGCTGTAGAGTCGCCGACCGCCACTTTTCAGTTGGATGATTTTTCTATGGTCAATATTGTAAGTGCTGCTATTTTTGGTGATGGCGCAGCAGCAGTTATTTTATCGTCTTACGAAAAGGAAGAAGGCCCAAAAATAGTTGACGAAGCCATGTATCATTTTTATGATTCCGAAACCATGATGGGGTTTAAATTGGTGAATACAGGTTTACAAATGATTTTAGACAAGGCAGTGCCAGAAACAATCTCAGAACATTTTCCTAAAATCGTCCATCCTTTTTTAGAGCACAATAATATGGCTATTGAAGATATTGACCACCTTATTTTTCATCCAGGAGGAAAAAAAATAGTACAAACAGTGGAAGATTTATTTGGCGCTTTAGGAAAGAATATTGACGACACAAAGGAGGTTTTAAGACGATACGGAAACATGAGTAGTGCAACCGTTTTGTATGTTTTAGAACGCTTTATGGATAAACAATTACCAAAAGGTGACAAAGGTTTAATGCTTAGTTTTGGGCCAGGTTTTTCGGCACAACGGATATTATTAGAATGGTAGTACTACATACAAAATGTAGTGAATATGTCCTGCTGAGCTTGTCGAAGCATTTTAATAATGAATAGATGAAGATCAATTTACACGGAGTGCTGTCGAAGCGGCTTCAAAAGATAAATTTAAATTAATGATTAAAGAATTTCAACATAAAAATTATTGGGCGCTCCTAATTGGGGGCTCTAGCGGATTAGGTTTAGCTACAGCAAAAAAGCTAGCAAAACACGGCATGCATATTTGTATCCTTCATAGAAATGCTAGAGCACAGGAAGATGCAATTAATATAGAATTCGACAAGATTAAAGCGGAAGGTGTTCAATTTAAATCCTTTAATGTAGATGCTTTTAAAGAAGAAAAAAGAAATATTATTATTTCTGAATTAGTCGCCATTTTAGGAACAGAAGGTAAAATAAGAACTTTGGTGCACAGCGTAGCAAAAGGAAACTTAAAACCTATGTTAGATGACGAAAAACCAACCTTAAAAAACGATGATTTTAATCTCACTATAAACGCAATGGCTATTAGTTTATACGATTGGACAAAAGGAATTTTTGATGCTAAACTATTTGCTGAAGATGCTAGAATTATAAGTTTTACCAGTGAAGGTAATACCAAAGCTTGGAAAAACTACGCCGCAGTTTCTGCTGCTAAAGTAACTCTAGAAGCCATCAGCAGAAACATAGCTTTAGAATTTGCACCTTTTGGTATTAGAGCCAATTGCATTCAAGCAGGAGTTACAGACACTGCCTCTTTACGCATGATTCCTGGAAGCGAAAAAATTAAAGAACACAGTTTACAACGTAATCCATTTAAGCGATTAACACAACCAGAAGATGTAGCCAATGCAGTCTATTTGCTAAGTAAAGAGGAAGCCAGTTGGATAAATGGCTGCGTAATTCCTGTAGATGGAGGTGAGCATATTTCTTAATTAAAAGAGACCTGTCAGGTTTTCAAAACCTGACAGGTCTGAAACTAAAACATGAATAGTAAAGACATCATAAACCTTTTACCATACCAAAAACCATTTTTATTTGTGGATGAATTAACTGCTATTTCTTCCGAAGGAATAACAGGAAACTACACGTTCAAAAAAGAGGAATATTTTTATAAAGGACATTTTAAAAATAACCCAATTACACCAGGTGTTATTTTAACCGAATGTATGGCACAAATTGGACTGGTGTGTTTAGGTATTTATTTATGGAAAGATGCTATTTCAGAAGAAAAAAAACCGCAAATCGCTTTAACCTCTTGTCAGATCGATTTTTTTTTACCAGTATTTCCAGGAGAAAAAGTGACTGTAATTTCAGAAAAAGAAGTCTTTCGATTTCATAAATTGAAATGTAAAGTGAAGCTTTTAAATGAGAAAGGAGAATTGGTTTGTCGTGGTCAAATTGCAGGAATGATAACGTCGAATTGAGTTGTCCTGCAAGGTTTTTAAAACCTTGTGGGTTTAATTAGAAAACTTTAATATTTTCTATAAAAATAAAATGAAACTTATAATTAATAAGATTCCTGCCTACGAAAGAATAGAACATGAAAAATAGAGTAGTTATAACCGGTTTAGGCGTTGTAGCACCAAATGGTGTTGGACTCGACGCATTTACAAAAGCAATAAAAAAAGGCGAATCTGGAATCACGTTTCATCCGCAATTGGCCGACTTGAATTTTTCGTGTTGCATTGGTGGAATTCCATCTATTTCCGAAGAAAAAAAACTAGAATACCTCACGCCTTTACAACTTAGAGGTTTTAATAGTTCTGGCATTTTATATGGTTGTATTGCAGGATTGGATGCTTGGAAAGATGCAGGATTTACAATAGATGAGAATAGCGATTTAGACTTGGATAGTGGAACTATTTTTGGAACAGGAACCTCCGGAGTTGAAAAATTTAGAGAAGCCATTTATAAATTAGATGCTGGCGAAGTAAAACGATTAGGAAGCACAGTGGTTGTGCAAACTATGGCAAGCGGGATAAGCGCTTTTTTAGGAGGGATTTTAGGTTTAGGAAATCAAGTAACCACCAACTCATCTGCATGTACTACAGGAACGGAAGCGATTTTAATGGGCTACGAGCGTATAAAAAACGGACAAGCAAAACGGATGTTGGTAGGCAGTTGTAGTGATGATGGCCCTTATATTTGGGGAGGATTTGATGCTATGCGAGTAATGACTTACAAGCATAACGAGTTTCCAGAAGAAGGTTCACGACCTATGAGCGCTAGTGCTTCTGGATTTGTTCCTGGTGCTGGAGCTGGCGCTTTGGTTTTAGAGTCTTTAGAAAGTGCTTTGGCACGAAATGCAACTATTTACGCCGAGGTTTTAGGCGGAAACGTCAACTCTGGAGGACAACGAAATGGCGGAACAATGACTGCTCCGAACCCAGAAGCTGTGCAACGCTGTATTACAGATGCACTGGTAAATGCAAATATTGCTGCCGAAGAAATTGATGTGATTAATGGTCATTTAACAGCCACTTCAAAAGATAGTTTGGAAATTGAAAATTGGACGAAAGCCTTACATAGAAGCGGAAAAAATTTCCCATATATCAACTCTTTAAAATCTATGGTTGGCCATTGCTTGGCTGCTGCAGGAAGCATAGAAAGTGTTGCGACTGTGCTTCAGCTAAAAGAGCAGTTTGTATTCCCTAATATTAATTGTGAAGATGTACATCGGGAGATTGCTGCATTAATTTCAGAAGAGAAAATTGTGAAACAACTACTAGAAACAGAACTAGAAATTGCGGTAAAAGCCAGTTTTGGTTTTGGTGATGTTAATGGTTGTGTTATCTTTAAAAAGTATTCTGAATAAGTTAGTCTATACTAAATATAAGATTATGATTACTTTAGAAAGTCTAGCATTTTAAGATATTGCCAAATAGAATCGAGAATGTCAGACTGAGCTTGTCGAAGTGCTCACGATACTAAAAGAAACACGCCATATGAAATTCTATTATGTTTATATCCTTTTTTGTAACGATAAAACATACTATACAGGAATGACTAATGACTTAGAAAGAAGATTATCTCAACATAAATCTGGTCACAAAAAAGAATCTTATACAGCATCTAGATTACCTGTTAAGCTACTTTGGTATTTACAATGTGAAAATCCAAAAGAAGCTATTAAAATCCAAAAGCAAATAAAAGGATGGTCTCAAAGAAAGAAAAAAGCATTGATTGAAGAGAATTGGCAAGACCTCATTGAGTTCTCTAAAAATTACACTCAAAACAATAACCGTATTTAATTGATTATGGTCTTCGACAAGCTCAGACTGACATTTAGTTCCCAATTTGTCTTTATAACTAAATCAAGTTAATGTTCCAAATAAAAAAAAGATGTCACACTAAGCTTGTCGAAGTGTTTTATTAAATTTACTAAAACGTTAAATGAAAAAATAATGATGAATAAAGAAGAATTAATCGCGAAACTAAAAGCCATTGTAGAACCTTATATTCAAAATGAAGAAGCCTTTAATAACCTTTCTGAAGACACCGATTTTATAAACGACTTAAAAATTAATTCGGCAAATTTAGTAGACGTGATTTTAGATGTTGAAGACGCATTTGATATTAGAATCGAAAATGACGATATGGAAAAAATGGTCTCTGTAAAAGCTGCAATGGCTATTGTAAACGAAAAATTAGCAGCAAAATGATAGGCAATGATATTGTCGATTTAAAAAAAGCTGCTAAAGATAGTCCCGATAGTTATCGGGATGGCAAAAGATACCAACGTTTTTTAGACAAAATTTTTACAGAAAAGGAACAAGAACTCATTTTTTATACGGAAGACAAACCCCAAATGCTTTGGTTGCTTTGGAGTATGAAAGAGGCCGCGTATAAAGTACATGTACAGCAGTTTGGAAAACGATTTTTTAATCCGAAACGCTTGGAGTGTGAGTTGCTCACTGATAACAAAGGACAAGTTACTATTGCTGGTAATTTATATTTTACCAAATCTATTATTACAGACGCTTTTATTCACTCCGTTGCGACTTTAGATGCTGCATCTAATTTTGATAGTAAGTGGTTCCAAATTGAAAACTCAGATTATAAGACGCAAAGTCAAACGGTAAAGCAGTTTTTTTTAAAGTGCCTTTCTAAAACGAAAAGACTGGATATGCAAACATTAAACATCCAAAAAACGGAAGTTGGTGTTCCTAAAGTATATAATAAATCTGAAAAATTACCGATTGCATTTTCGTTGTCGCATTGTGGAAATTATACCGCATTTTCAATTCTCAAAAACAATTCGGAGTTTGTTTCTAATGGACTTTTGTGTTGAAAAAACACGTTGCTCCCATCCAAATCCGCTTCCACCAAATAATAATTTCCTTTAAAGTAGCTTTTAATAACTGTTACTATTAAATCCGATTTATCAACTACTTGTAATTGATGTGCATAAATAATTTGATCATTTATCACATTAAACTCTCCAAAAAAAGAAGCTATTAAAGAGGTTTTAGGGTTTTTATATAAATTTTCAGGAGTATCATTAACCGCTATTTTATGGTTGTTTAAAACGATCATTTTATCAGCATGACCCAACACATCTTCTTTATCATGAGTGGCAACAATACACGCAATATTCTTTTCTTTTAAATATTTAAAAACGTTTCTACGAAGCGATTGTTTTGCAAAATTATCGATATGACTAAAAGGTTCATCCAATAAAATGACTTCCGGTTCTTTGGCTAACGCTCTAGCAAGTGCCACGCGTTGTTTTTGTCCACCACTAAGTAGTTTCACTTTAGTTTTAGCGACATTGGTTAGCGCTACTACTTCTAATAATTCGGAAACACGTTTTTGTTTTTCTTCCGGATAAAAACGAGAAAGAAACTTACCAATGTTTTCTTCCACCGAAATAAAAGGCATCAAGTCAAATTCTTGCGCTACGTATTTCATGAAATCATAGCCAATAACTAGGTTGTATTCAGGGCCAAGAATTTCCTTGTCTTTCCAGAAAATGCTTCCTTTTAAAACATCATATTCGCCGTATATAACTTTTAGTAAAGTGCTTTTTCCAGAACCGCTTTCACCAATAATAGAAAGGTGTTCTCCTGGTTTTACCGAAAAGGAAATATCCTTTAAAACGGGCGTTCTGTTATAGGAAAAAGTTAGTTTATTTACGGTAAGCATATTTTTTTTTTACAAAAGTGGGTGTTTTGTTTAATTACAAGACCTGTGCCGTTATTAAAACGGGACAGGTCTAATTTATCAAAAGAATAAAACTATCCTTTTATTTTTTCGTTGGATTTACTAGGCAATACATCAAATCCCATATTATAGAGTATGAAACCAAATGTATCTGCATATTGTTCTATGGTTTTACTAACAGGTGTTCCTGCGCCATGTCCTGCATCTGTTTCGATTCGTATTAAAGTTGGGTTGCTTCCTGTTTGCTTGTCTTGTAATTCGGCAGCAAATTTAAAACTGTGTGCTGGCACCACTCTATCATCATGATCACCTGTGGTTATCATCGTTGCTGGATATTGTACGCCTTCTTTTACGTTGTGTACAGGTGAATAGTTTTTAAGATATTCAAACATTTCTTTGTTATCTTCTGCTGTTCCGTAATCATAAGCCCATCCAGCTCCTGCTGTAAAGGTATGGTAACGCAACATGTCTAATACACCAACTGCAGGTAGCGCCACTTTCATTAGATCAGGACGTTGCGTCATGGTTGCTCCAACTAATAAACCACCATTAGAACCTCCTCGTATTGCTAAATAGTTGGAAGAAGTATATTTATTTTCTATTAGGTATTCGGCAGCAGCAATAAAGTCATCAAATACATTTTGTTTTTGCAATTTTGTTCCTGCTTTGTGCCATTCTTTTCCATATTCTCCACCACCACGAAGGTTTGGAACCGCGTAAATTCCGCCCTGTTCCATCCAAACGGCATTAGCAATACTAAAAGCTGGATTTAAGCTAATGTTGAATCCGCCATAACCATAAAGAATGGTTGGGTTTTTTCCGTTGCGTTCTACACCTTTCTTGTAGGTGATTATCATAGGTACTTTGGTTCCATCTTTAGAACTGTAAAACACCTGTTCACTGGTATAGTTTTCTGGATTGAAATCGATGTTTGGTTTCCAGTATAATTCGGATACACCAGTATCTATATTGAATTTATAAATACTAGCAGGTGTATTGTAATTTGTAAAGGAATAGTAATCTACTTTCTCTTCCTTTTTTCCACCAAAACCACCAGCATTTCCTACTCCTGGAAGTTGGATGTCTCTAATGAATTTTCCTTCGTAATCGTATTGCTTTATTTTTGAAATAGCATCTACCATGTATTCCGTAAAGAAATATCCACCTCCTTTTGAAGGACTTAAAACATACCCCGTTTCTGGAATTAAATCTACCCAATTATCTGGTGTTGGATTAGTTGCGTCCACAGTTACTATTTTTTGATTGGGTGCATTTAAATTGGTAACTAAGTATAACTTGCTTCCAATATTATCTATAACATAGGTGTCACTATCTGTATGATCTATAATGGTTACTAATGGATTTTTTGGATTGGATAAGTCTTTGATATAAAGTTTGTTTCCAGAGGTAGAAACTCTTGGTGAGATTAATAAGTATTTATCATCTTCGGTAACGCTTCCATAAATATATCTGTGTTTTTCGGAAGGAGTACCACCAAAAATAAGTGCATCTTCTTTTTGAGGAGTGCCAAGTTTGTGATAGTATACTTTATGCTGATCTGTTTTTGCAGAAAGTTCGCTTCCTTTCGGTTTATCATAACTGGAGTAATAGAACCCTTCGTTTTTATACCAAGACATACCGCTAAATTTAATATCGACTAAAGTGTCTTCCGTAATTTCTTTGGTTTCGGTATTCAGGATTAAAACTTTTCTCCAATCGCTTCCTCCTTCAGAAATAGAATATGCCAACGTTTTTCCATCTTTAGAAAAGCTTGTACCTCCTAAGGAAACGGTACCATCTTCCGAAAAATTATTAGGGTCTAGAAATACTTCAGCAGTATCTGGATTACTTCCTTTTTTATGTCTGTAAATGACATATTGGTTTTGCAAACCATTGTTTTTGTAAAAATAAGTGTAATCTCCTTCGGTAAATGGAGCGCCTACTTTTTCATAATTCCAAAGTTTTTCAAGACGTTCTTTTAGTTCGTTTCGATATGGAATATGGTCTAAATACCCGAATGTTGCTTGGTTTTGCGACTTAACCCAGTTTTCTGTTTCTGTGCTTTTATCGTCTTCAAGCCAGCGGTAAGGATCTTTTACATCTACACCAAAATAGTTTGTAATAGTATCTGCTTTTTTTGTTTCTGGGTAGTTAACAGAAATGTTTCTTTCTACTTGTTTCTTTTCTTCTTTACAAGCCATTATGGTAATTAGTGTAATTAAACAAAGGGTTATTTTTTGCATTATATGTAAAATTTAAATCGGTATAAAAATAGCATAAAAAAAGCTCTAATAAATGAATAGTAGAGCTTTTAAGAAAGATTTATCGTTTTACTCCTTGATTAATTTTTGTGTTTTGTGCTTTCCGTCTACGGTAATTTTTAAGATATATATTCCAGAATTTAATTTGGACACATGAATAGTATTCTCTTTTAAGTTTCCGTTTAAAATTTGTTTTCCTGTTATATCATATATCGTATACACAGCATTGTTTAATTCTATGGAAGAATTAATCGTAACCAAATCTTTTGCAGGATTTGGATAGATATTAAGGTCGGCTTCTAGCACATTATTATTTACACTAAGCGGGTTTTCACCCTCAATAACTGTGATAGTTTCATTAATATTTGGATTGAAAATTACATCTACTGTTCCAGAAGGCCAAGTAATAGTTAGGTTTGTAATTTCTGTGTCTGTTCCAAGTCCAAAATGCGCATTTAAAGTACTCATATATTGAAAACCTTCACCACTTCTTACATCTCTAATTTGATTTCCGGAAGGGGTTTGTATTTTAATTCTTGCGCCAATACCATTCGCATTACTTATATTTCCTTGCGTTCTTATTTTAATCCAATTATTATCATTCGGATTATTTAAATACAAACTTCCTCTAAATACATCTAGAAATCCATCATTATTAAGATCTCCAATAGCGCCACTTGGAGGCATACCACTATTCATAACAGAGAAAGAATTATCTCCATTATTTAGTAAAATTCTTCCGTTCGATAAAATATCGACATAACCATCATTGTTAAAATCTGCCGGAGCATTTTCAATTCCGTAAGGAGCGTCGCCTACATTTGCAGCAGCAGTAGCATCTGAAAAAGTACCATCTCCATTATTTATCATGTATTTGTGTCCTCCATCAGAACCAGAACTTGCACCAATATAGGCATCCATATCGCCATCATTATCATAATCTGCCCAAGCAGAAGACCAGGTTTGTACAGGATCTGCAAGGTTTACTCCAGGATCTCCAGCAACATTGTTAAATACACCATTACCATCATTTCTCCAAAGTTCATTAATTTTATGAGTAACGTTTCCTCCTCTGCATTTGGCAATAAACATATCGGAATCCCCATCATTATCATAATCTACCCACACCGTTCCATAGTTTCCGCCATTGGGATGTACTCCTAATCCATTTGGTAAAACACCAGCAGAAGCTCCTTGATAATAATCTAGTCCGCCAGCTCCATCATTAATAAAGTATACGTTTGGCTCGACATCATGACAAACAAATGCATCTAAATTTCCATCATTATTAATATCGACAAAATTAGACCGTTGCGAGAAAACATAATCGGAGGTATTAAACGTTTGCGAATATGCAGTACCATCGGCATTGGCTGTTATAAAGGATACGCCGTTTCCAGCAGCATATAATAAATCGTTGTAGCCATTACCGTCTAAATCACCAGCCGCGATGCTCCATCCTGGACCATAATTAGCAGGTGCAGAATAAACAACTTCATCAAAACAACTACCATCGTTTTGGTAGGTTATATTTAGTGTAGAGGATGATGCCGCAATTAAATCATCTAGGCCATCACTATTCATGTCTACTACCGCATAACTTGTTCCAGACATCGAAATACTATTATCTTGTGTAAATATAAAAGTTCCAGGTGTTGGCGGTGTGTTTTCTGTTGAAAACGGGATGCTGACCCAAGAACTAAAACCACTTCCGTCAAGACATTGCCCTCTAACATAAGCCTCGTAATTAGAATTAGTGGATAAAGCAGTAACCACATATGGGTTGTTAGTAGCTGTTGTTGTTCCAGAAGTTGGTATTCCAGAGCCTAATGTTTGTATTGCAATTTGATAAGAAACCTCATCACTTCCTGGAGTCCAATATATATCTGCGGTATTTTCTGTTAAATTACAAGCTCTTAAGTCCGCAATGTTTGGGCAATTAGGAGGTGGTACCGAGGAAATATTTGGAGAATCGAAACAAATTCCATAACCAAAAGAATCGTTGTCATCATAATAAATTCTATATCTAAAGTTTTGAAGCTGATTACTCGTAAAACTTGAAAAGTCTAATTCACCGCTGTTAAAAGCTTGAGACACACCAGCACAATAATCTACAATTGGCGCATTTGCTGTGTCATTGGTATATGTTGCTCCCCAATTTACCCAAGCATTCGCATCTGCATTCCAGTATTGCATCTGTAACGATTCATTATCATAAACGTTAAGAACATAAGTAGCGGATACAATTAAGGTTGTTTCTCCAGCATTAAATGCGTTCGTTAAATTAATGGTAGGAGATTGTACTCCTATATTATTATCTGAACTTCCACCTCCTTCGTCGTCGTCAAAAGAAAAGCTTGAAGCTCCTCCAGCTACCGTTGGGTTTCCAGTAAATATTAGAGGTGCTGGATTATAAGTGCCATCTAAATCCCAATTCGTGTTTGGCCAGTTTGCATTTTGGTTTAATACTTGACCTGTAGCAAAAAAGCTACATAGAATTAGTATAAGTACAAGTGTAATTTTTTTCATTTTTTTTGGTTTTAGTTACATTGTATAGTTAATGAGTTTATCCACGCTTCAACTAATTGAAGCCCTTCAATATGTCTAAGTGTTCTGCCTAATAGTGGCATTCTAATAGATTCTTCTGTTTCGTTTAATCTATAGAACAATACAGATTTTCTTATGTCTCGTGGTTCTACGATATGTGTTAATCCACCATCAATATTGTCATCTGGCACAACGCAAACCCCAAAATTTGTAGGGTTTGAAGTAGCATCGAAATTGAATCGAATAGGTCTATAAGCACAATGTGATTCTTCTGAATGGCAATGCGCGCAATTAATATCTAGATAGGCTCTTGCTCTCAAAGATGATGAAAGTGTTTCGTCTTCCCAATTAGGAAGTGTTGTTATATTAGAAGGATAGTTTTCTGCTAAGTAGCCAAATGCTGCCCATTTTTGTAATTGATTAATCGCTCCATTTCCATAATTATAAGCGATATTTAAATTTCTGGGTTTTGGGCCAATGGGTATAGAAGTGTCTCCTGTTTTGTGGCAAGTATGACATTGCGATGCGCTTGGTATTCTGTATTCTACGTGCTTTGTTTCTGCCCCTTCATTCCAGTCTGTGGGTACTACACCTCCAGATAAGTCGAAAATAGCTTCCGTTTGCGTGTCGTTCCAAATGTAATTTAAAAAGCTCCAACCATCTGCTTTATTGATCAGTAATCTAGTTTCTATTAGCTTTGTTTCATTACTAGGTAGCACGTTATTGTAATAGAAGTTTTTAATTAAGATGGTGCCAATAGGAAATTTAAGAATGTTATCGTCACCATTGTATGCTGCTTTCACATTTTCAGGCATCCAGATAAAGCGTTTTTTTTGTGCATAATCTGAAAAAAGAGCGGAACTTAAATCGTAGGGTAATACACCATATACTGGATTTAGGTTTTTTATATCTCCTTCAAAAAAATGATACTCAGAAAGTGTGGCATATGGTACTTGCGTAATATCAAAAACTACAGGTGAAATTTCTGGTTCTTCGTTTGGAATATAATTATCATCTGCCCCACAAGAATAAAAAAGTGTGCAGAGAAAAAAACAATAAAAAACAGAAAGTAAATTTTTAGCCATAGGTTTAAAAATGGCTATTAAGATAGTGCTTTTTCTAGAAACTAAAGATTAAACAAGTTGAATTACAGTAATTTATCTGTAAAAGTTGCTTTGCCGACTTAAACCAAATGATTTTCAACTAAATACTCAGCAATCTGAACCGCATTAGTTGCAGCACCTTTTCGTAAATTATCTGCAACAATCCACATGTTTAATGTATTGGGTTGTGTTTCATCTCTTCTAATTCTACCAACAAAAACGTCATCTTTTCCGTGTGCAAAAATTGGCATTGGATAGGTGTTTGTAGCTGGATTATCTTGAACAACAATACCTGAAGATTCACTTAGTAGTTGTCTAACGTCTTTTAAATCGAAATCTTTTTCAAACTCTACATTCACCGATTCTGAATGTCCACCAGCAGTTGGTATTCTAACAGCGGTTGCGGTTACAGAAAAAGTTCTGTCATTAAATATTTTTTGAGGTTCTCTAGCGAGTTTCATTTCCTCTTTTGTGTATCCGTTTTCTTCAAATACATCACAATGTGGTAATGCATTTCTGCCAATAGGATATGGATAAGCCATTTCTCCTTCAATTCCGTTTATTTCATTTTCTAATTGCTGTACCGCTTTAACTCCTGTACCAGAAACCGATTGATAGGTAGAGATAACAACGCGTTTCATTTTGTATTTAGCGTGTAATGGCGCTAATGCTAATACTAATTGAATAGTAGAGCAATTAGGGTTTGCTATAATTTTATCTTCTTTAGTAAGTTCTTTTGCATTAATTTCTGGAACTACTAATTTTTTTGTTGGATCCATTCTCCAAGCAGAAGAATTATCTATAACTACCGTTCCTACTTCTGCAAATTTTGGAGCCCAATCTAAAGAGGTGCTTCCTCCTGCAGAAAATATTGCAATGTCTGGTTTCATGTCTACAGCTGTTTGTAAACCAACAATGGTATAGTTTTTTCCGTGGAATTCAATTTCTTTACCAACAGATCTTTCCGATGCAACAGGAATAAATTCTGTTACTGGAAAATTACGTTCTACTAGTACTTGTCTCATCACTTCGCCAACCATTCCTGTGGCACCAACTACAGCTACTTTCATTTTAATACAATTTAGTATGCAAAATTATAGCATTTATTAATGCAAACACTTAATATACAAGGTTTTTTTTGTTAAAAATAGGGAGTAAAAAAAGCCCCATTTTAAATAAAAGGAGGCTTTTTTAGTAATTATATGAATATTATATAATTATGGTGTTTTTATTAAAATAGATTACTTTTTTAATAAATCTCTAATTTCTGCAAGTAAATCTTCTTGAGATGGTCCTGCAGGAGCAGCAGCTTCTACTGGTTTTTTAGTTTTATTGTATGCTTTTACAAGTAAGAACATTACAAAACCAACTACTAGTAAGCTAATAATAGTGTCAATCCATGCGCCGTATTCTACAGCAGCAACACCTGCTTCTTTAGCAGCAGCAACAGTTTTGTATACTTCATCCCCAGGAGTCCAAAAGTTGTCAGAGAAACTTTTTCCTCCAGTTACTAAACCAATAAGAGGCATTGCAATTTTAGATACAAATCCGTTAATAACTGCGCCTAAAGCTCCAGCCATGATTACCGCAACTGCGAAATCAATAACGTTTCCTGTCATAATGAAATTCTTAAATTCTTTTAACATGATATGTGTTTTATAGTTAATTATTTAATGTAAAATTAGTTAAAATTTTAACAAAATATAAGAATTTAATTCGCTACAAGCAGTTTTTAACGATGAAATACTCTTTTTACACGTTGAGATATAGAAGTTAGTAACTCGTAAGAAATAGAATTGGTTTTATTTGCTAAAATTTCGGCAGTTGGGTGCTTTCCAAAAACAATAACTTCATCTCCTTCATTACAGTTTAAATTGGTTACATCTACCATGATCATGTCCATACAAACATTACCTACAATAGGCGCTTTTTGGTCGTTTATAGTAACAAAGCCAACGCCATTTCCATATTGTCTACCAATACCATCTGCATGACCAATTGGTATGGTTGCCGTTTTTGTAGTTTTAGTTGCTGTATATGCTCTGTTATAACCCAAAGATTCTCCTTTATTTATAGTGTGAATTTGTGAAATGACAGATTTAAGGGCAGAAATAGGTTTAAAATTTTGGTTCTCTTTTTCCGAATTACCAAAACCATATAAACCAATTCCACTTCTAACCATATCAAAATGTGCTTCTGGATAATTTAATATTCCGGAAGTATTGCACATATGAAGTAAAGGCTGATATTCTATTTTTTTACTGAAAATTGCAGCAATATTTTTAAATTTCTCTATTTGATTTAAAGTAAACTCCTTTTCATTTAAATCTTCGCTAGCAGCTAAATGCGAAAAGATAGAGGTTACTTTTACCGAAGCATTACTTTTTAATAGCGGAATGATTTCATCTATTTCTTCGGCATTAAAACCTAATCTATTTAATCCGGTATTGAATTTTATATGAATAGGATAATTTTGTTGTTTTTCTTCGGCAGCAACCGCTATAAATTCTTTTAAAATTTTAAGGCTATAAATACTGGGTTCTAAACAACGATCCAAAAGGGTTTGAAAATTTACAGACAGTGGATGTAATACCAGAATTGGTTTAGTAATTCCTGCATCCCGAAGCGCAACACCTTCGTTAATATAAGCTACTGCAAAATAATCGACATCTAGATCTTGAAGATGTTTTGCTACTTCTTCCGCATCGCTACCATAAGCAAAGGCTTTAACAACAGCTAAAAATTTGGTTTTAGGTTGAAGCTTAGATTTAAGATGTTTGTGGTTATGGGAAAGCGCTTTTAAATCTATTTCAAGGGTTGTTTCTTGAACTTTAGACATTGGGTTTGTTTTCTTTAGTAGAAACCTCTTCGGCATCTTCCACTTTCATAGATTTTATTTTTTCACGCATAGTAGCTTTGTAGTATGCAGCACGACTTAAAGGTTCATATTCTTCTGTTTCACCAAGTAAAACCAACTTGTCATTCAGTGATTTTCTAAAACTGTATTGTGCCAAATTACCGGTTCTTGTACAAACAGCATGTACTTTGGTAACATATTCTGCTGTTGCCATAAGGTTTGGCATTGGTCCAAAAGGATTTCCTTTAAAATCCATATCTAAACCGGCTACAATAACACGAATACCTTTGTTTGCTAAATCGTTACAAACACGTACAATTTCATCATCAAAAAACTGTGCTTCGTCAATACCAACCACATCACAACCGTCTGCTAAAATAGGAATATTAGCAGCTGCTGGAACTGGAGTAGAGCGAATTTCGTTAGCATCGTGAGATACTACCATTTCTTCGTCATAACGCACATCTATAGTTGGTTTGAAAATCTCGACTTTTTGCTTTGCAAATTGTGCGCGTTTAAGTCTTCGAATTAGTTCTTCGGTTTTACCAGAGAACATGGATCCGCAGATTACTTCAATCCAACCAAATTGTTCTTTTTGATTTACTGTATTTTCAAGAAACATTTTGTAATTTTATCACTGCAACGAAACTTGTTTTTCGTTTGCATAAAGGTGGCGCAAATTTATTAAAAATCAAAAGGCTAAATTGCATTATATTCGAAAAATAAAAATTAATATGTCATGAAGAAGAAGTTAGAATCTGAATTAATGAGTATTGCTCATAGAATTTTAAAACTAAAAGGAAAAGAAGATGTGAATAGAATGCATGAAGAAGTTGCTTCGCTTTATGAAAAACTGACTGTTTTAAAGTTTGCACAAGAAAACTTTGAAGATAGTTTACCAACCATTGGAAACGATTCTTCTTTTTTCGGAATGTTAGATACCGCTTTTAATAATAAAGTGAGTGATAATATAGAGATCGAAGATAGAACCTATATTAACATGGATGAGAATGAAAATGAGCCTATCATGGAGCATGCTACTGAAAAAATAAAAGATATCGTTGCGCAAATGCCTAGCGAGACACATCAAATAGATGATTTTTTAGAAACTGTAATTCCAAAAACACAATTTCATAAAAACGATTTTGAAGAAATTACTGCCGACTTCACCGAAATGCCTGTTTTTGAAAAAGCAAATAAAACCAACGAAAAAAAATCGCTAAACGAAAAACTTAAAGTGGGTGCTTTGCAAATTGGATTAAACGATAAAATAGCTTTTATAAAGCATCTTTTTGATGGTAAAAATGAAGATTACGAACGCGTAATTTCACAAATAAATACCTCTGAATCTTTTGCAGATGCACAAAATTTTATTCAAAACATGGTAAAACCAGATTATAACAATTGGATTGGTAAAGAAGATGTAGAAGCGCGTCTTTTAGAACTTATTGAAAGCAAGTTTGAATAATGAGTAAATTATATATTGTACCAACGCCAATAGGTAACCTTAAAGATATCACCTTTAGAGCTGTCGAAATTTTAAAAGAAGTAGATCTTATTTTAGCGGAAGACACTAGAACTTCAGGTAAACTCTTAAAGCACTTTGAAATTGGCACGCATATGCAAAGCCACCACATGCATAACGAGCATAAAACGGTCGAAGCATTAATTCAAAAATTAAAATCGGGAATTACTATTGCTTTAATTAGTGATGCAGGAACTCCGGCGATTTCAGATCCTGGATTTTTACTAACCAGAGCGTGTGTCGAAAATGGTATTGAGGTAGATTGTTTACCAGGAGCAACAGCATTTGTACCAGCATTAGTAAATAGTGGTTTGCCAAATGATAAGTTTGTTTTTGAAGGCTTTCTACCAGTTAAAAAAGGACGTCAAACTCGCTTTTTGATTCTTGCTGAAGAAACTAGAACCATGATTTTTTATGAAAGTCCGCACAAGCTAATAAAAACACTTGCTCATTTTTGCGAATATTTTGGGGAAGAAAGACAAGTTTCCGTTTCTAGAGAATTAACTAAACTATATGAAGAAACGATTCGTGGAACCGCAAAAGAAGTTTTAGAGCATTATACTAATAAACCACCAAAAGGCGAAATTGTAGTTGTGGTTGCCGGAAATTCAAAAAAATAAATTTCTCTTTTTGTTTTTATGAAAAGCATTGGAATAGCTAAATATGGACATCCATACATTCAAAAATAAATTAAAAACAACACCAGAATCTATTGCGTTTTCGGAAACGATGGAACTTATTGAAGCGCAGTATATATTTACACCAAAAGCCTTTAAAAATGGAGATTTGGAAAACGAAGAAGGACAAAATTCTGGATCTTGTAAATTGTTTGCTTTTGCAAAATCCGAAGGTTTATCTAAAGAAGAAACTTTAGCTTGTTTTGGCCAATTTTATTTTGAGGATGTATTAAAAAATCCAAATGGTGACGGACATCAAAATATTAGAAACTTCCTAAAAACTGGATTTGAAGGTTTGCATTTTGACGGTGCTCCTTTGGTGAAAAAGTAAAAAGGTTATTTTTTATTACATGGAAGATTTACTACATAAAATAAGACAATGTGATATCTGCGAAGCACATTTACCACTTGGTCCAAGACCAATAGTAACAGCAAATCCGAAAGCCAAAATAATAATTATCGGACAAGCGCCAGGAACGAGCGTGCATAAAACAGGAATTGCATGGAATGATCCTAGCGGAAGACAATTACGAAAATGGTTGGGCGTTACCGATGAAGATTTTTATGATGAAACCAAATTTGCCATAATGCCCATGGGTTTTTGTTATCCGGGAAAAGGGAAAACAGGAGATTTACCACCAAGAAAAGAATGTGCTCCTCAATGGCATGAGGCACTTTTAAAGGAAATGCCAAATTTAGAGTTGGTGATATTAATTGGTCTGTATGCGCAGAAGTATTATTTACAAGAAGACGCTAAAAGAACACTAACCGAAACGGTTGTTAATTACAAAGGATATTTGCCAAAGTATTTTCCTATGCCGCATCCTTCACCAAATAATCGATTCTGGAAGAGTAAGAATCCTTGGTTTGAGGTAGATGTTGTTCCTGAGTTGCAGAAGGTAATTCAGAAGATTTTATAAAACAAAAACCTCACTATCTCTAGCAAGGTTTTCCTTTTTTTTTCTAAAATGAAATGTTAAATATTTATTTAAGCAGATTCCTGCCTTCGCAGGAACTACACGTGTTTCCCAACTTCAAATCCATGTTTTCCTAAAAATTGATTTCCGCTTTCAATAGCGTCACCTTCCAAAGTGGTTCCCATAGAATCATTCCATCGGTTTAAATAACCAAATAAGGAAACAACACCAAGCATTTCTACAATTTCACCTTCGTCCCAGTGTTCATGTAAACGTTTTTGTATCGTTGCATCTACAGCATTTGGAACTTGACTAGCGGCTAAACTAAAATCTAAAGCCGCACGTTCTGCTTCGTTAAAAGCAGGATGTGTTCTGTATTCCCAAATATTATCTAGTTGTTCTTGTTCTGCACCATAACGTTCTGCGGCGCGAATAGCATGTGCTTGGCAATATCTACATCCAGTAGCATTACTGGAAACCCAAGCAATCATACGTTTTAAGGCGGAGGTTACTCTTCCTTCATTAGCCATAACGGCTTTATTTAAATTTATAAAAGCCTTGCTAATCGCAGGGCGACGTTGCATGGTTAATACAGAGTTCGGGCAAAACCCAAGTGTTTCATTAAAGAATTCTGCTAGCTTTTTGGTTTCTAAATCGTGGTCTGCAGATAATGGCGTAACTAATGGCATAATATTTTATTTAGTAGTATTTTTGAAGGTACAATAAACATCTTCTCATAGAATCTAACTTTGTTAGAATAAATAGATAGATGTAGATTGTGTCTTACTTTATTAAAATAATCTTACACAAGAAACAAAAAAATCTTATAATATGTCTGATAAAATTACAACCATTTGGAATGGAAACATGCTTTTCGAATCTGATAATCCAAGTGGACACACTGTGCTAATGGATATTAGTAAAGAAAATGGAGGGAATAGTTCAGGCTTACGTCCAAAAGCAATGATGTTATCTTCTTTAGCAGGATGCTCTGGTTTAGATGTGGTTTCTGTTTTAGATAAAATGAAAGCTTCTGTGGAAGGTTTTTATATGACCGTTGAAGGAGAACTAACAGACGAACATCCAAAATATTATCATACTGTAACTGTAGAATATCATTTTACGGGTAAAGATTTAAACGAATCTAAAATTAAAAAAGCAGTCGATTTATCTGTAGATAAATACTGTGGTGTTATGGAAATGTTTCGTCAGTTTGCAACAGTAAAAACATCTATTCATTATCATAATAAGTAAATGATTGCATTTAATTTTTCTGAAGAATATATTTTAGAAGATGAAGTGGTACTGCTTCGTCCTTTAAAAATTTCGGACGTAAATCTTTTACTTGCCATTTCTGAAGAGCCTAATATTTGGGAATATTCTTTTGTCAAAGGTAATGGGAAATTAAATCTCAAAAAATATATTACTTCAACCATTGAAGCTAGAAACAACCAAAAAGAATATCCTTTTATTGTTATCGATAAAAGAACCAATGAAGTTGCAGGTTGTACAAGATTTTGCGATATAAATAGCGACTTTAAGGCAACTAGATTAGGTTTTACTTGGTATGGTGAAAAATTCCAAGGAACAGGATTAAATAAACATTGCAAGTATGTATTGTTTCAATTTGCTTTTGAAAAGATAGGATTTGAACGTATTGGTTTAGGTGCTTATGCAGATAATGTAAGAAGTATTGCTGCGATGAAAAGTGTTGGTTGCGTGGAAGAAGGTAGATTTAGAAGTCTGTTTCCTGCAGAAAATAGTAAAGATAGAAGCGATGCTGTTTTATTTAGCATTTTAAAAGAAGAATGGAAACGTTCTAAAAAAGAAGCACTCCAATTAAAGTTGATGCATTCTATAAAATAAATAGCGAAAATTTTCTATATTAGTATATGCGTTGGACATTAAAACCAAAACCGGAAGCAAAAAAACTAGAAGCTCTACAAAAAGCACTGCAAGTAGATGAGGTGGTTGCTGCTTTACTTTTACAAAGAGGAATAGAAACCTATGAAGAGGCGAAAACCTTTTTTAGACCAAGCTTAAATGATTTGCATGATCCATTCTTAATGAAAGATATGGATATAGCGGTGGCAAGAATTGAAGCCGCTTTTGCTACAGGTGAAAATATATTGGTATTTGGCGATTATGATGTAGATGGTACGTCTTCTGTAGCATTAATGTCTTCCTATTTAAAAACAAGAATCGATAGTGTTGCAACTTATATTCCAGATCGTTATGAAGAAGGTTATGGTGTTTCTTACCTCGGAATTGATTTTGCAAATGACAATGATTTCTCCTTAATTATCGCTTTAGATTGTGGTGTAAAAGCCATCGATAAAGTGGCATACGCAAAAGAAAAAGGTGTTGATTTTATTATTTGCGATCACCACAGACCAGGAGATAAATTACCCGATGCGGTTGCTATTTTAGATCCTAAAAGAGAAGATTGCAAGTATCCGTATAAAGAACTTTGTGGTTGTGGTGTTGGATTTAAACTCATTCAGGCTTTAGCTTCCAAAGAAAATAAAACCGTAGAAGATCTCACCGAATATCTAGATTTGGTAGCTACCGCAATTGGAGCAGATATTGTTCCTATTACAGGAGAAAACAGAGTGCTTGCGTATTTTGGAATGCAAGTTATTAATGCCAATCCGAGACCAGGAATTCAAGCCATTATCAACCAAGTTAAAAAAACAAACCTCACCATTACAGATGTAGTTTTTACCGTTGCGCCAAGAATAAATGCAGCGGGAAGAATGAAGCATGGTAATTATGCGGTTACTTTATTAACCGAAATGGATTTTCCTTTAGCGGAAAAATATGCCGCCGAAATAGAAGAATTTAATACCGACAGAAAAGATGCAGATCGACGAATTACAGAAGAAGCTCTGGAGCAAATTGAAGAACAAAAAGAACAGGAAGGTTTTACTACTGTTGTTTACCATGAAACTTGGCACAAAGGCGTTATTGGTATTGTGGCTTCTCGATTAATTGAAACCTATTATAGACCAACATTAGTTTTTACTAAAAGTGGCGATAAATTGGCAGCTTCGGCACGATCCGTTTCTGGTTTTGATGTGTACAATGCCTTGGAAGCTTGCGCGGAACACATCGAACAATTTGGGGGTCATAAATATGCTGCAGGTTTAACACTGAAAGAAGAAAACTACGAAGCTTTTAAGCAAGCTTTTGAAGATGTTGTTTCTAAAACCATAGACAAATCGTTATTAACACCAGAAATTAAAATCGACAGACAGATCGATTTACATCAAGTGAATGATAAATTAATGCGTATTATGCGTCAGTTTGGACCTTTCGGACCAGGAAATATGACACCTATTTTTGTTACCGAAGATTTAAAAGATACCGGTTACGGAAAATGCGTTGGTGAAGACGATAAACATTTACGGATTACTGTGATGTCATCTCGAGCGCAGTCGAGAGCGCAGCAAAACAAGTTAGTTTGTATTGGTTTTGGTTTAGGAGATAAGCTGCCCTTGATTAAAGACAGAAAACCATTTAAAGCAGTGTATTCTGTGGATGAAAATGAGTGGAAAGGAAATGTCTCACTACAATTAAAATTAAGAGATATCAAAGCATAACTTATGGCAAAAAAAGATCCGTATGCAGCATTACGAATTAAAGAGTTTAATATTTTTTTACTAGTTCGTTTTGCATTAATCTTTGCATGGTCTATGCAATTTATAGTAATAGAATGGCAAGTGTATGAGTTAACAAAAGACCCTTTATCTCTTGGAATTATTGGTTTAATGGAAATTATTCCAGCATTAGCCATGGCACTATTTGCAGGTCATATTGTAGACCAAAAAGAAAAACGAAATCTGCTTGCGATTTGTATTGCTGCTTTTTCGTTAATTAGTTTTTGCCTTTTCTGGTTAACCTCTCCAGAAGTTACCAGCTCTTGGTCTAAAAAGAGTATGCTTTATACGATTTACGGATTGGTATTTTTTGGCGGATTTTTACGTTCGTTTTTCGGGCCAACCATATTTTCATTAGTTGCTTTAATTGTACCTAAAAAAATATATGCGAATGCCGCAACATGGAATAGTTCTACTTGGCAAATGTCTCGTGTTTTAGGTGTTGCTTTTGCCGGGTTCTCCATTGGTTGGCTTGGTGTACATTATTCTTTATGTATTGTTTTTGCACTCGTTTTAGTTTCCTTAGTATTCTTATTTCAAATAAAAAGGAAGCCTATTCTTAACGATAAAATTGGGGAGCCAATGATGCAAAGTTTAAAAGAAGGTGTACATTTTGTTTTTAAAACAAAAGCTGTTTTAGGTGCTTTAACATTAGATATGGTCTCCGTATTATTTGGGGGTGCAGTTGCTTTGTTGGCTATTTTTGCGCAAGATATCTTAAAAGTTGGACCACAAGGATTTGGTATTTTAGTTGCAGCACCATCCGTTGGTGCTTTTATAACCATGTTAATTACCGCGTATATACCAATTAGTAAAAATGCAGGAATGAAATTATTGGTCGCTATTTTTGGTTTCGGAATATGTATTGTTATTTTTGGGCTATCTACTTCATTTTGGTTGTCGGTTGGTGCTTTGTTTTTTAGTGGTGTCACCGATGGCGTTTCTATGGTGATACGTCAGACGATTTTACAAATTAAAACGCCAGATAATATGCGAGGTCGTGTGTCTTCGGTAAACTCTATGTTTGTAGGTTCTAGTAATGAACTTGGTGCTTTTGAAAGTGGTGTAACAGCGAAACTTATGGGAACAGCAACGGCAGTTGTTTTTGGAGGAACCATGACCTTAATTACTGTTATTACTACAGCAATTGTTTCGCCTACGTTTAGAAAATTAGATTTAACAAAGGATATTGAGGAACACGAAAATGCCGAATGATTTGAAATCTATGCACAGCAATAAAAAGGAAGTTGCTTTTTTATTTAAAGTATATATCTTTGCAGCATGATACGTAAAGTAAATAAAGCAGTTAAAATTGCTTCTGAACGGGAAATCGTTATATCCTCCATAAAAGTAGCTATAGTTGTTGGTTGCGTTTTGAATTTGATAAATCAAGGCGAAAAACTTATTGCTTTAGATTTTAAGCAATTAAATCTTTTAAAATTTTTTGTGACTTTTTCAGTGCCTTATATGGTTTCTACCTATGCCTCGGTAAAGGTGAAATTGGAGCGTGATAAACAGTAATATTTTCTTATACCCATTATTGTTTTGGGCTTTCTTCTCTAAAATATCGTTTGTTTTTAATACATATGTAATGAACTAAGTATACGTCATGTTTACTTTGGTATTTTTTTTACACTAATTATTATAATTATGTAAAAAACCTTAAAATGAAAATACGATCCATTACTACATATTGCTTATTAATATTAATGCTTTCTACTAGTACTTTGCAGTCGCAAGAAGCAAGTGTTGAAAAATCACTTTACGGAATCCAAACAGGGTTTTGGGGAGTTTGGGGATATAATGAATCGAAATTAAACTCGAAATGGGTGCTGCGTACCGAGTTAGGTTTGTGGGATTATTCGGGTACTATAGAAGGATTATTTTTAGTGCCAGTAATTTCTTTAGAACCACGCTGGTATTTTAATTTAGAAAGCAGATTAGCCAAAGGGAAACGTATTGATGCAAATAGCGGTGCTTTTTTAGCGTTTCAATTAAGTTTGAAACCAGATTTTTTCAGTTTACCAAAGCGTGAAGATGCTGGTAGTGAAAATCTTAGTGTTTCTTTTGTTCCAACTATTGGAACTAGGAAGAATATTGGCAAAAATTTTAATTTCGAATTAGGGTTTGGTTTTGGTATCGAATATTTTAGTAAAGGAGGCGGTAATATTAATCCTTTTTTAGTAGATAACTCAGAATACAATGATAGCACAGGAGATACTACGTATGGTAATGATGATTTTTTTGGAACTTCTGTTAACCTGCATGTACGAATAGGTTATAAATTATAGTAAACTTCTATTTTTTATATTTTTTTGAATTGGATTTTATCAATAAATAAGGAATTCCGATACCAATAGAAATATAGAAAAAGATGTTCTGTAGATTGGCATTTTCTAACCATTTGGAAGCGAAATAACCAATGATAATTAAAATAGCCATACCAAACATCACATCTCTAAAAAGGGTTGCAATGCCTTCTATATGGTACTTTTCTTTTTCTTCTTTAGTCATGGTATTGTAACCTGCAATTAAAAAATAGCATTTTCCGTACTTTATTAATGCACCTAAAAGAATAAATATAAAAGCAGTTATAAGCATGATTTTATGGATTATAGGTTTTTAAAATCATATTTTCCCCATCAAAAACACCATAGGTATAATATTGAATCCAATCGCCAAGATTCACGTATTTTGCGTTGTTTTCTAGGTCTATATCTAAAGGAAGATGTCTATGACCAAACACAAAAAAATCGCTGTGCTTATCTTCTAGTTTTCGTTTGCAATATTGTACCAACCATTCGTTATCATTCCCTAGAAATTTAGCGTCATCATCACCAGAAATAAGTTTGTTTTTTACCGATAGGTATTGTCCGATTCGCATGGCAAAATCTGGATGTAAAACACGTTTAAAGAACCATTGGCATATTGGGTTGGTAAATACTTTTTTCATGCGTTTATAGCCTTTATCTTCTGGACCTAAACCATCGCCATGACCAATAAAAAAGGTTTTATTGTTAAAGGTGAATTCTTTTGGTTTGTGATACACCGGAATGTTTAGTTCTTCTTCAAAATAGCCATCCATCCATAAATCATGATTACCAACAAAGTAGTAGATTGGTATTCCGGAATCGGATATTTCGGCAAGTTTCCCTAAGGTTCTTGTAAAGCCTTTTGGAACTACGTTTTTATATTCTACCCAGAAATCAAACATATCTCCTAAAAGAAAAATAGCTGCTGCATCTTTTTTCACGTGATCTAACCAAGCGACAAACTTTTTTTCGCGAGGTAAAGAGGCTTCTTTTGTAGGAGCACCTAAATGATTATCGCTTGCGAAATATATTTTTTTTCCTTCTGGAATTTGCATACTGTAAATATAAAAAATGTTTGTTAGTTAACTGGATGCCGCGTTAAGGATGGAGCAATTGTTGGAGCTCCTTGCAAAGAGCGACTTGCGAAAGCCTGACCTTTAGGTAACGCCATAATGATTTAATCATTACAGATTATCACTAGCATACCACTCTGCATAAGAGCTAGTTGTTTCTGACAGTTTTAGAGAATGTAATTTTATGTTTTCTGGCAAACGTCTTTTTATTTTGGCAGCAAAGTCTATCACCATCATTTCACTCGTTGGCTGGTAGTCTACCAAAAGAACATTGTGGTCTCTAGCAGATAATTCTTTTGCTAGTTCTAGATGTGGCGTGTTTTTATTAAAAACGGTCGCGTGATCAAAAACTTCGACAATATCTTCTTTCACTATTTTTTTTAGATCGCTAAAATCGATAACCATCCCAAATTTTGCATTGGTAGCATCTGTGATTGGCTTACCAATAACGGTTACAAATAATCTGTAGCTATGGCCATGTACGTTTTTACACTTACCGTCATAACCATAAAGCGCGTGTCCTGTCTCGAAAGAGAACTGTTTTGTAATTCTAATATTACTCATTGTTTTGTGCATTTCGATGCAAAGATATTCATTTTGTAAAAGGAATCGCTTTTTAGATTACATTTGCTCGCTTTTGTTAAAAATATAGTTGATAAAGGCGAAAGTTATGAAGCAAATATTTGAGGAGCTTGTGTTTACTGAAAACCCTTTGTATGAAGGTGTTATTGAAGATTTATTAGCGAAACAATATAGTATTGTTGAGGATTTTTTTACTGCAGAAGAAGTTTTAATTTTTAGACAATCTTTAATTGAAAAACACGAATTAGATGCTTTTAAAAAGGCGGCTATTGGTAATCGTGTTAATGAAACCATAGAAAAAGCTATTCGTGGAGATATTATTTTGTGGATGGACGAAAGCAAAGCAGATGCTTACGAACAGTTATTTTTCAATAAAATAAATAGCCTCGTTAGTTACTTAAACAAAACCTGTTTTTTAGGGATTTTACATAAAGAGTTTCACTACGCATTGTATCCTAAAAACACATTTTATAAACGCCACATCGATACGTTTCAAAATGATGATAGACGAAAACTATCTTTTGTTTGTTATTTAAACGAAGACGGTTGGATGCCAGAAAACGGTGGCGAACTCGTATTGTATTTAGATGAAAACGGTGTAGAAACCGAAAAGATTATTTATCCGTTTCCTGGACGTGTAGTAATCTTTGAAAGCCAGATTATAGAACACGAAGTAAAACCTGTACATACAGAGCGATTGAGTATTACAGGTTGGTTAAAAACGAGATAATTATCTGCGTTTGTTTCGGTTATAAAAATAGATGATAACTAAGGCTATTCCTAGCACTAAAAAAAAACCGTTTCCGCTTAAAAAACTTAATATTTCCATGTTTTATTGTGTTATTCTTTTTTGTTTTTATTGTATCTATATATAAAATAAGCAAGTGCTACTAGTACTACAAAAGGTAGCATAGATCCAATAAATACGCCGATTCCGTAATTAGCATCTGGAGCACTATTTATTTTTTCATTGATGTCTACTTCTTGTAAAACAGCTAAAAACTTCATTTTATATTCTATTAACTTTCGGTAAAGTTACGTCTTTTGCGAAAGTGGTAAAAATTCTTTTCTAAATTTTATTATTAATGGTAATCCTCTGGCGATAATCCAAAGGGTGAAAGCAATAAAAATACCGTATAATTTATAGTCTAAAGCATCTAACCAAAACAGAATTGGCAAGAAGATTACAAAGGTAGAAAAGAGTAGTACATTTCTAAGAATCTTCATTTTACCTAAACCTTTAAACATGCCGTCAAAAATAAAGGCTAATGCACAAAGTGGTTGCATGAGTAATACGATCCAGAATATGTTGTAGAATTCTTTTAAAACTTGCGGGTCTTTCGTGAATAGGGTTCCTAAAGGATAATATAAAAGAGCGCCTAGTATTGCAATAGTGATTCCTAGAATAATGCCGTATTTTATTAACTTATTGCTCAATTGAATTAAATTTCCGTACTCTTTTCCTCCTATTAATTTTCCAGATAAAATATTTCCTGCACTCGCATAACCATCAATAATAAAAGCACCAAGAAACCATAAGTTTATAGCAATGGTATAGGCCGCAATATATTGTTTACCATAGCTTGTAGAAAAGGCACTCGCAAAATATAAGGTAACATTTAAGGCAAGTGTACGTACAAACAAATTAAGAATCATACCTATAAATCGTTTGATTTCCGGATGAAAAGGGAAGCTAAAACGTAGTGGAATATTCGTTTTTGTTAGTAGGTAATATGCCGAAAAAATAGCCATTAAAAACTGAGCAATAACACTTGCATAGGCGGCACCTTTAATGTGCATTGCAGGAATATATCCTTCGATACCATAAACCAAAATAAAATCTAAAATAATGTTTGCCGAAGCGCCAATTATTGCAATTAGCATTGGGTGATAGGTGTTTTGTAAACCTCTAAAAGTCCCAAAAACAGCAATGGTAAATAGGGTGAAAGGAAATCCGAAAACGCGAATTTTATAATAATCTACACTATAGTCAAGAATTAATCCCGAAGCATTATACAGTTTAAAAATACTTTGCGCAAAAGGATAGGTCCCTATAATTATTAAAACACTTAGAGAGGTAATAATAAATATAGCTTGTGCTGGAAGGTTTTTAACCGCTTCTACATTATCTGCACCAACATATTGTGAAACGATAGAAGATATTGCACTTCTTGTTTGTCCCAAGACCCAAATAAGCATAGATATAAAAGCGCCAACAATACCTACTGCAGCTAAAGACTCGGTGGCGTTTATATGTATATTACCTACAATAGCAGTATCTGTCAAAGATAGAATAGGTTCTGATACGCCTGCTATTAATGCGGGAATTGCAAGTTTATTTATCTGTTTCAGGTTTATATTGGTAGGCAATAGTTTAAATTTAAATTTTAGAAAGTATAAAGGTCGCAACTATTTATTATAAAATCTGTATTTTTGCAGTCTAAATAATAAGTAATGAAGAATATTTTAGTTCCTATTGGTTCGTCTAGTAATGCAAAATTCACTTTGCAATATGCTATTGACTTTGCACAAGTTATGCAAGCAAACGTTTTTGTTTTCAGATCCTTTAGTTTGGCTCCAAAGGCAGGAACAGTTATAAATATAGATAGTATTGTTGCTAGGGAGCAGGTTGCAAATGTGAAGGAGGTTGTAGACCAAATAGATAAAAAAGATGTAACTATTAAAATAATATCTGCAAAAGGAGGCGTTGTAGATAGTATAGATGCTATACATAAAGAATTAGGAGTTGATTTAATAATTGTAGGGCAGCGACCTAATGATTTACAAGAAAGTTATTTTTTAGGAAGAACACCAGGAAGCATTGTTAAACAAACAGATATTCCTGTTTTAGTTATACCAGAAGCATATGCTTTTAAATCTATATCCAAGATTTTAACAGCAGTAAAATCTGGTGTGGTTAGAAAAAATAATGCAATATTACCATTACAAGAGATTATAAAAACTTTTGGATCTACGATGCATTTATTGCAAGTAAAAACGAAAGATTTTTCGTTAGCAGATGCGGAGATAAATAGCGATTTAAAAGCTTTAACTTCTTCTTACAATAGTTCGGAAAACGGAACGCTATTTCAGGGCGTTTTAGAGCATTTAAACCAACATAATCCAGATGTTATCTGTGTTTTTAGACGCAAAAGAGGATTCTTTAAAAAGCTTTGGGAGCAAAACACCATTAAAAAAATAGATTTTGAAAGTCGCGTACCTCTTCTAGTTTTAAAAGGAGCAGAATAAAGAATTGTAGTCGTAATCTTTTAAGTAGTGAATTATCTTTTTCTGGTAATTCATAGGTTTTATGGGTCTCTTATCTAAAATCAAGGGTTTTGTAAAACCGTTTTTTTTTTATATTCTCATAACCCAAAAACGATGAGAAACCTACTTATTTTAGCATTATTGGTGAGCACATCCGTGATTGCTCAAGAGTTATTTAATCCAGAAATAAGGGAAGATGCGTTGTATAAATCTGCTTTTTTTGCGAATGTAAAAAAGCAAGATTTAGATATTAATAGTTGAAGACAATAGGCTTAATCAAATGTGATGGGGAAACTTTTAAAGAATTTTTCAGATGTAAGTTGCACTATTGTAAATAACGGACAGGAAGCTATAGATGCTTTAAATAATGAAATATTTAATGTTATTTTAATGGATTTACAAATGCCAATTATGGATGGTTACGAAGCAACAGAAAGTATAAGAAACGGTATATTAAAAGAATCGATTACCTAAATACCAATAATTGCAGTTACCGCAGATGCTATGGAAAAAACAAGGCAGCGTGTTTTAGATATTGGGATGAATGATTATTTAACCAAACCAATTAACAAACATCTTTTATTAACAACTATTTCTGCCTGTTACCAAACCGCAGTTTTAAAAATTGCTTAATTTTTTATAAAAGAAATACTGGAATTTACAATCGTTTGTAAAGCAGAAGACATGGTGTTTTCGGTCCAAGGATGCGAACTATTAAAAACGTGGTTACAGTCTTTTATAGGAAGTAATATGCTTTCGGGTTTCCAAGCCTTTAACTGAAGTGCTTCGGTAAATTTCACGGAAGGATCTTCTTCACCATGAATAATTAGAAAAGGAATACTGTTTTTTTTAGTAGCCAATTCGATATTAAAGCGCTTTTCATTTGCTTTAAAATCTAAATAAAACTGGTAGTTGTGAGGCATTTGTTGTTTGGTTCTGCCATTTAAAACATACTTAACACCATCTTTTTTCCATTGGTCTAAATCACCGGTTGTTGTGGTTCGTTTGCCGAAACCACTAACACTTGCCCAAGTAATTAATTTGGTTATTCTAGAATCTTCAGATGCTTTAATTATTGAAATTCCGCCACCTCTTGAATGTCCGATTAAGGTAACATTTTCGGTGTCTATTTGATTTCTGAATTCATTTTCTTCGGACAGAAGGTAGTCTAATATACTATCTACATCTTCTAATTCTTTGGAATAATTATTTTCGGCGAAAGCGGCAAGATCTGGAAAATCAATAGGATTTTCTATAGTACCACCATTATGCGAAAAATTAAATTTCACGAAAAACAAATCCGCAGCACTACAAGCTTTTGCAACTAAATCCCAACTTCCCCAATCTTTAAAACCTTTGTAGCCATGACAGAAAATGACCAATGGTTTTTTATGATTGTTCTCTTTGAAGAAGGCATCCCAAACTATTGGTTTTTTTGAATCTCTTTGTAGTATTTGGTTTTTATGAATCATTAGACTTCTTTTTCAATGAAATTAGTTTCTGGGTTACAGATTTCTATAATGATCTTTTTGAGTTCTATTTCAAAATGTTGCATCGTTTCTTCCGTTATAAGTTGATTTTTAGCTCTTCCTTCTTTTACCGCAAATTTTAAAAATCCTGCACTTAAATTTTTAAAGGAAATAATACCTGCTTCCAACGGGAATGTTACTTTCTTTTCTTGCATCATCATATAAGCATACAGAAGCACTTGAAAACTTTTACTGTATTTTTTATAGTCTGTGGTTAGATCTTCCCAATTAGAAATTTCCACTTGATTAGATAATACTTTACCTGTTTTGTAGTCCATAATTCTGGTAACGCCATTGTACGTATCTACACGATCTACTTTCCCTGTGAGGTTAATGGTAAATCCTAATTCTGGTATGGAAATTGGGGTTCTATTATTGGCTTCTAAAGAGATTATTTTTATTTCATTTCCTTGTTTTACATCTGTAATTTCTAGATTTAAAAAATTAAGGACATAGCGTTTTGCAATTTCCAAAATGATGAGGTTCTTCCCGGTATTAATATCTCCTTCTTTGTATTCATTTTCAAAATGATAGGTAACTCTTTCGGTAATTTTAGATTTTTGTTTATCTAAACCTTCCGCAGTTAAAAGTTGACCAATGAAATCGGTATATAAATCTTCTAATGTATTATGTACAACGGTACCAAGTGTATTAAAAGCAATACTTTCTTCCACATCTTCCTGTTCTTTAATCCCTAATACTTTCTGATAATAGAAATCTATAGGATTCCTCATGTAGTTGGTTAATGAAGAAGGAGAGAAACCTTTTTCTGCAACAGCTTTTAACTTATTTTGTATGGCTTCCGTTTTCTTTATTTCTAATAATTCTGTAAAACAAGCTTCTACTTTTGGAGTTACAATTTGGTGATTTATGGTATGGTCTCCTTCCAATTCTAATTGCGTAATAAATCTACTTTTTTCACCGCCAGTTAATACATCGGCTTCTGTGTTATATAGAATATATACGTTTTTAGCGCGTTGTAGCAATCTGTAAAAGTGATAGGTGTAGACCGCATCTTTTTCTTTGTATGTTGGTAGTTCGTTTTCTATTTTAACATCAAAAGGAATAAAAGAGTTGTTGGTTTTCCCCGAAGGAAGTACGCCTTCATTTACGGAAGCTATAATGACCGTTTCAAAATCTAAAACACGAGATTCTAACATTCCCATAACTTGTAAGCCTTGTAACGGTTCACCTTGAAAATCTAGGGTTGCAGAACTTAAAAGCTCTTTATAAATACCGTGAAGTGTATTTAAATCTTTAATATAACTGTAACTAGCATTAAGGCTAGAAAGTTCGTTAAAGAGCTCGTTAAAGCGGAATAAATATTCTAAAGACAGTTTGTTTAATTCTTTGTTGAGATCTAAATTTTCTTTAATACCTAAAATTAGGTCGGAACAGTTTTTAAGAATGTTTTCTACACTATTTTCTTTTATAACAAATAACAATTCTAGTATATCTGTTGAGGTAACTGAAAGTTCTTTTAAACGATCTACCGTTAAATACACTAAATTATTACTCAATATGGTTTGCGTGATTTTGGAAGCTACATCTACATTATTGGTGTTGAGTAATGGTCTAATAAATTGATGCGAAATAATAGCGATAACATCTTTATAGTAAAATGTATGACTTGCTTTTTTGTGTACTTGAAAAATTTGCTCAAATAAGGAGGCTAGCGGAATGGATTGTAATGGAAAACCCATGGTGATGTTTAAGGCATCGATAGATTCTGGCAACGCGTTTAATGTTGGCGTTAGTAGATTTTCGTCGGCAAGTACAACTGCCGTTTTTTGTAAAGCGGGATCTTTTTCTTTTAATTCTTTTAAAAGCGTACCTATGTATTTGGCTTGACCTATGTTTTTAGGTATACCAACTACTTCTATGTTTTTTTGTTGTGTGTAGTTATTTGTTTTCCAGTGAAAAGGATGCGTTGTGAAGTATTTCCAGTTTTTATGGTGTTGTCTAGTAAATAAGCCAGCATCATGATATGGATTATCGAAAAATTTCTGGTCAATATCCCAAAAAATTTCGGCCATTTCATTTTGTAGTAATTCTTGGATAATATTTTCTTCGGCTTTATTTAGCGCATTAAAACCTAAAAATATATGTTGTTTTTCTGAGTTACTTTGAATGTAGGATTCTAAGTTCTCCACAGCTTCTCTATATATTAAACCTTGATATCCTGTTTTGTTTTGTAAAAGCTGTTCCGCAAACTTGGTATAGTATTGGTTTAGCTTATTCCAAAAGGAAAGATATTTTTTTATAAAATCAGATTTAGGTTCTTCTAAAGACCAATGTTTTAAATCTTGGATAGCACTTAGATAGTTGAATATTTTTTCTTGCGGAATGAGATATCTATCTATTTCATTAAAATCTTGAAGTAATATTTGGGCCCAATTGGAAAAAGAATCAAAGCCTTCCTGTTCTTCTTTTTTAGTTAATTCTAAATAGACTTTATAAAATACAAATAGAAGCTCTGTATTGGATGTTTTTTTTAATTGTGATAAATCTTCTACAAACTCTTCAATACTAATTATTTTTGGAGATAGAATTGTCTGATTGACTATTTGCGCAATTTGGTGTTTTAAGAATATACCAGCACGTTTGCTGGGTAAAACAAAGGTTAATGAAGATAAATCTTTGTTCCTTTTTTGTAAATCTTGTAATACATCTAGAATGAATGTTGTCATTCTATAAAAATAAAAAACGCTTCGATATATCGAAGCGTTTTTATAAAATATTTAGATTGTTTTGTGAAACTTATTTTCTAAGTTTTACTTCAACACGTCTGTTATTTTTCTTTCCAGCTCTTGTAGCGTTAGAATCGATTGGGTAATCTTCACCAAATCCAGCAGCAACTAATCTGTCAGCGTTAACTCCGTTAGAGATTAAGTAATCTCTTACAGCGTTAGCTCTTCTTTCAGATAATAATTGATTAGAAGATTTAGGACCATCACTATCAGTATGTCCTTCTAACGTAAAGTTAGATTCAGGATATTCTTTTAAGATAGCAGTGATTGCTTGTAATACTGGGTATGTTTCTTGTTTGAAAGAAGACTTAGCACTTGCAAATAAGATTGTTCTAGCATAGTTATTTAATGTTGCCATAACTTCAGCAGTAGGAGCAGCAATAACTTCTGGACAACCATTGTTTGCAGCTACACCAACTTCATTAGGACATTTATCATCTTTGTCTAATACACCATCACCATCAGTGTCTGCCCATGGGCAACCATTGTTAGCAGCAGGACCAGCTTCGCTAGGACATTTATCATCTCCATCAGCTACACCATCACCATCAGCATCAGGACAACCAGCTAAAGCTTTTAAACCAGCAACAGTAGGACATTTATCCTCGTTGTCAGGTACACCATCTCCGTCAGAATCAGGACATCCATTAAATTCAGCTAAACCAGCTTCATTAGGACAAGTATCTTTAGAATCTTCGATTCCATCACCATCAGCATCAGGACAACCGTTGAAAGCTTCTAAACCAGGAACTTCTGGACAAGCATCATCTTTATCATATACACCGTCACCATCTGTATCTTTTCCACCAAACTTAACAGTTAAACCTGCAGAGTGTTGGAAATGTTTAGATAAGTAATCCTCGAAAGAATGTTTATACGTAGATTGTACATTAAGACCAATGTTTTCTGTTAACCAGAAATTTAAACCTAAAGAACCGTTTAAAGTACCAGCTCCGATTTCATCAATCCAAGTGTAACCACCACCAACACCTAAATAAGGTTCAATAGTTGTACAGTTTAATAAGTCTGCAAAGCTATATTTAACAGCTCCATCAAGACCATAATAAGACATTTCGCTAACTGTTACGCTAGGTACTCCTACTGTCTCACCAATTTTTTCAATTTTGTTGATTGATCCTGTTACCCCAATAGAAAACCCATTGTTAAGGTATTTAGATACACTAATAGTCGATAAAGATGGAAGTATATTCCAGTGATCATCTACATTCAAGAATTCATCAAAGTAATCTCCTTGAGGAGCATCTTCTCCAACTGGATAAAGATCAACTGCGTTTACCCCGAAACTAATTGCCCAAGGATTGTTTTCATCTTGTGCATACGTGCTGCTAAAACCTAATACAAGCAACATAGCGAACAATAATCTGCTAAGATTTTTCATATTCAATATTTTAATTTTTAAGTGTTAATTGATAAGCAAAAGTAAGTTGTTAAATATTATTAACAAAGACAAATATAAAAAAATATTTAAAAAAACGTTTAATATTATCTGTTTGTACTGAATTTAAATAATTTCTAATGTTTTTCCAACTTTAATGAAGCTAGATATAGCCTTATCTAAATGCTCTTTTTCATGTGCAGCAGAAAGCTGTACTCTTATTCTTGCTTTTTCTTTTGGAACTACAGGAAAAAAGAACCCAATGACATAAATGCCTTCCTTGAGTAACATATTTGCCATAGTTTGCGATAATTTGGCGTCGTATAACATTACTGGAACAATAGCAGAATCGCCATCTACGATGTCAAAACCAGCTGCTTTTATACCTTTTTTGAAGTAATTTGTGTTCCATTCTAGTTTATCACGTAAGGATGTATCGTTTTGAAGCATATCAAAAACTTTTATGGATGCGCCTACTATTGCAGGAGCTAAAGAGTTTGAAAATAAATATGGTCTAGAACGTTGACGTAATATTTCAATAATTTCTTTTTTTGCAGTAGTATATCCTCCCATTGCACCACCTAAAGCTTTACCTAAGGTTCCTGTAATGATGTCTATTCTTCCTAAAACACCTTTTTCTTCTAGTGTTCCAATTCCTTTTGGTCCAATAAATCCGGTTGCATGGCATTCATCTATCATTACCATGGCATCATATTTATCTGCTAAATCACAAATTTTATCTAATGGAGCTACCAAACCATCCATAGAGAAAACACCATCTGTAACAATGATTTTATTTCTTGCTCCATTGGTATTGGCATCTATTAGTTGTTGTTCTAAATCTGCCATATCATTATTCGCATAACGATAACGAGCAGCTTTGCATAAACGCACACCATCTATTATTGATGCGTGATTTAAAGAATCGGAAATAATAGCATCTTCTTTTCCTAATAGAGGTTCAAAAACACCGCCATTAGCATCAAAGGCTGCGGCATATAATATAGTGTCTTCTGTACCATAGAAATCTGCTATTTTTTGTTCTAACTCTTTGTGAATGTCTTGTGTACCGCAAATAAAACGAACCGATGACATACCAAAACCATGCGTATCCATAGCGTCTTTTGCTGCTTGAATTACTTCTGGGTGTGACGATAAGCCTAAATAGTTGTTTGCACAAAAGTTTAAAACCGTTTCTCCTGTGTTTAAGGTTATTTCTGCGCCTTGTGGCGAAGTGATAATACGCTCTTCTTTATAAAGTCCGTTATCTTTTATATCCTGTATTTCTTGTTGTAGTTGTTGTTGTATATTTCCGTACATGTTTTTTTTTTTTTTTACAAATTTATAATGTTTTTTTGCGTTAGTGGTAGAAACGGCATCCTTTTTTATGCGAAATTAAAAATGTCTTTTCGTTTTACTCTATAGTTTTTAAGAACTAGAAACCATAAAAGATTAGCTGGGCATAAAAAAGATATAGTGGATGACACGACGCTTTGAAGCTTTTGCGGAAAAGCGGAACGCCATCATTAAAAGTGAACTATTTTAATGTCTTCGTTTATATAAACAATAATTTTATGGGTTACTTTATATGGCATTTCTTCAATAACACGTTGGTAATTCTCTAATTGTAATTGGTATTTTTTATTTATTGCTCCGGTTTTGTAATCTATAATGGTTGCTTCGTTTTTTGAGTTTATAACAAATCTGTCTGGTCTTATAATTTCATGATTCGATATAATTTCACGTTCGTTATACACGGTGTTTCCTTCTACAAAATAATCTTTAAGCTCTGGATGCTCTACAATTTGACGTACTATTTTTTCTAAAACTATGGCTTGTTCTTTATTTATAATGGCAGATTCTTGAAAATGAGAAATGGCAAACGATACATCTTCCTTTGTTTTAATATGTGCCATAATGTTGTGAATAAGATTTCCTTTTTCTATAGCTTCTTGTTGCGCGGTGTTCCATAAATAGCCGGAATTAGTAACAATATGTATATTATGGCTTTCTTTGGTTGTGGTTATAAACTCTTGTTGCTCTATGATTTTTTTATGTGTATTTTTTGCTTTGGATGTCTTTTTGGCTGCCCCAAAAGTGTACAGACTTTCATTATCATTGTACCTTTGAGCCTGTGTTAAATAATTTATAAATAAGCCTGCATAGGTTTTTGGTTCTGCTAATTCTTTAGGAGATATATCTCTTTTCGAAATAATATAAAGTTGTTCTTTTGGTCTGGTTAATGCGACATATAATAAGTTGATATTATCTAACTCTAATTCTGCTTGATGTTTATTATGGATTTGCAAACCAACCTCGCCGTAATTTTCAAATTCTTTACTGTAGTTTAATAAGGTACTTGAAAAACCATTGAATTTCTCTGGCTGTAATGGAAACCATTCTTTTGCTTCTATTTCTCCGTAAATATTTAAATCTGCATATGGGAAAATAACCACCGGAAACTCTAAGCCTTTAGATTTATGAATGGTCATTATCTGCACTGCATTTTGCCCTTGCGGTGAAACAATACTTAGATTTCCTTTTTTATTGGTTGCATGTTCTAAAAACCCAGAAAGGCTGGAGCCTTGTTTTTGGGAGTATTCTAAAACAAAGTCTAAGTAATACTGCACGTAGGCGTTAGATGTTTCTACAAGATTGAAATTTCTAACAATACTTTCTGCCAACTCATACAATGGTAATTGTAGTAATTGATTTGGCGTTAGGTAAATGTTGTAATCTTCTAAACTTTTAAAGGTTTGAAAAAGCGATTGCTTTAAATGTGTGCTAAAAAAAGCATGCTTGTCTTCTATTTTGAATTTTTCGGATAAATAATTTAACGCTTTAACCTTTATTTCTTCATTTTCAGATTGTACCAAAAGCGTTAGCAAATGGTCTATAAACTGAACTTCAGGACTATTAAAAATAAGCATCGTTTCGGACGACATAATAGGTACACCTTCTCCATTTAAATACTCTGCAATGGCGATACCTTCCTTTTTCTTACGGACTAAGATGCAAATATCTTGATAGGTAAAACCATTGGTCTCACAAGTTCTAATGGTTTCTAGTACTTTCTGCGGAAAGATTTCATCTCTCTCTTCGTCTTTAAGATCTAAAAATTCTAATTGGATATAACCTTCACTTTCATTAAAGGTGTTTTGGTTGGAGCCTTCTTGATATAAATCGCTATATGCTGGATTGCTGAAAAAAGTTTCGGCTAGATGTTTAAAAAAGTTATTATTAAAATGAATGATCTCTTTATAGCTCCTGTAGTTTGTTGGTAAATTATCGACATGCTGCTCTACTTGAAAAGGATGTGTTTTTTTAGAATATAAGTCTATAAACTGGTCTGCTTCTCCGCCTCGCCATCTATAAATAGCCTGTTTGGCATCACCAACTAACATTGCGGTTCCCTGTTCTTGTTTTAAGTTATGACCTGAAAGGGAATTATCTATTAGCGGAATTAAATTCTGCCATTGTAATTTGGAGGTGTCCTGAAACTCATCGATAAAATAGTGTCTAAATTTTTCACCTAATCGCTCATAAATAAAAGGCGTTGGTTGGTCTTTAATTTCTTTACTTATTAACGTGTTGAATTCGGAGATTAATAATTTATTCTGATCTATTTTTATGTTAGTTAACTCTTGATTTATGGCGCTTAAAACAGATAATGGAGTGATGTTTCTATAAAATGCTTTCGAGAATTTTAATTGAAAAATAAGTTTTTTACTCTCTTCAAATGCGCTAATTAAAATAGGTTGCATGCCGTCTATAACAGCACCAAGTTCTGGAGACAGACGTTTAGGGTAAAGCATTTCGTTACTTACTAATGCTATTTGCCATTTCGGATCAAAACTTACACTGAAATTTTTGTTTGCTAATTTTTCAAAATGTTTAGGTAAATAACTACTTGAAAAATCTTTAAATTCTAAACCAGAATCCCGTATTAAATCTATAACCTTTTTTGCAAGTTCTATAATTTGTTCTTCTGCAACTTTAATATCTTTTCTTAATTTCGCTTTAAGGATTTTAAAATCTTCAAGTGATTTGTCTTTTAATTTTTCAATATGTGCGACATCATTTTCTTTAACTAATAGTTTTGCAATCTTATTAAAGTCGAAAGAAATATCCCAGCTTTTATCATCATCTGCTTTTTCAATTGCAAAATCCACTAAAATTTTAGTCAGTTCTTTATTGGTTCCTGCTTTCGCAATGAGACTATCTACCGCTTCTTGTAAAAGGGAATCTTGATCTAATTCGACTTCAAAATTTAATGGCAGTTTTAAATCGTGCGCAAAAGTTCTAATTATTTTGTGTGTAAATCCGTCAATAGTAGAAACATCAAAAGCGGCATAATTATAAATAATACTGTTTAATATTTTTTTAGACTTGCTATGAAGTATTTCTGGTTTTAATTGTAATTCTTCTAAAAGAGTAGAAAACATGCTGTTTGGGTTTTCTATGATTTCTTCCGAAGAAAACGCGGTAAGCATTTCGATAATACGTTCTTTCATTTCGCCAACCGCTTTGTTGGTGAATGTAATAGCAAGAATGTTCTTGTATTGTAGCGTATTATTAGATTGTAATAAAATTTTTAAATACTCTTTTACTAATGTAAATGTTTTTCCGCTTCCTGCAGATGCATTATAAATAGTGAAAGGATGTTGGTTAGCCATGCGTTAAATTTTAGACAAGATAAAGATTATCGATAATTTGATAACTATTTATTATTTTTAATTGAAGGCATTTATGCGTAAATTTGAATTAAATTTAATATTAACAACTAAAAATAAATATTATGGCTTTCGAATTACCGAAATTAAAATATGCTTATGATGCTTTAGAACCAAACATTGATGCTCGCACAATGGAAATACACTATACTAAACATCATCAAGGTTATACTACAAAATTAAATGCTGCAATTGAAGGAACAGATTTAGAAGGAAAATCTATTGAAGATATTCTTGGTAATCTAGATATGAAAAATGGAGCGGTTAGAAATAATGGAGGAGGTTTTTACAACCATTCTTTATTTTGGGAAGTAATGAATCCAGAAGGAAAAGGACGTTTGTCTGGAGATTTAAAAGATGCTATTGAAGCGGCTTATGGTTCTGTAGATGCTTTTAAAGATACTTTTAGTAAAGCAGCTGCTACGCAATTTGGTTCTGGTTGGGCTTGGTTGTGTGTACATAAAGGAGGAAAAGTAGAAGTTTGTTCTACACCAAACCAAGATAATCCATTAATGCCGGGAGTTACTTGTGAAGGAACACCAATTTTAGGATTAGATGTTTGGGAACATGCTTACTATTTAAACTACCAAAACAGAAGACCAGATTATATTGAAGCTTTCTTTAATGTTATTAACTGGAATGAAGTAGAAAGACGTTATGCAGAAGCTAAATAAGCTTTAAAATAGTACCAAGTCCTATAGGAAATAGGCATATGTAAAAAAAGGTGAACTTGCGTTCACCTTTTTTCGTCCCAAATCTACCATAAACTTAACCTACTTAAATTATGGAGATATTGATATAACGTAAATTTATTGTGAATATTGTAAAATGTAGAAAAATATTTCGTTCTAGAAAATGAAAAAAGGTGAACGAGAGTTCACCTTTTTTGCCCCAAATCTACCATAAACTTAACCTACTTATGTTATGGTCTAGCAAATATAAGCTTGCTTTAAGGAAATAGAGGAAATTATTAGATAAACTACTAATATATTAGTCTAAAGGAGGAAAGGGTCTGTTTTAGAAGGAAATGTCGTATAAAATGAGATGAAATGAAAAAAGGCGAACATACGTTCACCTTTTTTGCCCCAAATCTACCATGAACTTAACCTACTTATGTTATGGTAGTACTAATGTAGTTTTATTTATTTTTCTAATAAAATCTTTTAGACGAAAAGCTTTTATTATAGATTAAATGTTTAAAAATTAGGTATATACGGAAAACCCGTAAGAAATTATGCTAGTAGGCACGTTCTTCATTTCCTTCATAGAAATTAATAAAAGCTTTATTTACAACTCTATTTCCTCCTGCTGTTGGATAATCTCCTGTAAAATACCAATCCCCTAAGTTTTTAGGGCAAGCTTTATGTAAGTTAGCTACAGGTTGAAATATTATTTTCACCTCTGCATGTACACTTTCATCGCTCAATAACGCTGCGATTTTATCTGAAATTTCATCATCTGTAAAATGATCATATAGTTCTTTTACAAAGTTTTTTACCTCCGTATCTTTTATATCTATTTGTTTTTTACACTTTTTATAGACTTCTTCAATCAAGTGATACTTGTTGTTATCTTTTAAAAGAGAGAGCATTGCTTTAAAGGCTATTAACCCTTCAATTCTTGCCATATCAATACCATAACAATCGGGATAACGTATTTGTGGAGCAGAAGAAACAACCACTATTTTTTTAGGATGTAGTCGATCCATCATTTTAATGATACTCTTCTTTAATGTTGTACCTCTTACAATACTATCATCTATAATAACCAGATTATCTGTTGGTTTAATTACCCCATAAGTAACATCGTATACGTGGGCAACTAGATCATCTCTACTACTATCTTCTGTAATAAAGGTTCTTAGTTTAACATCTTTAATCGCGATTTTTTCAATTCTTGTTCTTTCCGATAAGATTTCAATAACGCGTTCTTTAGAAAGTTTTCCGTCTCCATCTAAAATGGCTTGTGTTTTCTTTTGGTTTAGATGTTCATCAACAGCTTCTATCATTCCGAAAAAGGAAGTTTCCGCCGTATTTGGAATGTATGAGAAAACCGAATTTTCGGTATCATTATCAATAGCTTCTAAAACTTTAGGCATTAACAATTTACCAAGTTCTTTACGTTCTTGATATATTTCTGCATCACTTCCTCTAGAGAAATAAATACGTTCAAACGAACATGCTTTTCTTTCTAAAGGCTTTAATATTTGTTGAATAGAAACTTCACCAGATTTTTTTGTAATAATAGCGTGGCCAGGTTCTAGCTCTTTAACGTCATCAAAATCTACATTAAAAACAGTTTGTATTACTGGTCTTTCGGAAGCTACAACTACCACTTCGTCATCTTGGTAATAGTAGGTTGGTCGTATTCCTGCAGGATCACGAAGCACAAAAGAATCTCCATGCCCTAAAAGGCCAGCCATTGCATAACCACCATCCCAGTTTTTTGCTGCTTTTCTTAAAATTTTAGCTACGTTTAGTCGGTCTGCGATTAGAGGCGAACACTCGTTTTTATTATAGCCTTCTTTTTTAAGGTTCTTGTATATTTTGGCAACAGCATCATCTAAGAAGTGACCAATTTTTTCCATTATAGTAATGGTATCTGTGTATTCTTTTGGATGTTGTCCTAAATCGATCAGGTTTTTAAATAACTCTTTAACATTCGTCATGTTAAAATTTCCAGCAAGAATAAGGTTTCTGTGCATCCAGTTATTTTGTCTTAAAAAAGGATGTACACTTTCTACGCTATTTTTACCAAAGGTACCATAACGAACATGCCCTAAAAGAACCTCTCCTATATATGGAATGTTCTTTTTTTGTAAGGCAACATCATCTTGATATTCTGGGTGCTCGGTAAGTTCTTTATTTATTCTACCGTTTATTTGAGCAAAGATATCTTGAATAGGTTGCTGCGCAATAGAGCGAACTCTACTTATATAGCGTTCTCCCGGTTTGGTATCTAATTTAATACTTGCAAAACCAGCGCCATCTTGTCCGCGATTGTGCTGTTTTTCCATTAGTAGATACATTTTGTTTACACCGTAAAATGCAGTACCATATTTCTCTTTGTAAAATTCTAATGGTTTTAAAAGTCTAATGTGTGCAATTCCACATTCATGTTTTAAAGCATCGCTCATTTTTAGTTGTATTTGTTGTTTCTTATTAGGTTGTCGCTTTACGCATGAATTCCTAATATAAAAATCAGGAATCTTTTATTTAGCGGAAATAAAAAAACGCGCTCCATTTTGAGCGCGTTTATGTTTATTTTAATTCAATATCAAATTGTGTTAAATCCTTGAACTGCTGCAAGCGCTCGAAGATTTCTTTATCTGTTAAGGTTAGCATACGTTCCGTTCCAAATTTCTCTACACAAAAGGAGGCTAAGGCAGAGCCGTAGATTACCGCTTTCTTCATGTTTTCAAAAGAAATGTTTCCTGTTTTAGCAATATAGCCTGCAAATCCACCTGCAAAAGTGTCTCCTGCTCCTGTTGGATCAAAAACTTCGGCTAATGGTAAAGCTGGTGCATAAAACATGTTGCCTTCACTAAATAGTAAAGCACCATGCTCTCCTTTTTTAATTACGACATATTTAGGTCCCATTGCATGAATCTTCTTCGCTGCATTAACTAAAGAATATTCTCCAGATAACTGGCGAGCTTCTTCATCATTAATGGTGATTACATCTATATTTTTTATAACTGCTTTTAAATCATCCATAGCAATATCCATCCAGAAGTTCATGGTATCTAAAATGGCTAATTTTGGTTTTTTAGACATTTGATCCAGAACACTCTGTTGTGTTAAAGGATGTAAGTTACCAAGCATTACAACATCTGCATCTTTATAACTTTCAGGAACAACTGGCGTAAAATGTTCTAGTACATTTAATTCGGTTGCTAAAGTATCTCTAGTGTTCATATCATTATGATATTTACCGCTCCAAAAGAAAGTTTTACCATCTTTTACTACTTCTATTCCTTCAATGTTTATTTTCCTATCGGTTAAAAGGTCTAAGTATTCTTGCGGAAAATCTCCTCCAACTACAGAAACTGCTGCTGCATCCACATTATCAAAATTGGCTGCAGAAAAACCTATATATGTTGCTGCGCCTCCAAGAATTTTATCGGTTTTACCAAAAGGAGTTTCAATAGCGTCAAAAGCTACTGTACCTACAATGACTAATTTGCTCATAAAGCGATATTAATTTTTTTTGCAAATATACGTTATTTTAAGACGAGTATAATAACTTATTTTCTGCCAAAATCTGCAGGTATTTCTCCCCATGCTTTGGTTTCCCATTTTACAATGGTTGTTTTGTATGTATTATTGTTTAACCATGCCAAGGCGCGATCTACTAAATCATAAACAGGTTTGTTTTTAGCATTGCGTTCTAATTTAGAATTACAGGTCTTTTTACGCACCCAACTCATCGCGGTTTTTGAATCGGTGTATATAAGGAGATCGCTATTGTGTTTTTTTAAAAAACTTAATCCATGAACCAATGCTAAAAATTCACCAATATTATTTGTGCCTTCTGCAAAAGGTCCTTGAATGAATAATTGTTTTTTAGATTTTGTTTCTACACCGCGGTATTCCATAATGCCAGGATTTCCAGAGGAGGCAGCATCTACAGAAATAGAATTATAATTTGGTAGTCCTATTTTTTTTAATTGCTCTGCAGAAAGTTCACTTTTAAATTTCTTGTTGGTACCTATATAATCTTTATAGCTTCCATTTAAAGCTTTTTTTGCAGCATCAAAAGTGGCAAAAGATTTGTATTGTGCGCTAGGATAATCTTTTATTTGTGCTTTACAGTCATTCCATGTTTCAAAAACACCAACATGGTGTCCTTTCCAGACGGTATAATATTTTTTTTTCTTTTTTGACATCTTGAGCTTCCGCCTTTCGGTTTCGCTCAAGATATACTCTAGCGAAAACCTCATTATTTATCGTTTTATTTTTATTCTGGAGATAAAAGCTGGTTTACCACCTCAGGAAAGTGCTTCATTTCTAATAAATGAATCTTTTTTGCAACATCTTCGGCACAATCTGTAGTCTTTACCTTACATTTTGCTTGAAAAATGATGGCTCCTTCGTCATAATGTTCATTTACGTAATGAATAGTGATCCCAGTTTCTTTTTCTTTATTGTTTACAACAGCTTCGTGAACATGCATCCCATACATGCCTTTTCCACCATATTTTGGTAGCAAAGCGGGATGTATATTTATCACTTTATTAGGGAAATATGCAAGTATGTTTTCAGGGAATTTCCATAGAAACCCAGCCAGTACAATTAGGTCTGGTTGCTTACTTTTAAGTAAATCTAGCACATCATTCGTTTTAGTGAAAGCTGTTTTGTTGAATGATAAAGCGCTAACATTCAGTTTTTTACACCGATCTAAAACTTTGGCATGGGGATTGTTAGTTAGAACCTGAATAACAGAAGCATTTTCTCTGTTGTGAAAAAACTTAATTAAATTTTCAGCATTAGTTCCACTTCCGGAAGCAAAAATTACAATACGTTTCATTTACAGATATAATGTTAAATTTATTCGAACAAAAAAAAGAATAATTATTAACAATTAGAGGTAAAAAAACAAATATTCAGCTTTATTTATTAAATTACAACCACATTTTTAAACTAAAGGTGTGTTTTAAAATAAAGTTTTTTATTTTTGCCATCTAATTAAAACTTAAAATTAAAAAGATTATGTCAGACATTGCATCAAGAGTAAAAGCGATTATCGTAGACAAACTGGGAGTTGATGAAAACGAAGTTGTTACTGAAGCTAGCTTTACAAACGACTTAGGAGCAGATTCATTAGATACTGTAGAATTAATTATGGAGTTCGAAAAAGAATTCGATATCCAAATACCAGACGATCAAGCAGAAAATATTGCAACAGTTGGTCAAGCAGTTTCTTATATCGAAGCAGCTAAATAAGAACAAATTTTTATGGAACTAAAGCGAGTTGTAGTTACGGGTCTTGGCGCATTAACACCAATTGGTAATACCAAAGACGAATATTGGGAGGCCTTATTAAGTGGTAAAAGTGGGGCAGCACCTATAACATATTTTGATACGGAAAAGTTCAAAACCAAGTTCGCTTGTGAAATAAAAAACTTTAACGCTACCGATTTTTTTGATAGAAAAGAGGCGCGTAAAATGGACAAGTTCGCTCAGTACGCTATGGTAGCTTCCGATGAAGCTATCATAGATGCTAAGCTAAACTTAGATACCATCAACAAATTACGTGTTGGTGTTATTTGGGGAGCAGGAATTGGTGGTCTAGAAACATTTCAAAACGAAGTACTAAACTTTGCAGAAGGAGATGGTACCCCTAGATTTAATCCTTTCTTTATCCCAAAGATGATTGCAGATATTGCACCAGGAAACATATCTATTAAACATGGATTTATGGGACCTAATTACACAACAGTTTCGGCTTGTGCCTCTTCAGCTAACGCTATGATAGATGCTTTAAACTATATTCGTTTAGGACATTGTGATGTTATCGTTACAGGAGGAAGTGAAGCAGCAGTTACTATTGCTGGAATGGGTGGCTTTAATGCTATGCATGCTTTGTCTACTAGAAATGAAAGCCCAGAAACGGCATCTAGACCTTTTGACGCGACCAGAGATGGTTTTGTTTTAGGGGAAGGAGCAGGAGCTATTGTTTTAGAAGAATACGAGCACGCAAAAGCAAGAGGAGCAAAAATATATGCGGAAGTATTAGGAGGCGGAATGTCTTCCGATGCATATCACATGACAGCACCGCATCCAGAAGGAATTGGCGTTATTGCTGTTATGAAAAACTGTTTAGAAAACGCAGGCGTTAAACCAGAAGAAGTAGACCATATTAATACACATGGTACCTCAACACCTTTAGGGGATGTTGCAGAACTTAAGGCTATTTCTAAAGTATTTGGAGCGCATGCCAAAAACATAAACATTAATTCTACAAAATCTATGACTGGCCATTTGTTAGGTGCAGCAGGTGCTATTGAATCGATTGCATGTATACTTGCAATGGAACATGGTATTGTGCCGCCAACAATAAACCATACTACCGTGGATGACAAAATAGATCCCGAATTAAACTTAACACTTAATACACCTCAAAAAAGAGATGTTAAAGTAGCTATGAGTAATACCTTTGGCTTTGGTGGCCATAATGCTTGCGTATTATTTAAGAAGTTAGATTAATTTTTGAATGAAATACATTCGTAACATATTTAATTCTCGTTCTAAAGATAACGGGGATTTCTTTACGTCTATAACAAAGATTTTAAGCTTTAAGCCGAAGCAAATAAAGTTTTACCAAACAGCCTTTACACATCGTTCTATGAACATAAAAAATAGCAAAGGGCATGCTATTAATTATGAGCGATTAGAATTTTTAGGAGATGCTATGTTAAGCGCTGTAGTAGCACATCACCTATATATAGAAGTTCCAAGTGGAGATGAAGGCTATCTTACCAAAATGCGCTCTAAAATTGTTAGTCGTGAGCATTTAAACGATCTAGGAAGAGACCTTAAGCTAATAAAATTAGTAGAAAGTAAAATACCAAAAGGTCAATTTGGTGATAATATTCATGGAAATTTATTTGAAGCTGTAGTAGGCGCTATTTTTCTAGATAGAGGCTATAAATATTGCGAGAAATTTATCTACAAACGTGTGATTACACCACATGTAGATATAGAAACTCTAGAAGGCAAAGTGATAAGCTATAAAAGTTTACTTATAGAATGGTGCCAAAAAGAGAAGAAAAATTTTAATTATGAGGTCTATGAAGACACCGGAAATGATGAAATTAGACATTTTTCTGTAAAACTTTCTATAGATAAAAAAGTGATTTCTAAAGGACGAGCAACTTCAAAAAAGAAAGCCGAAGAAAAAGCCTCAAAACGTGCGTTTTTTGCTTTACAAAAACAAATTCCTAGAGGAGCTAACGTTTAAAAAAATAATATAGCTACTATAACGTTTTCGTTAAAAACTACTGTTAATATTACCTTTAGCTTAACATAATTCTTCGTTTTAAATACTATATTTACAATAATTAAACGGAATTAACATTTTGCGAAAACTAATTCTTGAAGATTTTATAGAAGACATAGACTATGCTTTAATTGGCATACATTGCGCTATTGAAGACTACAGAATAGCCTATTTTTTAAACAAACATTTAGGTCTAAATCTTAAAAGAAAACGAGTAGATATAGAATATATAGATACTTCTAGTTATTCTATTTTTGAATGGAAAGACGAAACACAATTAACCGTTTGGAACTTAGTTTCTAACATTAGCAAAATAGAAGTTAATGCTGCGGTAGATGTTACTTCCCTTTTTATAAACGAAGAGAAATTCACAAAAACGAAGCACTTAATTCCCGAATATAAAAAGGTGAATTTTATTTTAAAGATAAGTGTCGATCCGAATCAATATTTAGAAAAACAAATCTTAAGTAAAATTTTAGAAATACCACAAGTAGTAACTGCTTTTGCTATAGACGCAAACGATTTAAAAACTACAGACCAATTAATATTTAATTAAAAGGATTATCTCCCAATACCTATTGGGATTCAAGGAAAACGAATATGATAAAAAGAAAAAAAACCAAAATAGTAGCAACTTTAGGACCAGCAACAAGCACTAAAGAAGTTTTAAAAGCAATGCTTGAAGAAGGAGTAGATGTCTTTAGAATTAATTTTTCGCATGCAGATTATGCAGATGTAAAAGAACGTATTCAAATGATACGTGATCTTAATGAAGAGTTTGGATACAATGCTGCCATTTTAGGAGATTTACAAGGGCCAAAACTTCGTGTAGGAGTGATGAAAGGAGATGTCATTGTAAAAACTGGAGACGAAATTATTTTTGCAACTGGAGAACGTTTCGAAGGTACAAAAGAACGTGTTTATATGACCTATGATCGTTTTCCTCAAGATGCAAAACCAGGAGAACGCATTCTTTTAGACGATGGAAAACTTATTTTTGAAGTCGTTTCTACAGATAAAAAAACCGAAGTTAAAGCAAGAGTAATACAAGGTGGACCGCTTAAATCTAAAAAAGGGGTTAATCTACCAAATACAGATATTTCACAACCCGCTTTAACCGAAAAAGATATAGAAGACGCTATTTTTGCTATCGAACAAAAAGTAGATTGGATGGCTTTATCTTTTGTACGTCATGCAGAAGATTTAATGCAACTTCAAGATTTAATAGCGAAACATAGCGAACATAAAATTCCAATTATAGCAAAAATTGAAAAACCAGAAGCAGTAGAAAACATAGATAAAATTGTTGCTTATTGTGATGGTTTAATGGTTGCACGTGGTGATTTAGGAGTAGAAGTGCCTGCAGAACAAGTGCCACTTATTCAAAAACAATTAGTTCTACGTGCTAAAAAAGCTAGAATTCCAGTAATCATTGCAACGCAAATGATGGAAACCATGATTTCTAGCCTTACACCAACAAGAGCAGAAGTTAATGATGTTGCAAACTCGGTAATGGATGGCGCAGATGCAGTAATGCTTTCTGGTGAAACTTCTGTCGGGCAATATCCGGTGCAAGTAATCACACAAATGTCTAACATTATTAAAAGTGTAGAAGATTCTCCGCTTATTCAGGTACCACAATTGCCTCCACATATTCGTACCAAAAGATACATCACCAAATCGATATGTTATCACGCGGCAAATATGGCAAATGAGATTAATGCAAAAGGAATTTCAACATTAACAAATAGTGGTTATACGGCGTTTCAAATTTCCGCTTGGCGACCATCAGCACACATATTAGTATTTACTTCAAACAAACGTATTTTAACGCAACTAAATTTACTTTGGGGCGTGAAGGCGTTCTTTTATGATAAGTTTGTAAGCACAGACGAAACCATAGAAGATGTTAATGCTATTGCCTGTAAAAAAGGATATCTGGAAACAGGAGACATGCTAGTAAGTCTGGCAGCAATGCCAATACAAGAAAAAGGAATGGTGAACACTTTACGTGTAACCGAAATTACAAGTTGTAGCTTTTAAATAACTTGGGCGTTACCGCAAGGGTCGCGCTTTCACTACTCGCTCTCTGCGAGGAGCTCAAACATACCGTTCCATCGCTAACGCGAAATCAGAATAATAATATAAAAAAACCAGTTACAGGATTGTAACTGGTTTTTTGTTCTGTATTTATTAAACTTAGTACTAGTCTAAAGTCTCTATGTTTATTTAATAAATTTTAAAGTTTTCGTGGTATTATCTTTAGTCAGTAAAGCAAAATAAACACCAGATTTTAGAGTTGTTGTCGTTATTTTATTTGCATTAGACTGCAATACCAATTGTCCTAATGTGTTATATATTTTAGTGTTAATTTTATTTGTATTATCCTTAATGTGTATGGCATTATCATAATGCTTTACAGCTATGTCATTACTAAATTTATCGACACTTAATGTGTTTGGATTGTATTTAAACAATGCAAAACCAGAGGTAGCATTTTGAGCTTTAAAGTATAGTTCGTTATTGTAAATGGTAAGTAATTCTGGGAAAGAAGCAGAATAACCAGGGTAAATATCTTCTACTAATGTTACTGTAACGTCATCATAAACATACAATTCTTGACCAACAGCACTATTATCTGTTCTTCCTCCAAGGTATAATTTGTTATCCATTTCAACGATGTCATCTACGTAAATACTATTAAAACCTGTAGGAGCTAATTCTGTAAGCACATCGGTATCGTCATTGTAAGCATATAAAGCATTAAGTCCAAGATTTGGGTTTGTAGCCTTAAAAAATAGTCTACCATTAAAGCTAAAAAAGGAGTTTGGAGACGAACTCTGTTGGCCTGTTCTTAGGTCTCTTACTAAAGTATCTTCACCTGTTGCTGCATCAAAACTATGAAATTCAACACCCGTATCTACGCTATTCTTTGCTTGATAATATAGTTTGTTGTTATGTACAAAAAGATCCTTTAAAGAAGATTGATAATTACCCGGAAGTATATCTGCAACTAAAACAACGTCGTCTGCAATAGGATCGTATTTAAACAATTCATATCCTACAGCTTCTTGAAAAGCACCAAAGTATAGTTCATTATTATAAACCGTAAAATCTCTTGGTGTTCCGTCTCCATTATTTTGATTACTTGTGTTAATGTTTTCTACTAGCCTGGTTATTCCTGTGCCTGCATCAAATTCAAAAAGTTCTTTACCAACAACTACTGTTTTTGCAGAAAAATATAGTTTATTATTAAATAAGATAAATTCATTTGGAGAACTTCCTTCACCATTAAAATTATTTATATCGCTAACTAAATCTACTGTATTCGTTACGCTATCATAGCTGTAAAGTTCATAATCTGTGGTTGCATTTTCATATCCGTTCATATAGATCTTGTTGTTATAGATTATCATTTCTCCAATTACATATATGTTAGGAATTAAGCTTAATGTCTCGCTGCTGGATTCATATTTATATAATTGTGATGAGATAACCAGATAAAGACTTCCATTATACTCTATGGTGCTTTCTAAATCGCTACTAGAATAAGAAGAGCCAGGAGTTATGTCTTGTACCAAAGTTGTGGTATTGGTCATTGCGTTATGTTTATATAATTCATAACCTATGGTTCCATTGTTTGCCATAAAAAAAAGATCATCACCAAATACCGTTAAATGTGCTGGGTTAGAACCATGTCCATCCGGATTTAAATTGGTAACTTGAATAGATTGTGCATGCACGTTTATTATGCAAAAGCAGGCAAGGAATAATTTAATGTAAACTTTTTTCATATTTAAAAATGTAAGGGTTTTACTCTTTATTATTAAAAACCTTAAAAGGTTAACATCTTTATTTCTTATTTAGACATATCGGTATTTATCTTTTCGTTTTAATGGACCAATTATTTAGATTGTTTCATTTCTATGTATTACAAACCATTTAGTAATTGAATTATAAATGGTACTTTTGTAGACTCAAATTGTTTATCCTTAATCCATAGTTTTATGCCATACCAAGATGTTTTAGTTCTTTTCTGGGAACAAGTAAAAGAAAGTGTTCAAGAAGGTCGCTTTGCAAAATTAACCATGGCTAAAACCATTGGGAAACTCGAATTGAAAAACATATTTGTAAGACCAATCTATTCCGAAGATGATTTTAAAGTCTTAGTAAAATTACGATACCGACCTAGAGAAGTAGAAGATGAAGAACAAGAACTTACATTAGAAGAAGCTTTTGTGTTTTTAAAACAATATTTACCAAAGCCTTTTATCTCTATTATTTTATTTACTACGACCAAGGACGTCATTTTTAAAATTAATAAAAAAGGAGTAGCTAGTATTACCGAGAATCCACCAACATTTCATGATGTTATAGAAGCTAAGAGTGATGGTTCCACTTCAGAATAAACCCGATTTTTGCTAGCAAATTCACAAATCATAGTCAGCCCAAAAATAAAAGCATCAATAATTTTGTATGTCTTTGTTTTTCAACGACTTGTGTTTTAAAATAATTTTATTTCTTATAATAGTCTAGGCTCTTTAATTTTATAAAGCATTCTTAGTATCTCCATTTTAAGTTATTTTACGTAGAAATAAACAACTAAAAGCCATGAAAAACTATCTCTACATTGTCAATTTGTTACTATTAATAACTGTATTCCTTGGATGTGAAACCGATGAAGATGCATTTACCAATCCAAATCAATCAGCCATCACACAACTTAAAAGTAGTGTAATAATCGAAGATGGCATTACTAGCAATTTTCAATCCTGGTTACAAGCCAATGGTTATGCGAATTATGACTTTTTAAGAGATGATTTAGTAGGTGGTAGTTTTGGAGGTAAAATTAATGCAACAGACCAAATTGTTAATCAACCAGTTATATTTATTCATGGAAATTCAGACAAAGCGCTTGGAGATGTTTTTGGGCAATCAGGCTGGACAGATTCTCGCGATTATTTTGTGTCACAAGGTTACAAAAATGTCGAATTATATGGATTTACTTGGGGTCCTGCAGATGCGTATCAATCTGGTTCGCAATACCATTCCTATGCATATCTTTCGCAAATAAGAGCATTTATTCAAGCCGTAAAAGCATATACTGGAGCTTCAAAAGTAGATATTATTGGGCATTCCATGGGAGTTACCTTAGGTCGAAAAGCTATTAAAGGAGGAACTGGTTATGATGCTGCAGTTGGTAATTACAATTTAGGAAGTTCATTAACTGCTTCTATAGATACGTTTGTTGGTGTTGCAGGAGCAAATCAAGGTTTGGTTTCTTGTTATCAGGTAAATGGTGCAACACCTACTTGTGATAATGATAATGGGTTGTATCCAGGATATTTATGGTGGGGTTTTGGTCCTTATGGTGTTTCCGACTATTTAGTGGATATTAATAGTACTACAGATTATGAAGGATCTCATGTATACTCCATTTGGTCTACTGTTGATGAAATTATTGGTTATGGAAACATGGTTTACGGCAAATATACTTCTAGAATTCCTGGGCAAGATGGAGAAAAGAAATATAGTTCAGTTCCTTATGGACATTTTAACTTAAAAGATATGACGGCAGCGGTTCAGTATCAAATGGTGAAAAATCATAATATACCATAAATTCGCTCTACTAAAAAAATGGTCAGAATTTGTATGGGTTCTGACTTTTTTATATTTAGAATTAGTTTGTAATTTTCATAAATGACACCTATTTCCAAGTTCGTATATTTTTCTCAAAAACCCTACTGCTTAAAAATCAAACCGCAACTGCACACTTACCTCTTTCTCAACCTTCTTTACTTTTTTTTCTGTATTGAGGTTAGATAAAGAAATACCAAGCAATCGTACCGAATTACTCATTTTTTCTTGATACAATAAATCTTTTGCAGTTTCTAAAATGATACTGGCATCACTTATAAAGTAGGGCAGGGTTTTACTTCTAGTTTGTAGTGTGAAATCACTGTATTTAATTTTTAGGGTTACCGTTTTTCCGGCAACGTTACTTTTATTTAAACGTCTAGAAACTTCTTCGGCAATATGTTCTAGTTTCTCCAACATAAAAACTTCGGAAGAAAGGTTTTCAGTAAACGTACGTTCTGCAGCAAGGGATTTTCTAATTCTATTTGGTTTTACTTCACTATTGTGTATTCCTCGAACAATATAATAATAGTAACGTCCCGATTTTCCGAAGTTTTCATCTAGAAATTCGAGCGTTTTCGATTTTAAATCCTTTCCTGTAAAGATGCCTTTTTGATACATTTTTTCCGCAGTAACTTTTCCAACGCCATAAAATTTCCGAATATCTAATACTTCTAAAAAGGCCAAAACATCTTCGGGATTCACTGTTTTTTGTCCGTTAGGTTTATTGTAATCACTAGCAACTTTGGCCACAAATTTATTAATGCTAATTCCTGCTGAAGCCGTTAAACCAACCTCATTAAAAATACGTTCTCTAATTTCTTCAGCAAGTTTGGTAGCACTTGGGTTTCCTTTTTTATTTTCGGTAACATCTAAATACGCTTCATCTAAAGAAAGTGGTTCTACCAAATCGGTATAATCGAAAAAAATCTTTTTTATTTGTTTCGATATTTCGGTATATCTATCAAATCTAGGTTTTACAAAAATAAGATGCGGACAGTTTCGTTTTGCTTGTGCGCCACTAATAGCACTTCGTACACCAAATTTTCTAGCTTCATAGCTTGCAGCACTTACCACACCACGAGTTCCGCCACCACCAACAGCAACGGGTTTTCCGCGTAGTTCTGGGTTATCCATTTGCTCTACAGAAGCATAAAATGCATCCATATCGACATGAATAATTTTTCGTATTGGTAAATCGCTTGACATGATGTAAATTTAGACAATAATAGAATGACACGATTCATGAAAAAAAGTATTCTTCTAATTTTAATAGTAATTTCTGTAATCTGCACGATCGTTTCGTCTTATACGGATATTGAAATAATGCATTATATTTTTAAACCATTGTCTACCATACTAGTTATCTTATTACCTGTGTTGTATGCTAAAAACGGATTAAAGCCATATAAAAATATCATACTTATTGGTTTGGTGTTTTGCCTAATTGGAGATATATTTTTAATGTTTGATACGTATTTTATTTTTGGTTTAGCATCGTTTTTAATTGGTCACGTGTTTTTTATATATGCATTTGCTAGCATTCGAGGATTTTCTTGGAATGTAAAAACCTTAATACCGTTAGTGCTTGTTGCGGGTCTTATCTTTTTTAATTTAAAAGACCATTTAGGCGACTTACTAATTCCAGTAATTCTATATGTAACGTGTATTGTGCTCATGGCCTGGCAAGCAATAAATGTATATGTGTGGAAAAAAGAATATGGTTTTTTAATAATCGCTATTGGTGTTTCTTTATTTTTGGTTTCGGATGCTGTTTTATCCTATAGAAAATTTATTGGTGATTTTACTATCGCACAATTTTTGGTTTCTAGTACCTATTGGACAGCAATTACCTTAATTTCGCTTTCTACAATTTATATTAATAAGAAATCAAGTGCAGCAATCTAATTTAGAAATAGAACGTAAGTTTTTAGTGAAATCTACTGCGTTTAAAACGGAAGCCTTTAAACATACAAAAATTGTTCAAGGGTTTTTAAGTACGAATAAAAAACGAACCGTTCGCGTAAGGTTAAAAGGAGAACAAGGTTTTCTAACCATAAAAGGAGCGTCTTCTAAAAACGGTTTATCTCGTTTTGAATGGGAAAAAGAAATCTCTAAAATGGAAGCAGAAGACCTTTTAAAATTATGTAAAAAAGGAATTATTGATAAAATACGATATGAAATTAAAGTAGAAAACCATATTTTTGAAGTAGACGAATTTTTCGGTAAAAACGAAGGTTTAATTGTAGCAGAAGTAGAATTACAAGCAGAAGAGGAAATCTTCACAAAACCAAATTGGCTTGGTAAAGAAGTTACAGGAAATATAAAATATTACAATTCACAACTAAGTAGCAAACCATTTACTACTTGGGAAAAATAAAAATGAAATCCATGAAACAATTTATAATTTTAATTTTTGCTTTAGCAACTGTTGTCGCTTGTAAAAAAGAAAATAAAGAGGCTATAGACCAAATTTCAACGGTTCCTAATACCGAAGTGGTAGAAGAAGTAATAGATGCCGTTGTAGAAGAAAAGCAATCTGCCGGAGCTCTTAAAGCAGAATTAAAAGCGAAAGGATATGAGACTTTTGATTACGTAGATAAAAAAACACAAGACACCGTAATCATGCAGAAATACTTTATGGCCTTTTTAAAAACTGGACCAATAAGAAGTCAGAATGAAGAGGTAGATAAAGGGTTACAAGAAGAACACTTAGAACATTTAAGTAGAATGTACGACGAAGGCTTTGCCGATTTAATAGGTCCTTTTGGAGACGATGGCGATATTCGTGGTATTGCTGTATATAACGTACCAACTAAAAAAATGGCAGATAGCTTGGCTAATTTAGATCCTATGGTGCAAGCTGGTCGTTTAAAAATTGAAATGCATCCTTGGTGGTGTGCAAAAGGACAATCTTTACGCTAGTTATTTAGAGATAGTAATCTGGCGCTTGGTTTCATTACCAAAAGTATCGACAACAGTAATCACATGTTTTCCTACTTTGGGCAAAATAGCCAAATCGTGAATATCTTTTGTAGTGCCAACAAAAACCGCGTCGACATACCAAAATAAAGTGGTTTCTGGTTTAGAATGTGCAATTTTTAAAACCAACTCATTCGTATTACCATCAAAATCTTTTGGTAAAAAAACGGTGGTATTTTCTTTGGGATAAATAAACTGCATCGAAATGCTATTATCGCCCATACAATCCCTTCTAAATCTAGGTAAAGGTTTGTAAAAAGGGTTTTTCGTTTTGTAATAAAACGCCATTAAAGGGGGAAGCACAAACCAGGATTTGTTCTCTATATTACTAATGTCTTCGCAAGAGGAATTTACTTGGTATTGCAGGTTTTTATCTAAATGTACTAACACGTGATACGGACAAGGTTTTGTTTTTAATCCGCTAACTTGTATGAATTTATTTTGGGTTTCTTCACAGTTTTCTGTCGCTCTGTAACCACTTTTTGCGCAAATAGAAACTTCTTGCATCTCATCAAAAGGTTTTGCAAACCAATCGCTATTTGGTAGTACATCAAAAACATCAAATAAAATTGGAGCAGCAGTTTGCACACCAACCAAACCAGGACGTCCTTCGCCATCTGCATTTCCAACCCAAACGCCTACCACGTAATCTTTGGTGGTTCCAATAGCCCAAGCATCCCGAAAACCAAAACTAGTTCCTGTTTTCCAAGCTATTTGTTTCGAGCCGTCAAAAAACTCCCAACTCTCATCACTTTCTGGCCGGTTTACTTCTTTTAAACTTTCGTATGTTAAGTAAATTGAGGCGGCATCAAATAAGGTTTTATCTGAGGTTTTCTTTCCGAAATCTATCTCTTCCGAAGCTAAAAAAGTAGGTTCACAAAATTCATTGGTAAAATATTGACTCGAATTTTCGCTGTAATGATTTACGGTAGAGGACAAGGATGCATAGCTTTTACACAAATCCCATAGATTACTTTCTGCACCACCAAGAACTAAGGTGAGTCCGTAATGATTGGCGTTGTATTTTAAATCTTTCAGCTTTAATTCTTTTAAATAATGATGAAATCGATCTAAACCAAACTCCTGAAGCATACGAACAGCAGGAACGTTTAAAGAACGCGATAACGCTCGGCTGGCAGGAACTGCACCATCATATTCCTTATTAAAATTCACTGGAGAATAGCTGCCGTATTGCGTTGGCACATCGGCAATTAATGTGTTTGGTAACAAGTCGCCAGAATCTAACATCGCGGCATACAAAAAGGGTTTTAAAATGCTTCCTGTACTTCTCGGTTTATCTATAATATCTACATCTTTTTGATGCGCTCTATCGGTTGGCGCGTTACCAACATAAGCTAAAACTTGTCGGGTTTTTACATCTAAAACTAAAACAGACATGTTATAGATCTCGTTTTGCTTTAACAAGTTGTAATGATTTTTTACAATGGCATTGGTTTGTTTTTGTAATCTAGAATTAATGGTCGTTTGTGTCCGTTTTCCATAATTCGTTTGCGCTACTTTTTGTAATAAATGTGGTGCAGTTTGTGGTAACGGATATGGCTTTTGTGGCAAACCTTCTGCAATAGATAAATTATAGGTTAACGAATCTATAATCTCTTTTTCTAATAATTTTTTAAGTAAACGGTTTCGTTTTTTAAGTAAACGTTCTTGATTTTTTCCGGGATAAATAAGGCTCGGTGCATTTGGTAACACAGCTAAAGTGGCACTTTCTGCCCAAGATAATTGGTTAGCATTTCTATTAAAATATCGCCAAGAAGCGGCATCTATACCAACTACATTTCCGCCAAAAGGAGCATGACTACTATAATATGCTAAAATCTGTTCTTTGCTTTCGCGGAATTCTAATCGCGTCGCTAGAATCATTTCTTTAATTTTTTCAAAATAGGTTCTAGACTGCCCTTTTCTAGAAAGTCGGATCACTTGCTGTGTAATCGTACTTCCTCCTCGTTTTACTTCTCCAGATTGCATGTTTTGTTTCAATGCCTTAAAAATAGAAATAGGATTGAACCCTGGATGCTTGTAAAAATATTCGTCTTCAAACTGAATAATACAGGTTTCAAATTTTTCTGGTACAACATCATTTTGTGGAAATCGCCATTGTCCATCTTTAGCTATTTGTGCGCCAAGCAATTCGTTGTTCGCACTGGTTATTACGGTTGCGGTTGGATCTTTAAAAAGCTGTTTTGGTAAACAGAAATAATAGGCAAGTAAAAGCACAGTAAGAATTACTGTTTTTATTTTATGTTTTTTTATGAAGTTTATTATTTTCAATATAAAAGATTACCACGTTGTTTCTTTCCTAATAAAAGGATTAACTATTAAAATCATACTCACGTTCTACTTTGCAAATCCGAACGTTATACCGGCTGTACCAATCTTGCCTTCCTTTTCGTTGTGCTTGTACATGTTCACTTTGTTGTTTCCAGTTTTTAATATCTTCTAGAGTTTCCCAATAACTTACTGTAATACCAATTTCATTTCTAGCAGATTCTATACCAATAAAACCCTTTTGATGTTTGGCAAGTGTTTCCATTTTATCAGCCATTTCGGCATAGCCTTCTGTATTTTTATTTTGTGTGGAAGTGAAAATTACGGCGTAATAGGCTTTCAGTTTATTATTCATAAAGACAATTTCTTTTTATCCCAAGTTAAAATGGGGTGCAATTTTTTTAATTTATTTTGGCGTTACCTAAAGGTCAGGCTTTCACTTCTCGCTCTCTGCGAGGAGCTCAAACAAACCGTTCTATCCTTAACGCACTAATCAGCCTTATTTTTTTTAAAATTAAAAACCAGTGCTTTTCTGTTATGAGATTCCCGCCTGCGCAGGAATTGGTTACTTCTCAACGACAACCCAACGCCCTTTATTCCTTACTAAAAACTCATTATCATACATCGCTTCTGCTTGGACTCCAGGTAAATAGTACGTTCCTAAGTATGCTGCATTCAGCATGACATTAAAGGTGTTGGTATCGTATTTTCCTTTTTTATTTAAATCGAAATAGAAATTCACACGATCATCACGAATATCTGTAAACCTAGCTTGGCTAGTAGTACTGCTTCCAAAGGCTGTAAAACGTGTGTTTACAATTTCCCAGCCAGAAGGAAAAATCTGTGTAAGCGCCACATCATTTACTTTTTCATTTTTAAGATTACTCACTTTAACGGTTGCCACAAAATCTTGACCTTGATGTAGTTTAGAAATATCAATAGTATTTCCTTGTAAATCTTTATACACCACAGAAACACTCAAACCACGTTGTTCTGTGAGCTCTTTTCCTAAAGGCAGTTTACCAGAATTTAACACACGAACATAAACCAGGTTGCTCTGGTTGTTTTTAAAGGAAATCGAATTACTTCCTTCTTTAACGATTAAATCTCGCTGTGCAATAGCACTTTTCGTATCTATCTTTTCCGTTTTTCCGTTTACCGTATATTCCAATTTAATTGCTTTTCCACCGTTAGCTTCTACCATTTTTGCCATTGCAAGTAAACTATACGCTGTGGTTTGTGTACTCATCCATGTATCTTTAGACAAGTCTTTAGCAATTGTTTTGGCTAAATCTCTTGCACGAGGATCTTTGGCTATTACCATAGTTTCTAATGCCATTGCACGATTTCTGTTTACAGAACCATAGGTATAGTAATTATACTTTGGGGTTAAGAATTCAATATTTGCTGTTTTAGAAATTTGAGTACTTGCTTCGCTCTGCCCTGCTAACGCATAAGCAGCCGCCAAACGCCATTTCGCTTCGTTAGAGATTTCAGTAAATTCACGAAGTCTATTCATCGCAGCTAAATCTGGACTTCCAGCTAAAGCCAACGTATATAATCTATACGCTTGCGCAAGATCGGAGTTATAGTTTTTATAACTTGGTCTCCAGTCACGAGCAGCTTGTTTTTGGTAGGCAATCCAATTACTTTTAAAGGTAAGCGGAAGCACAAACCCTTTCTTTTCGGCTTCTATCATAAAATGTCCAGCGTAACTTGTTCCCCAATCGTTCGCATTATTTTCTCCCATCCAATAGCTCATTCCGCCATTTGGTCTTTGAAAGAATCCTAAACGTTTAATACCATCTTCAATATTCGATTGTATTTCCTGTTTCTTTTTAAAGGTTAAATCAAAAATTTCTTGCAAGTATAACTGCGGAAAAACGCCTGATGTTGTTTGTTCTACACACCCATGCGGATATTGAACAAGATATTGTAATCTTCTAGAGAAATCCATTGGCGGCATGGTGGAAAACTCAACCGTTGCACTATTGGTTCCAACAACTCCGAAGGTTGTAAAATCTATATTTTCGGAAGCATTTGCTGCTAACGTTTTATCTAAAGCTACAGAAGAAATCGGATTGGTGTTTACCACATCTAATTCTACTTTATATGTAGATTTTTCACCATTTCCACTAGCAATTACTTCTACAGTATTTATACCTTTTGCTTTACTAACATCTAGTTCAAAATAAACCATTTGTTCATCCGGTTTTGCAAAAGTTAATGCTTGGGTTTTACTACCAACGACTTTGATTCCATCGCTTAATTTTAAGCTTATGTTTACGTTTTTAATATTTGGTTCCATAGCAAAAACAGTAACTGGAAGTGTTACTTTTTCGCCCGGACTTAATTTCCGCGGAAGCGTTGCCAATACCATTAAAGGTTTTTTTACCTGTACGGTTTTGTCTGTGCTACCATACGCTTCATTCGTTATATCTCCTGCAACTACCATCGTTCTTACCGAGCCAATATAGTTTGGCATTTTAATTTTATGCACTTTATTGTCACCAGCATTTAGTTGAAAAGGGCCTAAAAAGGTTACCACAGGTTTGAATCTATTTGCTTTTTTATTTTTCCCATCTGCAGCAGCGCCATCTCCACCGATAGCAAATATTTGATCTATACTTCCAGAATAGGCACCAATTACATCATCAAAAACATCCCAAGTTTTTACACCTAAAGCTTCCCGTTTGTAAAATTCACTCCATGCATTTGGTGTTTTAAAACGTGTTAAGTCTAGCAAACCTTCCTCTACCATTGCGATAGTATAGGTCATTGCTTTGTTGTTTTTTTCAGAAACAAAAACTTCAAATTCTTGTTCTGGACGCAATACACTTGCCATTTTTAATTGTGGTTCTAATTTGGTATTTGGATCTTCCACCATAATTGGAATCACACCATACAAACGAATTGGTAAATCGTTAGCGGTAATAGCGTGTGGTTGTAATAGCGAAATATTTACAAACACATTAGGAGCCATTTTTGCTGTGATGGGAATCGTGACTGTCGTTTCTCCTTTGGTGGTTTTTACCCATTTATGTTCTAGTACTTCTGTGCCATTTTCTATGCTTACCAATGCACGACCTTCGCTACCAGAAGGAAATGTAATAGTAGCTGTTTCACCAACATTATAGTTTTCTTTATCGGAAGCAAAAGCTAACATTTTTGCAGCTTCTTTGTCTCCAGAAGGTGTATACCAGTTTTTATAAAAGTACGCTGTTCGCCCTGTTGCATGTCCGCTTATTGGATCGAATACACGAATAAGGAAACGTCCTTTATCATTTTCAGGAATGTTTAATGTGAAACTAGTTTTACCATTCGCATCGGTATTTAGCTTCATGTTTTTATACGCTTGATGGTATGTGCTTGAAGTGTATGAGGATAAATTATCATAAGAAGAGTTCCACCACCAACGCCAGTTTATTTTGTACACTTTTACCTCTAAGCCATTTCGTTTTACTGGTTTTCCTTTTGCGTCTACTACAACAATATCAAATTTTTGATTTTCGTTAGTCACAAAGGATCCGTAGCCTTTTCCTTTAGGTGATTTTAAACCGACAAAAGAATTATAAGGCGCATATTGTTTGGTGAAAGCATCCATAGAGAAATCGCCACCATTTTCGAAAGCACGGACTAAAAATTGAGCATTTAACATTCCTGGGGCATTACTACCAACAGTTAGCTTATTGGTGATATCTGCCAATCCTTCTTCGTTAACATTACTATCAAAAATGACGATTTCTTCCGTAGAAAAAGAACGGGAAGGATCTCTAAACACATAATCAGAATAATTTTTAAAGCTGGTATACGCATTGCTGAATTTTGCTTTAATTTCGGTTCTAACATTTTTTGCAGGAGCACCATGTAGCCATTTTACATCTAGTTTTCCGTTTAACGGATTTTCTCCAGAAAGCACCTCATCTTCAAAGTCGATTTTAATCTTTAAACGATTTGGTTTTACCGTTTCAATGTTTAAGTTCTTATAAAAAGTAGCTCCACCAACCGAAACTTTGGCATTCCAGTTTCCTGTTTTATCTTCAGTAGAAGTAGGAATCGGAAAAGTATAGAGATTGTTGAGGTTGTTAGTGGTAACCTTTCTGTACGCTAGTTTCCCGTTAGCATCTGTAATTTCCATTTTTACAGGATGCGCTTTTGGGAGTTTGTTTCCTGCATCATTCAACATAAAAGATAAATGCAAAGTATCTCCAGGTCGCCAAACACCGCGTTCGCCATAAATGTAGCCTTTTAATCCACGTTGTATGTGGTTTCCAGAAACATCAAACTTGCTTAAGGATAATGAATTACCATCGTTTAGTTTGATATAACTCGTGTTATTTCCTTTGGAGATGATTGCAAAAGCAGCATGATTTTCTACAAGAATAGTAGCTAGTCCTTCTGTATCTGTTTTGGTTTTTGCAATTTCTTGTTGCTGAAAATTATAGATGGCAACCGTTGCACCAGCTTCTGGATTGGTATCTAAAATATTAGTTACGGCGAAGTAATAATTGTTGTTTGCACCTTTTTTAGCAATCACACCAATATTGGATGCCAATAAGTTTTGTGCAACTGTTTGGTTGTTGTAATACGCTTCTTTACAGGGATTGTTTCTATCGTTCCAACGGTAATAATCATTGCGATAGCTGTAGGTTAGATTGTCCCAGTATGCTTCTTCGCGAAGGTCTTCATCTTCGGTTGAAGATTCATTATAGTCATTATAATAGTCTTCTTCGTAGTATTCGTCTTCATAATAATCGTCGTTGTCTTCCGAATTTGTAATGTTTTGATTGCCATCACAATTGTACAAAGCGTATTCCTTTTTCATTTCTAATTCTACACGATAGATTGCTCCAGGATCGGCTTTCATGTATTTTGATAAATCGATGCTATAGGTTTTCCATTTCCCAGTGTTTTGTGATTCATCTTGCAATGTAATGGTTTGCTTTGCTATTCTTCTTCCAACACGTCTTACGTCATTTCTATTGGTATTGTTTAGGTTGTTGTCTTGTAAAAACTGAAGCACATTGTCTTCAAAAATCTTAATAATTCGAACATCTACCGCTTTTAAATTTACCGCTTCAAAATTGAATTTTAGCTCTTTTGAGTTTGGTAAAATAACACCATTACTTATGAGTCTAATTTGTGGTTTTTCGTCTTCAAAAGCAATTGTTTCAGAAAATGGTTTCTTTAGTTTATAGCCTTCGGTATTTATTATTCCTTGAAAAACATCTACTTGAATATTACCAACAATTTTAGTGTTTGGATATACTTTTAAAACATTACCATCTACAATATATTTCGGATTTTTCACATTCTGAATCGTTACCAAGCCATCAAAATTTTGTTGCTTCTTTAAAGGATCTGAAAAATTGATAGATACGTATTGTTCTGGAGTTTGTACAACATCAACTTTAGTAATGGTGAAGTTGTTTTTACCAGGAATGTTAACGGTGTTTTCTCCAGAATTATCTGCTTTAATACTTTTTCCGTTCCAGGTTACTAGTATCTGGCTGTCTTCTGTCAAGCGATGAATACTGTCAATTTTAAATTCGAAAATTTTCTCTTTTTTATAAGAATCATTCCAAACTATGGCTAAATCTTTTCCGCTTTGCGATGCTTCTACAAGTTGTTTTGCTTCTTCCAAAGAAATAATATCTGCAGCACGAACAACCCCTTCTAAATATTGCCACTCTTTGCTATAGGATTGTAAATTATTGGTAACGATATTAAAATTTGGGGTAATGGTTTTAAACTGAAACGTGTATGTTTTAAAGTCTGGAGGAATGTTATTGAAAATCTTATCCAGTTTCACATCTACCGTATATTCTGTGTCTGCATCTAAAGCTTCATCTGGAACAAAACGTAACGAATGTTTATTGTTTACTAGTAGTTTTCCAGAAACAGAAGGTTTAATAGAAACGATGTTTTCTGTGATCTCTTGGTCTATTTCCCAAGCTTCTACATCATTTGCTAAATTAATTTCAATAGCATTTGCCACAGAAACACGACCAGAAGTGGTATAACTTATGTAGTCTTTAAATTGGAATAGATTATCTGTTTCTACAACCTTCTTTTTACATGAAAATGCTAAAGTTAGAAGGAAAACTATAGCAAGAAACTTCTTGATGTGCATAATAATTAATTTTTAATGTGAATGACTATTAAAAGGGTGTAATACAATTCCTGTTAATATAGATACTCTTTAAATAAACACTTTGGATTTTGGTTGTTGTTAAATTGTTCATAAAGTTAAGCAAAGAAGCAATTTTTGATACTTTTTAAAACGAATATTTTTAAGATTTATTTCTGAATAGCAACGGTTAAATAATTAGTATCTTTGCAGGAAATTAAATAATTCATAAAAAACAAACATATATGGGAGCTATTTCTACAGATTTCGGAATGGATAAAGCATTAAAAGCATTAGGTGTTGAAGCTGTTAATAATGGAACTTCAACCGGTTCTAATAATTTTTCTAATGGCGATGTTATTGAATCCTATTCTCCAGTAGATGGAAAACTAATAGGTAAAGTAAAAACGACAACAAAAGAAGATTATGAAAAAGTGATGGATGCTGCTACAAAAGCATTTTTATCTTTTAGAAATATGCCTGCTCCGCAACGTGGAGAAATTGTTCGTCAGTTTGGAAATAAATTAAGAGAATTAAAAGAACCTTTAGGAAAGTTAGTTTCTTACGAAATGGGAAAATCTTTGCAAGAAGGTTATGGAGAGGTTCAAGAAATGATTGATATCTGTGATTTTGCAGTTGGTTTATCTAGACAATTAAACGGGCAAACGATTCCTTCAGAAAGACCAGGACACGTAATGAGAGAACAATGGCATCCAATAGGTGTTGTTGGTATTATCTCTGCATTTAATTTCCCTGTTGCAGTTTGGGCTTGGAATACAGCTTTAGCTTGGATTTGTGGGGATGTTTGTGTTTGGAAAGGTTCTGAAAAAGCACCTTTATGTACCGTTGCGTGTCAAAATATTATAGCAGGAATTTTAAAAGAAAATAATTTACCAGAAGGTATTTCTAGTATTATAAATGGAGATTACAAAGTAGGTGAAATGATGACAAAGGATTCAAGAATTCCATTGGTGTCTGCTACAGGATCTACAAGAATGGGAAGAATAGTTGGTGCAACTGTTGCAGAACGTTTTGGGAAATCTTTATTAGAATTAGGAGGAAACAACGCGATTATTATTACACCAACTGCAGATTTAAAAGTGGTAGTTCCTGGTGCTGTATTTGGTGCTGTTGGAACTTGCGGACAACGTTGTACTTCTACAAGAAGATTAATTATTCACGAATCGGTTTACGATAAAGTAAGAGATGCTATTGTTGGTGCTTATGGGCAATTAACTATTGGAAATCCTTTAGATGAAAAGAATCATATTGGACCATTAATCGATCACGATTCTGTAAATACGTATTTGGCTGCTATTGAAAAAGCAAAAGCGGAAGGCGGAAATGTATTAGTTGACGGTGGTGTTTTAGAAGGCGAAGGATATGAATCTGGTTGCTATGTAAAACCAGCAATTATTGAAGCGGAAAACCATTTTGAAATTGTACAACACGAAACATTTGCTCCAATTTTATATTTAATGAAATATTCTGGAGAAGTAGAAAATGCTATTGCAAAACAGAATGGTGTTGTTCAAGGATTATCTTCAGCAATCATGACCAATGAATTGAAAGAAGCAGAGAAATTTTTATCTTATGCGGGTTCAGATTGTGGTATCGCAAATGTAAACATCGGAACTTCTGGTGCGGAGATTGGTGGTGCTTTTGGTGGTGAAAAGGAAACAGGTGGTGGACGTGAGTCTGGATCTGATGCTTGGAAAGTATACATGAGAAGACAAACAAATACCGTAAACTATTCCGACGAATTACCTTTAGCACAAGGAATTAAATTTGATTTATAGTAGCTATTAAATCTAAATACATATATATAAAGGTCACATCATTCGATGTGGCTTTTTTTTGTTTAAGACTAAAATGACAACTACCAAAGGTATTTAATATGGTAACATTAATTTAGAAAGAGATAGTATTCTTTATCTAGTGAATACGAATTCGCCCGCTTCTGCACCATCGGCATCAAGGGATCCTAATAGTAAATCTGTAGTTGAAATTTCTTTTATTTTGAATACTACTAAAGCAGAGCTAGATAAGGTTAGATGAATGGTTTCATTATCTGCTAACAAAATATAGGTTCCTTCTAATAATCCCCCAGAAAGACAGTCGCCACTACCACTATGTACATAAAAGGTTTCTGAAGCAAAGTTTGCATCTGTTTTAAAATCAAAATAAGAAGTTGCCTTACATGGCGTAGCTCCTTCTATCACCATAAACCATTTCTGCGCTAATAGATCTTGTGTTGTAGCTGCTGGTTCGTTTCCGTTATCATCATTGCTTTCACAGCTAAAAAAGGTTATAGAAAGTAATATACTTAATGTAATGTGTTTTAAAGTTTTTATAGTATTGGGTTTCTAAGTTTCCTTTTAATAATTGAAGTTTTCGAAGGTTAACATTATTTAATCCTTAATTAAATAAGATGCGATTCCCTAAAAAGGAATGTATTCTGAAAATAGAAATTTAAAAATCAGCCAAAAAAAACCTTGAATCCATTTTTAAATAAATAAAAAAGGAACAAGGTTTAAAGTACTCTGTTGATTAATAGCGGAGTAAATATATGGCAGTCAGTTTGATAATTATAAGCTAAATATATGTTTGGTAGTGAAAACTATATAATTGGTATTGTTTTTTGTATAGTTGGTATTTAGCTATATTTCACTTTTCGTAAAATGCGTAGCGATTCTTTAAAAAAGAGGTAAGCCTCTTCGCTATATGTTTTTAAAAAAGGTTTGGCTTCTGTAAGTTTATCTATAGCTTCTTGAAAATCATTTAAATAACAGATTAAATAGGTTTCTGGAAGATTCATTAAATCGGCCTCTTCGTTTTTATTGAGTTTTTGTCCTTTTTTTAGTTTTTCTAATAAAGTATTGTTAGCATTATAGATATGATGCAATACTTTTTTATCTAATTGAGGCGCTTCAAAAAGCAGGTTAGTTTCAATAGTATAGCTTGCGTTGTTTTCAAAATGGATTAAAGTTTCTTCTAGAGGATAGTGTTTAGATGTGTTTTGTAGACTAAGGTTTACATATTCAATAATTTTAAAACTATCTTCGTTATAGCTTATTGCTACTTCATCTAAAGTGGAAAAAAACAAACGTACTTGCTCGTTTACCATTTCAATATCTACTCTAGAATAAAATGTTTCTTTGTTTACCATTTTCTTTTGTCCGGACCAGCAAAGCACAAAATATTCTTTAAACACTTTGTATTTCGGGTTATAATCTTTCCGCTTATTTAAAAAAGTGAAAACACCATCAAGCGTGTGTTGTATATTGTTTTGAGAATGATTTTCAATAGCGGCAACAATTTTAGAATTTACATCTATAATATCACTTTTAAAAACCTTTGGCATGCTTATGCTTCCATCTCTAAAAAAGACCGTTCCTCCATAATATTTCCAAATGTTTTTGCGAAGTGATGTTAAGCCATCAATCGCTCGAATGGTAACCAAGCCTACTACTTTATTACCTGACAAATGCGGAAAAGGAATATTCTCATACTGTACTATTGGCGGATTGGTTAAGTATGCATTTATTAAATTCTGAATTTTAGAATCATCAAAAAAGTCGACTCCAACAATAGTATTGTCTTCATCTTCTACGCCAATTACTATATACGAGTTGTTTTTCGGATTGCTATTAGAAAGTGCACAAACGTGTTTTAAAAATTTCGCTTTTCCTTCTTTTTGATCAATATTTATTTTTCGCTTTTTATCATAAAAACTGTTCTCATCGTTGTGAGCAAGTAGGTTTTTAATAAGCAAGCGTTTGTTGATCATGGTAACTTTCCACAAAAGTGGGAATCTCTTATTAATTAAATATTTTTCTTTACAATAGTGCTACTAGCCTGAGCGGTACAAAACACCAACACATCTGCAATATTTACATGTGCAGGACGTGTGATTGCAAAATAAATAATATCTGCAATATCTTCTGGTTGCAATGCTTTGTAGCCTTTGTATACGTTATCTGCAATAGCATCTCCTTTAAAACGGACTTGCGAAAATTCGGTTTCTACTAATCCGGGATTAATAGCACCAACTTTTATTCCGTATTGGTTGAGATCCATTCGCATACCTTCCGTAATGGCTAGAACAGCGTGTTTACTACCGCAATACACGTTTCCTTTTGGATACACTTCTTTTCCAGCAGAAGAACCAATATTTATAATATGACCAGAATTTCTTTCTGTCATTATAGGAATTACCGCTTTACTCACATACAGTAATCCTTTTACATTAATATCTAGCATCGCATCCCAATCGTCTAGATTTCCAGTTTCAATGGGATCTAAACCATGTGCATTTCCTGCATTATTTATTAAAATATCTATTTGTTTAAAATCTTCAGGAAGCGAATCAATAGCGCTAAAAACAGCATCTTTATCGCGTACATCAAAATTTAAAGTATACACGTTGGTTTGTGTATTTAGCTTTTCTTGTATCGTGTCTAAACGATCTTGTCTTCTTCCGCAAAGGATAAGGTTAATACCGTGTTTTGCTAACTCATGCGCTGTTGCTCTACCAATGCCACTGGTTGCTCCTGTTATTAATGCTGTTTTTTTCATTTAAAAATTTATTTTTCATTTCCACGAAAGTGGTACTGTTTTACTTTTTTATATTAAAACCGAGTAAGCAACTGCCTACTGCGACCAAACACTACTAACCTTTTTAAGGTGGTTATTAATCTTTTGCAAAGCAAGAATATAGTTTCAATTTATGAGATTCCTGCCTTCGCAGGAATGTATTATGGTACCTTATGTCCTTGGCAAGCCTCTAAAATTTTAAACCAATCTTCTAATTCTAATTTTATGTTAGTTGCTTTTACTGCATTTTCTATTCGCTTAGCGTTGGTGGTTCCTATTACAGGACGAATACCGGCTGGATGTTTTAAAGTCCAAGCGAGTAAAAGCTGATCTTCGGTAGCATTATACTTTTCTAATAAGTCACCAAGTTGTTTGTGTATGCGTCTGGTTTGTTCGGTATCTTCTCTAAAAACGACACCTAAAGGAGACCAAGCCATTGGTACGATATTGTTTAGCATCATTTGATCTAAAATACCATCATGCATCGCTTCGTGTTCTGTTAAGGAAAACGCTATTTGATTTACCGAAACTTCTGTGTATTTCGAAATTAAATCTACTTGTGATGTGGTAAAGTTAGAAACACCAAAATCTTTTATTTTTCCTTGCGCTTTTAAAATAGAAACCGCTTCTGCAATTTCATCTGGTTGCATTAAAGGACTAGGTCTGTGTAATAAAAAGAGATCTAAATAGTCCGTTTTTAGGTTTTTTAGCGATTCTTCTGCTGACCAAATGATATAGTTTTTACTAAAATTGTAGTGTTTTACTTCATTTTTACGATTTTCACTGACTAATTGAATACCACATTTGCTAATTAATTGCATTTTTTCTCGTGCGATGCCGCTTTCCGCGAAAGCGTTACCAAAAGCAGTTTCTGTAGTATAACTCCCATAAATATCGGCATGGTCAAAACTACTGATGCCTTGTGAGACACAATGATTTAGGGTTGTAATCATCTCTTTTTTAGAGAGTTGCTTGCCCCAATCTCCCCAAGTCATGGTTCCTGCAATAATTTTTGAAAATGATTTCATTGTAAATTTTTTGTTTTGAACATTAAAAATAGAAAAGTAAAACTCTTAAACATATATTAAACACTACAACTTTTAACCAATTATTAACAGCAACGCATTAAAAATTTTAACAAATTTACAGCTCCAAATTATGAATGATAAATTCAAGCCTTTAAAAATTAAAAAATGATGGAAGATACAAGTACAGTTGATATTAAGTCTATTAACGAGAAAATAGAGAAGGAGAGTGCTTTTGTGGATTTACTAACATTAGAAATGAATAAAGTAATTGTTGGTCAAAAAGATATGATCGAGCGTTTACTTATAGGATTATTAGGTCAAGGACATATCTTATTAGAAGGTGTTCCTGGTCTTGCAAAAACGTTAGCGATTAATACGCTATCTCAAGCGGTTTCTGGAAGTTTTAGTAGAATACAGTTTACACCAGATTTATTACCTGCGGATGTTACTGGAACTCTGATTTATAACATGAAGGAAAATGAATTCAAAATTAAGAAAGGTCCAATATTTGCAAATTTTGTATTAGCAGATGAGATTAACAGAGCTCCTGCAAAAGTGCAATCTGCTTTATTAGAGGCAATGCAAGAAAAACAAGTTACTATTGGTGATGAAACTTTTAAGTTAGACAAACCATTTTTAGTAATGGCAACGATGAATCCTGTGGAGCAAGAAGGGACGTATCCTTTACCAGAAGCGCAAGTGGATCGATTTATGCTAAAAACCGTTATTGATTATCCAAAGCAAGCAGAAGAACAATTAATTATGCGAGCGAATTTAAAAGGCGCATGGGAAAAAGTAAATCCTGTAGTTTCTGTAGCGCAAATACTTAGAGCGCAAGAAGCGGTTCGTGAAGTATATATGGATGAGAAAATTGAAAAATATATTCTAGATATTATCTTTGCAACACGTTATCCAGAAAAATATAAATTAGAAGATTTAAAACCATTAATCTCTTTTGGAGCTTCTCCTCGTGGAAGTATTAACCTGGCAACCGCTGCAAAATGTTATGCGTTTATTAAGCGAAGAGGTTATGTAATACCAGAAGATGTTCGTGCTGTTGTTTATGATGTATTGCGTCATAGAATTGGAATTACATACGAAGCGGAAGCAGAAAATATAACTTCAGAAGATATTATTAGCAAGATTGTTAATGAGATTGAAGTACCATAAAACAGCCTTTTGCTTTAAGCTTTTAGCGCATAGCTAATTGTGAACAGCCAAAAGCCAACAGCTTTAAAAAATGGACACAAAAGAACTTCTTAAAAAAGTACGAAAAATTGAGATTAAGACACGTCGTTTGTCTGATCATATTTTTGGAGGAGAATATCATTCTACCTTTAAGGGACGTGGTATGACTTTTTCTGAAGTAAGACAGTATCAATATGGAGATGATGTACGTAATATCGATTGGAATGTAACGGCAAGAACCAATTTGCCACATATTAAAGTTTTTGAAGAAGAACGTGAGCTTATTATGATGCTTATGGTCGATATTTCTGGATCTGAATTATTTGGAACCGAAGAGCAATTTAAAAATGAAGTAGTAACAGAAATTGCAGCAACTTTAGCATTTTCTGCAACACAGAATAATGATAAAATAGGATTGATTTTGTTTACCGACGAAGTGGAGCTTTATATTCCGCCTAAAAAAGGAAGATCCCATGTATTACGTATTATTCGTGAGTTAATTGAGTTTAAGCCAAAAAGCAAAGGTACCAATGTTGCCGAAGCTTTAAAGTTTATGCGAAACGTTATGAAAAAGAAAGCGATCGTTTTTGTGCTTTCCGATTTTATTGCAGACGATTATAAACAAACCTTAAAAATAGCAGCTGGAAAGCATGATGTAACCGGAATTAGAGTTTTTGATAAACGCGAAGCAGAAATGCCAAACATTGGTATGGTGCAAATGCAAGATGAAGAAACTGGTGAGTTGCTTTTAGTAAATACACAATCTAAAATGGTACGTAATAACTATGCTAAATTCTATAATGAAAAAGTAGCATATTATAAAGATAGTTTTGCAAAGTCTGGAGCAGGAACCATAGATTGTAGAGTAGATGAAAGCTATGTGAAAAAGCTTTTAGGTTATTTTAAAAGAAGATAATAATAAGAAAATTTCAGGTGGCGCATAGTCGAAACCTATTTTTAATATGAAAAGTAACGATTTAAGATTTAAGAATACCATTTCAAAAGCAGAAAAAAGTTTCCAACGAAACGTCCTTCTGTCTGCTGTCTTCGTGCTTCTATCCTTTTTTTCTTTTTCACAAGTAACTTCAGCTATAGATTCTACTTCTATAAAAATAGGAGAACAAATAACTTTTAGAGTGGAGGTGGAAACAGATACCACAAACCTAGTTGTTTTCCCTGAAGGACAAACATTTCTTCCTTTAGAAATGATACAGTCTTATGCCATAGATACTACAAAAGAAGACGCTAAATACAAGCTAATTAAAAAGTATGGATTAACACAATTTGATTCTGGGGCATATACAATTCCGAGACAGAAAATTGTAATTGGTACCAAAGTATTTCAGACAGATTCTTTACGTGTAGAAGTGAAAAACATTGTGGTAGATACTACCAAACAAGGTTTATATGATATTAAACCATTTATAGAAGTAGAGAAAAGCCCTAGTCAATGGTGGAAATATCTAGTATTAACTTTACTAATTTTATCTTTAGTTGGCTTCTTATTATATTGGTTTATTTGGAGAACAAAGCCACTAACAAAAGAAGAGAAAATTGCATTGCTTCCGCCTTATGATAGAGCGAAACTAGCCCTTCAAAATCTAGATGAAACGAACTATTTGCAAAATGCAGAATTAAAAGATTACTATTCTGAGTTAACGTTTATTATTAGAAAATATCTAGACGAAAAAGTATATGATCGTGCTTTAGAAAGTACTACAGACGAGTTAATAACGCGATTAAATATACTTAAAGATGGTAATCAAATAGATATTACTAAAGACGATATTAGAAATATTGAAACTATTTTAAAGCGTGCAGATTTAGTGAAATTTGCAAAGTCTGCTCCAGATGTGGAGTTAGCAAAATTAGATAGAAATACTATTGATTTAGAAATAGATCAAGTAAAAGAAGCATTACCAGAACCAACCGAAGAAGAAAAATTACAAGACCAAAAATATCAAGAAATACAAGAACAAAAACAAAAACGTAGAAAAACGATAATAACAATAGCTATCGTTATTGGTTTGTGTATTGCGACCTTTGTAGGCTTTGGTTTAAAATACGGTTTTGGATATGTAAAAGATACTATTGTTGGTAATGAAAGTAAAGAGTTGCTAGAAGGAAATTGGGTAACAAGTGATTATGGTTTTCCAGCAATTACTATTGCAACACCAGAGGTTTTAAAAAGAGAAAATCCGCCGATTCCTGAAGAGATAAAAGCAAAACTGCAGATGACCGTTTTTGGTTTCGGTAATGTTTCAGAAGCCTTAAGTATTAAGCTTTCTACGTTAAAAATTAGTCAGCAAGAAGATCCAGCGAATCCAGAAGCTAAAACGGAAATTGATTTAAATGAAGTTTCCGAAAAGGCAATTCAGCAATTAGAAAAACAAGGCGTTACAAATATGCTTGTTAAAAAAGAAAAATTTGTAACCCCTAACAATGCAGAAGGATTAAAAACCTACGGAACAGCGAGTCTTCCTGTGGAAAATACAAGTAATTTTTATGATGGTGAATATGTGCTTTTACATTTCACTGCAGAAAATGTAATACAAGAAATAGCTATTACCTATAGAAAAGGCGATGTCTATGCCAAAGAGATTGCAGAAAGAATTATTAATTCTGTAGAGCTTGTAAAAGAAGAAGTAGCAAAAAAAGAACAAGAAGAAAAGTAAACCATGTTGGAAGGAATAGAATTTTTAAATAAAGAATTTTTCTGGTTGTTTTTATTACTTCCATTAGCATTGCTATGGTATGTTTTTAAACACAAAAAGCAAACAGCAGAATTAAAAATATCCAGTTTAAAAGGTTTTAAAGTAACCAGTTCCTGGTTGCCAAAATTAAGACACTTACTTTTCGGATTACGTTTAGTAGCAATAGCAGCAATTATAACAGCGTTGGCTAGACCAAGAACCGTAGATGTTTCTACTAAAACCAAAACAACTCGAGGAATCGATATTGTGATGGCTATAGATGTTTCGGCAAGTATGTTGGCAAAAGATTTAAGACCTAATCGTTTAGAAGCTTTAAAAGAAGTGGCTTCCCAGTTTATTGCGGGAAGACCAAACGATAGAATCGGTTTGGTAGAATATGCAGGAGAAAGCTATACAAAAACGCCAATTACAAGTGATAAAGCTATTGTGTTGCGTTCATTAAACGAAATAAAATACAATACTATTATTGAAGGAGGAACCGCAATTGGAATGGGTTTAGCAACTTCTGTAAATCGTTTAAAAGATAGTAAAGCCAAGAGTAAAGTCATTATTTTACTAACCGATGGTGTAAATAATTCTGGTTTTATAGATCCTAAAATTGCAAGTGAATTAGCTGTAGAATATGGTATTAAAGTATATACTATTGGTTTAGGTACCAACGGAATGGCATTATCTCCATACCAAATAAACCCGAACGGCACTTTTCAATATGCAAGAGTACAAGTCGAAATTGACGAAGATTTATTGAAAGAAATTGCAGATGCAACTGGCGGAAAATATTTTAGAGCAACTAATAATAAGAAGCTTGCTGAGATTTATGACGAAATTAACAAGCTAGAAAAAACAGAAATAGAAGAATTTAAATTTTATAATTACGAAGAAAAATATCGATCCTTAGTATTATTAGCAGGATTATTTTTAGCAATAGAATTATTATTACGCTTCACTATTTTTAGAAGTTTTGTGTAATTACAATGAGATAATAAATGTCATGCTGAACTTGTTGAAGTATGGACATAAATAATAGGGTATTCGTGGTTAAGAAGTAAATAGCGCACGGAAATTTAATAAACAATTAAAAAGATTCCTGTTTTCAGAGGAAATAAATATGTATCAATTAGAAGAAAAAATATGGTTTTGGGTTTTAGTGATTATTCCAATAATAATCCTACTCTTTTTGATGCTTCAACTTTGGAAACATAAAGCACAAAAAAACTTTGCCAATAAAGCAATCTTAAAAAAATTAAGTCCGAACCAATCCCTTTTTAAAAGCATATTAAAAGTGATTATTTTGTGTTTAGTCTTTGCCAGTTTAGCAATAGCGTTGGTAAATCCAAAAGTGGGAACAAAACTAGAAACGGTAAAACGTCAAGGTGTAGATATTGTCTTTGCGGTAGATGTTTCTAAAAGTATGTTAGCAGAAGATATTGCGCCAAACAGACTAGATAAAACCAAACAATTAGTAACGCAAATTATAAATAACCTTGCAAGTGACCGCGTTGGTATTATTGCGTATGCAGCAAAAGCATTTCCGCAATTACCAATAACTACAGATTATGCAGCAGCTAAAATGTTTTTGCAAAATATGAATACAGATATGCTGTCTTCGCAAGGAACCGCAATAAATGGCGCGATAGAACTAGCAGAAACCTTTTTTGATAATGAAGAGCAAACCAATCGCGTACTAATTATTCTTTCGGATGGAGAAGATCATTTTGGGGAATCGGCAATTCGTGCAGCAGAAGAAGCAAACAAACACGGAATTAGAATTTTTACCATTGGCGTTGGCGATATTAAAGGAGGGCCAATACCAATAAAACGAAACGGAGTTGTTTTGAATTATAAAAAAGATAGACAAGGAGAAACCGTAATAACACGTTTAAACGAAGAGAATTTAAAAAGCATTGCGGCGGAAGCAAATGGCGTTTATATTAATGGTAAAAACACAAATGATGTAGTAACAACCATTCGAGACATTTTAAATAAAATGGATAAAACAGAATTTGAAGCCAAAGAGATTGCCGATTTTAAAGACCAATTTCAATGGTTTTTAGGATTAGCCTTATTATTGCTGTTTGTAGATATATTTTTATTAGAACGAAAAACAGCATGGTTGAAAAAACTAAACCTGTTTAACGAGAATTTTTAAACCGAGTAAACCTTGTAGGTTTTTAAAACCTTGTAGGTTTCTAATATAACTTTATAAAACCTTTAACTATAACCAAACCAAGAGTTTTATAATTTAGTAGAATTAAAATGAAACACATAGTAATAGTCATATTAGCCCTTTTTAGCCTTTCCTCTTTTGCACAAGACAAAGAAGAACAGGAATTACTTGCGCAAAAAAAAGCGAATGATTTGGTGTATGATGCCAATATTTTAGCCGATAATGAAGATTATGTTTCCGCAGAAATGGAATACAGAAAAGCTATTTCAGAACAGCCAAACTATCCAGTTGGTGCGTATAACTTAGGGAGTTCCTATTACAAAAAAGGAATCTTTGACGAAGCGTTATATCGTTTAAAGCAAACGGCAAAATACGCAACTACTAAAGATGAAAAGTACAGAGCATTCCATAATATTGGTAATGTTTTAATGGAAGACAAACAATGCAAAGAAGCAGCAGAAGCCTTTAAAAATGCATTACGAAACAATCCTACAGATAACGAAACTCGTTATAATTATGCTTTAGCAAAAGAATGTGCAGCCCAACAACAAGAACAGCAAGATCAGGAAGATAAACAGGACGAGAATAAAGAAGATCAAAAAGATCAGGAGCAGGATAAGGAAGACAAGAAAGATCAAGAAGATAAAAAGGATCAGGAAGACGAAAATAAAGACGAAGAGCCAAAAGACGACGGAGAAAAAGATAAAAAGGAAGGCGACGATAAAAAAGACGAAGAAGGCAATCCTAAAGATGAAAAAGAAGATCCAGGAAAAGAAGGAGAAGATCAGAAAAAAGAACAACCAAAACCACAGCCCGGACAATTATCGCCACAACAAGTGAAAAACTTGTTAGAAGCAATGAATGATCAAGAGCAAAAAGTACAAGATAAAATGAATGCTCAAAAAACAAAAGGAGCAAAAGTACAAACAGAAAAAGACTGGTAATAAGGTTAGAAGTCTAAACACTGAAACTTTAAAATTAGCATAAATTATATTAAGACAAATCCAAATCAGATGTCATGCTGAGCCTGTCGAAGCATTTTACAAAATGAAAACAATAAAACACATAACAATACTATTTATACTACTTGCAACAAGTATTGCTTCTGCTCAAGTTAAATTTGAAGCAAAAGTAAGTAAGAAGAAACTTGGTGTTAATGAGCGTTTGCGTATTGATTTTGAAATGAACGAAGATGGCGATAATTTTAATCCGCCAAGCTTTCAAGATTTTACTGTAGTAGCTGGTCCAAACCAATCGGTTAGTCATTCTTGGATGAATGGTAAAAAATCATTCAATAAAACCTATAGTTATTTTTTAGCACCAAAAAAACAAGGGAAGTTCACCATTAATCAGGCAACTATAGAAATTAAAGGAGAAATATTTAAAACTACTCCGATAACAGTTGTAATTTCTAATGCAGTAAGTAAGCCAAACGATCCTAACAATCCAGCAATAGATATCGAAGATAACATTCATCTAGTTGCAGAAGTATCTAAGACAAGTCCGTATTTAAACGAAGGAATAACGGTAGTCTACAAATTGTACGTTTCCCCAAATACCGGAGTTAGCAATTGGAGAGAAACCGACAGTCCAAGATACAATGACTTCTGGTCACAAAACATAGATATCAAAGGTCTTAAAATTTTAAAAGGAACCTACAAAGGTGAAGAGTATAGATATGTTGTTTTACGTAAAACTGTGCTTTACCCTCAAAAAACAGGAAAACTAGAAATAGAACCATTAAGCCTAGATATTACTGTAGATGTTCCTACTAATAGACGCAATATTTTTGGAGAGCGTTTAATGACGCAAGCGCATAAAACCATTTCGGCAGGAAGTAGAAACATTAACGTTAAACCGTTACCAGAAAATAATAAACCAGCAAATTTTACAGGAGCAGTTGGTGATTTTGATTTTAAGGTTGCAACGTCTAAAACCGCATTAAATGCGTCCGAATCTTTGCAAGCAACTGTAGCGGTTTCTGGTAATGGAAATTTAAAATTATTCGAATTACCGAAGCTAACCCTTCCTAGTTCTTTAGAAGTTTATGAGCCAGAGAATCAAGATAATGTAAGAACAAACATAAACGGCATGCAAGGGACACGCGGACAAAGTTATACTATTGTGCCGCAGTTTAAAGGTAAATATCCTTTGCCAAGTATTTCGTTTTCTTATTTTGATTTGAAAACAGAAAGCTATAAAACGCTTTCTTCAGGGGAATTAATTATAGATGTTTTAGAAGGTCCAACAAATAATGAAGCAACAAGTAATGGTGCAATAGCAAACGGAAACGATAAACAACCTATTTTGAGTAACGATCAATTTGCATTTATTAAAACCAATGCTAATTTAGTTAGCACAACAAAAAAGAATTTCTTTAAATCTACAGGATTTTGGACCGCATTATTAGGACCGCTTTTAGCAATACCATTGGCAATTGTTTTTAGAAACAAACGTGAGGAACGTATGGCTGATGTTACAGGAAACAAAATTAGAAAAGCAGATAAACTAGCGAAAAAGTATTTAAGTGTAGCAAAACGTGCTTTAGGACAAAAAGAAGCCTTTTATGTAGCTCTTGAAAAGGCATTACATAATTATTTAAAAGCCAAGTTACAAATAGAAACTAGCGATTTTAGTAAAGATAAGATTACCGAAATATTAAACGAAAGAGAAGTAGAAAACACCACTGTTTTAGAATTTGTTAGCATCTTAAAAAATTGTGAATTGGCACGTTATACGCCAATTACGCAAGTCGAAATGCAACAAGATTATGAAAAAGCAGCTAGAACAATTTCTGAAATAGATAAGCAAATTAGATAAATATTGAAACTCCTTTCTTAGAATAATAAGGAGGTGGATTTAATCCGATGCATTGGAATACAGACGGAAGCGTTTAACAAAAACATAAATGAAACAATTAATTTACATATTATTCCTTTTACTATCCACATTAAGTGTAGCACAAAGTAACACGCTTTTTGAAGAAGGAAATACGTTGTATAATGAAGGGAAGTTTTCGGAAGCAATTACCAAATACGAAAGTATTTTAGATGCTAAAAAACATTCTGCTTCGTTGTATTTTAATCTAGGTAATGCCCATTATAAACTGAATAATATTGCACCAAGCATTTTCTATTTTGAAAAAGCTTTAGCCCTTTCGCCTAACGATAAAGAAATACAAAATAATATCGCTTTTGCAAGAAACATGACTGTAGATGCTATCGATGTTGTACCAGAAATTGGTGTGTCTAAACTAATAAAAAACCTAACAAACGCTATGAGTTTTAATGCTTGGGCGTATGCTTCCGTTGCTGCTATGTTATTGTTTGTGTTGCTGTCTTTGTTGTATTACTTCAGCTATTCTACAAACAGAAAAAGACTAGCGTTTATTGGTAGTTCTAGCTTTTTAATTCTATCTTTTATCCTGTTGTTTTTTGCGTTTCATAAATTTGGTATCGATAAAAATAACAAACCTGCAATCGTATTTTCACAAGAAGCTTTAGTTAAAAGTGAACCTAATTTAAGAAGTGAAGAATCTTTTAGATTACATGAAGGGACAAAGGTTTTAATATTAGATACGGTAAATAATTGGAAGAAAATTAAACTTACAGATGGTAAAGTGGGTTGGATTTCTAATGATGATATCAAGGCATTAAATGAAATTTAATCTTTCCTTAACAAGTTAAAATTTTAAAAGATTATATTTGCAATTAATTTAATTAAAACGAATGTCTAAAAAAGGAGTGTCTATAATTTTTTCAGTGATCTTTTTACTGTTTATAGCTGCGCCAACTATTATTACAATAGTGGATGATACCTTAGACGTTTCTATTGTTTTCTCTATTTCAGAAGAAGAAAATCAAAACCATTTAAATGTAGAGGCTTTATTTTTAAATGAAAATACTAACGAGTTAGATTTCGCTTTGACTTCTGTTGATAATAACTTGTGTTATTTCTTTAAAAATTACGCAAAACCGCATTTAAACCTCATTTCTCCACCACCAGATTTTATTTAATTTTTTTTTCGTCCGACATTTACTGTCCTTGAAAAAATAGTAAAACTACTATGGATAAAACATTCCATAGTCTTAAAATTAATTTTAGAATGTTTAAAACATTAAAAAATGACTTGTGAGCAAGTATTGTTTTATTTTTTGTTTACATTCTATTAAGTACTAGCAAATCGAGTACTATTTTTTCAGAAATAATTTAATAGAGTCCATATATTTTATACCATTTTTTAAACGAAGAATAAAATTAGTTTAAAAAAATAATAAAAATTTTAAAAGTAATAATCATGAAAGCACATACAAAAGAGACACAAGCAACAATGACACCAGAAAAGTCATTACAATACTTAAAGGAAGGAAACCAAAGGTTTCAAAATAATTTGAAGGCTAACCGAAACCTTTTAGAACAAGTAAATGATACAAGTGATGGGCAATTTCCATTTGCTACTATTTTAAGCTGTATTGATTCTAGAGTTTCTGCGGAGTTGGTTTTTGACCAAGGATTAGGAGATATTTTTAGCGTTCGTGTAGCAGGTAATATTGTGAACGAAGACATTTTAGGGAGTATGGAATTTGCATGTAAATTGGCAGGTACAGAACTTATTGTAGTTTTAGGTCATACTAGTTGTGGTGCAGTAAAAGGAGCTTGTGATCATGCCGAAATGGGTAACCTGACCAAGTTAATTGAAAAAATTACACCAGCAGTTAATGCGGTTGCAGAGCCTAAAGACGAAAGCTTAAGGAGCTCTAAAAATTTAGATTTTGTAGATGAAGTATCCCACATGAATGTGCAATTAATGATCGATAGAATTCATGCAGAAAGCCCAATACTTACCGAAATGGAAAAAAACGGAGAGATTAAAATTATTGGAGCTATGTATAATGTGAATACAGGTGAAGTAGCATTTTACGAATAAAAATGGTTTGAAAAAGAAATACGTTTTCGTAATTTTTAGGAATTATTTTCCGTTAACCAAAAAATAAAGTAATACATATTATCTTTAAATATATAATTACATTTCTTAATTTTAAGGAATAGAAATACAAACAGTACAAGAAATAAACATAATAATGAAAAACTTTTTTTCAAATTTTAAAGGAGATGCCTTTGGAGGTATCACAGCAGGAATTGTAGCATTACCATTAGCATTAGCATTTGGAGTCTCATCAGGATTAGGACCTAGCGCAGGACTTTATGGTGCGATTTTTTTAAGTTTCTTTGCAGCCCTTTTTGGAGGTACTAATACTCAAATTTCTGGGCCAACTGCACCAATGACAGCAGTGAGTATGGTTGTTATTGCTGGGATAATAGCATTAAATGATGGCGATGTTTCTAAAGCTTTACCCGCAATTTTAACCGTATTTTTATTAGCTGGATTATTTCAGGTAGGATTGGGTGTTCTAGGTTTTGGGAAATACATAAAATACATTCCGTACCCTGTGGTTTCTGGATTTATGACAGCTATTGGTGTCATTATTTTAATTACTCAAGTTCTTCCAGCGCTAGGATACTATCCAAAAGAAGACATGGTTTTTGTAGAGCAATTTAAACCACAAGCAGAAGAGCTTATTCTTGAAAATATATTAAAAGAAGAAGCGGGAGAAGGTATTCTAGTTTTAGAAAATTTTAAAGAAACCATTGATAGAGGAAGTGAAATTACTGCAGAAGATATTTTAAAAGAATCAAAAACACTTGCTTCTAATGAAGCTTCAGGTGTTTTAGGTGCATTAAAATCATTACCAAAAGCGATTCAGCAAATTAATTGGTTAGAGCTTATTCTTGCGCTAGGAACTATATTTATTATTTACGGATTTAAACGTATTACCACCGCTATTCCAAGTACACTTGTAGCATTAGTGGTCATGTCAGGAATTGCTATTGGGTTTGGTATAGATTATAGACCTATTGAAGAAATTCCTACAGGATTACCAATTCCTAATTTAAGTATTTTCACCAATTTTAGTATAACTAGTGTAACGCCTTATATTTTTACGGCATTAACTTTAGCTTTATTAGGTGCCATAGATTCTTTGTTAACAAGTGTGGTTGCCGATAATATGACCAAAACAAAACACAAACCAAATAAAGAACTTATAGGACAAGGAATAGGAAATAGTATTGCCGCATTATTTGGTGGTTTACCTGGAGCTGGTGCAACGATTAGAACGGTTGTAAATATTAACTCTGGTGGTAAAACAAGACTTTCAGGAATGATTGCTGGTATTATGTTATTGTTTATCTTATTGGTTTTAGCGCCAATTGCATCGCAAATTCCTGCAGCTGTTTTAGCAGGTATTTTAGTAACGGTAGGTATTGGTGTTATGGATTATAAAGGCTTAAAAGCTATTCCTGCATTACCAAGAGATATGAAAATAGGACCTTTTAAAATGAGTTCTGAAGTTTTAATTATGGTTGTGGTATTATTACTTTCTACCTTTTGGAACTTAGTATATGCTGTTGGTGTTGGTTTAGTAATTGCATCTTTAATGTTTATGAAAAAAATAGGAGATCTTACTGCAGAGCGAAGTGATGTTAAAACACTAGCAAAAGAAAAAGCTTGGGCAGACGAAGCTAGTTTTCCAACAAAATTAAAAGAAGAAGTTTTTATTAAACATCTTAAAGGACCTTTATTTTTTGGTTCTACTAGTGAATTTCAAAGTTTGGCAGCACAAATTCCTACTACAGCTAAAACGGTTGTTATTCGTTTAGGCCGTATGCAGTATATGGATCAATCTGGTTTATATGCTATGGAAGACGTATTGCAAGAACTAAACAAAAATAATATAAATGTTCTCTTTGTTGGTTTGTTAAAACAGCCAAGATATATGATGGAGCGTATTGGTATTATCCCAGAATTAATAGCGAAAGAACACATTTTTACGACTTTTAATGATTGTGTACAATGGATTAAAACAAACGTGAAAGATCAAAATTAAATCGTAAAAGGATGAATCTAGATAATGTATTTGAAAATAATAAAGCATGGATAAAGTCTAAGTTAAATGAAGACGATGCGTATTTTGATAAATTAGGCGAAGGACAAAATCCGGAATTGTTATTTATTGGTTGTTCCGATAGTAGAGTTACCGCAGAAGAATTAATGGGATTAGGTCCTGGCGATGTTTTTGTACACCGTAACATTGCTAATATGGTTATTGGTACCGATTTAAACGCGATGTCTGTTGTAGAGTATGCTGTAGAACATTTAAAAGTGAATCATGTTGTGGTTTGCGGACATTATGGTTGTGGTGGTGTAAAAGCGGCTATGCAATCCGCAGATTTAGGTTTATTGAATCCGTGGTTACGTAACATTCGTGATGTATATCGTATTCACAACGAAGAGCTGAATGCCATTAACGAAGAAGAAAAAAAATACGAACGTTTAATTGAGTTAAATGTACAAGAACAATGTGTTAACCTTATTAAAACAGCTGCTATTCAAAAAGCAGTTCGTGGTAGAGGTTTAGTAGTACATGGTTGGGTTTTTGATATTCACACAGGAAAACTAATAGATTTAAAAATAGATTTTGAAAAAATTCTTAATGATATTCGAGAGATATATCATTTAGATTAGTTTTAAAACGAAAGCATAAGTAAATGCAAAAGCCACTTCAATCGAAGTGGCTTTTTTTATTTTTAATGTAACTAATTCTAAAAATAAAAGGATGCTTATTGTAGTAAACTGTAAACAAATTCTGGATGTCCACGTTCTCCAGCTGCATTAGTTAAAGCTAAAAACTGAAGTTTATACAAGTTACCATCGGTATCATTAACAATATAAAAAACATTGTCTTTTAAGGTTGGTAACGATCCTGGTCCGCCACCATATCTCCAACTGCTTCCAATAGCTCTTTGCTCATTATTATCAAAGTTGAAATCTACAACATCCGCTAGTGTGAAATCTTCATAGGTATAAGCATCAACCTCTGTATCTATACTATAGGCAGTTGCATTTGCTTTCGTGTTATTCGTTATAAAATCTGCATATCCATAAGCACCATATCCAGCAATTTCATTTGTGAAAACAGTGAAATTTAAATCCCAATCTGTTTTTATAGGTTCTACATTAACTTCCGATTCTGTGTCAAAACTAAAAAAGGTAAAGTTATAATCCGTATTTTTAGAAATGGTTACTTCCTGGTGCGTAGTAGCATCTAAATCGGCATATTGTAGAACGTAATCGCTACCATTTTGTAATACACTAATTTTTTTCCAGCCTCTAGCATCTCCTTTTACGGCTTCACTTCCTGTTGCAGGAGTTTCTGTTCCTACCGCATAACCTAAGTTTATTAAGTATACTTTATTGTCTGCATCTGTAGCCGAAATTGCAGCAATGGCGGTTCCGTTAATATTGCCTTCTGGAGAATCAATAAACCCAGCAGTTTCCTCTTGAAAAGTACCAACAGCGACTCTTGTTTGTAAATCTTGTACTTCTGCATCTGAAGAACGTACAGCATCAATATTCGCTTCGGTCAATTCGGCCACAGCCATATAAATAGAACCATTAATTGCAACTCTAAATTCAGAACCAGAATAAAATCCTAAATCCCAAGAATCACGTTGTATTAGAGTAGACGTATTTGTACTTAGGTCTATATAAACTTGGTTTTGCTCGTTTGGTCCTCCAACTTCTGGAGTAACTGCTGCTCCTTCTATTATAATTTGAATCGGTTCTGAAGAGCCATTGTCATCACTACTGCAGCTAGTAAAAGCCAAAACAGCAATGCTTAAAATAAGGGTAAAAAATTTGTTAGTCATAATGTCTAGTGTTTAAAAATTTAAATTATATAATAGTTTTAAGTAAAAAGATCTTCCATAACCTAATAAGAGATTATTGTTTCCTGCAGAATGCGTGCCTTCTGTATTCGAATTATTTACAGCAACATCTGTAACATCTAATAGGTTTCTTGTTCCTAAAGTGGTTTGGAATTTAGAATTGAAAAAGGATTTTTTTATGGATGCATCTAACAAACCATATCCTTCTGTTGTTGCTTTTGTATACATAGAATTACCATCTGCATCTGTAGAAGTGGCAAAGTAATTTTGTTGTTCGCCGTTATATTTTAACAGAACGGTTAGAGCAGTATTCCATTTTGGAATAGCGTAAGTAGCACTGGTGTTTAATTGTAATGCGTATAGAAAATCATTTTTCGCATTTGCTTCCGTATTAATAACCCTCGAAACACCTTGTAATGTGGCTCCTAAATTAAAGGTCCAATTGTCTGTTTTAATGGTGTTTTCTGAAGTGATTCCCCAAAGTTTATACGCATCAATATTGATATACTTGTATTGTAAAGGCGCTGTATTTACTAAAGCTAATTCAATTTTATCGGCTAAATGTATATAGCTAACTTTTATTGCATTTAATAGGGAAACATCATGAATCCAGCTTCTTTTTTTCAGATTTAAAAAAGCGGAGTAGCCATTTTCTGGAGCTAATTTTTCGTTTCCTTGTACATCGTGATTAGAATCTACAAAATAGTAATACAGCTCTTCAAAACTTGGTGTTCTGTAAGAGCTTCCAATATTTCCTCTAAGCTCAAAACCATGCGACATTAGATAGCGAGCACTAAACGAACCTAGTACTTTTGCATTAAATTTAGAATTGTATTCATAACGCAATCCAGGTCTTACGGAAAAGGCATCTGAAAATTTGTATTCTGCAGAACCATACGCGGCAAGACTATATATAGATTGCGTTTTATCACGTTCAAATTGAAAACCACTGGCTTGCGTATCAAAACCTTCAATATATCTGGTGTCATAACCAAGTTGAAAGTTGAAATTATCGCGTTTAATTAAATTATTAACAGAACCATTAGAGAAAAACACCTTGTTAGATTGGTACGTTTCATCGGTTTCGTCGGTTTTATCTTCGCTTAAAATATAATAGTTGAAAGTGTTTAAATCTCTTTTTTGTTGCTGATAAGAAATGGATGCTTTATAGTTTATTCCACTATTAAATTTCCCGGAAAGATTTACGTTATTGACAAAGCGATTGGTTGTATACACTTTATCTGTTGCAGAAGGATTACTGGTTTGTGAATCCACATCTATATTTGCTCTCACGGAAGCATCGTAGAAATTTAAGCCTTCATTAAAATATTCAAAACGATAATTAATTTGAAGTTTTTCAGACTTGTAGTTTAATAAAGCATTCGTGCTTATTTGTGTTTTTGGAAGCCATTCATAACCACGTAAACCATCATTTTGGTAATAATCCAGGCCTTGTTTATCGTTAAAAAAACCAGCAAATTGATTGCGATTAAAACCAATTCTAGTAAATAATTTTTCGTTTATATTATGTCCAACACTTATAGATTGAATATGTCGACCTTCATCAAACCAAGCATATTCATCACTAACCGTTTCTTCTTGTATAGAAGCTCGAATTTGCCAATCGGTTTCTATCGATTTTTTAGTAATTATATTAATAACACCAGATACTGCATTGGCACCATATTCTACTCCCATTGCGCCTTCCACAATTTCTATGCGCTCTACATCATCTAGGTTTATTTGGGTTAAATCGGTGTTGTTTCCTAGGCCATTTTCACTAACTAAAGGAATGTTATCTATTAAAATATTAAAGTATTGCTCGTCTAAACCAAAGAAGGAAATATTAGACTTTCCAGTTTGTGAGTTTGCTGTAATAGTAAGATTTAAATTAAAATTAAGTAGATCTGCTAAGTTATTTGCAGCTTGGTTTTCTATCTGCTCTCTTTTAATCACAATCACATTGTGAACCGATTTTTTTATAGACTGCGAATTATATTGTCCTGTAACCACAACCTCTTCAAGTTGTTCCGCTTTTGTAGAATCTATTGCTACTTGTGCGAAAGAGGAACCACTTAAAAAAAGTAAAAAATAAAGTGTAATATAATTTTTATTTAGACTCATTCTATTTTATATTTGCTGCAAATATAGAATCTTATTTTAATTCAATCTAAATAAGGATAAGTAATTTTAATTTTTTTTAAATACCAAAACCAAACGCTTTAAAAATGAAACAATTAGTTGTATTAGTAGTCTTAATTTTTGCAATTCCGTTCTCAGCAAATGCACAAAACAAGAAAAAACAAGATCAAAAATCCATAAAAGATATGTGTGGTTGCTATGAAGTGAGTTTTAATTTTGCAGAAACTTTTCAGTATTCAGAAGACGCTACATATGTACCTTCTAAAACAAAACATGATAAAGGTTTAGAATGGGTGCAATTGGTAGAAGAGGATAAAGACAAAATAGCGATGCAACATTTATTAATTGTTGGTTCTAAAGAGCAACCATATATAGTAAAGCATTGGAGACAAGATTGGGAATTTGAAAACACCAGTTTATACGAGTTTGATCACGATAATAAATGGACGTTTGTCAGTCTTCCAAAAGACGAAGTAAAAGGACAATGGACACAAAAAGTATTTCAAGTAGATGATAGTCCGCGTTACGAAGGTACTGCAACTTGGGTACATGTAGATGGAAAAAGTTATTGGGAAAGCACAACAGCAGCGCCTTTGCCAAGACGTGAGTATACCAAGCGTAGCGATTACAATGTAACGGTTAGAACCAATAGACATGAAATTGTAAAAAATGGCTGGATTCACGATCAAGATAACAACAAAGTTATTCGGGAAGACGCTAAAGAAGATGTGGTTTTAGCCCAAGAAAAAGGACACAATACGTATGTAAAAGTAGCAGATAGTAAATGTATAGCAGCACAAGAATACTGGGCAAAAGAAAAAGATAAATGGGCCTTAGTTCGAGCAAAATGGGATGCTGTTTTTGCAAGAAATAAAGATTTAGTATTAAAAGAAAAAGTAGATAATAAAGTATTGTTTAAGTATTTATTTGATGAAGAAAAATACCAGACAGTAGAAGAAATTAATCCATTAATTGAATCCTTTGTAAAAGAATAATATGAAATATTTAAAAAAGATAATAACCGTTGTCACGCTATTTTTAAGCATGCTAGGTTTTGCGCAAGAAAATATATTTTTAGATCGTGATTTTTGGATATCAAACCCAACTATTGAAACTGTAGAAGCTAAAATTAAAGATGGAAATAATATAGCCGAAGCAAATAAAAGCAATTTTGATGCTGTTGTTTACGCTATTTTGCAAGATGCACCAACCGAAACGATTAAACACATTCAGGCGAAAAAAGGAAATGATGCGAATAAATTAACACATGATGGTAGAACATACATTTTTTGGGCTGCCTATAAAGGTAATATCGAAATCATGGAATACCTGCTTAGCAAAGGTGCAAAAACAGATATCACTGATGATAAAGGAAATACCATCTTAAATTTTGCAGCTGGATCCGGACAACCAAATACAAAGGTGTATGATCTTTGTATCGCTAATGGCGCAAGCGTAGAAAAGGATCTAACGCCAAAAGGTGCCAATGCTTTATTACTAGCCGCGCCTTACGATAAAGATTTTGCCTTAATCAACTATTTCACTTCTAAAGGAGCAACTATGGATAGTGTAGATGCCGATGGAAATGGCATCTTTAATTACGTAGCCAAAACAGGAAATGTAGAGCTATTAAATCAATTACTTGAAAAAGGTGTAAAAGGAAATGATAACGCTTTTGTATTTGCAGCTGCTGGTACTAGAGGGAATACAAATACCTTCGATTTTTACAAATACTTAGAAAGTGTTGGATTAAATCCGGAAAAAGCTTCCATTAAAAACCAAACGCCATTACATATTTTAGCAGCAAGAAGTAAAGATTTAGAATTGATTAACTATTTCATGGAAAAAGGAAATGTAAATGCAATCGATGCAAACGGAAACACAGCCTTTTTAAACGCAGCAAATAGAAATAATTTAGAAGCAATTACTTTATTATTTAAAGAAGTTAAAGACATAAACCAAGTAAATAAAAAAGGAGAATCGGCTTTAGCTTTGGCTGTTGCATATAATTCTCCAGAAGTGGTAACCTTTCTTATTCAAAATAAAGCAGATGTTGGGGTTTTAGATGCGAATAAAAACAACTTAACACCTTATTTAATAGAATCCTTTTCGGCTAAAAAATCAGATGTTTTTGAGCAAAAGTTGGCTCTTTTAACTAAAAACGGACTAGATTTTACTAAAACACAAGAAAATGGAAATACTATATATCATTTAGCATTAGCAAAAAATGATATCTATGTTTTAAAGTTTATTGAACAATTTAAAATAGATGTGAATGCGAAGAATAACGAAGGGAATACAGCCTTACATCTTGCAGCTTTACAAGCAAAAGATACAGAGATCTTAAAGTATTTATTATCTATTGGAGCAAAAAAAGATGCAACTACAGATTTTGAGGAAACTCCTTTTGATTTAGCATCCGAAAACGAAATTTTAAAAGCACAGAAAATCAACTTAGATTTTTTAAAACTATAGATAATTTAAGAGTTTGTCATCAGGAATTGTCACACTGAGCGCAGTCGAAGTGTCTTTTCAGGATCTCATAAAAATATAATCTCATAAAAATATAATCTCATAAAATATAATTACAGATGAAACTTAAATCCATATTAACGATTTGTTTTTTAGCGATAACGATGCTATCCTTTACAACAAAAACAGCAGTTACTTCTTATAAATGTATGATTCAAATGATTAATTACACAGGGGAAAATGCATATGTAGTTATTTCCCTTATCAACCCAGAAGGTGCATACGAAAAAACCTTATACGTGCAAGGAGATGATGATGAGTGGTATCACGATATCTCCGAATGGTGGAATTTCTACGGAAAGAAACGATCCAATATTGATGCCGTTACTGGAGCAACCATTGCTGGAGGCGCAAGAACGATTAGCGTTTTAGAAATTGAAGATTCTAAAATAGATACAGGTTATAGTATTCGTTTTGAAACTGCTGTGGAAGATCAAGAATATTACACGAAAGATGTAGAATTTGAATTAACATCTGAAACAGTGAAAAGTAAAAAAGAAGGCACAGGATTTATTCGTTATGTGCGCATGATACCAAACTAAAATAGAAGATATTAAAACAGCATTTAATGGCACTTCGAGCGCAGTCGAGAAGTCTTAACAAGAAAATAGTATGACCATTTCCATTTGGAGATACAGCCACCTTACACTAGCTGTATCTTCTTTTGTTTTTATTTTTTTAGCATCTGTAACTGGAATTATTTTGGCATTCCAACCAATTTCAGAACAGCTAGAACCGTATAAAGTTTCTAATTTTGAAAGCATAACGGTTGCCGAAACGATTACTAATTTAAAGGAGAAATATCCAGAAGTTATCGATGTGCAAGTAGATGCAAACCATTTTGTTTTAGCTTCTGTGATTACTAACGATGGCGAAAGTTTAAATGGATATATAAACCCCAAAACAGCCGCGTTTATTGGAGATAAAATAGAAGTATCCAAATTTTTTAAATGGGTTACTAATTTTCATAGATCTCTATTTTTAAAAGGTATCGGACGCTTTTTTGTGGGATTGTGCTCCTTTTTATTATTGCTAATTGCAGTTTCAGGAACCGTTTTAATACTTAAAAGACAAGGTGGTTTTAAAAAGTTTTTCTCCAAAATAGTGAACGAAAACTTTAGCCAATATTGGCATGTATTTTTAGGGAGACTTTCTTTAATTCCTATTATCATTATAACCATTACAGGTGTTTATTTATCAGCGGAAAAGTTCGATTTACTTCCTAAGAGTAGCATTAATCATCAAATAGATTTTGAATCCCTTTCGGAAATACCAAAACAAAGTCTTTCAGATTTTCCTGTTTTCAAGAACACAAAGCTTTCCGAGGTAAAAACTATTGAATTCCCTTTTTCGGAAGATGTAGAAGATTATTTTACGCTTTCCCTTAAAGATAAAGAAGTTGTTGTAAACCAATTCACAGGCGAAATTTTAAGCGAAATTAACTATCCTTTGGTTACTGTTTTTTCAGACTTAAGCATGTTTTTGCACACTGGAAAAGGCAGTATTTTATGGTCTCTTATTTTAGCCATTGCTACCGTAAATATTCTGTTTTTTATCTATTCCGGATTTGCAATGACGCTAAAGCGTAGGAAGGCTAAACTAAAAAACAAGTATAAAAAAGGCAATTGCAAGTATGTGATTTTAGTAGGTTCCGAAAACGGAAATACCTTGCCATTTGCCAACCAATTACAACAACAATTAATAAAAGTAGGCGAAAGCGTTTACATCGCAGAACTTAATAATTACGATACATACAGTAAAGCAGCACATATTATTGTGATGACTTCTACCTATGGCAAAGGCGAAGCACCAGCGAATGCTAATGTGTTTTTAGAACGATTAAAAACGGTAAAGCAAAAACAAGATATTAGTTATTCGGTGGTAGGTTTTGGGTCTTTAGCATATCCTGATTTTTGCCAATTTGCTTACGATGTAGATGCAGCGATGCAGCTTCCGTTTCAACAAGAATTCCCTGTTTTTACCATCAACGATAAATCCATAGCTTCCTTTGAGGAATGGATAAACTTATGGAACAAAAACAGAAAGCTTCCAATGCATATTTCCAAAGAAAAACTCGCGGCAAAACCAAAACCAAACAACACACTTACGGTCGTAACAAAAGCAAAAGCAGAAGACCATAACGATACTACTTTTCTAATCACATTAAAGTCGAATTCTACAAAATTTAAGTCCGGCGATTTGTTGGCTATTTATCCTAAAAATGATTACAGAGAACGTTTGTATTCTATTGGAAAAGTCAACGGAAACATACAGTTAAGTGTGAAATTGCATGAAAACGGATTAGGCTCAGGGTTTTTAAATAGCCTAAACCAAGGGGATATTTTTAAAGCACGAGTCGTAAAAAATGCAGCATTTCATTTTCCTAAAAAGGCATCCAGAGTAATTTTAATTGCAAACGGAACAGGAATCGCTCCTTTTCTAGGGATGCTTGACGAAAACACCAAAAATTTAGAAACCCATTTGTATTATGGTGTGCGACGAAAGGAGTCGTTACAAATTTACAATCAAGCATTAAAAGAAAATAGAAATAAGAAACAATTAGCCAAACTAAACGTTGCGTTTTCAAAAGATGGACCTAAAACCTATGTGCAAGATCTATTAAAATTAGATGCTTTTTCGATAGCAGAAGCTTTAAAAAATAAAGGTGTGCTTATGATTTGCGGTTCCTTGGCGATGCAAAACGATGTATTAAAAGTTTTAAATACAATTACGCTAGAAAACTTAAACCTTCCGTTAAGCACATTTATAGAAAAAAATCAGATAAAAACAGATTGTTACTAATCCCTAAAAGAGAAGTCTATGTGTACGAATATTAAAACAATTTCTAAAGTTAGTAGTGGCGAATTATCTATTTGTACACATTGTAATATATATCATTTAGAATTTAATAATATCTATTTTGAGTTTACCGAAGTACAATACAAACAGTTTAAAAGGTATCTTTTAGCATTAGAACCAGAATATTGGGAGAACAAATATGTAGACGCCAAAGTAAAGCGGAAAATTCCAATACCTTCTTTACAATCTAATCTTGTTTTAATGTTTAATAGACAAGAAGTCGCAGAATTAAAAGCCCTTTTCTGTAATAAAAAACACGTCTTTGATAAGTATCTAAATGTAGATGATATTGACTACACGCTAATTTTAAATTAGAATAAAATATATTTAAACTTCTTCCGTATCAGGTGTTTCGTCTTCCGTTTCTTCGGCTTTAATAATACTAGGGAATAATATTGGTGCAATGGATTTTACAGGTTCGTATAAAACAGAATCCTTTAAATCTTCTTCACCTACAAAAGGTATCGTGTTATTCATTGTGCTAAAAACGACAAGAATGATACTAAGTATTAAACCAATTTTTAAAGCACCAAAAACACCACCTAATAACTTATTTATAATACCTAAAGCTGCAAAATCTGCCAGTTTAGTTAGTGCTTTTCCTGCCAGAGATATCACCAAAATGATAACTATAAAAGTGATAGCAAAAGCGACAATATTAATATATTTTTCTTCCCAACTAAATTTACCTTCTAAAAATGTTGCAGCAAAATGACTAAAATGTATAGCGCCATAAACACCGGCAACCAAGGCAGCAAGTGAGGCAACTTCTACAAAAAGCCCTTTCATAAATCCTCTTACCAAACCAAAAAGAAGTAATGCTCCTAAAATAATATCTAAAACGCTCATAAAATTAGAATTTTGTCAAATATAGAAAAAACAAATCTTCTCTCCTTTTTTTAATTAGAGATGTCTCGAAGTCACAGCGAGGTTTAGTAACTTTGTAACTTATTATAGTAACTAAAATAAGATTTCCACTTTCGTGGATTATATATATGGCAAGAGATAAAGAACTAAAAGAACGCTGGGATTTGGTAGTCGTAAAACTATCTGATCAATTCGCAGATGGAGATAAACTAGATTTAGATGCCATCATCTATTTAATCGGTTTGCAAGAACTTGGACAATTAAATAGAACCTTTAAAAAGGACCAAAAACTAGACCTTATGCACATTGCAATTTGCAAAGTACTTACGCCTTATGGCTATTATGAGTTAGATTTTGTAGATGATGAAGGTTGGCCACATTACACCACAAAAGCAGAATTACCGCACTTAAAAGCAGGAGAACAAAGCGTTTTAATGAAAGAAGCGATTGTAAACTACTTTATGGAAACACAATATATAGACTAAAAACGTGTACTTTCGAGGGACTGCTTTTTTGCGGGATAGTATGAAGAAGTTGGGCGTTACCGCAATGGTCGCGCTTTCCGCAGTCGCTATCCAAGATGAGCTCCAACAATGCTCCAATCACTAACGCATTAAAGCACAATTCATTTTGGAGTCTTGTACTAAATTTAGTAATTTTACTTTTCTAAAAAAATAAACCAAAAAATATGAAAAAATTAATTTTACTTTTTAGTGTAGTTGCATTTACGTTCTCTTCTTGTGGCAGTGATGATGATGGTGGAAGTACACCTGTTGGAGATCCTTTTGTTGCAAATTGGCAATACTATAAATACTTTGAAGATGGTGTAGAAGTAGCATTAGAACCTTGTGAAGGTGAAGAAACATTTCAAGTTTTAGCAAATGGTACTGTTGTTTTTACTTCTTATGAAGAAGATCTTAATGGAAATTGTCAGTTAGATGAAGTTGTTTCTGGAACTTGGAGTAACGGCGCTAGTGGTTTTTATTATATTACATTAGATGGCGATACAGAAACTTGGGAAGTACAATTTGATGGGAATACGTTCTATTACGAAGAAACTATTTTTAATGGTTCAACTACCATTGTAACTCGTGAGGTATTTATAAAAATTTAGTAAGAATACAATTCTTTAATATAATTAATCCCTTTCTTTTGAAGAAGGGATTTTTTTGTACATAAAATTCACTAAATTTGCCTCCTATTTATATATACCATGATAGACAAGATAAAAGAACTCATAGCAGAAGCCGAAGTATTTAAAGCACAATCCATAGAAGAGGTTGAAAATTTTAGAATAAAATACTTAGGTAAAAAAGGATTGTTAAACGACTTTTTTGCGGAGTTTAAAAATGTAGCAAACGACCAGAAAAAAGAATTTGGTCAAACCATAAACAAGCTTAAAAAAACTGCTGAAGAAAAGGTAAACGCCTTAAAAGAGGAGTTAGAAGGAAAAGAAGAAGATAAAAGTGCTTACGGTGATTTATCTCGTCCGGGAGAACCAATAGAAATTGGAGCAAGACATCCAATCTCTATTGTTAAAAATGAAATTATCGATATCTTTTCTCGTATCGGTTTTAATGTAAGTGAAGGTCCAGAAATAGAAGATGATTGGCACAACTTTACCGCATTGAACTTGCCAGAATATCACCCAGCAAGAGATATGCAAGATACCTTCTTCATACAAACAGATCCAGATATTTTATTACGCACACATACCAGTTCTGTACAAGTGCGTTATATGGAAAATAATAAACCACCAATTAGAACCATCTCACCAGGAAGAGTATTTAGAAACGAAGCTATTTCAGCACGTTCCCATTGTTTTTTCCATCAAGTAGAAGGTTTATATATTGATAAAGATGTAAGCTTTGCCGATTTAAAACAAACACTTCAGTATTTCACAACAGAGATGTTTGGGAAATCGAAGATACGTTTACGTCCTTCTTACTTTCCTTTTACTGAGCCAAGTGCTGAGGTCGATGTATATTGGGGATTAGAAACAGAAACGGACTATAAAATCACCAAAGGAACAGGTTGGTTAGAAATTATGGGTTGTGGTATGGTAGATCCAAACGTTTTAGAAAACTGTGGTATCGATTCTAAAGAATACTCCGGTTTTGCATTCGGAATGGGAATAGATAGAATTGCCATGTTACTCAATCAAATTAGTGATATTCGATTACTAAGTGAAAACGATGTACGATTCTTAGAGCAGTTTAAATCTGCATTATAAAAATAAAAAAAAGGCGTCATTTAAATGACGCCTTTTTTTTGTTAGTTCAGTGTCTCCTGAAACAACTTATAAATTCTTCGGTATTCATCAGACCAACTGGAAGATTCCTTAAATCCATGCGATTCTAAAGGAAAAACAGCAAGTTCCCAATTTTCTTTTTTGAGTTCAATTAAACGTTGTGATAAACGTACTACATCTTGAAAGTGTACATTAGTATCTATCATACCATGAAGCATTAATAGATTGCCTTTTAAACCTTCGGCAAAATAAATGGGAGAACTTTGTTTGTAAGCTATTGGGTCTTCAATCGGTGTATTTAAAATATTCGCAGTATAGCCATGATTGTAATGTGCCCAATCGGTTACAGAGCGCAAAGCAGCCCCACTTTTAAAGGTGTCTGGTGCATTAAACATTGCCATTAAAGTAATAAATCCACCATAAGAACCACCATAAATACCAAGTCTGTCTTTATCAATACCTTGATTTTCGATCAAGTATTTTGCACCATCCACTTGGTCATCTAAATCTTTTCCGCCCATATGTCTGTAAATCGCTGTACGCCAATCGCGACCATAACCAGCACTTGCTCTATAATCTATAGCTAAAACCGTATATCCATTATCGACTAAAAAATTATGAAACATATATTCTCGGTAATAAGATGACCACCAATGATGTACATTTTGTAAATACCCAGCACCATGAACAAAAACTACTGCAGCACCATTCTTTTTAGCTTCTGTAGGTTTGTAAAAGGTTGCAGGAACTCGTGCACCATCTCTTGCTGTAAAGTTTATGATCTCAGAATCCATCCATTCATAAGAATTAAAAACATCGGTTGTAGATTCTGTTAATTGCGTCATTTGAGCTCCAGCTTTGTTCCGCATCACATACAATTCCCAAGGTTTGTTGGTATAAGAATATCTAATGGCTAGTTGTTTTTCGTCTGGTGAAACGGTAACTTCATGAGCTCCTTGACGCGAAGTAATTTGGGTCATTTTACCGCCTTTTACTGGTAGATGATAAAAATGATTTTCGTGCGGACTTACCTTATTACTATTTAAAAAGAAAGTGGATTGGTCTTTAGATAAGGTTATATTTAAAATTTCGAAATGACCTTTAGTTAACGCTTTAATTTTTCCGGAGTTCACATTAGCGCTATATAAGTGTGCATAACCCGTTTTTTCAGATTTAAACCAAATGTTGTTTTTGTCTATCCAGCCCATTACACCTGGCGAAAACCAACCTACTCCAGGACCGCCAATCCAGGCATCATCATGCTGTCTGTCTATAGTTTTTAAGCTTCCGTCTTCTAGGTTTATTAACATAATCCAACGGTCTTTATAATCTTGAGAGGTAATATTCACAACCGCTTTACTATCGTTTGAAAATATCGGATTGCCTATTTCTACATTTCTTGGGTTTTCATAAGTTGCTAGATAATCGGAAGGGTTTTCAGTATACTCTTTTAAGTATTTAGGCTTGTCTTTAATGCCTTCAATAGCGTCGGTTTTTATAGGATATGTTTCCTCTGTTTCTAGGTTTAAAATCCAAGATTCATAGGTATATGAATCACGACCAACTTTGGTTCTTGCGTTTAAATCTTTGGTATAGCCACTTTCCGTAACATAGTCTGGCACATTAGTGTTTTTGTTCTTTGGAGCAGTGTACAATCGGTAAATAACATAATTTAAATCCGGAGAAATATCCATGTCAAACATTTTTTTGTCGCCTAAATAAATGGTTTTTTGACGATTAGCGATCGTTTGTTCGTTTCTGTAGTGTTGCGCGTCCCTTTCGTTTTTACGTTTTTCAAGAATATTAAAATGTTGTAATTGATCGTCTTCTAGCCATTGGTCTTGTGCATTAAGTTTGCGTTCTTTTTTCTTCTTTCCGTTTTTAAAATTGGTAAGCTGCGTGGTGGTTCCTTTGCTAATATGCCACTGGAATAAATTGTTGTTTAGTTTATATATAATTGACTTTTGATCTCCTGAAAATATAGGATTCGATTCTCTAGAATTGGTATTTGTGATTTGTTTTTTGGTGAAGCTTGTAGTGTTCATTAAAAATAAATCGCCATTTTTTTGGTATACTTTCCATAAGCCATCTATAGAATATTCGCCAGTATTTGTTTTTTGTTTAAGTTCTTCAAAAGATAGTTTATGTTTCTTTTTTGAAGAAATATTTATTTCATATGTGGAACGAATGGTATCGTTATCTGGATTCCAGCTAAAATAGATGTCTTTACTATTGTCAGACCACCTTAGATTAGTAGGTAAGTAACCTACAAAGTCTTCGCCTTGCATAATTTGATCTATAGTAAGTATGGATTGATTTTGAGTTTGCCCAATACTTGGAGCTGTTATTAAAAGGGAAATAAAGAAAACAAGCTGTTTCATGTTGGTTTTTTAAACAATTAGTAAGCGACAAATTTAAGCGTTTTGAATCTAAGAATAAAACGATATTAAAAACGCTTTTTTTTAACAATAAATTAACTTCGTTTAGTTCGGTTAGTTCCGAACTAAGATGTAAATTTGCGCTTCGTTTACTAAAAAAAGATGATTCATTTTCAGTAAACAGTATTAAAACAATTAAAAATGAAAGAAAATATCTGTCAAATAAAAATGGGCTTGGTTGAAAAACTAGGCGTGCATTTAGAAAAAAGAGAGCAGTTAGCACCTGTGGCAGCACGTATATTATCTTATATCATCCTAACTGGTAAAAAAGGAACCACTTTTGAAGATATGGTAACGATACTTTGTGCAAGTAAAAGCACTATTTCTACACACCTTAATCATTTACAAGATTTAAATAAGATTGTGTATTTCACAAAAACTGGAGATCGCAAAAAATATTTTATAATTAATAAAACTATTATTGTTCAACATATAGACAACTTAGTAAATGAATGGAGAGAAGAACGTGAGATGCATTTAGAATTAAAAAATTATAAAGAAACTATAAACACCCAAAAAATTGAAAATGAAGAAGAAAAATTCGATTTAAATTTTCATGATGATTACATCAAATTTATAGATGGAGCAACATCCTCTGTAGAAGAACTAAGAACAAAATTAGCCAATAATAAATTCAATATTTAACCAAGATAAAAATGAAAAATAATAAATTATATACAATACTAGCACTAGGTTTATTCTTAGTAATTGTCAGTTGTGGGAAAGCAGAAGAAAAGAAGCCTGCTGCACAAGCACCACCTGCTTCTTTCCCAGTAACACAAATACAAACAAAAACGGTAACAGGATACACCGATTACCCTGCAACTATTGAAGGAATGGTAAACAGTGATGTAAGAGCAAAAACATCAGGTTATGTGGAAAAAGTATATGTAGACGAAGGTCAAAAAGTAAGAAAAGGACAAGTGTTATTTAAATTAGAAACACAGTCTTTAAGCCAGGATGCTGGAGCTGCTAAAGCACGTGTTAATGTAGCACAAGTGGAAGTAAATAAATTAATTCCGCTTGTAGAAAAAAACATTATTAGTGCTGTACAACTAGAAACGGCAAAAGCTAATTTGGTTCAAGCGCAAGCAAACTATAGTGGTGTTTCTGCTAATATTGGTTATGCAACTATAAAAAGTCCAATAGATGGTTATGTTGGTTCTATTAATTTTAGAGAAGGTGCTTTAATTAGTCCAAGCGATACAACTCCATTAACAACGGTAAGTGAGATTAGTGAAGTATATGCTTTTTTTAGTTTCAATGAAGCGCAATATATAGACCATTTACAAAATTCAGAAGGGAAAACGAAAGCGGAGCGTATTAAGAATTCTCCAGACTTAAGTTTGATTTTGGCTAATGGTAAAATGTATTCTGAAAAAGGACGCATTCAAACCAGTACAGGTCAGATAAATCAAAGTACAGGAACTATAAAAATTAGAGCTGCTTTTGATAATCCAAATGAAATTTTAACGAACGGGAATAGTGGTAAAATAAGGTTACCTATAGAATATAAAGATGCTATAGTGGTACCTCAGTCTGCTACTTTTGAGCAACAAGGAAACATTATGATATTTAAACTTAGTGAAGACAACAAGGTAGAAACTTCCATAATACAGGTAAAAGGAACAGTAGACAATCTATATGTTGTAGCGTCTGGTATAGAAGTAAAAGATAAAATTGTAACAACTGGGGTTGGTAAATTAAGAAACGGTATGGTGATTTCACCGCAAGAAACTTCTTTTGAGGAAGCTATTAAACCGGTTGCAACTTTATTCAGAAATTAGATAAATAAATACATATTAGTCATGTTAAAAACATTTATTGAAAGACCCGTTCTTTCGACCGTAATCTCTATTATCATAGTTTTGCTTGGAGTTATTAGTATAACTAGCTTGCCTATAGAGGAGTATCCAGATATTGCACCACCAACCATTAAGGTGACGGCAAATTATACAGGAGCAAATGCAGAAACCGTTTTAGAAAGTGTAATTATTCCTATCGAAGAACAAATTAATGGTGTAGAAGGGATGACGTATATTACTTCTACAGCATCTAACACAGGAGGAGCCGAAATTACAGTGTATTTTGATCAAGAAATTGATGCAGATATTGCTGCTGTAAACGTTCAAAATCGTGTTGCTAGAGCAACACCTTTATTACCATCAGAGGTTACGCAAACAGGTATTATAACGCAAAAACAAGAAACCAGTGCGTTAATGTTTATTTCCATGTATTCGGAAAGCGACGATTACGATGCTACTTTTATTCAGAATTACTTGAAAATTAATGTTATTCCAGCAATACAGCGTATTAGTGGTGTTGGTGATGTTAGTGTATTTTCACAACAAGATTATGCTATGCGTATCTGGTTAAATCCAGAAAAATTAGCATCCTACGGTTTAATTCCTTCTGATATTTCTGCTGCTTTAGCAGAACAAAATTTAGAAGCAGCTGCAGGATCTTTAGGACAGAATAATGGGGAATCTTTCTCCTATACGTTAACTTATAGCGGACGTTTTAAAGACGAAGCGCAATACAGCGATATTGTTATTAAAGCATTAGGAAATGGAGAGTTCTTACGATTAAAAGATGTCGCAACTATTGAGTTAGATGCACAATCGTACTCGGCGAATGCAATGAGTAAGGGATATCCTGCGGTATTTATGGGTATTTTCCAAACTAAAGGTTCTAATGCACAAGAGATTATTGAAAATATTAAAGTTACTTTAGAATCGGTAAAGGCCGACCTTCCTGATGGCTTAGATATTTTTGTGCCTTATGATACTAGTTTATTCTTAAACGCATCTATTGAAAAGGTGATTAGTACCTTATTAGAAGCCTTTTTATTAGTTTTCTTAGTGGTATTTATCTTCTTACAAGATTTCCGTTCGACGTTAATTCCAGCAATTGCAGTGCCCGTTTCTATTATAGGTACTTTCTTTTTCTTGAATGTTTTTGGATATTCTATTAACTTATTAACGCTATTCGCGTTAGTCCTCGCTATTGGTATTGTGGTAGATGATGCCATTGTAGTTGTAGAGGCTGTGCACGCCAAATTAGATGCAGGGGAAAAGGATCCTAAAAAAGCGACGCTAACAGCCATGAATGAAATTTCTGGTGCTATTATTTCTATTACTTTGGTAATGGCAGCAGTATTTATTCCTGTAACTTTTATAACGGGTCCAACAGGTGTGTTTTATGAGCAATTTGGTGTGACGTTAATTATTGCCATTTTAATTTCGGCAGTAAACGCTTTAACCTTAAGTCCAGCATTATGTGCTTTGTTATTAAAAGGGCATAAAGACGATGAAGATTTAAAAGGAAAAAGTCCGTTAAAACGTTTTTATACTTTATTTAATCGCGGATTTAACGCTACAGTAGAACGTTACGGTAGATCGCTTCAGTTTTTATACAAAAGAAAATTTATTTCTGTTTTATTATTAATCATTGCTGGAGTCGGAATTTATTGGGCATCAACAACTACACCAACAGGATTTGTACCTAATGAAGATAGAGGAATTATTTTCGCTAATATCGAATTGCCTCCAGGAGCTTCACTAGATAGAACAGATGCAGTAGCAAGAAAACTTTACGAAAAGGCGGAAAGCATAGAAGGTATTGTCGCTCTTAACTTTATTAAAGGTAGAAGTTTAATTAGTGGTTCTGGTAGTAACTTTGGTTTTGGTATTATAAAATTGGAAGATTGGGCAGATCGTACAGATCCTTCTCTTTCCGTGCAAGCGATTACAGGAAAATTGTTTGGTGTAGCAGCTACCATTCCAGATGCTAATATTATTTTCTTTTCACCACCTAGTATTCGTGGTTTTGGTAACTCGTCTGGTTTTGAAATTAATTTATTAGATAAATATGGAGGAGAGTTCGCCGATTTAGATAAAGCAAATAAAGATTTTTCTATGGCTTTAATGAGTCATCCAGAAATTAAATATGCACAGTCCTCATTTAGTACAAACTATCCGCAATACGAAATGGAAGTTAATGTTCCTTTAGCAAAAGAAAAAGGAGTATCTGTAACTAGTATTTTTTCTACATTGCAAGGATATATTGGAGGAATTTATGCTTCCGATTTCTCTAGATTTGGAAAACAATTTAGAGTGTATATTCAGGCTTTACCAGAAGATAGAGCAGATAAAAATGCTTTAAATAGTATGTATGTGCGAACAGATTCGGGTGAAATGACACCAATTACACAGTTTGTAACTCTAAAACGTGTGTATGGACCACAATCGGTAACGCGTTTCAATTTATTTAATTCAACTAAGATTTCTGGAGCAACAAACGACGGATTTAGTACAGGAGATGCTATTAGAGTGATTGAAGAAGAAGTCGCAAAACTACCAAGTAATTATACGGTTGCTTATTCTGGTTTAACTCGTGAAGAAGTGAGTGCAGGAAATCAAACCACATTCATATTTATATTAAGTATTCTGTTTGTGTATTTCTTATTAAGTGCACAATATGAAAGTTATTTATTACCATTTGCAGTAGTATTATCTTTACCATTTGGAGTATTTGGTGCATATATTAGTACGAAGCTTTTCGGATTAGAAAACAACATCTATTTCCAGATTGCCTTAATCATGCTAATTGGTCTGCTCGCTAAAAATGCCATACTTATTGTCGAATTTGCTTTAGCTAGACGAAAAAATGGGGAGAGTATTGTAGATGCTGCAATCCATGGAGCAAAATCACGTCTACGTCCAATTTTAATGACCTCTTTTGCCTTTATATTAGGTTTAATGCCATTAGTATTAGCAAAAGGTGTTGGTTCTGAAGGAAACAACTCTATTGGTACAGGAGCCGTTGGAGGAATGCTTATCGGTACTATATTAGGAGTCTTTGTAATTCCTATCTTATTTATATTATTCCAGTGGTTACAAGAAAAAGTTTCAGGTAAACCAACAGTACAAACTATTGAAGAATAAAAAGATGAAAACCATTATAAAACATAGAAATTTTAGTAAACCGATTCTTTTACTGGTAGTTGCATTAACATTACAAGGTTGTTTTGTAGCGCAAGAATATACACGACCAGAATTAAATACAGAAACGGAAGCACTTTACAGAACCGATAATTTGCCAACAGATAGCATTTCTATTGCAGATGTATCTTGGAAAACGTTATTTACAGATACTTACTTACAACAATATGTAGAAGAAGGTCTGCAAAATAATATGGATGTGCGTATTGCGCTACAACAAATAGTAGCTGCCGAAGCGTATGCAAAACAAGGGAAAGCAGGATATTTGCCAAGCTTAAATGTAGGTGCTAATTATACCCGTCAAGAATTTTCTGAAAACAGTCAATTTGGATCCATATTTAGTGGCGGAACAGATACTTATGATATCACAGCAAATCTATCTTGGGAAGCAGATCTTTGGGGAAAAATAAGAAGTGGTAAAAGAGCAACACAGGCAGCATATTTGCAAAGTGTTGCCGGACATCAATTGGTGAAAACACAGTTGATTTCTAGTATCGCAAATACCTATTACAACTTGTTGGCTTTAGATGCACAGTTAGAAGTAACAAAGCAAACCATTACAACAAGAGAAAGTGGTGTAGAAACTATTAAAGCACTTAAAGATGCTGGTCAAGTGACTCAAGTTGCTGTAGATCAAAATATAGCGCAGTACAATAATGCAAAAGCATTGCAGGTAGATATTGAAACCGCTATTTTTAAAACAGAAAATACGTTAAGTATTTTATTAGGTAAAGGACCACGAAATTTTGAAAGAAGTAGTTTAGATCTTCAGAAAATAGAAGAAGATATCACACTTGGTGTGCCAGCAACATTACTTAGTAATAGACCCGATGTTATGGCTGCAGAGTATGGCTTAATACAGTCTTTTGAATTAACGAATGTCGCGAATAGTAACTTATATCCTTCGTTAACATTAACTGCTTCCGGAGGATTGCAAAGTTTAGAATTGGATAAGTTATTAAACTTGAATTCCTTATTTGCAACAGTAGTTGGAGGTTTAACCCAACCACTTTTAAATCAACGCGCTTTAAAAACACAAAAGGAAGTTGCTATTGCACAACAAGAGCAAGCGTTACTGCAGTTTAAAAAGACATTATTAGTTGCAGGAAGTGAAGTGTCTAATGCCTTATTTTCTTATGAATCGGAAATCAAAAAGTTTGAATTTAGAAAAAGTGAAGTGGAAGCTTTACGTCAAGCGGAAAGCAACTCGGAAGTACTTCTTAAAAACGGATATGCTAACTATTTAGATTTATTAACCGCAAGACAAAGTGCATTAAGTGCAGAGCTTAATGTTATCAATAGTAGACTCAATCAATTAGTGTCTATTGTAGATTTATACGAAGCACTTGGTGGTGGATGGAGATAAAATAAATAAAGATGATTACCAAAGCGCAATTGTTAAAGTGTTCTATTACAAAGTTTACAAAATGCGGAAGCAAACATGTAACGTTAGACGAGATAGCAAATACGCTTGGGATTTCTAAAAAAACAATTTATACGTTTTTTAATAATAAAGAAGATCTAGTTACTGCTAGTTTAGAGAGTTTATTAAACGAGTATAAAGAAGATATAAATGGGATTGTTAGCAGCAATGGTAACGATCCTATTTTGTGTGTAGTGTTAATTTACAGAAGAGGGTTTGAGTATTTAAAGTACTTTAAGCCCTCTTTTCTTTTTGGATTAGAGAAATATTATCCAAAATCCAGTGCGCTTTTTAATGGTTTTATTGAAAACCTATCCAACAACATTGTATATAACTTATTGAAGCAAGCCCAAGACTCTGGTGAAATTAAGCCAGAAGTGAATCTAGCATTAATAGTAAAGATTTATTTTTTCAGAATAGATAATCTTGTATTTAAAGAGAATAATCTATTTGAAATGTTTCCAAAGGAAGAATTATTTAGACATTTAGTGCTCTATAATTTAAAAGGAATAATTACACCTAACTATTCTAATTCTTATTTGACATAGTTTACTATTTTTGCAGTATGAAAAAAGATATTGACATCCCAAAAGTCGAAGGTGTTTACTTAGCTGTTGTAAATGAGTATAACGATATTTATAAAACGCAAGATTGGAACGCGTATATCATTAATGATAAAGAGGTAGATCTAGAAATGGTACTCATTGTTACTAGTGGTTATTCTAAAGATAAAATGACTTCTATTTTTAGAAAAAAACTAGACAAGTTACCTAAAAAAAGCTACGCGAAAATAGAACTATTACAAGAAGATTTATTTGCTATAAATAATCAATTTAAAGTCACTTTTTTTGAAGGAAACAAGATGTTTGATAAAACATATACTTTTAGAAAAAACACCATTAATTTAAAAGCTTTGCAACCGGTTCCGTTAATGGAAGCGAAAGGTGTTTTGGTAAAGTGAATTATTTGAATACTTTTACATAAGGTTTTAAAAGAAATCCATTAAAAGTATGCAGAGCAACCAGTTAATACAATATTTAGAAACTTTTGGCGCTTTAACCGCTGACGATAAGTTGCGTTTAGCGGAAAATGTTAGCGTTAAAACATATAAAGCTGGAGAAGTATTTTTACATGCTGGAAAAATAGCAAATCAGGTTGGCTTTATCACCGAAGGGATTTTTCGATACTTTTTTTATGATGGTCAAGGCAGTGAAATTACTTCTTATTTCATGTCCGAAAATCAATTTGTAACAAATATAACTAGCTTTAACGAATACTCGTTTAGTTCTGGAAGTATTGCTGCAGAAACGGATTGTGTTGTTTTAATGATGGATCGACAAACCTGGGAGTTGTTTACTACAGAAATACCAAGTTGGAATGCTATTATTGCAAAAATCACTTCTAAAGTACTGCTTGAGAAAACAAATTTTCAAAGGCAATTAATAAACCAAGATGCAAAATCTTCTTATTTAAGTTTATTAAATACAAACCCATCTATTATAAATAGAGTGCCTCAAAGTCATATTGCTTCCTTTTTAGGAATCACAAAATTCTCGTTAAGCAGAATTCGGAAACAAATAGTTAACGAATAGTATTTGTTGTCAAATGGCAACGCACAGTCCTTGTATCCTTCCGATATTTGTATCCTAATAATTAATAAAACTATTATGAAAAGGATATTAAAAATAGTTGGAGCCCTTTTTTCGCTGCTTGTAATTGGAGTCGGAATTATTTATTTTTTCTTTCCTGAAAAAATAGTGGATTTCACGTATTCACAAAATGCAAGTGCAGCACATTTAACAGCAAAAACAATAACTGTAAATGGATATAACACGCACTATTATACAAACAATAATAAGATAGCAAAAGACACCTTAGTATTGCTTCATGGCCTTGGCGATGATAAAAACAGCTTTGTGCAGTCTGCTGCGTATCTAACAAACGATTACTATTTAATTATTCCAGATCTTTTGGCTTCTGGAGAGAATGCAAAAGAAGCTTCTTTAGATTTAAGTATTAAAGGGCAAGTAGATTTTTTACACCGTTTTTTAACCAATTTGGAAGTTGAAAATTTTAACCTAGTAGGGAATTCCATGGGAGGACACATTGCTGCAGCTTATAGCATTGCTTATCCAAATGCGGTAACATCACTAGTGCTTTTAAATGCGCCAGGTTTAACATTAGACGATCACGTGGTGTATTCTGGATTTGGTAGTGTTTTAAAAAATGAAGCCGATTTAAATATGGTTTTATCTCGTGTGTTTTATAAAGTTCCGGAGTTGCCGGGACCAATAAAAAAAATGTACATCTCGCAAATAAATGAGAGCCGTGATTTTTTAAATAACACCATCATTCCACAAATAAAAAATGGTTCTTATTTTGACTTAAAAGATCAAATAAACCAGATTAAAGCCCCTACTTTAGTTCTTTGGGGAAAGCATGATGCCGTTGTAAAGTTTAATGTAGCAGAGCGATATAACAGAGATATCTTGTTATCTGAAATTGAAATTATAGAAAATGCTTCCCATTCACCACAACTAGAAGTTCCAGAAGTTGTGGCAACAAGTATTAATGAATTTATCCAAAAAAAAAGTAAAGAAATGAAAGCAACAGTACCAACAACTAGAGAACAACATATAGCAAAAGTGCAATTACACAGATGGTATCAATTGTACGAAAGAGAGATGAATAAACAACGTATAGATAACCAATTGGATATTTTAGAGGATACTCTTTATATGAAAACGTCTGCTGGCGAAATGCGAGGAAAAGCGAATTACCCAGAAAGACTTGCGGTGTATAAAGGATGGAAAAATGCACACCATGTAGAAAATGTAAACATTACGACTACGGAAAAAGGATTGCATTTAGAAGCAGATTTACGTTATCAGAATATACGCCCCGATGGCGTGAAGGCTAGCTACACCATACATTATAATACAGAAATGGTTAAAACTAAAGATGGTTTGCCAAAATTTTCGTCTATAGAAATAATACCTACTGGAGAAACAAACGAGGTTTTTGAAGATGCCTATCCTACTAATAGAGTGAAATCTTTAATGTATTATTGGATTGCATCTATGGAAAATTTAGATGGTGATGTAACTCCTTTTAAAGAAGTGCTAGCAGATGATTTTGTATTAAATTTTTCTACGTCGAGTAAAATTACTTCTATTTCAGATTTAGAGAAATGGCTAAACGGAACACCCAAGCAGTTATCGAATAGCGAACATTATCCTAAGAATTTTGAAGTCAAACAAATTATGGAAAACGAGTATGAAATGAATGTGGAGTTCGACTGGAAAGGAAAAACTAAAGATGGTAAAAACTTGGAAGGAACAACAAAACACACTTGGTATGTTATTGATAATCCAAACGATAGATTTGCAAAGATTTTAAAGATGGATGTGGTACAAACAAACCCTTTAAAGGAAGTGAATTAAACTTCTGTTAAAACCCTTCCGTTTTGTGTTTTCTAAGGAACATAAAATCCACCTTCTTTTGATAATGGAAGGTGGATTTTGGCTTTCTGAAAAAATCGGAAAGCGAGGTGGTTGTTTTTATTTAAATACACACTATTTATGTACAGAAAATGCAATTAGCAAATAAGTGCGTTAGCGATTGCAGTGGCATCCTTTTGCTTTTTTGCAAAAGATATAACGAAAAGCGCGACCATTTTGAAGCTTTTCAGCGAAAGATGGTAACGCCCAAATAATCTAGATAAAATAGAATAAGTTCCTAGTTTTAATCCAACTTATCTGTCAGTTTTTGAAACACCTTTTTAGCGTCTTTACCTTCATATAAAATCTCGTAGACTGCATTTATAATTGGTAGTTGCGTTTTTTTCTTGTTGTTTTTGTTTAATAAATGTGCCGATTTTGTGGCGTAGTAACCTTCTGCAATCATGCTCATTTCTAACTGTGCAGATTTTACAGTGTAGCCTTTACCAATCATGTTTCCAAATAGTCTGTTTCTTGAAAAAACAGAGTAGCCAGTTACTAATAAATCGCCTAGGTACGCCGAGTTGTTAATATTACGTTTCATTTTGTGCATTTTTTTAATAAAACGCTTCATTTCACGAATGGCATTACTCATTAATACACTTTGAAAATTATCACCATAACCTAAACCATGCGCAATTCCGGCAGCAATGGCGTAAATGTTTTTAAGCATTGCAGCGTATTCTGTACCAATGACATCATCACTAATTTTGGTTTTAATGTAATCACTAGATAGCGCATCTGCTATATTTTGCGCTTTTTCGGCGTCTATACATGAAATAGTTAAATAGGATAAACGCTCTAAAGCTACTTCTTCTGCATGGCAAGGTCCAGAAATTACGGCAATATTATCTAGTGGAATTTTATACACATCGTGTAAATGCTCGCCAACTAATTTTCCGGTTTCTGGAATGATGCCTTTTACTGCAGATACTACAATTTTATCTTGAATATTATAGGTAAGCTTTTCTAATTCCGAATGCATAAAAGCAGAAGGTATCACAAAGATTAGCACATCTGCATAAGCAGCCATTTCATTGATGTCATTCGAGAGTTTTAACTGTTCTAAATGAAACTCAACAGAACTTAAATAACTTGGATTGTGCTGTTCTTTTAATAGATGTTCTTTAATATAAATGCTTCGCATATACCAACCAACTTCTTTTTGGTTTTCACATAGCATTTTTACAATTGCAGTAGCCCAACTTCCGCTACCAAAAACAGCATATTTTAAAGGTTTGCTCATTAAAAATATTTTCTTTTTAATTTCCGTGACAACGGAAAACGTAATTATTAGAGTTTCAAAAATAAGCAAAATATCAATCATATTATTCTATTGATAATCAATACTTTAATTTTTTTGGCACAGGTTTTGAATATCTAAAAGTATTAACTTTAAAACGAACGATTATGAAAACGACAAAACTACTTTCGATATTTGCTAGTATAGCATTCTTATTTACGTCCTGTTATCATGAAGATGTTTATGTAGACGATTACAATAACAACAACAATAACCCGGTACCAACAGTTTCATTAAACCAATTATTAGGGACTTATGAATTGTGGTATGTGGATATTAATCAAACGGTAGGATATGGAGAAACACGTTTTTTACAAACGGCTTTTACCATATCGTTTAGAAACGGAGTGCTTTACGCAAACAATAACTTGGTAGGAATTGGTAGTCAAGGAAATGGTTTTGGAATTTCGGTTGGTTATTATGATACCTATAATATGATTTTAGATGTAGATCATGCTATAGATGGTTTTGAAACCTTTGATGTGTACCAAATAGATTATAACACGATAGAATTGTATAATCCTAATAATGATACTTCGTATTTTTTACATGGTTACCAACGTGCATCTTTTGATTATGACTTTGTTTTTTATGATAACATTCATTATTTCATGCAAGAATATGAAGCTTGGGAAAAAACATTCACTAGTAACTACGGTGCTTTAAACGAATTTGATAACGAAAACTACCTGCAGTTTTTAACTGGAGGAAATGGATCTACTTTTAGAAGTTCACAAGATGCCACAGGAACAAATGCTAATAATCTATATTGGGATTATTCAGGAATTTATGGCATTGGAGATGTAAGCGGAAATATATACCAAAAAACATTAACATTAGATTATGATTACTTCGACAATGAATTTTTCGAATTGAGCGTTATTAATGATAGTACAATAGAATTGTTTCACAATGCTTCTGGAACCTTATACGAGTTTAAAGGAAGAGGTTATATACCGTATTTAAAAACAGGAACCACAACAGATAAAACAAAAGCAAGTACCGAAAAGAAACGTGTACAACGTGCTGCGAAAAAGGAAAATACAAGAGAGAACACACGTACAAAATAGTGTTACCTCATTAAAATTTTGGTTGGTTAGTTAATAGGAAACCGTTTAAAGAGAAATCTTATAGCGGTTTCCGTTTTTATACATATTAACAAACTTATGAAACCCATAGAAAAACAGCTAAAATGTTATCTTTTATCGGTGAAATACCATTATAGTGCATTTGGCACATTAGTTGTAATCTTAAATTAGATTTAAAAAAAGATTTTTTATCTTTACATTAATTAATATTTAACACTTAAAAAAACATTATGGGATTATTTTCATTTATTAAAAATGCAGGAGCAAAAGTTTTCGGAATAGGTAAAACTACAGAAGAAGAAGCGGCAGAAAAATTAGCAACAGCAACAGCAGAAGAGCTAAAAGAAGAAACACTAGTTGCTAAAAGATTAGAAGCAACAGTAAGAGATTTAGACTTACAAGTAGAAGGTTTAAATATATTTATTGATGATGATGCAGCAACTATTTCTGGTCTTGCTTTTGATCAAGCAACCAGAGAGAAAGTAATATTAGTAGTAGGAAACTCTAATGGTATTGCAACTGTAGATGATAAAATGGTAGTTAAAAATGTAGAACCAGTAGCACAGTTTCATACGGTAGTAAGCGGAGATACTTTAGGTAAAATTGCTAAGAAGTATTACGAGAATGCAATGAAATATCCTGTGATTTTTGAAGCTAACAAACCAATGTTAGAGCATCCTGATAAAATTTATCCAGGTCAAGTATTACGTATCCCGGCTTTAGATTAAGTTTAGAATATTTATAGAATTTGAAACGCCAGCTTTATATAGTTGGCGTTTTTTTGTGCTTTTAATTTGGGTAAATTTTTTAAAGAAAAAAAACCAGGCTGTCACTACTCAATCTTTTTTGAAATTAAAAAAGGATTTCAAACAAACCGTTCCATCCTTTTTACAAAAATCGAGTACCATTTACAATTTGGTGGTAAAGTAACGTGCTTTTTATGTATAATAAAACGGAATTTCAATTTCCTAGAAATCACTTTCTTCCCGCATTTTTACTACTCCTACAATTAAGATCAAATTAGCAAAACGACGCTGTTCGCCTGTTTGAATAATTAATGTGGTATTAGGATCTCTAATTTTGTCGTAGAAAGACCAGCGTTCCATCTCGTCCCAAGTTACGTCTCCTAGCATTTTTTTATATGCATGGTGTATTTCTGCATTTGCTTCAGCAGGCTTTTCCATGACGATTGCACCTTGAACAGGACAGACTTCTAATATGCCTTCCAATACAGTGAGTGCGTCTAATAATCCTGGACGAAAATTGAGATGTACAGTGGTAGAGTTAGGACCTGTCATGGCACCAACTGGTAAGTTGCCGTCTGCAATGACAACTTGAGCAAAATGGCCGGAACGAGCAAGCGCTTCCATGATTGTTGGATGTATTACTGGTGTCTTGAGCATATTTTTTTATTTATTGCCTATAAAAATTCATTTCATCCAAATACGCCCAAACATGTTCAGGTAACATGGGTTTAATGTTTTTACCAGCTTTTATAGATTTGCGTATAAAGGTAGAAGAAAGTTGTATTATTGGTGCATCTATGCGATGAATACATTCGTGATTATCAAACTGGGTTGCTACTTTTCCTTCCGAAATTCTAGGATACACATAAATGTTATTGTTTTCTAGAATCAGTTCGTAGTTTTTCCATTTATGAAAACTTTTTAAGTTGTCTTCTCCCATAATCAAACTAAAGGCGTAATCTGGGTGTTTTTCTTGAAGATGCGTTAACGTGTTAATGGTGTAATTTGGTTGCGGTAAACCAAACTCAATATCGCTAGGTTTCAGTTTTGTGTAGTCTTTTGTTGCTTGATATACCATTTCTAAACGTTGGTGGTTGTCTAGCAACGTACTTTTCTTTTTAAAAGGATTGTGTGGTGTTACAACAAACCATATTTGGTCTAAGTCACTATGTTCTGCCAGATGGTTCGCAAGGATGAGATGGCCAACATGAATAGGATTAAAAGACCCAAAGTATAAACCAACTTTCATTTTATGCCTCTTTTTTAGAATGTACAAAATTACCAACCAAAGTTTCTGCTTCTAGTAATGCTTTTTCTAGGTTATCATTTTCAATGATTACGTCAAAAAGAGGAGCAGTTGCTAATTCTGCACTCGCTTTTGCTACACGCATATTAATTTTATCGTCGGTTTCTGTTTTTCTTTTCTTAAGCCTAATTTTTAGCTCATCAATACTTGGTGGTTTTACAAAAATAGCTAAAGTCTCTTCTGGAAATTTTCTTTTAATACGTAGACCTCCAGAAACATCAATATCAAAAATCACGTTTTTACCTAAGGCCCAAAGACGCTCTACTTCAGATTTTAAAGTACCATAGAAATTATCTCTATATACTTCTTCCCATTCCAGAAAATCATCGTCTTTAATATGTTGTTTAAATGCACTTGCCGATAAAAAGTAGTAGTCTTCAGCGTGTGCTTCGGTGCCTCTTTTTTCTCTGGAAGTTGCAGAAATAGAAAATGCTAGATTTAATGCTTCTTGTTTTAGTAGGTGCCTAACAATGGTTGTTTTTCCAGATCCCGAAGGAGCAGAGAATACTATTAGTTTACCTTTTTCTGTATTATTTTTCGTCAAATCCTATTTTTTTAAATCGCTGAGAGAACCTCAGTGTAATATTTAGTTTGGAATGCGCTTTGTTTTATTAAAGGACATTTAATAATTGTTCTTTAATTTTTTCTAGCTCATCTTTCATCTGCACTACCAGTTTTTGCATTGGTGCATAATTACTTTTAGAACCAATAGTATTTATTTCTCTACCAATTTCTTGTCCGATAAACCCTAATTTTTTCCCGTTAGAATCGTCAGAATTTAAAGCAGAAACAAAATACTCTAAGTGGTTTTGTAAACGCACTTTTTCTTCCGTGATATCAAATTTTTCTATGTAATAAACCAGTTCTTGTTCAAAACGGTTTTCGTCTACTTTTTCTTTTAAATCGTCCACACCTTTACGTAAACGTTCGCGAACACCTTCAATACGTTCTGGGTCCATTTCAATAACCTGTTCTAATAAGTTTGCAATGGTTGCAATTCTATCTCTAAAATCTGCTTCGAGAACTTTTCCTTCGTCTAATCGGTAGGTATCTATTCTGCTTAAAGCTACTTTTATTTCGGCTAAAATAGTGCTCCACTCGTTTTCATCAATTTCTGCTTTTTCGGTATTTAAAGCATCAGGAAAACGAACCGCCATTTTTAATAGCTCGGTTTCATCTCCATCCACAACTTCGCGTAACTGATTCATGTATTGTTTTACAACAGGCTTATTAAGTTGTGTGGTAGTTTCTTCTCCTGTCATTTCTACATAAATAGAAAAATCTATTTTACCACGTTCTAGTTGTTTACCAATAAGTTTACGTAAGCTCAATTCCTTTTCTCTGTAAATAGAAGGCATTCTAGCGTTTAAGTCTAGGTTTTTACTGTTTAGAGATTTTACTTCTAAAGTGATTTTCTTTGTTGGTAATTGCAAAACAGATTTACCATAACCTGTCATAGAATGAATCATAAGATTTTATTTAAGTTTTACAAAGGTAACTAAAACAATAGGTTTAGAAAACACAATTTATAGTATGCGTGCATAATATATTTATGTAGATTTGTTCTTCAAAATTTAAACTATGTACACAAAACAATTTGAAATACGTTGGAGTGATGTAGATGCTAATAGACACTTAGCAAATTCTGCATATACTAATTTTATGAGTCACACTAGAATGGCTTTTTTAATGGAGCACGGCTTTACTATGAAAGAGTTAGCAATTCATAATATTGGACCAGTCGTTTTTTATGAGCACATGCATTATTTTAAAGAGGCATTTATGGGGCAACCAATTACAGTTAGTCTTGAAGTTTCTGGTTTAAGTGAGGATGGGAAATTTTTTAAGTTTGATCATAATTTTTATAACCATAAAGGCGAAAATATTGCGTTTTGTGAAATGATGGGAGCTTGGATTGACCTAAAAGCACGTAAAATGACAGATTTACCAGAAGTGCTATTAGATTTAGCGAATGCTTTTCCAAAATCGGAAGACTACAAAGTACTAACCAAAGAAGATACTAGAGCAACAGGAAGAGCTCCAAAAAATCTAGTACTCTAATTTTTAGTCTTTTAATTTAGGCGTTTTACTTACTAGATATACTCCAGAAAAAATAAGAAGCATCGCAACTATTTTTACCATGTTTATGGTGTCCACTCCCATGGCAATAGCGAAGGTTCCTGCTATTACCGGTTGCAAATAAACAAAAGTACCAACAGTAGATGCTTTTAGTTTTCTTAAAGCTAAAGGGTTTAACATGTAGGTAAAAAAAGTGGCACCTATAATTACAAAGCCTAGAGAAAAGTAAGCGTAAGGTGTGAGATTTTCCCATTTAATTTCTTGTACATCGTGGTACCCAAAAGGCAATACCATGACGAAACCTATCAAAAACAACCATTTTATAAAGGTAAAAGGGTGATATTTTTCCGTTAGTTTTTTTATGATAATGATATATATACTATAAGAAATAGCATTGGCAAAAACCATGATATTTCCTAAAAGCACATTATCTCCAAGACGAGTAGATTTCCCGTAGACCGAAAGTACTATTGCTCCTGCAAAGCCTAATAGTATTCCTGTTATTTTGAGACCTGTAATTCTTTCTTTTAAAAACAGCGCAGAAAATATCAATATAATTATTGGCGTAGTAATCATGATTACCGAAGCATGAATAGGTGTAGTAAGTTCTAAGCCTCCTAAAAACAGTAGCATGTTTGTTGCAATGCCAAATAACGCAGCTAGAAAAAAGGTTTTATAGTCTTTCTTATCTATCTTTTCTTTTGGCATAAATGCATCTAAAATCCAAAATAAAATAGTAGCACCAATAATTCGTAATAAAACGAGTCCAAAAGGTTTTATAAAGCCTTCATTCATGATAAACTTTGCAAAAGTGAAGGTTAAACCATAAAGTACTTGTACTATAAAAACAGCAACTAAGGCAAAAGTTCTATTATGCATTCAAAACCTGTTTTACCGCTTCTACATTTGCTTTAGAGTTTCCTATAAAAATGGCGTTATCTATTATAAAAACCGGACGACTTAAAAAGGTATAATGCTCTAAGATATAATGCTTGTAATCTTTTTCCGTTAAAGTCTGATTTTTTAAATCCATTTTCTTGTACAAGGTAGCACGTTTACTAAAAAGTGCTTCGTAGCTTCCTGCTAATGCTTTCATTTCTTCTAGCTCTTTTTCTGTAATTTCTTCTTTTTTAATGTCTTGTAAAATAAATTCGGAAGAAAGGTTCAATTCCTTTAAAATTCGAATACAAGTACTACAGGTTTTTAGATAGTATACTTTTTTCATACTGTACAGGTTTAAGTAACAAAGAACGTCATTTAAACTAAAAAAATAATTACTTTTAAACAAAAAATAGAAACATGAATTGGGCTTTTGATATTACCTTAAGAAATAGAAAATTATTAGAATCCATTATGGAAAATCATACTTTGGAGCAGCTAAATAAAGTTCCTGAAGGTTTTAATAATAATATGATTTGGAATATTGCACATACTATTGTTACCCAACAATTATTAGTGTATAAATTATCGACATTGCCTTCTGTTTTATCTGAAGAAATGATAGAAACTTATAGAAAAGGAACAAAGACAGAGCGCGACGTAACCCAAGCTGAGGTGAATGAAATTAAAGGTTTGTTATTTTCTACTATCGAAAAAACAAAGGAAGATTATGATAACAAACGCTTTAAAAACTATAACGAGTATATGGTTTCTACAAAAGGCGTTTTAACCAATGTGGAAGAGGCCATCGATTTTAATAGCTTTCATGAAGGGATTCATTTAGGGTATATTCTAGCGCTTAAAAGATCTTTGTAATTATATTTTTAAATAGGTGTTTGCTACTTCATACGGAATAGTAAATTCTACAATTTCTTTTTCAAAGGCGCCAACACTAAAATTATCATATAAAATAATAATGCCTTCCTCACTAAATCCTAGTGTTTCAGGTAGTTTAAATTCGTTGTTATTTAAAAGGTTATCCGCATCTGTAAATGTGGAATTTACTTCTTTATTGTAATAATTTTCAACCAAAGCCGTGAATGCTTCTATGTTGTTTATTAAATCCTTTGTGGTTAAAAGATTTCCAGTATTGGCATCAAAATTAAAAAAACGTAATAACAAATTACTGTTAGCAGCTCCGGTGTTTATACTCGAATTCATGGCTATACACGCAAAATCGGTTGTGTTATAAATAACCTCACCATCAATTAAAGCTTCCCATTGCGGTAATTCTTCCTTTAGTTCTGAAGAAATTAAAGTATTAAAATTATCATAGGCAGTATTGAAACCTTGCATACTTTCTTCCAAAGTCTCTTTTTTTTCTGCAGCAGCATCAATATGTAGGGCATTACAAACAAAAGCATGAAGCGTATTATTGATTTTTTCTATCGCAGGACCTTTGCCTTGTGCTTTGGGCATGTTGATTTCAATGATCGTTGTAGTTTTCTTTAAAATATTAGTTTCAGAAAAAGTAAGCGTTGCACTTTCTTTTTTACAGGAAGAAAAAAGAAGAAGAAGTATAAGTAGACGAAAAAATTTCAATGTAATAATGTGTTAAAAGTTAAAGATAGATAAAGACCTATTCAACCATAAAATGTCGCATAACGCTTTGTTCTTTTTAAATTTAAATGCCTTGTTCCTAAAATTCCGAAACCATGTTATGCAATTTAATCCCAGCGTTTTTATATTCAAAAATAACTTCAGCTTTGAAACGATATTTTATAATTAATTAAATATAAAGGTATTCTTTCGGTTTGAATACAACGAATTAAAACTTATTTTTATTGTAAATTAATGTACAAATGAAATTTAATACAAAAGCAATACATGGCGGACAAAAACCAGACCCGGCTTATGGTGCGGTTATGCCTCCAATATATCAAACTACAACCTATGTGCAAACCAGTCCAGGAGAACACAAAGGCTATGCATATTCTAGAAGTCATAATCCTACCAGAAACGCTTTAGAAAATGCTTTTGCTAGTATTGAAAATGGAAACTTCGGATTAGCATTTGGTTCTGGTCTTGCAGCAATAGATGCTATTCTAAAACTTTTAAAATCTGGTGATGAGGTCATTTCGACAAATGATTTATATGGAGGAACCTATCGTTTGTTTACCAAAATTTTTGAAAATTTTGGTATTAAGTTTCATTTTGTGGGTATGGAAAACGCGAGTAATATAGAAAAGTATATAAATAAAAACACTAAACTTATCTGGGTAGAAACGCCAACAAATCCAATGCTAAATATTATAGATATTAAAGCTACTTCGGCAATTGCTAAAAAGCATACTATTTTATTAGCTGTAGATAATACCTTTGCTACGCCATATTTACAACAACCTTTAGATTTGGGAGCGGATATAGTAATGCATTCTGCAACCAAATATCTTGGCGGGCATAGTGATGTGGTGATGGGAGGTTTAGTTGTCAAGGATAAAGAACTAGCAGATAAATTATACTTTATTCAAAATGCAAGCGGCGCAATTTGTGGTCCGCAAGACAGTTTTTTAGTTTTAAGAGGAATAAAAACGCTACATGTAAGAATGCAACGGCATTGCGAAAATGGTAAAGCAATTGCAAGCTATTTAGCGGCGCATGCAAAGGTGGATAAAGTGTATTGGCCCGGATTTGTAAACCACCCAAATCATGATATTGCAAAAGCGCAAATGCTTGATTTTGGAGGTATGGTTTCTTTTACAACAAAAGGAAACAACTTTGACGAAGCTATTAAACTAATAGAAAAATTAAAAGTATTTACGCTAGCAGAATCTCTTGGAGGTGTGGAGTCTTTAGCGGGTCATCCTGCAAGTATGACCCATGCAAGCATACCAAAAGAAGCACGCGAAAAAATAGGTGTAGTAGATTCGCTTATTCGTTTGAGTGTTGGTATAGAAGATGAAACAGATTTAATAGCAGATTTAGAGCAGGCTATAGGATAAAACTATATTTTAGTAAAAACAAAAAAAAACGCTAGCGAATACTAGCGTTTTTTTGTTTTATATGTTTCTAAATTTTTAGTCTAAATAATAAATGTAACCAAAGTTTAGCCATAATAACCAATCATTAGCTTTATTAGATTCTAAGGTGTGGTTTAATCCATCGACCCAATTGCTATAGAAATATTGTGTTCTTAAATCGAGCATTAAATCGGAAACCACAGTAAGTTTATAACGTACACCAACACTGGCTACTGTAGACCAAGTGCTGCCAGAAGCATCGCTAATCACGTCAGAAACGGAAGATTGCCCATTTACCCAAGGTCCGAAAAAATTATTTGGATCTAGAATATTGCCGCCAGGTTCATCGGTGTATACTTTGGGGTTGTACGAGGTGTAATGTGCTCCAAAGCTAATAAAAGGGGCGAATTTGTAAGCAAAACCTTGAAAAGATCGAATACTTAAAGGAAAGTACTCTATTTGCATACCAATATCAAAATTATTAGATTCACCATGATGCGTTCTAAGTTGATCATATCCTGAACCAGGGTTATCTACCCATTCTCCAAAATGGTCTAATTTAGTTTTATTCCAAGAAAGCTCACTTCGTAATTTAAAGTGATCATTAAAATAAGTATCGGTAGAATAGCAATTACAATCTGCATTGTATGCAAAGTTTATATAGTGAACAATACCAATTCCTATCCCGGTATTTCCTGCGTCGGTTTCAAAATTATTTCGAACTCCAAAATCCGATTGCATGGCTACAGGGCCAGCAATGACACCTATTTCATGCGAAAACCCTAATTGGGCAACTGCAGCGTGCGTTCCTATTATAAAGAACAAAATGAAGGCTAATTGTTTCAAATTAAACATGGTATGATTTCAAGATTAGAGCAAAATACATCCAACAAATATATAAATTCCCTCCAAACTTGCAAATATAACAGGTAAAAGGATGAATTATTGTTGTTGTTCTTTTAGGATAACAACCAAATCTAATAAATTATTATTCAATAGGCATTGCTAAAAACAAAAAAAAAGTATGTAATTTTTAAAGATAATGTATATTTGCATATACAATATTAGATATATAATATTTCTCAAAATTTCATAAAATGGAAAATAAGATTGAAGCTTTTTTAAATATAGTAAAAGAAAAAAATAGTCATGAACCTGAATTTATGCAGGCTGTTCATGAAGTAGCAGAAACGGTAATTCCGTTTATAGAAAACAATCCTCAGTATCAAAATAAAATGTTATTAGAACGCATGGTAGAACCAGAACGTACTATAATATTTAGAGTTCCTTGGATTGATGATCAAGGTAATACGCAGGTTAATAGAGCTTTTAGAGTGGAATTTAATTCTGCAATAGGGCCTTATAAAGGAGGATTACGTTTTCATCCTTCGGTAAACTTAAGTATCTTAAAGTTTTTAGGATTTGAACAAGTGTTTAAAAACTCGTTAACCACCTTGCCAATGGGAGGAGGAAAAGGAGGAAGTGACTTTAACCCAAAAGGGAAAAGTGATAACGAAGTAATGCGTTTTTGCCAATCTTTTATGAGTGAGTTGTTTAGACATATTGGAGCAAATACAGATGTACCAGCAGGAGATATTGGTGTTGGTGGACGTGAGATTGGGTATATGTTTGGTCAGTACAAAAGATTACGTAATGAATTTACAGGAGTTTTAACCGGAAAAGGGATTTCTTATGGAGGTTCTTTAATTCGTCCAGAAGCAACAGGTTACGGAACGGTGTATTTTGCTAAAAATATGCTAGCAACTAAAGGAGATTCGTTTGAAGGAAAAACAGTGGTTATTTCTGGGTCTGGGAACGTTGCGCAATATGCTTGTGAAAAAGCTACAGAATTTGGTGGTAAAGTAGTTACTATGTCTGATTCTTCAGGTTACATTCATGATGCCGATGGTATAGATGCAGAGAAATTAGCTTTTATTATGGAGGTTAAAAATGTGAAACGTGGAAGAATAAGTGAATACACCGAAAAATATACTTCTGCAACTTTTCATGCAGGCGAAAGACCTTGGGGTGTAAATTGTGATATCGCATTACCATGTGCAACTCAAAATGAATTAAATGCAGACGAAGCAAAAGCATTAATAAATAACAATGTTATAGCAGTTGCAGAAGGTGCAAATATGCCTACAACGCCAGAAGCAATCGAAGCTTTACAAAAAGCAAAGGTGTTATTTTCACCAGGAAAAGCATCTAATGCTGGAGGTGTTGCAACTTCTGGATTAGAAATGAGTCAGAACTCTTTACGTTTCAATTGGACACGCGAAGAAGTAGATGCTAAATTAAATCAGATAATGAATGATATTCATCAGTCTTGTGTTACTTATGGTACGCAAGAAGATGGTTATATTGACTATGTAAAAGGAGCAAACATTGCAGGATTTGTAAAAGTAGCAGATGCTATGTTAGCGCAAGGTGTAGTATAATATTTTATAAATATTTAAAAAAAGCTTCCTAAGACAGGGAGCTTTTTTTGTTTTTAATATATTATTTTAACACAATACTCGTTAGATATAAATATATTTGAAGTTGAAGAATTAAGTTATGATTAAAAAAATCGCATTGTTTCTAATTTTTGTATTCCCCATGTTTTCATTTGCACAAGATTATTCTGCGCAATGGCAAGGGTATTTTTCTTTTTATGATATTAAAGATGTTTCGCAGGGGAACAATAAGATATATGCTGCAGCAGAAAATGCTATTTTTAGTTATGACTTACAAACTAACGAAATAAAAACAGTTACCACTATTAATGGTTTGTCAGGAGAAACTATTTCGACGATTCATTATAGTGAGGTTTATGAATTATTAATTATTGGTTACAGCAATGGTTTAATGGAGATCGCTTTTGATGATCCAGAAGAAAATGTTTTAACTATTTTGGATATACTCGATAAGCCAACCATACCGCCTAATGATAAAAACATTAATCATTTTAATGAGCACGATGGATTAGTTTATATCTCTTCCGATTATGGAATATCGGTATATGATCTTGATCGTTTAGAGTTTGGAGATACATATTATATTGGTAATCAAGGAGAGCAAATTATTGTAGAGCAAACGGTTGTTTATAATGATTTTCTTTATGCTGCATGTAATACCGCATGGGGTAATGGTATTAGAAGCGCTCCTTTAAGTAGTGCTAACTTAATAGATTACAGTGAATGGGGAAGAGCCGCTCCAGGAAATTATTTAGTAATAGGAGTAAATAATGATAATTTATATGTTGGTAAAACTAATAAGATTTTTTATGAATTAGAAGGAACTACATTAACAGAATTAACTAGATATGAGGATATACCATTAGATGTTAGAAGTACTAATGGTTATTTAATTGTTACTACAAAAAATGATGTTTTTATATACGATGGTGATTTTGCATTAGTATCACAAGTGACTACTAGTGAAGAGTTAGATACCGAATTTACATCTGCAACAATAGATACGGATTTTATTTATATAGGTACAACAGACGGTCTTATAAAAACACCAATATTAAATCCTGTGGTATTTGAGGTAATTGTGCCAAATGGACCACTTTTAAATAATGCATTTTCTATAAAAGCATCTGCTAACAACCTTTGGGCAACCTTTGGTGAATATGATTTTTATTATGTTCCTACTCCATATAGAGAACGAGGTTTTAGTCACTTAAAAGGCGAAGAATGGAAAAACATTCCTTTCGATAGTGTATTAACAACTAGAAATCTAAATACCATTTCTATAAACCCGTTTGTAGAAAACCATGTATTTATAAGCTCTTTTCAGGATGGATTATTAGAAGTAAGCGATGATGTTCCAACCATTTTGCATGACCAAACCAATAGTGGTTTGGAGTCTTTAGTGGTACCAAGCAATCCAAATGTAGTTAGTATTAGGCAAGGTGCTTCTAATTTTGATAGAAACGGAGTCTTATGGACTATGACAGCAAGAGTAGAGAGACCTTTAAAATCGTATGATCCTTCCACAGATCAATGGCAAAGCTATGATTTTTCATCCTTAATTCAAGACCCATTAAATGACGAATGGGGTTATGGGGATTTGGTAATCGATAGTAATGGTACCAAATGGTTTGGAGGTTATACTTTCGGACTTATGGGCTACAACGAAAATAATACTGGTGAAAAGTTAAACGCCATTTATACCGAAGAGCAAAATATGCCTTCTACAACAGTTACCGCGCTAGCTGTGGATAGTCGGAATCAAATTTGGTTTGGTACAAACAAAGGTTTAAGAGTATTGTATAATACATCTTCCTTTTTTACAGAGCCAGATCCTGTAGCAAGTGAAATTATTATTTTAGAAGATGGAGTACCTCAAGAGTTGTTGTTTCAGCAATTTATTACAGATATTGAAGTAGATGGATCTAATAATAAATGGGTGGCAACGCTTTCTTCAGGAGTGTTTTATTTCTCCTCAGACGGACAAGAAACTATTTATCATTTTACTAAAAGCAATTCGCCTTTACCAACAAACAATATTATAGATTTATCTATAGACAATTCTAACGGAACCGTTTATATAGCAACACAAAATGGTTTAGTATCTTTTAAAGCTGGAGGATCTGCTGCTTTAGAAGGTTTAGAAGATGCTTATGTGTACCCTAATCCGGTAAGGCCAACATTTAACTTGGAGCAGGACAAAGTGAAAATTAAAGATATTTCAGAAAATGTAAACATCAAAATTACAGATATCGAAGGTAATTTAGTTGCAGAAGCAGAAACAAGAACCAACACAAGATATAAAGGATATAATTTAGAAATAGATGGAGGAACTGCTTTTTGGAATGGTAAAAACCTTTCTAATAACACCGTAGCTTCTGGTGTTTATTTAATTATGCTTTCCGATTTAGACACCTTTGAAACTAAAGTTTTAAAAATAATGGTGGTGAGATAATGATTGCAAAAACCAATGCTATTGTTTTATCTAAAATAAAGTATGGCGAGAATGACTTAATTATAAAGTGTTATACTGAAGAATTTGGTGTCGTAAGCTTTTTACAAAAAGGAATTCTAAAAGCTAAAAAAGGAAAAGTAAAAAAGGCCTATTTTCAGTTGCTTACACTATTACAACTGGAAATTACATACCAAGATAATAGATCCCTTCAATATATTAAAGAAGTAAAACCCCATGTAATATATACTACGCTACATAATGATATTTTAAAAAGTACCATTGTTATGTTCTTGGCAGAGGTATTATCTACTTCATTACAAGAAGAGGAAGAAAACAAATCCCTTTATACGTATTTAGAGACCACATTGCAATGGCTAGATATGCAAGATAGTTGTCCTAATTTTCATTTGCTGTTTTTATTAAAGTTAACCAAGCATCTTGGTTTTTATCCAGAACAAAATATTCATAATAGTCCATTTTTTAATTTAAAAGATGGGAGATTTCAAGATAAACCGACCGACTTTTATAGTATTTCAGGCGAAAATTTAACACTTCTAAAACAACTACTAGGCACAATTTTTGATGACCTATCTGAAATCAAAATAAATGCAAAACAAAGACAGGCCTTTTTAGCTATGTTACTGCTGTATTTTGATTTACATTTGGGCAGTTTTAAAAAACCCAAATCGTTAGAAATTTTTAATCAATTATTTAGTCCCTAACATGAAGTATTTTAGTATTCTGATTTTTTGCCTTTTTACAAGCCTTTTTACACAAGCACAACAAGTTCAGGTTATTAGTAAAGCTACCGGTGAAACCTTGCCAAGTGTTGCTATATATAATGAAAGTAAAACGAAAAGTACCACCACTAATTTGGATGGTGAAGCTAATTTAGGTGCCTTTGAAGCGCAAGAACGTTTATACTTTCAACATCTTTCCTTTGAAGTTTTTTCTATTGTAAAGTCAAAAATAATGGCTTCCAAAGTGGCGCTTCATCCTAATGCTCAAGATTTAGAAGAGGTTGTAATCTCTGCTTCCAAATTCAAACAAAGTAAGCGAGATATTCCGCAAAAAATAACCAATATCAGTGCCAAGAATATTCAGTTTTCCAATCCGCAAACAAGTGCAGATTTATTAGAACAATCTGGTCAAGTATATATTCAAAAAAGCCAATTAGGTGGTGGAAGTCCAATGATTAGAGGTTTTTCTACCAACAGACTACTGCTTTCTGTAGATGGCGTACGTATGAATAATGCTATTTTTAGAGGCGGTAATCTTCAAAATGTAATATCTGTAGATCCGTTTAGTATTCAAAATACCGAAGTTACGCTAGGAGCCGGTTCTATTATTTATGGTAGTGATGCCATTGGTGGTGTGATGAGCTTTTATACCAAAACGCCAAAATTATCGTATACAGATTCTCTTAAATTTAATGCCAACGCAGCAGTTCGTTATGCTTCTGCTTCCAATGAAAAAACAGGGCATTTAGATTTTAATATCGGACTCAAAAAATGGGCGTTTTTTACCAATGCGAGTTATACCTATTTTGACGATTTAAGAATGGGGTCACATGGTCCAGACGATTATTTAAGACCAGAATATATAGAAACAAATAATGGGGAAGATGTTATTGTGCAAAATAGCAATCCGAAGATCCAAAAATTTACAGGCTATGACCAAATTAATCTTATGCAAAAAGTACGCTATGAAGCATCTAATGATTTAAGCTTCGATTTAGGTTTGTATTATTCTGCAACTTCAGATTATCCAAGATACGATAGATTAATACGTTATAGAGGTGATGATTTACGTTCTGCACAATGGGATTATGGCCCACAAAAATGGTTGATGGCTAACTTCGGATTAACAAAATTAAGTAGTGGTTCTGACTTCTATGATAAAATAAAATTTGTAACCGCGTATCAAAACTTTCAGGAAAGCAGAATCGATAGAGATTACCAATCTACAACACAAGATAATAGTGAAGAGCATGTAGATGCCTATTCTGCAAATCTGGATTTTGAAAAACTATTAAGTCCAAAATCCGAATTATTCTACGGTGTAGAATATGTCTATAACCAGGTGTTTTCTAAGGCATATGCAAGAAATATAGAAACCAACGAAACCGAGGCTATTGTGACTAGGTATCCAGATAATTCTAGTTGGCAATCTGCAGCAGCGTACGCGAGTTTAAAATATAAACCAAATACCAAGTTCGTTTTACAATCGGGGATCCGTTATAACCACGTTTCTTATACCGCAGATTTTACCGAAAACAATGTGTTTTTAGACCTGCCATTCGATACTACTCAGAGTGACTTTGGTGCATTTACAGGAACCGCAGGAATAAGTTGGTTACCAAATAAAACCATACAATGGAAATTGAATGCATCTACCGCATTTAGAGCGCCAAATATTGATGATGTTGGTAAAGTTTTTGACAGCGAACCAGGATCGGTAGTAGTGCCAAACGAAAATCTAAAACCAGAATATGCATATAGCGGAGAGTTAGGTTTGAAATTAGATTTTGATAATGTATTCATTTTAGATTTAGCAACCTATTATACCTATTTAGACGATGCCTTAGTACGTCGCGATTACACCTTAAACGGCGAAAGCGAAATTATGTACAATGGCGAACTAAGTAATGTGCAAGCGATGCAAAATGCGTCTAAAGCGTGGATTTACGGATTCGAAGTTGGTATGAAAATGAATCTGTCTAAAAAGTTACAGTTTACTTCCCAATACAATGTGATTGGTGGTACAGAAGAAGATCATGATATCGAAGTTCCGGTGAGACATATTGCTCCCAATTTTGGAAATACACATCTAACGTGGAAATCCGACAAATTGAAATTCGATGCTTATGCAGAATATAATAATGAGTTATCGTTTCTAAGTTTAGCACCTTCCGAAGCCGAAAAAGATTATATCTATGCGCTAGATAGCAACGGAAATCCATATTCACCTTCTTGGTATACGCTAAATTTTAGAGCACAAATGGAGGTGTATAAGAACACTACAGTGACGGCAAGTTTAGAGAATATTACAGACCAGCGTTATAAAACATATTCTTCGGGTATTGCTGCTCCAGGAAGAAATTTAATTATAGCAGTAAGTTACGCTTTATAATATTTACGTATTTTAATTTGGGCGTTTATTACTTCGCAAAAGCTACGTAATACCAGGCTGTACATTATATCTTTTTATGTTTTAAAACTTTAGGTGTACAATAGTATAAAGAAGTAATACAAGCTTTAATCTCGTGCAAAGGACTATAGTATAACATAAAAAGGATGCCATTTCCATCCTTAACGCAAAAAAGCCTTTCTAATTAAAGAAAGGCTTTTTGTTGTTTTAAGCATATCCGAGAAATCGATATTATTTAGTTTCTCTTAATCGCTTTTTTAGTGATTACTACATCATTAGATAAAGTGACTTTAGCAAGATAAGCAGCTTGGCTTAACTTATCTAAGTTATAGGTTTCTGTACTAGAGTTTCCGCTTAGGTTATACAGTAGTCTACCCAATACATCATACACTTTTACATTTTTAATTTGTAAAGCATTAGAAGTGCTAAATTTCACCGTACCATCTGGTTGTTCTATCATGGTAAGCGCATTGCTTAATTCGTTTTCATTTGTAGATAATCGGTTATCGTTAAATACAATTTCAAAACGATCATTAAATATACCGGTTTCCGAAGTGAAAGAATAATCACTTGCACTTAGATCATGAAGCACATCCATCAATTTATCGTGTAAATAAACCGTGTTGTTGATTAAGAAATCACCTTGTATTTCAGCAATGCTAAAGTTGTAAATAGTTGCTTCCGTAATACTCGTTGTAAATCCTAAAGGTATAATTTCATCTAGATCTAAGCTTTCCGGAGCTTTACCTTGAATGGCTAATTTGTTTTTACCAGATGCATCGGCAATAACCGAGTAAAGTGACGAATAAGAATCTGTTGCTAAATTCTTTGGCGCATCATAGTACATGCCATCATAAGCATTGGTTGCACCAGGAACATAACCAATTAAAATTTGGTTAAAAACACCATTGTCTGAAGTTAAATTAATCCATATTTTTTCATGTGGATTGCTGTTTTCTGTTCTAAAAAACTGATTGTTATTTCCAGTAACACGCATGCTATTATTAAAAATAACATCTGCTGTTTTTATATCTCCAGAAACCGTTGTTGCTGGTGCTGTATTAGACATCGATACAAAAAATGCTTGTCCAGAAGGAATAAATCGATCTGGTGTAACACCATCTCCACCAGAAGTTTGTCCTACACCATTGATAATCGCATAATCGCTTTGTGCAAAATTTAAAACCTGATTACCGTTATTGGTATCTGTATATGGGGAATTTTGAGACCAGAAAAAGATAGCGCCATCAGTAACACCTGAGGTTATTTCAGAAACATTATCGTCAATAACGGTGTTGGCAGCGAGAAAAGCATCTGCATTTATTGCAGAAGCATACGGGTTTCCTATAAGATTCCAGTTATTATCTAGAGATTCTAGATCGTTTCTATAGATAGGTGCGCTGTAGTCTCCAGTATGTAAAGCACCTTCAAAAGTATATTCGTAATTTGCTCCTGGCATACCAAAACCTGTTTGACTATGCATTGCTGCGTAACCAACAGCTGGTTGCATGATATCTGTGTTGCTGGTGTATTGCCAGTCGTCACCATTATCATCTATATCATCTTGACCAGATACGGTTGCATTGTTATTAGCCGTTTCTTTCGTTCGGTCTAAATAGTTTTGACCATTATACCAAAAACGTCTTGTTGGGTGCGCTTCTTGTAAGCCATTTCCAATAGTTTCATTTTCCACAGGAGAACTCCAATAGGTGTATTCGTAATAATTATTTAAAGGAGCTGTTCGTTTATTAACTTGTGTTACCGCATTGGTGTGTAGCGTATAAGTTCCGGCATTTACACCATCACCATGTTGTACAAAACTTCCTTTGTCTTCTACAAGAATACCGTCTAAACCAGTACCATCACCGTATACATCTACATTGTTCGCAACTTCCACGTAATCTCCATTTGCAATAACTAATTGGTTTCCTGCATTTACCAGTAATTGGCAAGCGCTAAAGCTACCACCATCATTAAGTGTGTTGTAATCTCCATCAATTATTGCTATAGTGTTTATATCTGGAGGAGTGCTGTTTGTCCAATCGGTACCATCCCAAGTAGTTGCGGCAGATTTTATTCTAACACTGTTAGAAGCGGTATAGCAAGTAGCTGTGTCTTCTCTTACTTCACAGTAATATTGATAGTCATTTAAAGTCAGCGTATTTAAAATATTAAGCGTGCTGCCCGTTGCTCCAGTATATATTGCACTATTGGTAACTGCAGTCCAAGAAGTGTCTCCAGGAGCGCTGTAATACCATTGGTATGCTAATGGGTTTCCACCTGCAAACCCTTCGGTAGCGTTTACATTTAATGTAGCGGTTAGATCACAATTAGAATTAGGATCGGTAGGCTGGGTAGTCACGATAGGAGGAACACCAACAGAAAAATCATAGTTTCCAATATCACTGTAATCTACAGGAGTAAAACTATCCCAATCATTAGTATTCCACGTTGTGCTTGGTGCAGTAATTCCTGAATTTTTTCTTCTATATGTATAGTTTTTTGTTGCTATAGTAAAATCATCTCCAGTGTAATCTGCAAGTCCCCAAAGATCTACCCAAGTTGTGTTTTTATATAATCTAATTGGGTCATTACTATTAACACCACTGGTGTTATTCGCTAAATCATAGCCATGAGATGCGTAATTAATTGTGGATTGTGTACTTCCAAACGCAACTACAAATACTTCGTTGTTAGGTAAAGTTCCAGTTAAGGCTATGGTTCCTGTTGCAGTCATGTTTCCATTACCATGAATACGTAATTCGTAATCACTTAAATCCACTGTGGCTCCTGTACCATTAAACAATTCTACATAAGAATGGGATCCAGAACCATGGTCTGTGATTTCACTAATAAAGATATCGGAAGGGGTACTAGCTGTACTTCCTTCGCAGTCTGAAATAAGTTGATCTATAACCGTAAAAAGACTGGAGCTTAAGCAGCCTAGATTATCATTAATTTCTAAACTTCCTGTGTTTGCACCAGCGGGAATGGTGACTTCTATTTCGTTGGCTGCAATTATAGTAACTGTAGCAGCAATACCATTTATAGATGCTGTTGTAGATACTCCAAAATTAGAACCACTAGAGGTAACATTCACTATGGTATTCACGGGGCCATTGTCTGGGGATAAGGTTAATGTTGCTCCTGCACAATTTCCGTTTCCTTGTACATCAAATTGGTAAGAACCTTCGTTTGCATCATCATTATTTATTGTTATAACTGCGGTTCTTAGACCAACGGCAGTTGGAGAAAAAGTGATTTCGAAATCTATCTCTGTTCCAGGTGCAATAATAGATACTCCGGGATTTAAAGTAATGGCGAATTCTGCGTTATTAGAAGAAATAAGACTAGATACATTTAAGTCTGCTGTACCTTCATTACTAATATGAAAAGTTTTTGGTGCAGAAGAATCTCCCATAGTTGTTGCTGCAAAAATAGTATTATATGCTGTGTTTGCGGCTGCTCCATCCGGAATGGAGTTACCTGAATTTCGCTCTATATCAATTTCGGGAACAGGTATAAAGCCTTCACCGGTTAGGTTTACGGTACAAGCTCCTTCGTCTAGATCGTTGTTATTTATTGTTAATATTCCTGTTCTTGTTCCGATAACGGTTGGTGTGAATCGCACGGTAACGGTTTGGTTATTTCCAGCAGTTACATTAAATGGAGCTGCAGGAGAAACAATAGTGTAATCTCCTATTATTCCAAGGGAGCTAATTTCTAAATCTACTGAACCATTGTTTTCAATATCAAAAGTTAGATCAGTATTGGTACCATTGCCTTGCGTTCCAAAATCGATGGTATAGCCACAATTTTGATTAGTTGCTGTATCGTCCACTAGTTGAAGTTCTGGATTTGCTCCACCTGAATAACAAGTCCAGTTTAAGTTTGAAATAAGTGTTCTGTTTCCACTATTTCTTAATTCTACATCAATAGCTCCCGGAACATTTATTGTTGCTGAAAACGTTGTACTTCCTGTTCCTGTTACAGCTATATTTCCTCCATATTGGGTTCCATTAATATAAACTTGTAATGTAGAATTTCCAGAATAAATACGAGCATAATCAAATGTAATAACCCCGCATCCTCCAGGAAAAGAAGTGTCATTAGTTAATGAACCATTTCTTAGCATTATAGCTTCGTCACCAGCTAAGTCTTCATCCGATCTTGAATCTGTAGCAGTCCAGTCTATACCATTGTCACCAGTCCAATTAATTGAAGTCTGATAAGAACTATAATTTGACATACTAACAAACGATTCACTAGCACAAGGTCCCGTAATAGTAGTTTCATTACCAGTTAAAGGAGTCGTTGTATTATAAGTTGGTCCTGCAACACAGCTAGAATCATTTAAACCAAATATAAAAAAGTAGTATTGCGTGGTTTGTGATAAACCAGTTGCGGTAAATGTAGTTGCGTTACTGCTTTGTATTATGGTACCACCACCAATAGTATCTCCTGTATTATAAGAAGTACCATCTACAGGATTTCCACTTAAGGTGGATGATGTACTTGATACGACCAAATATTCATCGGCTGTAGTTGCCGTAAAAGATCCATCTATAGAAGAACCTGTTATGTTGGTTAAAGTTAATCCGCTAGGTTGCACTGTTGGAGCAGCACAAGGTGTTGGAGTGGTAACACAAATAGTAAAACCATTAGTGGTTAGGTCTCCTTGATAATCGTGAACTTGGATATAGTAGTCATTTCCAATGGTTAATCCTGTTAAGTTAAGCTCTTCTATTCCACCACCACCAGTAGCATCAGTACAAGATCCTCCAGAAGGAACAGTGTTTGTATTACAATTAGAAATAACACTAATTACTGCATCAAAACTAGCAATGCCTTCTACAAAAATATCGTGATCTGTTGCTGTTGCGGTAAAGGTATACCAAACAGCATTTTCTGTACCTGTAGTACAATCTCCTGTTTCATTGTTATCTGTAGCGCCTGTTGTAGAACCTGTAGTTGTATTACAGGTTTCATCTGTACTAGCTATTATTGAAATGGCTCCACTACAAATATCATTGCTTATAGGAGCAGGAGTTACCTCGCCACTAACGGTAATAATTGGTGTGGTGCCTATGCCTGGTGTTGCATTAGCAATGGTAATGGTATTATTACTATACGTGTTTACCGCTAATCCAGCTACTAAACGTGTATATATGGTGGTTGTGCCATTTAAAGTTCCTGCAGGAATATTTACAGAAGAACCATAGCCGCCAACAGCGGTTAAGGATATTTCAAAATTGGTAGAAGTAGAAGTGATGGTTGTGCCAGCCACTAATAAATCTCCAGTAACATCAAAGCTTTGTGGCCCAGATGGTCCTGCACCAGAAACATAATCTAAATTAGAAATTGTTGTTGGTGTTGCTGTGATGTTTGGTACAGGTGTTCCTCCTGCAACATCAATTACAATATTGTCAAGGTAGATACCTTCGTCTCCAGCATCTAGATTGTTAAACTGTAAATTTATGTCTAGTGTAGAGTTGCTTGATAAAGTAATGGTACCTGTGGAAAATGTTTCAAAAGTATTATTCGAAACTGTACAACCATGCATTGTTCCAGTTGTAAGAGATGGTAAAGTTGTTGTAGCTCCACAATCTCCATTGCCATCAAAACCTAAATCTAAGGCTGCAGGACCATTAGAAGTATCTTGTGGTACCATTTGTACCCACATTAAATTTTGATAAGTACCTCCGTCTAAAGAGTATGTTATTAATAATTCATCTGTGGAGTCCCAATCTTGAAAATGATTCGCAAGCATATCAATAGAAAAAGTAAAACTTGTACCACCAGAAACATTAATTGGATCAATGTCTATGTAAGGATCATTTACGGCTAAATCTTCAGCTGCCCAAAAAAAAGTGTTGTTTCCACCAATATTTGGATTTGCTCTATTAAAAACATCAATAAAGCCAGTTCCATTTGTTGTTGAAGGCGTATAACCATCACCAGCAGTTTCAAAATCTATGGTAGTTACCTGCCCAAAACCAGACACAAAAGCACATAAAAAAACAATTAATACTAGGGCGTATTTCTTAATCATAGGGAAAATGTTTTATTTTTGTCTTTCCTTTAGAAAAAACAAGCACGTAAATATACAGCAAACTATGTCTAAACGAAGCTGTTAAAGTTATGGTTTTGTTACCAAATTATTACCGTTATTTCCTATGAATCTACAAAAAACCTATTCTCTCGATGAAGCGCAAAAAAAACTAGAGTTTTACTGTGCATATCAGGAACGTAGTCATAAAGAAGTGGTTACAAAGTTGAAAGACATGCGTATGATTCCCGATGCCATAGATGTTATTGTGGTGCATTTAATTCAAAATAACTTCTTAAACGAAGAACGTTTTGCTAAAGCTTTTGTTCGCGGGAAATTCAGAATCAAAAAATGGGGAAAAAACAGGTTAAAGCAAGAGCTTAAAAGAAAGGATATTACTAAAACAATTATAGATATTGCGCTTAAAGAAATTGATGCAGACGATTATTTAGAAACCTTTTATGCACTGGCAGAAAAAAAAGTAGAAACTATTAAAGAACCCAATAGTTATAAGAAAAAAAAGAAACTTGCCGATTACTTGCTATACCGAGGTTGGGAAAGTCCGCTTGTGTATGACGTAGTAAATACCTTAATAAATAAGCCTTAAAGTAGAAGTACTTTAAGGCTTATGGTTTACCAAAACAAGTTGTAAATAATCGCGTTATAAATTAAAAACGACTCCTGCATTTACAGTAAATTGGTTGTGTAATTTTTCTGAAGGATCTAATTTTCCCGTATCGTATTTAGCAAGCGGTACATTTAATTCGGTGAAAACACCAAAACCGTCTGTAAAGAAATAACGAGCGCCAAGATGTGTACCAAAATTCTTTAATCCAAGGTTTAGTCCAGGATATAAATCGAAGGCATCGTCAATGTTTAATACGTTTCCAATATTTGCATTAATTCTTGCTTTGATATCAAATCTTTCATCGAAAGCTTTACCTACATAGTTTGTGTTAATTCCTAAAGAATAACTAGAAGAAACACCAACCGAAATATTTTCTCCTAAGCCATAATCAAAACTAGCAAAAATACCCGTTGCATTGTCTTGAAAATTAGCCCCAACTTGTACTTTTTTATCGCCATTTCCTGAAAAGGATTGTGCTTGTAAAAAGCTAATACTTAATAAAGTAATAAATAATAATATATTTTTCATTTGAAAATTTTTAAATTAAAACGATAGCAAAATTAGCTAATTTTTTTATTAGTATTAAGTAAAGCTTGCTTGTTTTTATAATCTATCCAATTTTGCCCTTTTATTTTTCGCATTACATTGTCAAAATGCCTCATGATAGCAATGTTATAGACTGCTTTTGCTAAGTTTTTTGGATTTTTAGAAATAGACCTTAAACTCATAGAAAAGCCGGGCGTTTTATATTTCATATAATGCCAATAGCCTTCTGGCATATATAGAACTTCCCCGTGATTTAATTCTGTAGTATATCCTTTTGCATGTTGTAAAGCTGGCCATTTGTTAAAGTCCGGATTAGAAAAATCAATATCTTCTCTAACAATTAAGGAATGCGGAATCTTATATAAGTACTTATTCTGATCTTGATTAAATAGGATGCATTGTTTGGTACCTTCAAAATGAAAGTGAAAAATATTGGCAAAATCGATATCATAATGCATAAATGTATGCGAGTCTCTTCCGCCAAAGAAAAGCATTGGTAGGCCTTTCATGAATTTTAAACCAAAATCGGGAAAGCTAAAATCTTTTTGAAGCTGAGGTACTTCCTTTAAAATATTCCAAAGAAAAATTCTATATTTTGTCGGTTCACTTTGCAGCAAATCTACATAGTCACGCATTTTCATGGTGGCATGTGCTTGGTTAAAACCGTCTTTGTAATGTACTGGCCTGTCATCATAAAGCGGTACTGTTTTATCACCAGCAACCTGCTTCATATAGTCTAAATTCCATTTTGTAAAAGCAGGCCAATCTTCTATACAGCGTTCTATTACCACAGGTTTTTGTGGTTTATAATAGTTGTCTAAAAATTCCTGTTTTGTAATGTTTTTTACTCTAGGAATGTCTTGAAGGTTGAGTTTCAATATAACGGATTTAAAAGACCAAAGTTACTAAAACCAAAGCAAACAAAAACGCTAAACTGGTATTGGTTATTGTTATAAAAAAAAGCTATATCTAGAATTGCCTTATTCTGGATATAGCTTTTTAGTAGTTATTAAATGTAATACTATTTATTTAAAATTATATTTTAAGCCGAATAACAAATTCCCTTTTGGCATTGGCACCAAGTTGGTTTCTGTATATTCTGTATTAAAAATGTTATTGGCAATTATAGAAATTTCAAATGCTTTTAAATTATAATTTACACTTGCATCTACAACCGCATAGCTTTCACCGGAAGATCTTTCGGCATATTTGTATATGATATTTTGGGATAGGTTTTTTATAAACTGTGTTTGTAAACTTGCTGTCGCATGGTGTTTTAACGAGTTGATAGAATATCTAGAAAAGGTACTAGAAACGGCTTTTAAATCGTCTTCTAAAAACGTATAACCTGTTCGAATGTTTTGTTTAAAAGCGCCTAGTTTAAACCCATAGGCTGCGTTAAACTCAATACCTTTTGTGTTTAGATCTCTAATACTTGTTGCTTGCCATAAATCGGTTTCGTTCTCTTTTACAAAATCGATTAGTTTTTTAGAGTCTCTATTAAAAGCAGCAAAAGATAGGTGGAAGTTTCCGGTGTGGAATTTAATTCCCAACTCTTCCGCTATTGCTTCTTCTGGATCTAAATTTTCGTTTCCTAAGGTAGTAGGATCGCTATAATATAAATCGGTGTATGTTGGTATTCTGTAGGTATAACCAATGTTTCCGTAGATTTTTAATTCGTCATTTAATGTATAACCAACATCTAAACCTGGAAAGGCATGAAATTTAAAATCGGAAAAATAATTAACAGCAACGCCAGGAGTTATGTCTAGTTTATCCTCCATAAACGTAAAACGATGTTCTAAAAACATGGTGGTCATAAATCGATTTCTAGAACCTAAATTGTTACTCGATAAATACACTTTTGCAACATCAACCCCAAAACCTGTGATACCAATATTTGATCTGTAAGACGCGTCTATTGCAGCACCAACTTTATTGGTTTGGTGTAAATTTCTGTAAATAGAAGGATCTTGTCGCACAAAAACATACATGTCTTGGTTGCGTTTCCAGTATAATTTTGGCTTCAGCGTTAGTTTGTCTTTTTTAATTTCGGAAGAAATACCAATTAAACTAGCTTGTGTTTCTTCGTATTGATTAATGGCAGACGGACTAGCATAAAAACCGTTAGCACCAAATTTTCTTTCTTGAAAGGAAGCGATTAAGTTAATTGGTGTTTTGTTGGTGTTGAAACTACTTTTGATGAAATAATTCTGATTGTCATAATCGGTATTATGTCGGTATCCATCCGAAGTATTTCGGGAAACCTGAACAATATGGGAAGAATTTTCTAATTGACTACCAACCATTACAGAACCGTGAAGTTGTCCGTAAGATCCAGCTTGCGCGTTTAACGATACACTGTTTCCAATGTTCTTTTTGGTAACAATATTTACTGCTCCGGTAAATGCATTTTGTCCAAAGATTCTAGCAGCAGGACCTTTTATAATTTCTACGCGTTCTATAACTTCTATTGGTAAAGCCATGTTCATGGTGTGATGACCTGTTTGTGCATCTTCTACTTTGATACCATCTATTAATAGTAAGGTTTGGTCAAAACCACCACCACGAATGTATAAATCTGCTTGCATACCAGCAGTTCCTCTTCTTCTAACATCTACTCCGGCAACTTGTTGTAATAAATCGGCAACGTTTGTGGTTGCACTTTTTTTAATGTCTTCTTGTGTAATTACCGTAATGGTTCTAGAATTTTTAGAAAACGGTAAATCGATGCGTGTAGAGGTAATCACTACGGAATCTAATTGTTGTTCTTTTTCTAATTCTTGTGCTTGCGTTGTTATGGTAAATACAGCAAGAAAAAGGAATAAAGGAGTTAATTTCATAATAAAATATATTCGTGTTTTTTAAGACTGCAAAAATCGTAACTTTCCGGATCATTAAAGTAGTCCAGTTTTAAAACAATGAGTAGTCCGGTTGATGACATATTAAAATCCTTAATACATTTTGAAAAGTCGCCAAACACTTCGATTTATATTCAAATAGCGCAACAAATCATTAATGCTATACAACGTGGCTATTTACTCGAAGGTACGGCATTGCCAGGAACCCGGAAGTTTAGTGCGCTACTTTCTATTAACAGAAATACGGCAGTTGCGGTGTATGAGGAATTGGCATCGCAAGGTTGGGTAGCTATTTTGGCAAATAAAGGCACGTTTGTTTTAAAGCAAGAAAAAAAAACAGCAGCGATAAAAGGCGTGTTACAAGGATTAGAAAAATTAGAAACCTACCCGGAAACCGCTGGATTTCCATTTCAATCGTCTTTTAATTTAGCTTCTACCGAAGATTTTTCCATACGTAAATACGTGATTAACGATGGGCAACCAGATTTAAGATTACATCCTACACACCAATTTTCGCGATGGTATAGTGCTTCTATGAAACGCGGCTCGTTAATTTCAAAATGGAATCAAAGGCAAGAGCAATCTTACACTACTTTTAGTAAACAGTTGTGCAATTATTTAAATGCTACGCGCGGTTTTTATATCCAACCAAATAATATTGTGAGTACGCGAAGTACCGAAATGAGTTTATATATTGTATCCCAGCTGCTCATTCAAAAAAAGGATGTGGTTCTTGTGGGGGATTTGAGTCATTACAAATCGAATATGATTTTTCAACAAGCAGGAGCCAATATAAAAACGATTCCTGTGGATGCACATGGAATGGATGTGGATTTTATAGAACAACACTTTACCAAAGGTAGTATTCGTTGTGTGTATGTTTGTGCGCATCGGCAATATCCAACAGCAGTAACGCTTACTGCCGAACGACGATTAAAATTATTGCAATTAGCAAAAGCGTATAAATTTGCGATTATAGAAGATGATTTTGATTATGATTTTCAGTTTGATGGTTCTGCCATGTTACCTATGGCAAGTGCAGATAGTGAAGGCGTTGTTATTTATTTAGGACGATTAGGACAGTCCTTTTTTCCTAGTTTTCAAATCGGATTTGTAGTCGCTCCAGAAAATATTATTAAAGAAGCCAAAAACTATTTGCAAATACTCGATAAGCAAGGTGACTTGATTCAGAAGCAAATACTTACCGAACTTATTGATGAAGGCGAAATACATCGATTAATTAAAAAAAATATTACGGTATATAAACAAAGACGAGATTATTTATGTGCCTGTTTAGAAACCCATTTTAAAGCGCATGCTACTTGGCAAGTTCCTGCGGGAGGTTTGGCGGTTTGGTTGTGTTTTACTCCCGGAATATCCCTTGTTAAACTTGCTGAAAAAGCAAAAGCAAACGATTTGGTTTTACCTAAAACGATACTGTATCAAAACAAAAATATTTGTGCGATACGTTTGGGTTTCGGACATTTAAACGCCGAAGAAATAGAAATTGTTATCCAAATTCTAAAGCAATCTTTTGATCAAGTGGTGCAGTAGATTAAGTAAGTGTCTTTATAATCTATTTATAGCCATTCAGATGCTGGTTTGGTAGCATCTAATATATCAATACTTAAAATTTGGGCTATTTGTTTTGCTATTTTAAACGCTTCTACTTTACTTGTTGTGGTGTAAGCTGTTATTTTTTGATTTCCATTGTGGAATAAATTTAATTGAATAACGGCATTAGACACATTTGCTTCAGCACTTAAAGCTCTTACTGTTGTAGTTTCTGAAGTAGCGAAAACGGAAACATATTCTATTTCAGGTAAATCTTTCCACTTTCCAAAATGAAGTCCAAAAAAAGAAATAATATTTCTATATTTTTTTGTTTTTAAATCTATTTCAGAACCATCAGAGTGAAAAAAGAAAGCAGCTATTCCGCAAATAATCATGCCGAAAAGATTACCAGATAGCAACCAGGATAATCCCATTGCAAAAAAAGCCAATCCAAAAATAAACTTCATTATGGGCACTTTTCTTTTGTAAACTATTTTATTCATTCATAAAGGTATCAAAGAGAGTGAAAAATTTCTCAGGTTCTTCTAAATATGGATTATGGCCGCTTTGTTCAAACATTTCAAATTGTGCTTGTGGCATAAAGGTTTTGTATTGCACTGCAAATTCTGGAGTAGAAACGCCATCATAACGACCAGCAACTATTAATGTTTTTGCTTTTACATCTTTTAATTGTTGTCTATAATCTTGGTTAATCATACTTCCGGAAACATCAAAATCACCATCTCGGCCAATAATAGTAACATATACATCGTGGCCCCAACCTCTATATTTATACTTTGGTGCATTTTGTTTCAATGTTGTATTGTGGTAGTAAATGTATTTGGTTGGAAAATCGCCATACACCGTTTGTAAAGGTTCTTGGCTAGATACGTAACCTAAAGCACGAAGCGAATCTACTTTTTTCCATTTTTCTGGAAAATGTGTTTTTGCATAATGGTTGTAACTATCACAATTGGCTTGCCACATCGCACCAGAATGAAAACCATTTATCAATACCATTTTATCTACATTGTCTTTATATTTTATGGCGTATGCTTGCGCAGGAACAGTGCCGTAAGAATGTCCGACTAACGATATTTTTTCATATTTTAAAAGGATACGAAGCTTCTCGATGAGTTCTACATCTGCTTCTACAGAATACTCAGAAGCATCTTTTGCATCGTCACTTTTACCACGACCTAGCCAATCGAAAAACACCACAGTATTGCTTTTGTAGTATTGCCCAAAATTTCCTTGCATATAATCATGCGAATTTCCTGGTCCGCCAGGAAGAAAGAAAATAGGATCTCCAGCACCTAAAACTTCTACATTGATTTTGTAACCATCAATCGTATAGAATTTAGATTCAAATTTCTCGAATATTTCTGGATCTTGTTGTGCGGAAATATTTGCAGTTACTAGTAATAATGTAATACTAAATAGCTTTAATATGGTCTTCATGAAGAATTAGATTTATGTAAATATAAGCATTAGTTGAAAATATTAGGACAAAAAAAATCCGCTGGAAAAGCGGACTTTTAAAACTAGTGGTTTTTATTTTTTCGTTGTGTCTTCGATGATTTCTGCTGAAGTTCCGTCTGACTTTGGATCTTTACCTTTCAAATATTCTGGTAATTCCATTCCTGCCATATTAAACATTTCTTGTAATGGTGGCACCGATTTATACATTCCGGAAAGGAAGTTTGCGGTAGAAGATTTTCCATCTTTTCCACCTCCATTTTCCCAAACGGTAATTTTATCAATCTTAATATTTTTGATTGCTTCGGATTGCATTTTTACTAATTCTGGTAATTTATCTGCGATTAATAAAAGAACCGCATCTTTAGAATTGTTACCTGCAGCTTTTACTATTTGCTCCATACCAGCAGCTTGTTTGGTTAGTATTTCAAACTGACCTTGTGCTTCTGCTTGTGCTTTAAAAAGAATGGCATCTGCTTCCCCTTTTGCTCTTCTTCTAATTTGTTCTGCTTCCGCTTCTGCATCAATTTCTACTTTTCTTTTGTCAATTTCCGCAGGTACAATAATATCTGCTTCTTGCGAAGAACGTTCTCTTTCTGCTCTCGCTGTTTCCGCTTCTTTTTCAGCAGCATACGATTCTTGTAATGCTTTTGCTGTTTGTACTTTTTCGGAAGCAATTGCTACACGTTCTGCTTCTGCTTCTCGTTGACGACGTAAAGAATCGGAATTAGCAACCGCAATTTTTGCTGTATTTTCTCCTTCCACAGCTTGCGCATTTGCGGCAGCTACTTGTGTTCTTTCATCTTGTACTGCATTTGCCTCACCAATAGATCCATCTCTGGTTTTTTCTGCTACCGATTTTCTAGCGGCATTAATAGCATGTGCAGCAGCTTCTTTTCCTAAAGCTTCAATATATCCAGACTCATCAACAATATCTGTAATATTTACGTTGATTAGTTTAAGACCTACTTTTTTAAGTTCCGACTCAACACTTTGAGAAATGTTGGTTAAAAATTTGTCTCTATCGTTATTGATTTCTTCAATATCCATAGAAGCTACCACTAAACGTAACTGACCAAAAATAATTTCTTGCGCTAGTTCTTGAATACTATCTTGATTTAAACCTAAAAGTCTTTCCGCAGCATTTTGCATAATTCCAGGTTCTGTAGAAACACCAATCGTAAAACGAGATGGTACATTTACACGAATGTTTTGTTTTGATAATGCGTTCACAAGATTCACCTCAATAGAAATTGGTGTTAAATCTAGAAATTGGTAATCTTGAATTACTGGGTAAATAAAAGCGGCACCACCATGAATACATTTCGCCGATTGTCCGCCACCAACTTTACCGTAAACCACTAAAATTCTGTCAGAAGGACAACGTTTATAGCGTTTTACTAAAATTATAAAAAAGATAAAAATAAATAATACTGCAAATATTACAGCAATAGGAAAACCTAAATTAAAGGCTTCCTGTGTTAGAAGGTAGTTGTTCATATGTTTCTTGTTTAATTGGTTCTATGGGGTTTTTAGTTTCATTGACTATTAAGATACCATTGCTTGTGACATCTACTACTTGTATAAGTGTTCCTGATTTTAAATCGGTGAAAGAATCGGAAAGTGCTTCTAGTTCGCGCAAAGTACCTTGCACTCTTACGCTTACTTTTCCCATTCTAGTTCGGTTTGCACCAATAGTTAAATATACTTCACCAATGGTATTAATGGCATTTTTATAATCTAAAGTGCCGCTGTCTGTTAATTTTTTCATGGAATAAAACATGGCTGCCATGATTGCCATCATCAATAATCCACAACCTAATGCGGTAATTACAGTTACTGGTTTTGAAAATCCTGCGTTGATGCCTGCAATACCAATCCATCCAAAAATGGTAAAAAATCCAACTAGATTCTTAAAAGTGATAAATTGAAATTCGATACCAGAATCCAAATCTTCTATATCATCAAAATCGTCTCCACCATCTATACCAGTAAAAGTTGTTATGATAATAAAGGTGAATACCAAGGATCCAATAAATGCGATAATCCAAAAGAATTGCGCAAAAGAATCTAAAGCAGAAAACCATTCCATAGTGAGTAGAGATTAAAGATTAAGTTTGAAATATAAGACCTTTATACCTGTCTTACAATTTTATTTAGATAGAAGAATAGAAATGTATGTACTCTTCTTTTATGTTTTGCATACTGGAAGCTTCCAATAGTATACGCACATATATATGTAGCATATTTAATGGATTTGTTACAGAAAATTATTTAATATCGAATTCGGTATTGCAATCTTCACATTTATATTTGTCTTTGGTGTAAAACGGAAGCGTTCCAGAAAGGAAACCTATTAGAAAAGAAAAGAAGGATTTGAAATCGGTAATTGTAGAAACCAAAACAAGATGATTCCCGTTGCAGTTGGTACATTTTATAGCATTGCCTTCATCGTCTATAGAATACTTTTGTATAGTATCTAGAATATGCTGTGCTTGAAGTGCATCTTCGACATATACTTTTAGTTTTATTCCGCCAATAGCATTACTCACCAAAGGATCTGTTTCAATGGTGAAATTATCACTTAAAAACACAGGAATACCTTCCGATTCCAAACGCCCTTTTATAATCTGCGCTTCGGTAGAATATTGGTATTTCGCTATGGTTTTAAATATGTCACTCATAATTTCCCATATAAACGGGGATCTTTTAGTTAGTCTTAATGATTTCTTAAAGATACAAAAGACCTCACAGGTTTTTAAAACCTGTGAGGTCTAAATTATTAATATTTTTTTATTAAAAAATTATTGTTTTACGATAATTTTTATATATTTGTTATCGTTAAACAATAATAATATAAAAATGAAAACAACATTAAAACTTTTAAAAGTATTTATTATCATCTTGATTATTTCTTTAATCCTGCGTGCTTTTGCAAAATTATATGCAATAATTCATTATGCATTAGATTCTAGTACTAGAATAACAATAGAAGGAGAAGTCTTCCCAGGTACATGGAGTAATCTATCTATTATGATATATCTCATTATTGGTTCTCTTTTCATTTTCTTTTTGGCGTATTTAGCTTTTATTTTTAGAAAAGTAATTATCTCATTTTCTGAAAATAGCTATTTTTCAAGTGAAAATGCTATGCAATTGACTAAAGTAGGGAAAGGGCTAATTATTTATGGATTCGGATTGTTTATTTTAAGTTTTATTCTAAATGTTTATTTAATAGATTTTACGCCTTACAATTCTGGACGTGTTTTTGGAATGGGTGTCGCAAAAGCAATTCCTATATTTATTTTTTCATCCTTTGTTTTGCTTATCGCGTCTATTATAAAAAAAGGAAATATTTTACAGAATGAAAACGAACTAACTATATAATTATGCCAATAATAGTAAATCTAGACATCATGCTTGCCAAGCGTGAAATGAAAAGTAAAGACTTGGCTGAAATTATTGGTATCACGACCGCAAATCTTTCCATCTTAAAATCTGGAAAAGCAAAAGCCGTTCGGTTTTCTACACTCGAAGCCATTTGTAAAGCATTAGATTGTCAGCCCAGTGATATTTTAGAATATAAAGAAGACTAAAAATGCTATCTTCGAGCTTTAAATGATTCCTTATGAAAAAAGTGTTACTACTCTTATTGCTTGTTTTTACATTCGCTTTCGCGGAAGCACAAAGTCCTCGTGAAAATATATCTTCTAATGAAGACGTATCCACAAGTTATTCTATTTCCTTTGAAAATGCAGCGCATCATGAAGCGCATATTCAAGCTACATTTACCAATTTACAACCTGGTGATACCGAAGTTAGAATGAGTAGAACATCGCCTGGTCGTTATGCTTTGCATGAGTTTATGAAAAATGCATACCACGTAAAAGCTACTGATAGTAAAGGAAATCCTTTAGAAACTAGTCGTCCAGATCCATATTCTTGGAATATCTCTGGTCATGATGGTACTATTAAAGTAAGTTATACTTTATTTGGAAATCGCGGCGGTGGAACCTATGCGCAAATAGATGAAACGCACGCACACCTTAATATTCCAGCAACATTTATGTATGCACCTAGCTTGGCTAATCAAGGATTGGAAGTTACTTTTAAGGTTAGAGAAGACCTGAACTGGAAAGTCGCTACGCAATTAAAGCATGTAAAAGGAAATACCTATTACGCTAGAGATTTACAGTATTTTATGGATAGTCCAACAGAAATAAGCAACCATAGTGTGCGTTCTTTTGACGTGGACGGACAAAAAGTAAACTTCGTATTGCATCATAATGGAACCGAAGCAGAATTAGATACGTATTTTGAAAAAGTAAAGAAAACGGTACTACAACAAAAAGCAGTTTTTGGAGAGTTACCACAATTCGATTATGGGGAATATTCTTTTTTAGCATGTTATATTCCTAACGCTTCTGGTGATGGTATGGAACATCGAAATTCTACGATTGTAACCAACACACGATCTTTAGCAGATGGCGGTTTAGAAAATAATATAGGTACGGTTTCTCATGAGTTTTTTCATTGCTGGAATGTAGAACGCATTCGTCCGCAATCTTTAGAACCTTTCGATTTTGAAGAAGCAAACATGAGTGGTGAACTTTGGTTTGCGGAAGGTTTTACCAGTTATTATGATGATTTAACGCTTTGTCGTGCAGGATTAATTAAGCAAGAAGAATACATAAAAGGATTGACAGGAACCTTTAATTATGTATGGAATTCGCCAGGAAGACAATTTTTTAATCCTATCGAGATGAGTTACCAAGCGCCTTTTGTAGATGCTGCACGTTCTGTAGATCCTGTAAATAGAAGCAACACCTTTATTTCCTATTATTCTTACGGAAGCATGTTAGGCTTGGCATTAGACTTATCGCTTAGAGAAAAAGGGTTGCAATTAGACGATTATATGAAATTGGTGTGGACTACCTTCGGAAAGATAGAACAACCTTATACGATTAAAGATTTACAAAATACTTTAAATATCTATGCTGGTAATGCATTTGGAGATCACTTCTTTAACGACTATATCTACAAAAGTGGCATGCCAAATTATAAAGAATTGTTCGATATGGTTGGTGTGAAATTAGAGCAAGATACTTCACAAATTGCATTTGGTGCACGAGTGAGAAAAGGAGTTATTACTAATAATACTACTATTGGATTATCTGCTTATAATGCAGGGTTAGAAAATGCGGATACCATTATTCAAATTGGGGAATATGTACTTTCCGATACTTTAGAACTAGATGCTATTTTGAAAAATTTTAAACCAAACGATGTAGTGAAAGTGGTTTACGAACGTTTCGGTCATAAAAGGGAAGCAACAATGACCTTTGTAGCAAATCCTAGCTATGCTATTGCGGTTTCAGAAACTAAAGAAGGATCTTTAAGTAAAAACAAGAAGAAGGCTAGAGCTGCTTGGCTAAGTGCTAAATAAGGATATTATAAAAGTAGAAGTGTGAAAAACCTTTTAATTACGTATATTTAAAACATAAATTATAGACTTCCGTTTTCACGGAAAAGAAAACAAGTTCCTTATGCTACAACATGCTTCAGAATCCCTAACATTTTTTACTCCAGAGGTTATTGAAAATTCTGGTGCTGTTTTTTGTGACACAGGAATTTCTGCTGGTTTTCCGGCCCCAACCGAAGATTTTAGTGAACAAAGAATAAGTCTAGATCGGGAGCTTATAAAAAATAAGGAAACTACTTTTTATGCAAAAGTTAGCGGACAATCGATGATTGGAGCAGGACTAGACGATAAAGATTTATTGGTTATAGATAGAAGCATAGAGCCAACACATAACAAAATTGCAGTCTGTTTTTTAGATGGCGAATTTACGGTGAAGCGTTTAAAAATAGATGAGGAAGGACTTTGGTTACAACCAGAAAATCCGAATTATCCAATTATTAGAATTACCGATGCTAACGATTTTGTTATTTGGGGAATAGTTACGAATGTGATTAAAAAGGTGTAATCTTTTAGTATAACTTCCATAGAATTGTAAAGAATATAAAACAAAAAAAAAGCTTCAGAATTTCTGAAGCTTTTTTTTATATAATATGTGTTTGTAATTAGTCTGCTAATACAATCACTTTATTGTTATTGATCTCTAAAGTACCAGAGTTAATTGCTAACCAAGTTCCTTTATCTTTTCCTTTAGTAAATTTATCTTTTACTTCTTCTTCTAAAGAAATATCGCCATAAATTTTCACGTTTCCTTCTTTTAAAAGAGAAACAATAGGAGCGTGATCTTTTAGTAATTCAAATTCTCCGTTTATTCCAGGAAGCGCAATACTTGTTACTTCTCCTTTGAATAAAGTTGCTTCTGGTGATACAATTTCTAAATACATATTCTTTTAGTTATTTGTTGTTAGTTGATGATTGTTGGAAAACTAGTAACCAACAACTATAAACTATAAACCAATTAAGCCTCTGCAAGCATTTTCTCTCCAGACTCGATAGCTTCTTCAATAGTTCCTTTAAGGTTAAAAGCAGCTTCTGGTAAGTGATCTAACTCACCATCCATAATCATGTTAAATCCTTTAATAGTTTCTTTAATATCTACTAAAACACCTTTAAGACCTGTAAATTGCTCAGCTACGTGGAAAGGTTGTGATAAGAAACGTTGTACACGTCTTGCTCTACCAACAGCCATTTTATCTTCTTCCGATAATTCTTCCATACCAAGAATAGCAATAATATCTTGTAATTCTTTATAACGTTGTAATAACTCTTTTACACGTTGTGCACAATCATAATGCTCATCTCCTAAAATATCAGCAGTAAGAATTCTTGAAGTAGAATCTAAAGGATCTACTGCAGGATAAATACCTAACTCTGCGATTTTACGTGATAATACGGTTGTTGCATCTAAATGCGCAAACGTTGTTGCTGGAGCTGGATCTGTTAAATCATCTGCAGGTACGTAAACCGCTTGTACAGATGTAATAGATCCTCTTTTTGTTGAAGTAATACGTTCTTGCATTGCTCCCATTTCTGTTGCTAATGTTGGTTGGTAACCTACGGCAGAAGGCATACGACCTAATAATGCAGATACCTCTGAACCAGCTTGTGTAAAACGGAAGATGTTATCTACAAAGAAAAGTACATCTTTCCCTTGTCCTTCACCAGCACCATCTCTAAAATATTCGGCAATAGTTAAACCAGATAATGCAACACGTGCACGTGCTCCAGGTGGTTCGTTCATTTGTCCGAATACGAAAGTTGCCTTAGACTCTTTCATTAAATTTTTGTCCACTTTTTGAAGATCCCAACCACCTTCTTCCATAGAATGCATAAAGTCATCACCATACTTGATAATTCCTGACTCTAACATTTCACGAAGTAAATCGTTTCCTTCACGTGTTCTTTCACCTACTCCTGCGAATACAGAAAGTCCACCGTGTCCTTTTGCTATATTGTTAATCAACTCTTGAATTAATACAGTTTTACCTACTCCAGCACCACCAAATAAACCAATTTTACCACCTTTTGCATAAGGCTCAATTAAATCGATTACTTTAATACCTGTAAATAAAACTTCCGTAGAAGTTGATAAATCTTCAAATCTAGGTGCTTGTCTGTGTATTGGTAACCCAGCAGCTCCTGCTTTAGGTAAATCTCCAAGACCATCAATAGCATCTCCAATTACATTAAATAGACGACCATAAACGTCATCACCAACTGGCATTTGAATAGGAGCACCTGTAGCAACTACTTCTGTTCCTCTACTTAAACCATCGGATGAGTCCATTGCAATAGTACGTACTGTATCTTCACCAATGTGAGATTGTACTTCTAATACTAAAAGCGAACCATCTGCTTTTTTGATTTCTAATGAATCATAAATCTTTGGAAGTTCAGCACCAGCGGCGAATTCTACATCGATAACTGGACCTACTATTTGTGCAACTTTACCTGTAACTTTTGACATTACTTTTATATTTAATGTTTTGGTATATTATTAATACGAAAAATAGTTTATCCAAAAAAGAGGAGTATACGGTTTTTTCGCGCTGCAAATATAGTGGTTTTAATTTAAAAAATATATCATAATCCTGAGATTTTTAAGCATAAAAAAACGCCTTCAAATTGAAGGCGTTTAAGTAGTATAATTTAATGTATATTATTGAAGTGTAGGAGGATAGTTTGTTGGGTATGTTCCAATGTCTACTAAATTTCCTGAAGCTTCAAAGTTAGATTCATACGTGAAATCTATTGCTTTCATGAATTCGTTTGCTAGTAAGGCATAACCTCTTGCTGTTGGGTGAACACCATCTAAAGAGAAAGCACCACCTGTTACAAGACTAGATGTTAATATAAAATCGCCATCTGCAAAACCACCATCATGTAATTGTTGCATTAAAGAATTAGCGTCTACAAAAGCAAAACCAGCAGTAGATGCAGCAGATTGTAATGTTGCGTTAAACAGATCTGTAGCTGTTTTTATTTCATCTTGTTCTTCCGGAGTTAAAACCCATTTATCTGCTAATGGTATTGCAACACCATTTACCGTTGCTGGGTTACCAGGAATAGCTTCTGTACCAATAAAATTAGATGCAGGTAATACTAATAGATCATTAGCAGTAGCTTGTCTCATGCTTACTAACCCAGGATTTACAGCTGTTAAGTCTGTAAGGTTTTCATCCATAATAACCACAGCATTTCCTTCGCCAGCTGAGAACGTAATTGTTCTTTTTATTATTTCTGCATCTGCATCGGCTTGAGAAATTGCATTTACACTTACTAAATAAGCGAATGCGCCTTGAATACCTGCGTTATAACCACCGTAAACGCTTGCACTGTTTAAAAATGCAGCAGTTCCTGCATCTAAAGGAATAGGGTTATGCGGTACCGTTGTAAAATGAGGAATAGTCGTTACATAAGGAATGTTAGCCATTACACCTTGTGTTCCTGAAGCTTGTAAAGCACCAACAATAAAACCAACTGTTTCATTAAAACCTACACCTGGAGGTCCAGCTGAAGGTGTAATCGTTCCTAATGTAGCATCAGCACCTGAAGTAGCATATCCTAATATATCATTATTACCAATCCATAAAGAAACAAAAGAAGGACCTTGCGCTAAAGCATCACCTAGAACCGTTGCATTTGGTGCAGATGCGATACGTACATAATACGGGTTTGCGGTTGCAGGGTCTGTTAATAGATTCCCAGGATTTCCATATCCATTGTATAATAAATGAAAACTTTTTGCACCAGGAACACCCATATTATTTTTGCTTCCTAAAGTAGGAGCAAAAGCTTCTGTTGTTGAAGTTGCTGGTAAACTAGCAGGTCCTGCACCATTAAAATATAGTCTAGGTCCAAAGCTTCCATCTGCATTTTGTGTTCCTCCAAATAATAAACCACCAATATTGTCATCCATTAATGGTAGGCTAAAACCACCACCACCAACTAGAGCGAATTTTTGCGATAACATATTAGGAAAAGAATTTTCTTGTCCTTTAATAAATAAAGCATTATCTGTAAATCCTGCAGTTAATGAATTACCAATAGATACATAGTTAGAAAAATTAGCAGAACCAGCTGTTAGTGCAGGAAGTACCTCTTCTTCTAAAGGATTATCTAAGAATTTTTCATAATCCTCTTCGTCATTACAAGCTGTAAACCCAATAAGGACAGCAGATAGTAATATATATTTTATATTTTTCATTTTGGTCATTTTATAAGTTATTAATTGTCCATGAAACATAATACATAGATCCAATAAATCCTGAACCGAAGGCAGTGAAATATTCTTTTCCTCCTAAATTAGTTCCACCAACTTTAATTAAAGATTTTAAGCTAGGGATTTTGTAGTTTATTTGCGCATCCACAGTATGGAATTCTGGTATTACACCATCACCAAATGTTGCTTCCCAAAAATAATCATCACTAAATCTATACGCTACATTAAATCCAAAGTTTTTAAATAAGTCGGTATTACCAAATGAAGCTTTAAACTTATGTTCTGGGGTGTTAAAACCTGTTTCAAAATCTGGGTTTGCACTTCTATCAAAGTCTTGTTTAGTAAAGGTATAACTTGCTCCTATATCATAATCACCAAATATTTTAGTAGAAAGACCTAGAGAAGCACCATAAGAGTTTACATCTACATTGGAGTTCGTATACGCACTGTATTTTCGTGTATCATTAAAATCGATAGCATCTACAGAAAGTGCACCATCACCAACAACACCATATAAAGGAGCTACAACAACTTCTTGAGATATAAAATCTTGGTATTTATTATAGTATGTACTAAAGTCAACTACTAATTTGTTAAATTTCCCTCTATATCCAATTTCTGCAGATGTTACCTTTTCTGGTGTTACTATATCTGGATTGGATACTACTAAATCACTGATATTTCCAGAGCGTTTGTATAAATCTACAGAAGATCCGCTATAGGAATTGTTATAAGCAGCAGCACCAGTTTGTGTAATGGTACTCTGAGCAGGATTATTTGTTGCATAGTCACCAGTATAACGATCTAAATTATCGGGAGCAGAACCAATTAAAACAGATTGTCCTGAATTTAAACCAATAAATAAATCTTGTGTCGTTGGGTTTCTAAAACCTGTTTGTACAGAAGCTCTAATATTATGATTTCTATTAAGTGTTAAACCTAAAGATAATCTAGGAGAAACAAAACCATCAAAGAATTCGGATTTATCATAACGAGCAGAACCAGTTATTTTTAAATCCATGTTTTCGTTTAATTCTAAATCTTTTTGAATTTGCGTATAGATACCAAATTCTGAATATCCAATCTCACCATCGGTATCTGTATAAATAGTTCCACCAGAATTCAAGGCATATTTTCTAAAAGACCCACCAACTTGAATATCTGCAAAATCTATCAAATGGCTAAAGTTATAGTTACCATCTGCATGGTAGTATTTAGACTCATCTTGAAATTTAGATCCTGTAACTAAATTAGGATCATTAATACTTCTTTGTTTTGCAGCATTAAATTCTGGAGAACCTGGTTCGAATCTACCATTTTCTGCAGCAAGTCTTGCCGCTGCATGTGCTTGTTCACTTGTAGTACCAGCAACTAAAGTTGCAGCAACATATGTGTTTATGTAATCACCAAACCAATCCGCATCACTTTTCCAAGCTCTGTTAATTTGAACACCGGTTACAGTCATATCATAAGAATCACCAGCATTATCGGTTACGATATAACCTCTTAAAAAGTAATTGTCGTTTTTTAATTCTAATTTATGTTGTTGCTGGAAGAAACCATCAATGTTATATCTGTTTGATCCTTGGTAAATTGTTGTACCAGTTCCTACTTTACCAACATAAGATATTTCGAAATTACTATCTGTAATTGGGCGATAATATAAACCCCAATCGGCTTTTACACTTTCGGCTTTATTTTCGGTTAGATCACTTTCGTTGTAACCAGTTCTACTAACAAAAACATCTGGAACAACACCTACTCCTCCTGCTAATACGTTGATGTTAGCAGAGACTAAATCTCCATAGACATTAACACCATTATAATTTATGTTATTAGCTCTAGTACCACCAGTTCTATCGGTGTCTACTTCACTAGTTGCAGCCCAATCTGTTCCTCTTAGGTAACCAAAGTTTATTTTTGCAGCAAATTTATCTGAAAACTTGTATGCCATACTTACACCTAAATCTGTGTACGGATTATCTCCTGAAGCTTTTTGAGAAGTGATACCTCTTTTAAAGGAAGCTCTAATACCTTGGTGATCGAAAGGATTCTTACTACGCATAAAAAGAATACCGTTAAATGCATTCGCTCCATATAAAGCAGAAGATGCACCTGGTAGTAATTCTACACTCTGTACATCCGTCTCTACCATACCTACTAGGTTTCCAATAGGGAAGTTTAATGCTGGTGTTGAATTATCCATTCCATCTACTAATTGCATGAAACGTGTATTTGCAAAAGAAGCAAAACCTCTAGTGTTTACAGATTTGAATGTTAAACTGTTTGTGTTAACATCTACTCCTTTTAAGTTTTCTAAACCACCATAAAAATCTGCGGAAGCTGTATTTTTTATTTCTTTTAAACCGAAACGCTCTACGGTTACTGGAGACTCAAATATACGTTCTGGAGTTCTAGAAGCGGAGATTACAACTTCATCTAAAGAAGTTCCTTCTGCTAAAATAAAGTTTAGGGTTTGGTTGTTTGCCGTTACATCTTGTGCGTTAGGCTCAAAACCAATACTACTCGCTTGTAGTGTAAATGGAGGGTTTTGATTTACTGTTAATGTGAAATTACCATCAAAATCGGTAACAGTACCAACTGAGGCACCAACAACAATAATGTTTGCACTAGGAATTGGTAAGTTGTTATCGTCAACTACTGTTCCTGTTATTGTTGTTTGCGCGTAGGTTAATCCACAAAAAAACAACAATAGAATTGAAAGAATTGTTCTCATTTTTTAGTTTTAGTTAAATTATTTGAGCCAATATAATTAAATATTATGATAACTTTAAGAAGTTTTTTTAAAAATTATGCGTGCATAGTATTATTTTCTCAATTCTAGTAGTTAAAATTTGAGAAATTCTTAAAAAAATATGGACAGAATAAGGTTTCTGTAAAAAAAACTATTTTATTACTCTACCGTAACAGATTTTGCTAAGTTTCTAGGTTGGTCTACATTTCTATCTAGCATTACTGCAATGTGGTAAGACAGTAATTGAAGCGGGATTGTAGTAAGTAAAGGCGTTAAAGATTCTAAAGTTTCTGGCACCTCAATAACGTGATCTGCTAAGTTTTTAACATTGGTATCTCCTTCGGTTACGATACCAATTATTTTTCCTGCTCTAGACTTAATTTCTTCTATATTACTTATTACTTTTTCATAATGACCTTTCTTTGTTGCGATAACAAAAACAGGCATTTGTTCATCTATTAATGCAATTGGGCCATGCTTCATTTCTGCAGCAGGATATCCTTCAGCATGAATATAGGAGATTTCTTTTAATTTTAAAGCACCTTCTAAGGCTACTGGAAAATTATAACCTCTTCCTAAGTATAGACAATTCTTAGCATCTTTATATATTTTTGCTACTGCTTGAATATGTTTGTCTGATAGTAATGCTCTTTCCACTTTTTCAGGAATTAATTCTAATTCTTGTAAATGATAGTGGTAATTAGAATTGGATATTTTTCCTTTTGCTTTTGCTAATTTTAAAGCAATTAATGTTAATACCGTAATTTGTGTTGTAAATGCTTTTGTAGATGCTACACCTATTTCTGGTCCAGCGTGTGTATAAGCACCTGCATCTGTTTCTCTAGCAATAGATGAACCAACAACATTACATACACCAAAGACAAATGCGCCGTTTTGTTTCGCAAGTTTAATAGCCGCTAAAGTATCTGCGGTTTCACCAGATTGCGAAATAGCAATCACGATATCTTTATTAGTAATTACTGGGTTTCTATATCTAAATTCTGAAGCATATTCTACTTCAACAGGTATTCTTGCTAAGTCTTCAAAAATGTATTCTGCAACTAATCCTGCGTGCCAAGAAGTACCACAAGCGACAATCGTTATTTTATCTGCTTGAAGAAATTTATCCAGATTATCATCTATTCCTGCCATTTTGATGATCCCTTCTTTTGCTAAAAGACGTCCTCTATAGGTATCTCTTATAGCATCTGGTTGTTCATGGATTTCTTTAAGCATAAAGTGTTCATAACCTCCTTTTTCTATCTGCTCTAAATTCATTTGAAGCTCTTGAATGTAAGGTGCTACAATAGAATCATCTTTTATTTTTCTAATTTTAATGCCTTTATTTACTCTAATAATCGCCATTTCTTCATCTTCTAAATAGATGGCATTTTTAGTGTATTCAAGAAAAGGAGAGGCATCACTAGCAATAAAATATTCGTCTTCACCAACTCCTATTGCTAACGGACTTCCTAGACGAGCGATTACTATTTCGTCTGGTTTATTTTTATCAAAAACAGCAATAGCATAAGCTCCTACGACTTGGTTTAGTGCAATTTGTACTGCTTTACCTAGTTTTACTTTTTGTTTTAGTTTTACGTCTTCAATAAGGTTTATTAACACTTCTGTGTCCGTATCGGATTTAAAGGTGTAACCTCTTTTCGTTAATTCGGTTTTTAGAGCTGCGTAGTTTTCTATTATACCGTTATGGATAATTACTAAATCTCCAGAGTTGGAAAAATGTGGATGTGAGTTTACATCATTCGGTACACCATGTGTTGCCCAACGTGTATGGCCAATAGCTAAATTACCATTAGTAGATATTTCTTCTTCTAATTTTTTTTGTAAATCTGCTACCTTACCTTTGGTTTTAGATAGTTTTAAGTTTTCGCCATCATAAATAGCGATTCCAGCACTATCATATCCTCTGTATTCTAGACGTTTTAATCCTTCTAAAACGATTGGATATGCTTCTCTATGACCTATGTAACCAACGATACCACACATAAAATATTTAGTTTTTTGGTTCTGTATAAAAAATTTCTAATTGTACTCTTTTTTCATCTGCTACATTGGGGTTTCCTCCATGTAAGACTGTTCCTTTTGGTGACATTACGGTTCCAGATGTTACCTTATCGTCACTTTCAAAACTACTATATTGAAAAATTTCATTAACGTTGGTGGTAACCATTAACCCTAATTTAAGGTTCATAGAATCTCTTAAAAGAATATTATTTAAATGTTCTGTTAATCTGATTTTATATTTCACACCATTACCATCGCTATCTCTTTCTAAAACAGTGGAGTGGTAATCTCTAGAATATTCTGGATCTGAAGAATTTGTAATATCAATAAAATAGTCTACAACAGGAATGTTGTTTTTTAAATCATAGATGATTACTCTATTTGGTTCTTGATCTTTGGTAAAATCTGCAGTTGCTTCTTGGTCTACATAAAAAACTAAATTTGCTTCGTTAATAAGACGTTGGTCTTTATACCTAGCTATAAAGTCTTCATAAGCATCAAACATACCGTTATTGTCGGTATCAGCAGTGTCAAACAAATCAATAACCGCCATAGAACCTTCTCCTCCTTTTAAATATAAATTTTTATCACCATCTACAGTATTCGCTGTAGCATCTGCTGTGATTATGGTATTGTCTATGTCTACATTTTCAAATGTGTTTACTCGGTTTCCTGTTAGATTTATCTGAAGTGTTTGATCTTCTCGGATTGGGTTAAGGTCGTCATCTACTTCGCCACTGTCATTGGTGTAATTAAGTTCTAACGTAGCGCTGCTAAAATCAAGCAGAATCAAATTACCATTATTACCAATAGCTTCTGCTTTAAAATAAAGACCTCTAAAGTAATTTTTAAAATTGTTTGCATTACTCAATTCAGGCATTCCTTCTTTTGCGAAAAACTTATTTTGCCAGTAATTAAGAGGCATATTTAGTTCTTTTCTAAACCTTGGGGTTAGTTTTTCTTCCTCTTCGTCATCACCTTCACCTGTAGTAATAGTTATTTCAGTCGGGCTTGGCTTGAAATGCGGGTTGTCAATGCTGCCATCTGTTTCCAGCAAAGTGGCTTCTATGTGATTGTCAAAGTTTATGGTTGTATTTGCATTGGAATAGTATTTTTGAAATTCCTCTACATTTTCAGAATCAAAATCTTTTAAGAAATAACCGTTTTCATAAATAGATAGTTTTATTTCAGAATCACCGTTATATAAAGAGTCTTTGGCAGTCATGGAATAGATGGATTCTCCATCTGTTGTGCTTTCCAATGTCGAAAAATAGGGTATCGTTAAAATAACAGATACCAATTCTGGTGAATCACCAAAATCAGGGTCATAAGAACCCGTTGGGAGTGTCGCTTGAGTTACAATATTTGCTGTCGTTATCCCGTATACAGGGTCTTTGTATACACCTAGTAGATTAGAAGATAAACCGTTCGTTTGAACGGGAGCAAGTTTTTTGTTATATGTGATTACAGAAAGTTTTTCTGAATCTGTACTAAAATTTTGAGATCCTTGGATGTCACTTTCTAGTGTAGAAAAATCTTTGTCACAGGCTACAAACGCTAATGTGATAAACGAAAGTAAACTTGTTACTTTAAGGGCTTTAATTGTCTTTTTCATAGTAATTGGATACAGTTAGCTTAAAACTTCTGTGTTGTAAAAATTGGTATAAGCTTCACTGAATTCATCTTTGTTTTTGTACTCTAATACTGGTTTTTTAGAGGATTCTAAATGTTTTTCAATATCTTTTGGTAGTTCTTCTGATCCAATGATTAAAGCATCTGAATAGTCAATAGCCACTTTCATAAGGTTTACAAAAGTTGGTTTTTTAAGCATTTCTATTGCATCACCTTCAATGTTGTCAAATTTCACTTTGTTAGACATGTCTTTGTTTAACGTTCCTTCAAAGTTTTGATTGTATATAGAAGTAACTATTTTACTTTCATTAAATAATGGTTCGTTTTTATAATACTCTTTAAGATATAAAGGTAATAAAGAGGCTAACCAACCATGAACATGAATAATATCTGGAGACCAGTTTAATTTTTTAACCGTTTCTATAACTCCTTTTGCAAAGAAAATAGCACGTTCATCATTATCAGGAAAAAGTTTTCCATCTTCGTCTGTTAAAGTCGCTTTACGTTTAAAATATTCATCATTATCTATAAAATAAACCTGAATACGTTCTTTTGGTATCGATGCAACTTTTATAATTAGCGGCATGTCTAAATCATTAATCACTAAATTAATTCCAGAAAGTCTAATTACTTCGTGTAATTGGTGTCTTCTTTCATTAATGTTTCCATATCTAGGCATGAATATTCTAATCTGACCACCTTGCTGGTTTACCATTCGAGGTGTTTCAAACGACATTGAAGAAATTTCGGTTTCTGGCAAATAAGGTACTACCTCAGATGATACATACAATATCCTCTTATCTTTCATATAGCTGTTTTTAATGTTTTTTAATGTAATATCTTACTCGCAGTCGACTTTTATTGTTTCAATAAATGGCAATAAGCGCGTTATATATACTTGTTGCTTTTGAAAATTCAAAATAAAAAACACGCAAAAGTACAAAATTTTATGCAGTTTGCCAGTAAAATATTAAGTTTGCAAACGTTAATTTTTATTAAAAATGAAGATTTTTTCCGAAATAAAACAAATTCAGAAATTTATTGGCCAATTAAAGGTCAAAAACCAAACGATTGGTTTCGTGCCAACTATGGGAGCATTGCATCAAGGGCATCTGTCTTTAGTCGCGCAAGCGCTAGCTAATAATGATGTTGCTGTGGTTAGTGTTTTTATTAATCCTACGCAATTTGATAATGCCGAGGATTTAAAAAAATACCCTAGAACTTTAGAAAAAGATGCAGATTTATTAAAAACCTTGTCTCCAGATATTATTATATATGCACCTTCTGTTGCGGATATCTATGAAAGCAAAGTAGAAGCAGCGCATTTTAGTTTTGATGGTTTGGAACATGAAATGGAAGGGAAGTTTAGAAACGGTCATTTTGATGGCGTTGGTACTATTGTGAAACGTTTTTTTGAAATTATAACTCCGGATAATGCCTATTTTGGAGAAAAAGATTTTCAGCAATTAGCTATTGTTAAAAAACTAGTTGAAAAATATCACATTCCTGTCAAAATAAATGGGTGTAAAATACATAGGGAGACTAGTGGTTTAGCAATGAGCTCTAGAAATATAAGGTTAAAACCAGCGTATGAAAGTGCGGCTCCTTTTATTTATAAAACATTACAGGCTGCCAAAAATAAGTTTGGCACAAAAAGTGCTAATAAAGTTACAGAATGGGTTTATAAAGAGTTTGCTAAACATGATTTATTACAATTAGAATATTTCATTATTGCCGATATAAAAACCTTGAAAACAGTAAAAAGAAAATCGAACAAAAAAAACTATAGAGCGTTTATTGCTGTCTATGCAGATGACATTAGATTAATAGACAATATCGCACTTAATTAATTATCTTTGCCACATGCAAATACAAGTAGTAAAATCTAAAATTCACAGAGTAAAAGTTACAGGAGCAGACCTAAATTATATTGGTAGTATAACTATTGATGAAGATTTAATGGATGCTGCAAACATTATTCAAGGTGAAAAAGTGCAAATTGTAAATAATAACAATGGAGCTCGTTTAGAAACATACGCAATTCCTGGACCAAGAAACTCAGGGGAAATCACATTAAATGGTGCTGCTGCTAGGTTAGTATCTCCGGGAGATGTGCTTATATTAATTACGTATGCTTTTATGAAACTTAAAAAAGCGAAAACATTTAAGCCTTCATTAGTTTTTCCAGATGAAGCTACTAACCTTTTAAAATAAGGTTAATGAAATGATTATAGTATAAGGGAACTCTCAACGTATTGGGGGTTTTTTTATTGTTTTTTTCTAATAGAAAATAGAAAGAAATAATTTGTAACTTGCATTTTCAATTCTCAAATTCTTAAAAAATGAAAGCATTAATCTACGCAGTAGTTTTACTTTTTACATTTCAATTTTCTAATGCTCAAGTACAATACGAAACTTTTGATTCGCAAAAACTAAATGATACGCGAGAAATAAAAATTCAGTTGCCAAGAGGTTATGATGAAAACACCAACAAAAGCTATCCGTTAATTGTAGTTTTTGATGGGGATTATATGTTTGAAATAGTGGCGGGAAACGTAGATTATTATTCGTATTGGGAGGATATGCCTGAAGCAATTGTTGTTGGTGTTAATCAAATAGAAAAGCGTAGAGATGACACTAATTATTCTGAGCAAAGCTCTTTACCAATAGATTCTGGTGCAGCATTTTTTGAGTTTGTAGGTATGGAACTCGTTCCGCATTTAGAAAAAAAATACAGAACAGAAAACTTTAAAGTAGCGATTGGTCATGGTGAAACAGGAAATTTTATTAACTATTTCCTATTAAAACCATTGCCGTTATTTCAAGCTTATATTAGTATTAGTCCAGATTTAGCGCCAGCGATGTCTACTTATATTCCGGAAAGGCTAAAAAGTTTTGAGACGAAACTCTTTTATTATTTAGCAACATCTACTAATGATGTGAAATCTATAAAAGCGAAAACCGAAACCCTAAATGCGAGTATTGCAGCGGTAGATAATAAAAATATACTCTATAATTTTAATACTTTTGAAGGTCCTTCCCATTATGCGTTACCAGCACATGCCATTCCAAAAGCATTAGAAAGTATTTTCTTGGTTTTTCAACCAATTAGTAAGAAGGAATATAAAGAGACTATTCTTAAATTGGAAGGTTCACCAGTAACTTATTTGTTAGATAAATACCAAACTATTGAGGATTTATTCGGAATTAAAAAACAAATATTAGTGAATGATTTTAAAGCAATATCTGCAGCTATAAATAAAAACGAACAATACAATTATTACGAAGAATTAGGGAAGTTAGCACGTAAGCAATACCCAGAAACTATGTTAGGTAACTATTATTTAGCACGTTTTTACGAAGAAACTAATGAGCCTAAAAAAGCGATGAAAACATACCAAACTGCATTTATGTTAGAAGAAATAGCAGGATTGACAAAAGATTTAATGCTTGAAAAATCAGATGAGATTAAAGCAGATTTTGGGTATTAATTTATCCTTTAAGGTTTTTAGTAAGAATAATTATATCAGTAATTAAAAAGGTTTCCGTTATCACGGAAAGTAAACATGGCTAAAGTAAAAACAACTTTTTTTTGTCAAAATTGTGGATCTCAATATGCCAAATGGCAAGGACAATGTACTTCTTGTAAAGAATGGAACACGATAGTAGAAGAGGTTATTCAAAAACCAGAAAAAAGCGATTGGAAAACACCAACATCTGCAAGTAAACGCGTTTCAAAGCCATTAACTATAAACGCAATAGACGCTTCAGAAGACGCAAGGCTAAACACACAAGATGAAGAGTTTAATAGAGTGCTTGGTGGTGGTATTGTACCAGGGTCTTTAATTCTTTTAGGTGGAGAACCAGGGATTGGTAAAAGTACTTTGTTGCTTCAAATAGCATTAAAACTGCCATACAGAACTTTATATGTCTCTGGAGAAGAAAGTCAGAAACAAATAAAAATGCGAGCAGAACGTATTCATGCAAATAATGATACCTGCTTTATACTCACAGAAACCAAAACTCAAAATATATTTAAACAAATTGAAGCACTAGAGCCAGATATTGTGGTTATAGATTCGATACAAACCCTTCATAGTGATTATATAGAATCGTCTTCTGGTAGTATTTCGCAAATTAAAGAATGTACTACAGAACTTATTAAATTTGCAAAAGAAACGGCAACACCTGTTATTTTAATTGGTCATATTACTAAAGATGGAAACATTGCTGGTCCAAAAATATTAGAGCACATGGTAGATACGGTTTTGCAATTTGAAGGAGATAGAAATCATATTTTTAGAATTCTTCGTGCCAATAAAAATCGTTTCGGATCTACGAATGAAATTGGGATTTATGAAATGCAGGGTTCTGGTTTAAAAGAAGTATCTAACCCGAGTGAAATATTAATATCCAAGAAAGACGAAGAATTATCTGGTAACGCCGTTGCTTCTACAATTGAAGGATTAAGACCACTTATGATTGAGGTACAAGCATTGGTGAGTACAGCGGTTTATGGTACGCCACAACGAAGTGCGACTGGGTTTAATGCTAAAAGATTAAACATGCTTTTAGCCGTTTTAGAAAAACGTGCTGGTTTTCGTCTAGGAGCAAAAGATGTTTTTTTAAATATTACAGGTGGAATATCTGTAGATGATCCAGCTATTGACTTAGCGGTTGTAGCGGCTATTTTATCTTCTAATGAAGATGAAGCGCTGCCAAAAGATTATTGTTTTGCAGCAGAAGTTGGTTTGTCTGGTGAAATTCGCCCAGTACAACGTGTGGAACAGCGTATTTTAGAAGCAGAGAAACTCGGTTTTTCTACTATTTTTGTTTCAAAATATAATAAAATATCCATCAAACCTAAAGGAATCAAAATTCAATTAGTCTCCAAAATTGAAGATCTAGTAGCTTTAATATCTTTTTAAAAGCTTAACAATTAGTTTTTTATATGCAAAAAGTGCGCTTTAATGTATTTTTATTGCAGATTAACGATTAAATGCATTTAGTAAAAAGTAAAGTAAGATGTTTGTGCTTCTATAATGATAAGTTTGTCAACAGTTTAGAGCTGTTTCTTTTATTATTATAGAAATCTTCCCTCAAGATTTTAAGATTTAAATTAAATAGTCCCAAACTATTAAAACTTAAACCCAAACCTAAATATCTAGCATTGATATTGATTTCATGCTATTATATTTAAAATGATTACCTACTTATGAAAAATCACTTACAATTCTTCGCGCTTTTTTTAAGCTTATTTACTTGCAGTTTAGTTGGTTATTCTCAAAATCTAAAAGATATTGACAATGATGGCGTCTTAAATAGTATAGATGTTGATGATGACAATGATGGTGTTTTAGATACTATAGAATGTCCAGCAATTTCGGGAGCAACTTCTCCAAAATCGGATGCAATAAGTTGGTCTAAAAATGAATATGATGTTTTTGTTATAGGAAACAATACCAATGGTTTAGGGTATCAAGAGTCTGGTTTTCAACAAGAGGTTTACAGTAAAGGTCAAGTGTTAACCGTTTTAAACGGTGCGAATGATTATATATTTCCAGCTAGTTCTGATGTAAATGGATCTGGATCAGAAAGTGTTGGTACTTTTGCAAATGGAACTTTAGATTTTGAAGATAACTATGTATATAGATCTTATGAAATTGATGAGTTTAGAGCAACAACTTCTAACGGTTTTATTTCTGGTAATTCTGGTTCCGGAATTTTTGTTTATCCAGAAGTTGGAAATCAAACAGGAGATTATTATTCTGTAAATATTAATTTTACAGAACCAGTTGCTTCTTTTAGTTTTGATCTGGTGGATATATATGATACCAATGCAGATACAGCTGTGGTTAACTATGAAGTGTATGTAGACGATATTTTGGTTGCTTACTTTAGTGATTCCTATTTTGGAAATGATGCAACAGGAACTATTAATTTATATGATGCCGATGGTGTTTTTAAAGCTAGTATAGCTGCTGGTCAAAATAGAGAAAATACAATAGGTTTTGCTACAGAAAATATGATAAGCAAAGTTACTATAAAACATATTGTTATTTCTGGAGGTTTAGCAGCCGGAACGCATGATCCTCACGGATTAGATACTTTTGCATATAGTTTTTTATGTGGTAGTCAAATAGATTTAGATGATGATAATGATGGTATTCCAGATAATATTGAAGCACAACCAACAGTAGGTTATATTGCGCCAAGCGGAACCGTGAATACTTCAGGTGCTTATCCTGGTTTATGGGATAATTACGGAACAGGTATTACGCCAGTAAATACAGATGGAACAGATTTACCAGATTATTTAGATTTAGATTCAGATAATGATGGTATTCCAGATATTCAAGAAAACGGGATGGCAAATGCTATTTCTAATAATGATACAGATAAGGATGGTTTAGATAATATTTTTGAAGGTGGTTCAGTAAATGATTATTATGATGTAAATGATGAAATAAACGATCCTACAAATCTTCTTATTTTACCAGATACAGATGGCGATTTATTCGCTGGAGGCGATTTAGATTATAGAGATGATATCGATGTATTCATCGAATCTGCAACTTTAGATTTTGATGGGGAAGATGATTATTTAGATACAGATCCTTATATCACAAATTGGACAAATGGTACCATAATGAGTTGGGTTAAATTGGAGCACACTTCTGATGGAAATCTACCAAACCTATATAGTATTGCTGGTCAAGAAAATATGAGGTTATATGTAACTGCTGGTAGAACACCTGCGTTTTATGTTATAACACAAGATCAGGTTACTGCAGGTAGTAGTTACCCATCAAATAATATTCAAGTACAACCAGATCCTTCCTTGAATGTGAAGCTTAAAAATGATTTATGGTACCATGTAGCTGGTGTCTTTAATTCTGCAGATCAAACGGTGAAGTTATATTTAAATGGAAAATTAGTTGGAACCACAACAGATGCTAATTTAAACTCCAAATTAATAACTGAAAATTTTAATGGAACCCCACATATTTATTCACAAAGAGAATTTACAATAGGGAGATACCCAACAAACACAAGTGTTGCTGGTTCGGGTCACTTTAAAGGAGATATCGATGAAGTAAGAATCTTTGATGCTGCCTTAACAGAAGAACAAGTGCAACAAATGGTGTACCAAGAAATTGAAAATAATTCTGGAGTATTAAGAGGTACTATTATACCTAAAGATATTCAGGATTTAAGTACTTCAGCAAAGGTATCCTGGAGTAGTTTAAAAGGATATTACCCAATGTCTAATATCGTTAATAGTACAACATCCGATTATTCTTCAAACAATAACGATTTAAAACTTCATAATATAAAAACGATTGTAGAGCAAACAGCACCAATGCCTTATGAGTCAATAACAAATGGCGCATGGACAAACGAAAATACTTGGTTGCATGGTGATGTTTGGGATATTACAGATGCTGCAACTAATAAAGATTGGAGTATAGTGCATATTAAAGATAACGTTACTGCTGCACATGCTGCAAAAAACTTAGGATTGTTTATAGACGCTGATAAGACCTTAACAGTAAATGGAGATAATCATGTAAATAATTCATGGTATTTAGAATTAGACGGTACCATAGATTTCAAAGCAGATTCTCAATTAGTTCAAGGTATTCATAGTGATTTAGTGACATCTGCAACAGGAAAAATATTAAGACGCCAAGAAGGAGCATCTAGCTACTATTGGTATAATTACTGGAGTTCTCCAGTAGGAACACCTAACGCTACTAGCTTATCTAACAACAATGGTTCTTCTAATAATTCAAATAATTCTGCCTTTAGTTTAGATATGCTAAAAAAAGGAGATGGTAGTGCTATTCAATTTACAAGTGCTTATAATCAAAGTAACAAGTTAAGTACAAGATGGATGTACACCTATGAAAACGGTGTTACTTATTACGATTGGGGAACGGTATCACCAACAACAACTATTAATCCAGGTGTTGGTTATATTCATAAAGGAATGGGTGTTGGTACAGAACAACAATATTTATTTGAAGGAAAACCAAACAACGGAACCATAAAAATTAGTGTAACAGATGCTGGAGGTGCAGGTTCGGTTTCGGGAGTATCTAAAACGGAGTATTTATTAGGTAATCCGTATGCATCTGCAATAGATGTGCATAAATTTATAGATGATAATCAATCTGTTTTAGGTGGAGGTGGAAGTATTCAGCTTTGGCAACAATGGGCTGGTGCATCACACACAACCACAGAGTACGAAGGAGGATATGCGCATATAAACAAAACAGGAAGCGTTATGGCGTATCAGTTTGTAGGAGCGCTCGGAGCACATAATGGTTCGCAAGATGGTACCATGAAACCAACAAAATATTTACCTGTAGGACAGAGTTTTATTGCCGAAATAGCGAGTACTGGTTCTGTAGTATTTAAGAATAGTCAAAGAGTTTTTATTAAAGAAGTAGATGCGAATGGAGATGATGATATGGGATCTGTATTTTTTAGAGAAGCATCTTCTAGTAATTCAGAAGATTCGGAAAGAGAAGAAGATGTACTACAAAAAATGCGAATTGAGTTTCAAGCTATAGATGGGCAAGCAACACGAAGAGAATTGTTATTAGGTTTTAGTGATATAACAACAGATGGATATGATTATGGTTACGAAGCAAAAAATACAGATGATAATCATGACGATTTAAGTCTGTTATTAGATGGAGAAACAATGACTATTCAATCTTATGCAGCAATCACTAATGATAAAGTAGTGCCGTTAGCTTTAAAAACTTCAGGAAATAATAGCTACAGTATTAAGTTAACCGAAACAGGTAATTTAGCGGAAGGCCAAGAGGTTTATTTAAAAGATAATCTTACAGATACGTATTTTGATTTACGTCAAGAGGTAGCATATATATTCACGTCGGAAGCAGGAGAGTTTAATGAAAGGTTTGAAATAGTCTTTGAAGAAAATCAAAGGTTAAGTACAGAAGATGTATTGGCAAATGATACTACCGTAATTTATTATAACAATAATAGTGACTTGTTATATGTAAAAGGACTAAACACTAGTGCAAGTAAAATTGCTTTAACTAATATGTTAGGGCAAACGGTGTATACAAAAACTAATGTGTCTAGTACTACTTTAGAAAACGGAATAGCTATAAATAAACTAGCAACCGGAATTTATATTGTAAGCATGCAAACAGAAGGAAATCAAATCCTAGATAAAAAGATAGTTATTGAGTAGTGTGCTATTAATCTGTAACTAAAAAAAAGTCAAAACGTATGTTTTGGCTTTTTTTATGCTTTTAAATGAATGTTTTTTTTAAGGGAATAAATAGTGTTTAAATATGCATCATTTATTAATAGGGTTTTTTAGATTGTTTGGAGTGTCAATATTCTTTTTTAGTAAATGAAGGGCATGTTTCTGTTATGTATTGAAATAAGTAACGACTACAAAAAGTGATTAGTAGTGAAAAGGTAAAAAAAAATAATATTAATTATTTGTGTATTTCAGTATTGTTTTTGTGCTTTTTATCGATAATCGACATTTATTAATGTTATATTTTTCAACTACCTTTGCGGCTTAAATGCATCTTGCGTGTTTTTTTGCGTTTAAATAGATTATACCCAAATCGCATATAGTTATGAAAAATTTTACTCCTTCTTTAGTTCACCCATTATGTGAGCGTTCTACTTTACCTACTAAAGGGAATCGCATTTCTTTTGCTAAACTAGTATTTTCCATACTATTTCTACTTAATACGGTTGTGGCTTCGGCGCAGTGTGGTTATGATATAACAAATCCAGGAGGTAATGACCTTGTAGATTGGAATGGGCATTATATTTCTAATGTAACTATAGCAGGAGATAATGTGGCAACAGGAATTAATAACGATAATACCAATACTAGATATTCCGATTTTACAAGCATGTCTGCAGATGCTACTGCAGGTAGTACCTATACTTTTTCTATAACTAAAAATAATAATCAAGGTCTAACTTGGGGGAATACTCAAATAAGAATTTGGATCGATTATAATAATGATGAAAATTACACCCAAGTATTCACTCAGACTTATAACTCAAATAATAGTGCTGTACAAAATATAACAGGTAGCTTTACTATAGCAAATACGGTAACATCAACATCTTCTAAATTAAGAATACAAGCCGCTTTTTGTGCTTCTTGTAGCGGTAATGGAGCTATTTTATCTGCAGATGGTTGTGATTTTACAGGTACATACAGAGGTGATGTTGAAGACTATACTTTAAATTTTGCACCACCATCTGCAACACCAGTAACTGAAGATGATACCTTAACGGTAGAAGAAAACAGTACTGCAGGTGCAAGTAATCAAGTAGATGTATCTACAAACGATTATATAGGAACCATAGGTGGGGATGCAGATGATTATAGTTTAGTGTCTAATGGTGTAAATGGTGGCGTAACCGAAATAAGCGATGGTGTTTTTCAATATATACCAAATGCTGGTTTTTTTGGTACCGATAGCTTTACTTATGAGTTATGTAATTTTTCTACCATTGTAACTTGCGAAACGGCAACGGTTAATGTTACTGTAAATGAAGAAAATCCTGTTGTGTATTGCACGCCTGATGCGAGTCATTTACAAAATAATAATAGATACTATATTTCTAATGTAGATTTTGCAGGAATTAGTTATCCAACAACAGGAACTGAAGGACAATACCAAGACTATACAAGCCAAACAGGAAATGTTACAGCTGGATCAACAGTTGCTGGTAATATAACCGTAACACTTCCTACTTATAATGTAAATAATAGAAGGTTACTTATTTGGATAGATTTTAACCATAACGGTGTTTTAGATGATGCAGGAGAAGAGTTTGAGTATAATATTTCAGGATCAAATACTGTAGTTATTCCTATTAGTATTGTTGTGCCTACAGCATCTTATTTTGGTAATACTAGAATGCGAATTGGTGTTAGTAGTGGTACTAATTCTACTCCTTGTTATGCAAATTATGTTTCAGGAGAATACGAAGATTACACCGTGAATATTTCACCAGCTTCTGCGCCACCAGTGGCAAACTGTCAAGATATAACGGTAACTTTAGATAGTGATGGAAATGCTAGCATAGTAGCTGGAGATATTGATAACACTACTACGCCTTCTTCAGACGATGGAGGAACTCCAAGCTTAGCTATAGATATAGATACTTTCGATTGTACTAATTTAGGTGCTAATACGGTAACTTTAACCGTAACCGATGATGAAGGACAAACAGCGACTTGTACTTCTACGGTTACTGTAGAAGCATTTACAGGTGCTTTAGTAGCACCAACCTTACCAACTATAAATGCAGCTTGTACGTATACTGTACCAACACCTGCAGATATATCTTATAGTTGTGTTACTATTACACCAACCACAACAGATAATACTACTTTAACAAGTAGTGGTACTATTACTTGGTTATATGATGATGGTAACGGAAATACAGATACTGCAACACAAACGGTAAACATAACTTCTGTAGCACCAACCAATATTGTGGTTTCTGCAATTACACAAACAGAAGCAACTGTTTCTTGGGATGATGCTTTAGGTAATGAAACCTACTCTATAAGATATAGAGCGGTTGGAGATACTGTATGGACTACCGTTGCTGTAGCAACAAACACGTATACGATTACAGGTTTAACTAGTTTTACAGATTACGAAGTACAAGTAGCAAGCGTTTGTGGTGCTGTTGTTTCAGCATATGCTGCAAGTACTACTTTTAATACATTATATGTAAATAGTGCTTGTGTGCCTAATGCTACTAATGCAAACGCAAATTATTATATTTCTAATGTGTCTTTACCAGGTGAAAATGCTCCAGGAATAAATAATGCTTCTTTTTATGATAATGGGTATGCAGATTATACAGCAACGCCAAGTGCAGACGTAATAAGAGGAAGTACATATCCAATAGAAATTGAAGTGTCTGCTGCTGCTGCTAGTGAAAATAGATCTGGTTGGACGGTGTATGTCGATTTAAATGGAGATGGTCAAATTTCAATAGCAGAACAAGTTTCTACTATTGATGGGGAAGACAATAGTTTATCTAATACAGACAATACCTTTAATGGTAATATAACCATTCCTGGAACAGCTGTTATTGGTAGTGTATTAATGCGTGTTGGTGTAAGAAGGTATCATGATTCCGATAACCCTTGTGGTAATACAAACTTTCAACGTGAAGAATTTGAAGACTATATAATAAACATAGAAAATGACGCTACCGCACAAGAAATTGAAGTTTCTGGTAATGGTATAAATATTCTTTCAGGTAGTACAGTTACAGATACAAATAACTATACCTATTTTGGTATTTATGATATCAATTCTGGTGCAACTACTAGATCTTTTCTTATAGAAAATTCAGGTATTGCAGATTTAGTATTACAAGCGCCTTATGTTACTGTGGCAGGATCTGCTGCATTTACTGTAGGGACACAACCTGCATTAACCACTTTAATGCCAGGGGAATCTACCATATTTACTATTGCTTTCGATCCAGATATGATAGGAAGCTATTCTGGAGTTGTTTCTATCTTGTCTAATGATGTAGACGAAAATCCATTTACTTTTACAGTAGAAGGAGAAGGAGCACAAACCTTCCCAGATACCGATGGTGATGGCGTGCCAGATAATATAGATATAGATGATGATAATGATGGATTAACAGATAGCGAAGAGTCTATTACTTGTGCGAGTTACCCTAATGCTTCTACTACAGATTTAGTGTTTTTAAATGAAAACTTTGGTGCAGGTACCAACCGTATTCAAATTAATGGAAATTACGCAGGAGCAACCACAACATATTGTTATGAAGATGGTTCAGGATCTTTATGTCCTTCAGAATTTAATTCTACAAGTGTAAACGATGGAGATTATACCGTACACCATACCATTACCAATAATGATGGTAATGTAGACGGTATTGATACCGATATTTCTAATTGGGCAAATGAATTTTGGTATGATGGATTAGATCATACTCCAGGAGATACTAACGGTAGAATGGCAATTTTTAATGCCAGTTATGATCCAGGCGTTTTTTATAGCCAAGATATAACAGGTATTACGCCTGGTGTGCCAATTCAGTTTGGTTTTTATGCTATAAATATTGACCGTACAGATGCACCAGGAATTGGTGGTAGAAAAAAACCTGAGGTTATTATTACTATTTATGATGATTTAAGAAATGTATTAGCTTCAGAATCATCTAACTTAATTCCAGCAACAAGTTCTGTTGGAGATTGGATAGAGGTTTCGGCAAGTTTTATAAGTACGGTATCACAAATTACAGTAGAGTTAACGAATGCGCAAGATGGAGGTGCAGGAAACGATTTAGCTATTGATGATATTTTTGTAAAACAAACACTTTGTGATTTAGATGGAGATGGTGTTGCAGATGTTATTGATTTAGATAACGATAATGACGGGATACCCAATGTCGTAGAATTAGGGTATGTAGATAATAATTATGATGCTACAGTGTATAATGATACAGATAATCCTTGGGTAGATCTAAATGGTAATGGTATGCATGATGCTTATGAAGGTTTAACTGCTTTAGATTCCGATGGAGATGGCGTTCCTAATCATATTGATTTAGATAGTGATAATGATGGTATTTTTGATAATGTAGAATATAATGGTTTAGGAGATATAGATATTAGCGGAGATGGTGTAGCTGAAGGTTTTGATTATCAGGACGCATCAATAGGTAATACAACAGATGATCCAGATGGAGATGGTATTTTACCTTCTATTGATGATAATGATGATGATACCGATGGCGTTTTTGATACCGATCATGGTACTTTTAGTTATAATGACCCTCTAGATAGTGATGGTGATGGTATCCCAGATTATTTAGATATAGATAGTAATGATGCGACTAATAATCCTGCCAATGGTACCGATATTAGTGGTACTATTTATGCCGGCCTTGATGCCGATGGTGATGGTGTTATTGATGGGAATACAGATGATGATAAAGATGGTTTATTAAATACTTTTGATACCGATGATGTAAACTTTGGTTCGCCTAGAGATTTAGATGATTCGTATAGCCTTTTCTTTGATGGTCGTAATGATTATGTAGAAGATGTAAATGTGATTTCTAGCGGAAAAGCAACTATAATGGCTTGGATAAAATCAGAAGGAGATAATACCTTAAATACAGATCGAGTAATTGCAGGTCAAGATAAGTTTTACATTGTGGTTAATGATGCAGATAATAGCGTATCCATAATGTTAAATGGTACTGCTGTTATTACTTCTACAGATGTGGTTGTAGATGCAATATGGACACATGTTGCCGCTACTACAGATTATACAGAAACGGTACTTTATATTAATGGAGAAGCACAACCAGGTAACGCTTCAGTTAACGGTGTTCCTTATGATATTACATCTAAAGTTACTATTGGTAGACTTCCAGATACAGATGCAAACTACTTTCATGGTGAAATAGATGAGGTAAGATTATTTAATATTGCCTTAACGGAAGAAGAAGTACAAAGAACCGTATACCAAGAGCTAGAAGAAAATGAAAGCTTCAACCAAGGAAAAATAGTACCTAAAGATATATCTACAACAGATATTGGTAATAATCTATTGCGTTACTATAAAATGGATGGCTATAAAGATGATATAACCGATAATAAAGTAACGCCTACAATAGATCAATCTACTGGCGCTAAGCTATATAATATTAAGAAAATTTATTTTCAAACAGCACCATTGCCTTACAAAACAATCCAAGATGGAGAATGGACAACCGTAGCAAATTGGCAACATGGAAACGTTTGGGATATTACAGATGTTGAAAATAATAAAGATTGGAGTATTGTTCAATTACATAATAATATTTCAACAACAGCATCACATGCAAATGTCGGATTATTTATAGATAGCAATAAGACTTTTACAATTAATGGCGATAATGAAGTAAACAATAGTTGGTACTTTCAATTAGATGGAACTTTAGATTTAAAAAGTGATTCTCAGTTAATACAAAAATCAAATAGTGATTTAGTAACATCGGCAACAGGGAAAATATTGAGACGTCAAGAAGGAACGTCAGATTATTATTGGTATAACTATTGGGGTTCGCCAGTAGGAGAAACGGGAGTTACTACTTTAAGTGATAATAATACCTCTAGTAATAATACAAATAATACGCCTTTTAAAATCAACATGTTAAAAGATGGAGATGGCAATGGCCTAAGTTTTACAAATGCGAATAACCAAATAGGGACTTTAAGTACACGTTGGATGTATACTTATAAGAACGGAGTTACCTATTATGATTATGAAAGCCTAAGTACAACAACAGCTATAAATTCTGGTGTAGGTTATATTCATAAAGGAACAGGAGAAGGAGCAGGAGAAGGAGCAGAACAAGAATATATTTTTGAAGGTAAACCAAACAATGGAACCATAAAAGTAAGCGTGTCTGATGTAGGAGGTGGAGGATCTGTGGCAGGGGAATCCAAAACAGAATATATTTTAGGTAATCCGTATCCATCGGCATTAGATGTTCGGCAATTCATAGACGATAATCAATCGGTATTACAAGGAGATATTCATTTATGGCAACAATGGGCAGGAACATCACATACTACCACAGAATATGAAGGAGGTTATGCAACAGTTAATAAAACAGGAAGTGTTCTGGCATACCAATTTGAAGGCGGTATAGGTGGAAATAATGGCTCCCTAGATGGTACGAAAAGACCTACTTGGTACTTGCCAATCGGGCAAGGTTTTGTAGTAGAAATAACAAGTGATGGTTCTGTAGAGTTTAATAATAATCAACGTATATTTATTAAAGAAACAGATGCAGATGGAACTGTAGAAAATGGTTCTGTGTTTTTTAGAGAAGCAACGCAGGATCGTTCTGATGATTCAGAAAGGGAAGAAGATATCATGCGAAAAATACGATTAGAGTTTAATGCATTAGACGGTCAAGCAACACGAAGAGAATTGTTATTAGGGTTTAGTGATTTTACAACAGACGCATATGATTATGGATATGAATCTAAAAATACGGACGAAAATCATGATGATTTAAGTCTGTTGTTAGAGGATGAGTATATGACAATACAAGCATACGCAGCAATTTCTAATGATAAAGTAGTGCCGTTAGCATTAAAAACATCAGGAAGTAATAGCTATAGTATTAAGTTAACAGAGGTAATTAATATAGCTGATGAACAAGAGGTTTATTTAAAAGATAACCTTAGAGATGTGTACTTTGATTTACGAGAAGAGGCAGCATATACATTCTTATCCGAAGCTGGACAATTTGATGAAAGATTTGAAATCGTTTTCGAAGGTGCAAGATTAAGTACAGAGGAAGTAACAGCAAATAATGATGCAATAATTTACTTTAATTCAAATCAGAATTTACTTTATGCAAAACAACTTAAAGAAGATGTTGCATCATTAGTTGTGCATAATGTTTTAGGTCAAAATGTATATACTAAAGAAAATGTAAAAACTTCAGACTTAGAGAATGGTGTTTCTCTTGAAAACACAAGTACTGGAGTATATTTAGTTACTATGAAAATGAAGAGTAATTTAACTGTAACTAAAAAAATAATAATTCAATAAATCTCATAATTTATATTTTAAATGAAAAAAACTTTACTTTTTCTAATGATGTTGTGCGCTTCCTTTATTTATGCACAAGGACCAATGATGCCGCTTTCGTCTTCGGTAACTAGTGGCTCCGATTGGACAACTACAAACTTAACAGCAGATCTGGCTTTTAACTTTCCTTGGGAAATAACATATGCGCCAGATGGAAACTTATGGTTAACAGAGCGCGTAGGAGAAAAAATCGTTAGAATAAGTACTTCAGGTGGACCAATTACTACCATGCTAGATTTAAGTAGTAAAATAGAGTATTCTAAGCAAGGTGGATTAATGGGGATGGCTGTTCATCCAGCTTTATATTCCAATCCTGCTGCAACTTCTAATAATTATGTCTATGTAGCATATACCTATGCAGATAATGGTTTAAAATTAAGAATCGCGAGGTTAGTTTATGATGTTAGTTCAGGTACTTTATCTGAAGATATTAATCTAAATGCAAACGGATCTATTTTAGAAGGGCTTCCTGCAAGTGCAGATCATAATTCAGGACGTTTAATATTCGGTCCAGATTCAAAATTATATTATACTATTGGAGATCAAGGAGCAAATCAATTTGATTATTCTTGTAATCCTAATTTAGCGCAGGTGTTACCAACATCTCCAACAGATTATGATAATTATCCAGGGAAAACATTACGAATTAATTTAGATGGTTCTATTCCTTCCGATAACCCGGTTTTAAATGGTGTACAAAGTCATGTCAATACGTATGGTCATAGAAATGCACAAGGAATTATATTTTCTCAAGATGGAACATTATATGCTTCCGAACATGGTGCAAAAGTCGATGATGAAATAAATGTTATTAAAACTGGTAAAAATTATGGTTGGCCAGAAATTGCAGGATACTATGATAATATGGCGTATAGCTATTGTAACTGGTCTTCTTTAGGTGTGGATTGTAACGCAGGAGATTTTAGTGATCATAATTGTCCAGCAGGAGCAGATACAGCAACAGAATATGAGTCTTATCCTACTGCAGGAGATGTACCTACTAATTTTCAACCGCCAATAGGTACTTATGGTGGTACGGTAGCAACAGATCCTCCAGGAGGTTGGTTCACATGGCCAAGTGTAGCACCTTCAAGTATCGATATACATGAAGCTGGAAATATTCCAGGTTGGGGACGTTCGTTATTAGTGCCAACTTTAAAAAAAGGAACTATTTATAGAGCTAAATTATCTCCAGATGGAAATGATGTGGTAGGCGATGATGACCAAGGTTCTATTGATGGTTATGAAGAATTTCACTCTTCCAATGATAGATATAGAGATATTGCAATTTCGCCAGACGGATTAACTATTTATGCCGTTACAGATAATAGCGGAGGAACTTCTGGTCCATCTTCTGGTTCTGGTGTTTCTATCGAAAATGGTGGAACCATCGTTAAAATTCAGTATGTTGGCTTATTAGTTTCTAATCCACCAGTAGCTAATTGTCAAGACATAACAGTGACTTTAGATCCAGACGGAAACGCAACAATAATGGCTAGTCAGATAGATAATGGTTCCACAGGAGGAGCTGCGGGAATAAATTCTGTGGTTATAGATAAAGATACTTTTAATTGTACACATGTTGGTGCTTCTCAAACCGTTTGGTTAACAGTTACAGATAATGACGGTAATGAAAGTAGATGTTCATCTACAGTAACCATTAATCCTAATCCATCGCCTTCACCATTTGTGGCACCAACACTAGATAATATAATAAGTAATTGTGAAGTTACAGTGCCAACACCAACTTTAATAAATAATGGGTGTGTCGAAGTAACAGCGACAACATCAGACAATACTACATTTGCCGCAGGTCAAAGCGGAACAATTACATGGCTTTTTGATGATGGTGTAAATTCAGATTCAACGACACAAAGTGTAATGGTTAATGCATTGCCAGTACCAGCTAATGTTTCTGTAACTCCTGGATCCACTTCAGCAGATGTATCTTGGGATAATATAGACGATGTAACATTCCATATTAGATACCGTGAAGAATTTGGTGCTTGGACAACCGTTAATTCAGCAATTAATGCAACTACAATAACAGGTTTAACATTGTCTACTAATTATGAATTAGAAGTTCGTAGCGATTGTGGTTCCTCACAATCTGCTTATAGTAATACCGTATTGTTTACTACTTCAACTGTTACTTATTGTGATGCTTATGGAAAGAACATCGGACAAATAAGTAATGTGCAAATGAATGGAGAAATGGGGACGTTTATAAGTAATGCTTCCTCTTCTAATGAAGGCTATACCGATTTCACTGGGGTTTCTCCAATAAGTATGAATGCTGGTAGTGGTTATTCTTTAACCATTTCTACAAGCTACACCAATCAAATAGGAATAGCAGTTTGGATAGATTTTAATCAAGATGGAGATTTTGAAGATGCAAACGAAAAAGTTTGGGAACATGCTTCTAATAATTTATATGGTAGTAGTCCAAACAGTAAAACAATAGCTGTTCCTGCAAGTGCTTTTCCAGGAAATACTAGAATGCGTATTGCATCTAGACAATATTGGATACCTAGTGGTGATGGAGGTCATGAATCTTGTGGTCTAATTCTTAATAATGATAATAATAGTCAAGTGGAAGACTACACCGTAAACATTATTAATAATACACTTTCAACTTCAAATAGTACTTTAACTAATATTTCTGTATATCCAAATCCTTTAAAAGATAATGTGGTTGTTAGTTTACCTTCTGGTTTTAATTATCAAGAATTAACAGTATTGTTATTCGATTTGCAAGGTAGAGTTATTCGTAGTGAAACCGTAACTAATTCCCAAAGTGAAATACATTTCACAGGGTTAGGAGAATTAAGTAATGGTGTTTATTTTATGCGTATTACAGAAGGAACTAAAACTTTAATTTCAAAGAAGCTTATAAAAATATAAGTACTTTAAAATACGAAACAAAAAGCCTCTGAAATTTTCAGAGGCTTTTATTTTTTATAAACTTAACAAATTCGCCGAAATTCATTAATTTCGCAACTCTTAAAAGTAAACGATATAATGAGCACTACATTTCCTGAGTATAAAGGCCTTGACTTACCAAAAGTTGCAGATGAAATCTTAAACTATTGGCAAGAAAATAACATCTTCGAAAAAAGTGTAACTACTAGAGAAGGTGCAGAACCTTATGTGTTTTTTGAAGGACCTCCTTCAGCAAATGGATTACCTGGAGTGCACCACGTACTTGCTCGTTCTATTAAAGATATTTTTCCGCGTTACAAAACCATGAAAGGTTTTCAAGTAAAGCGTAAAGCAGGTTGGGATACACATGGTTTACCAATAGAACTTGGCGTAGAAAAAGAACTAGGAATTACTAAAGAAGATATTGGTAAAACTATTTCTGTAGAAGATTATAATGCAGCATGTAGAAAAGCAGTAATGCGTTATACCGATATTTGGCACGACCTTACCAATAAAATGGGGTATTGGGTAAATATGGACGATCCATATATTACCTATGAACCTAAATACATGGAAACGGTTTGGTGGCTGCTTAAAGAGATTTATTCTAAAAATTTGATGTATAAAGGCTATACTATTCAGCCATATTCACCAAAAGCAGGAACAGGACTTAGCTCGCATGAGGTAAACCAACCTGGAGCATATCAAGATGTAACAGATACAACCATTGTTGCACAGTTTAAAGCATTAGAAGAAACATTGCCAGACTTTTTACAAAACGAAGGCGATATTTATTTCATGGCTTGGACTACAACACCATGGACATTACCAAGTAATACCGCATTAACTGTTGGTCCGAAAATAGATTATGTTTTAGTAGAAACGTACAATCAGTATACCTTTGAGCCAATTAATGTAGTTTTAGCAAAAGCTTTGGTTAATAAACAGTTTGATGGAAAGTTTAAACGCATTGAAACGAAGCAAGAATTATTAGACTATACATCTGGAGACAAAAAAATACCATATTTTGTAGTAAAAGAGTTTGTAGGGAAGGATTTAGTTGGCATTAAATACGAACAATTATTACCGTATGCTTTACCAAATGATAATCCGCAAGATGCCTTTAGAATTATTGCTGGAGATTTTGTTACTACCGAAGACGGAACAGGAATCGTACACACAGCACCAACTTTTGGAGCCGATGATGCATTAGTTGCTAAGCAAGCAGTTCCTGAAATACCACCATTATTGGTGAAAGATGAAAACGGAAACTTAGTACCACTGGTAGATTTACAAGGTCGTTTTAGACCAGAAATGAAAGAGTTTGGTGGTAAGTATGTGAAAAACGAATATTATAACGATGGCGAAGCTCCAGAACGTTCTATAGATGTCGAGTTAGCGATTAAGTTAAAAGAAGAAAATAGAGCTTTTAAAGTCGAAAAATATAAGCATAGCTATCCACATTGCTGGCGTACAGATAAACCAATTCTATATTACCCGTTAGATTCTTGGTTTATTAAAATTACCGATGTAAAAGGTAGAATGCATGAGTTAAATACTACCATTAACTGGAAACCAAAATCCACTGGAGAAGGACGTTTTGGAAATTGGATTGCAAATGCAAACGATTGGAATTTATCGCGTTCTCGCTATTGGGGAATTCCATTACCAATCTGGAGAACAGAAGATGGTAAAGAAGAAATTTGTATTGGTTCTGTGGAAGAGCTTAAAGCCGAAATGGCAAAAGCAGTTACCGCTGGCGTTTTAGCGAAAGACATTTACGAAGATTTTGAAGTTGGAAATAACTCCGAAGAAAACTACGCTAAAATAGATTTACATAAAAATATTGTAGATGAAATTGTATTAGTTTCCCCAAGCGGACAACCTATGCAACGTGAAAGTGATTTAATAGATGTTTGGTTCGATTCTGGTTCTATGCCGTATGCACAATGGCATTACCCTTTTGAAAATAAAGAATTAATAGACGAGAATAAAGCATTTCCAGCAGATTTTATTGCCGAAGGTGTGGATCAAACACGTGGTTGGTTTTATACATTGCATGCAATTGCATCGATGGTTTTCGATTCTGTAGCCTATAAAAATGTAGTTTCTAACGGATTGGTTTTAGATAAAAACGGACAAAAAATGTCGAAGCGTCTAGGAAACGCAACAGATCCTTTTGAAACATTATCTACGTACGGAGCAGATGCTACGCGTTGGTATATGATTGCGAATGCAAATCCGTGGGATAATTTAAAGTTTGATGTCGATGGTATTGAAGAGGTGAAACGTAAGTTCTTCGGAACACTTTATAACACCTATTCTTTCTTTACTTTATATACAAATATTGATAAGTTTAGTTATGCGGAAGCCGATATTCCGTTAAACGAAAGACCTGAAATTGATCGTTGGATTCTTTCCGAATTAAACACTTTAATTCAGAAAGTAGACGATTTTTATGCAGAATATGAGCCAACAAAGGCAGCAAGAGCAATTTCAGAATTTACACAAGAATATTTAAGTAACTGGTACGTACGTTTAAGCAGAAGACGTTTCTGGAAAGGCGATTACCAAACCGATAAAATTTCAGCATACCAAACTTTATATACGTGTATGTTAACCATAGCGAAACTTGGCGCGCCAATTGCACCATTTTTTATGGATAAACTTTACCTAGACTTAACAAAAACAACACAAACAGAAACGTTTGAAAGTGTACATTTGGCAGAGTTTCCAAAGAGTGATACCGCTTTTATAGATAAAGCCTTAGAACGTAAAATGGAAGCAGCGCAAACGATATCATCGTTGGTTTTATCGTTACGAGCTAAAGAAAAAATTAAAGTACGTCAGCCATTACAAAAAATTATGATTCCTGTGGATTCAGCGACGCAAAAGGAAGATATTTTAGCAGTAGCAGATTTAATAAAACACGAAGTAAACATTAAAGAGATTGAACTTTTAGAAGATGCTTCCGATATATTAGTAAAACAAATAAAGCCTAATTTTAAAACATTAGGACCGCGTTTTGGTAAGGATATGAAAGCGATTGCAGGAGAAATTCAGAAGTTTACTGCAGTAGATATTAAAAAAATCGAGCAAAATGGTGTTTTAGATGTTGAAGTTAACGGAAAAAGTATTACTTTGGAACTAAGTGATGTAGAGATAACATCGCAGGATATAGAAGGTTGGCTTGTAGCAAATGAAGGTAATTTAACCGTTGCCTTAGATGTTACCATATCGGAAGAATTACGTGAAGAAGGAATTGCTCGTGAGTTAGTAAATAGGATTCAAAACTTACGTAAAGATTCCGGATTTGAAGTTACAGATAGAATAGATGTAAAAATTCAAAAAGACGACCAAATTGTTAAGGCTGTGGAAGCGAATATCGAGTATATTAAAACCGAAACCTTAACCGAAACGTTAGAGATTGTAGAACAAATAGATACTGGTATAGAAATTGCTTTTGACACTATAAATACCAAATTATTTATTACAAAACATTAAAATTATGGCAACAGATATTAACGTAAGATTCCCAGATAAAGATTTAGCAGAATTTAAAGCGCTAATTTTGGAGAAAATACAAAAATCACAACACGATTTAGAGCTTATTAAAAGTGCGTATATGAATAACCATACCAATGGTACAGAAGATACTTCGCCAACATTTAAAGCCTTTGATGAAGGTAGTGCTGTGATGAGTAAAGAGTCCAACTCGCAACTAGCGATTAGACAAGAAAAGTTTATTCGTGATTTAAAGAATGCTTTGATTAGAATAGAAAATAAAACCTATGGTGTTTGTCGTGTAACTAAAAAACTTATTGCTAAAGAACGTTTAAAATTAGTGCCTCATGCTACTTTAAGTATTGAAGCGAAAAACATGCAATAACAAATTCCTGTGAAAACAGGGATCTTATTATAAATAAATAGTAAAACGCTTCAATTTCTTTGAAGCGTTTTTATTTATATAACCTTTTTATCCTTTCAAAATAGCCTGCACAGAGCGTAGTCTAAAGGAAGCATCTTAATATAATGAAAAACAGTGTTTACATATTTCTCTTTTGTTTTACAAACTTACTACAAGCGCAACATATTACAGAAAAATCATTTGCGGCTAATGGCATAGCAAACATTATTGTGGATGGTGAAAATGTGTTTAAAATTGTTGTCGAGGCGAAACCTGTAGATACCATTAGAATACATTCTAGAGTAGAAGGCGAAAATAACGAAGACATTGTTTTAGTTGCTGAAAATAAAAACAGAAATCTGTACATAGCTGCAAAAATACAACCCCTTTTTAAGGATGCAAATGATAAATTAAGTGCACATAAAGTAATTTCAATAGAACTTGTTATTGTGATTCCTGAAAACAAAGAGCTTTTAATTAATTCTAATATTGCTACTGTTATCGTAAAAGGACAATATAAAAATGTAACCTTAAGTCTTTCCAGTGGGAATTGCTTTTTTCAGGAATATAAAGGGGATGCAAAAATATATACCATAGATGGAAATATTGCCTTGCAAACAAACCAAGCAAAACTTAGCATTACCTCAAAAAATGGTGCTATTTCAAAAGAAGAAATAGATGTAGGGAGCCATGAAGTGCTAATTAAAACTATAAATGGGAATGTAACTATAACTAAAAGTCAATAATATTCCTATTTTTGTAGAAACCGTTTCTTATCTAAAATGGTACCTTGAGCGCAATCAAAAGGTCTTTTAATAGGAGTTAACTTAAAAAGATTCCCATTTTCATGGGGAATACTATGAATCTAAAAAAATCGATAATACTTATCATCCTCATTCTGCTAATAGATCAAATTAGTAAAGTGTATATAAAAACACATTTCCTATTAGGAGAAAGTGTGGAAGTTTTTGACTGGTTTAAAATCTATTTTATAGAAAATGACGGAATGGCTTGGGGAACCAAGATTAGCGATTTTGTTTCTTTTATTAACGACAGAACAGGAAAAGTAGCACTTACCCTTTTTAGAATTGTTGCCATTGTAGGTATTGGTTATTGGTTGGTTTCTGCAATTAAAAAACAAAGTCCAAACGTGCTTGTTCTTGCTATTGCTTTAATTTTTGCAGGTGCTTTAGGTAATATTATAGATTCTACTTTTTATAGTTTATTGTTTAGCGATAGTTACCACCAAGTAGCTTCCTTTTTACCAGAAGCAGGAGGTTATGATGGTATATTACATGGTAAAGTAGTAGATATGCTTTATTTTCCATTATGGAAAGGGTACTTGCCAGAATGGCTACCGTTTTATGGTGGAAAGTATTTTACTTTTTTCGAGCCTGTTTTTAATGTGGCCGATATGGCAATAAGCGCAGGGTTTATTATGCTTATTGTGTTTAATAAGAAAGCTTTTTCTAAAGAAGAAGATTAAATAAATACCTCAAATTCTAAAGTATGAAAAAACGAATAAGTTTCATTGTTTTTTTTATTTCATTACATACGTTTTCTCAAATGGACGTAAAAACCCATCTTAAAAACATTGAAAATGGTTATGAGTTTTATGCAGATAATAATGAGGTAGTTCCTGTGTCTATTAAAGTTTCTTTTACATTAAAAAATTTAAAATCATCGGAAGGCAATGATAAAATATTTCTTTTACCAGCAAATACAAAAAATATTAAGCTAACAACACTTTCTACTATTAAAAATGGAAAATATGGTGTTAGTTCTGAAACCTGGTATAATCATGGAGATCATTTTTTAACCGAATACGACAAAGATTATGAGTATAACTTGCCGTTTGAAAAAGGTGGAAGCCATAGTTTGTCTCAAGGTTATAATGGTCATTTTTCGCATCAAAATAAGAATCAATTAGATTTTACTATGCCAATTGGAACTAAAATTCTAGCGGTACGTGATGGTGTTGTTGTAAAAGTGGTAGATAGTAATACTAAAAACTGTAGTACACAAGAATGTGAAAAGTTTAATAACTATATTATCATATATCATAAGGATGGTACTTTTTCTGAATACGCTCACATTAATACAAAAGGGGCAAAAGTTAAAGCTGGAGATATAATTGAACAAGGACAGTTCATTGCCGAAAGTGGTAACATTGGTTGGTCTTCTGGTCCGCACTTACATTTTTCAGTATATCTGCAAAGAATAGATGGAAAAAGAGAATCTGTTAAAACAAAGTTTAAATTAGAGGATGGGTTGAAATCTGGTTACTTGGTGGAAAAAGAAAAGTATACCAGAAATTATAACTAAAACCGATACACCTGCTTTGGTGTAACACAGTAATCTAAGGCGATATCTCCTTCAAAAACATCTGAAATTTTAGCATCTGCCTCAAAAAAGGAAAGTCCGATTTTTATGGTTTCTGGTTTGCAAGAAGCTAAGAATGTATCATAAAAACCTTTTCCATAACCAACTCTATTTCCTTTAGTATCAAAAGCTAAAAGAGGTACAAATACAACTTCCATGCTTTCGGCAGGAATAGGGATTCCATCTACGGGCTCTGGTATGTTGTAGGTATTCTTTTTAATGATGGTATTATCGGTTAGTAAAAAGTGCTTCAGCAAACCGGTTTTGAAATCGCTTTTAGAAAGTATAATGTTTTTATCTTTTCCAGATAAAATGTTTAAAATATAATCGGTGTTTACTTCGTGTTGTTCTGTAATGCTTAAAAAAATATGGTAAAAAGAAAAGTTCCAAATATCTAGTTGCAATAGTTGATTCGCAATTTCTAAACTGGCATCGTCTAATTGCGCTTCGGTTAGATTTCTGCGTTGTAATCTATAGGCTATTCGTAACTCGGCTTTTGTCATAATAACTCTGTGGATATATGAAACAATGCATCTCCTTGATACACAATTGGTAATTCGTTTACGTTAATGATATACCCTGCATTATCAGCTTTCACAAAGTGGTTAGACTTGCCATATGGATCTGTGATGTTTCCAATAACATCTCCCTTTTTAACCATGCTGTTTATTTCTACGGTTGCTTTAAACATCCCAGAATATTTCGCTCTAATCCATCTGCTTTCGTTAATAAAAACACAGTCTGTTTTAGGTTTAGAAACTTTAAACTTAGCAGAGAGCATTCCTAAACTGTGCAGTACTCTTTTAATACCATTTACACCGTGATTAGTGATGGTTGTATCTATATGAGAAGATTTTCCGCCTTCGAAAAGAAGTATTGGTTTTCCTAATTTCTGACAAGTACTTCTGAAAGATTTATTGATGTTTTTAGAGTATATAATAAAGGGAGCACCAAATTTTTTAGACAGGTCATCTAAGACTTTATCTTCTTTAATGATTCTAATTTGTGGCGCATTAAAACGTCCGGAACCACCGGTATGGAAATCCATTATAAAGTCTACTTCTTGTACAATTTCATGTATCAATTTGTAAGCAACTCTACTTGCTAAAGACCCTTTTAAAGTGCCAGGAAAAACACGATTTAAATCTCTTCCGTCAGGAAAATCTCTAGAAAGATTTATAAACCCAAAAACATTAATAATTGGAATACATATAATAGTTCCTTTTTTAGGAATGTTAATTCCCTTCGCAATAACTTGACGTATAATTTCAACACCATTTACTTCGTCACCATGAATTCCAGCGGTTAGTAAAACCGTTGGCCCTGGCTTTTTTGCACGTGAAATAAGCACGGGAACATCTACAGAGTTGGAAGTGTGTAGTTTTGCAACCTCAAAAGAAAGCTCTTTACTTTCTCCTAGTTTTATACTTTCACCAAGAATGGTAATGGTTTCATTATGGTTTATCATAAATTAACTAGCTATTTTTTTCTATATAAGTAATAATGCTTTTTGCAATATTTTTTTCGGTAGCTCTTTCAATTCCTTCTAATCCAGGAGTCGAGTTGACTTCTAAAATTAATGGACCTCTACTAGATTGTAGCATATCTACACCACAAACTGGAAGTTTTAATGCGCGAGAGGCATTGAGCGCTAATTTTAATTCTGGCTCACTAAGTTGAATCACGTTTGCGCTTCCACCTCTGTGTAAATTAGATCTAAACTCACCTTCTTTTCCTTGTCTTTTCATTGCACCAACCACTTGTCCGTCTACAATTAAAGCACGTAAATCTGCTCCTTTTGCTTCGCCAATAAATTCTTGAACAATGACTCTAGCTTCTAGTCCGTTAAAAGCTTCTAGTACAGATTCAGCAGCGTTTTTAGTTTCTGCTAAAACCACTCCAAGTCCTTGTGTTCCTTCTAGTAATTTAATAATTACAGGAACGCCACCAACATGTTCTATAACTTCTTCTACATCTCTAGAATAATTAGTGAAAACGGTTTTTGGCATACCAATTCCAGCTTTACTTAAACGCTGTAAACTACGTAATTTGTCTCTTGAGCGTTGTATAGCATCGGAGGTTACAATAGTGAAAACACCCATTTCTTCAAATTGTCTAACCACAGCACAACCATAGAAAGTTATAGATGCTCCAATTCTAGGAATAATAGCATCTACATAATCTAGGTATCTGTCTTTGTAGAAAATGGTTGGTTTGTGTTGCTCAATAATAATATCACACTTTAAAGGATCTATAACCTCTACTTGGTGACCGCGTTTTTCTCCTTCTTCTACTAATCTGTTTGTAGAATATAAATTTGCGTTACGCGATAAAATAACTATGTTCATAATGTTTTTAAATTGTATGATATGTTTTCTTGGTCTACATCAACCAAAAATTTTCGTTTTAAAAATTGTCTACCAATAAGTACTGGGAATCTCATTTCCTCTCTAGTGCTTAAAGTTAAGTTAATCTTATATGTTTTTCCAAAAAAAACGACTTCAGATTTCACTTTAAATCTATTTTCCTTAAAACCATTGCTGCTTTTTACATTGGTTTTTGTAAAGTTTTCAAAAATTACTTCCTTACCGCTAAAGTTAGGATGTCCTTTACTGTAAAAGGTGCATTTTAAATTTTCACCATCCACAATAATTTGCGAACAGTGTATTGCAGACGTATAAGCGCCTGTATCTATCTTAACATCTATGTTGTATAGATCTAGTTTAGGAAAGTCTATTTTGTCTACTCTTCCTATTGTTTTTCTAATCATTTATTCTATTTCAAAAAGTGGCGCAATGTAATAATTAAGTATTTGTAAAAACCTTCTTTTTTATTAAAAAATTATACGTTAAAATCAGGGTATTTTTTCTTTATAAAAAATTAAAATAAGTACATTTACAAGATGGGCGAACCTGCTTTAAAAATACAACTTAAAACCTTACCAAATGCACCAGGAGTATACCAATACTTTGATGTAGAAGATACTCTTATTTATGTTGGTAAGGCTAAGAATTTAAAAAAAAGGGTAAGCTCCTACTTTACCAAAACACATGAAAACGGTAAAACGCGAGTGCTTGTAAAAAAAATTGCAAGCATTAAACATATTGTGGTGGAGACAGAAACAGATGCGTTACTGTTAGAAAACAACTTAATTAAAAAGAATAAACCACGCTATAACGTGTTATTAAAGGATGATAAAACCTATCCTTGGATTTGCATAAAAAAAGAACGTTTTCCTAGAGTGTTTACTACTAGAAGGGTTTTTAAAGATGGTAGTGAGTACTTTGGGCCTTATACCAGTATGAAAACCGTGTACACACTTTTAGATTTAATAAAAGGGTTGTACCAATTGCGGACTTGTAAATACGATTTATCTCCGGAAAAAATTGCAACAGGAAAATATAAAGTTTGCTTAGAATATCATTTAGGAAACTGTAAAGGTGCCTGTGAGGGTTTGGAAACTACAGGAGCTTATAACGAGAAAATTATAGCAATTCGAGAAATTTTAAAAGGAAACTTTAAAGATTCACTTTCGCAATTTAAACAGCAAATGAAACAATTTGCTGAAGAAATGCAATTTGAAGAAGCGCAAAAAATAAAAGAGAAAGTCGAAGTGCTTGAAAATTACCAAGCGAAATCTACCATTATTAATCCAAAAATCAGCAATGTAGATGTTTTTAGTATTGTAAGCGATGAAAGTTTTGGGTATGTGAATTTTTTGCAAATTTCTTATGGTTCTATAATACGTTCGCACACTTTAGAAATTAAGAAAAAGTTGGATGAGTCTGATCAGCAACTTTTAGAATTAGCAATTACAGAGATAAGACAACGTTTTAACTCTAACTCCAGAGAACTTTATGTACCTTTTGAGGTACATGTTGGCGAGAACCTTAAAATCACGGTACCACAACTAGGCGATAAAAAACATATTCTAGACTTGTCTATTCGTAATGCCAAGTATTTTAGAATGGATCGTTTTAAACAAATTAAAATAACAGATCCAGATAGACATGTGAAAAGGATCATGGCGCAAATGAAGGCCGATTTGCACTTGAGTGAAGAACCAAGACATATTGAATGTTTTGATAACTCCAACATTCAAGGGACACATCCTGTTGCTGCGTGTGTTGTTTTTAAAAATGGGAAACCAAGTAAAAAGGATTACAGACATTTTAATATTAAAACGGTAGTTGGTCCAGATGATTTTGCTTCTATGGAAGAAGTGGTTTACAGACGTTACAAACGTTTGTTAGACGAAAAAGAACCTTTGCCACAACTGATTATTATTGATGGTGGAAAAGGACAACTTTCATCGGCTTTAAAAAGTTTAGATGCATTAAATTTAAGAGGAACAATTGCGATCATCGGAATTGCGAAGCGTTTGGAAGAATTATTTTACCCAGATGATCCAATTCCACTATATTTAGATAAAAAAAGCGAAACGCTTAAAATTATACAACAGTTGCGTAATGAAGCACATCGTTTTGGAATAGAACATCACAGGAATAAAAGAAGTAAAACAGCTTTAAATACAGAATTGGAAGGTATTCCAGGAATTGGAGACAAAACAATAGTAGAGCTATTGAAAGTATTCAAATCTGTAAAGCGAATTGCCAATGCGAAATTGGATGAATTGGAAGCTGTTATTGGAGTATCTCGAGCAGAAAAAATATATAATTATTATCATAATAAATAAATGAACAAAGCATTAGTCTTCATATTTCTTTTTTATAGTCTTTTTAGTTTTTCACAAGAATTAGAACAAGAGGATCTAAAAGTAGGTCTGGTATTGAGTGGTGGTGGTGCAAAAGGTCTTGCGCATATTGGTACGCTTAAAGTTATTGATAGTTTAGGTATTAGAATAGATTATGTTGCTGGTACAAGTATGGGAGCAATTATAGGTTCTTTGTATGCTTCCGGTTATTCTGGTATAGAAATAGATTCCATTTTTAAAGGTGTAAACTTTGATGATATTATTAGTGACAACTTACCACGTAAAGCAAAAACGTTTTATGAACGCGATAATTCAGAAAAATATGCAATAACACTTCCGTTTAAAAAGTTTAAAGTAAAATTACCTAGAGCATTATCTCGAGGGCAAAATACATTAAGCTTACTTACCAAGTTAACTTTGCATGTAAGTGATATTGATGATTTTAGTAAACTACCAATTCCATTTTTCTGCGTTGCCACTAATATTGAAAACGGAGAAGCTGTGTATTTAGAGTCTGGCAGTTTGCCGCAATCTATTCTGGCAAGTGGTGCTTTTCCTTCTTTGTTTCAACCAGTACGAATAGACGATAAGGTTTTAATAGATGGTGGTGTTGTAAACAACTATCCAATAGATGAACTAAAAGCCAAAGGCGTAGATATTATTATTGGAGTAGATGTGCAAGATGATTTGGCAACGAGAGATCAACTGCAATCTGCAACTAAAATATTACTTCAAATAAATAATTATAGAACCATAAATGATATGAAAATCAAGTCTAAAAAGACAGATATTTATATTAAACCAGATATAACAAATTTTAGTGTTGTGTCTTTTAGTGAGGGCAGAACGATTATAGATAATGGCGTAGTAGAAACAAACAAACATATAGAAGCGCTTAAAGAGATTGTTGCCAAACAAGTAAAAAAGAAACCGCAATTAGCCAAAATAACACCAATAGACAGTTTAAAAATTAAAGGAATAAATGTTAATGGAATAGATAAATACTCCAGAGCTTATGTGCTGGGTAAATTAAAATTTAAACCCGACGAAGAAATCAGTTATAACACATTTCAAGAAGGCGTAAATAACCTTGCAGCAACTAATAATTTTGAGAATGTAAGTTATAAGCTAACACCATCTTTAGACAAAGATGGATATATGATGGATGTGAACCTAAAAGAAAGCAATTTAAATACCTTGCTAAAATTAGGGCTTCATTATGACGACTTATATAAAAGTGGTGTTCTAGTTAACGTAACTCAAAAAAAGATTCTTTTTAATAGTGATGTAGCTTCGTTGGATTTTGTAGTTGGAGATAATATTAGATATAATTTTGACTATTATGTAGATAAAGGTTTTTATTGGAGTGTTGGTGTGCATTCTAGATACAACCAATTTAAACAAAATATTCAAGCACAAACTATTTTAACAGACGAGCAACTGCTAGCTGTTAATGTAAATAAACTGGATGTTAAGCTAGTGGATTTAACCAATCAGTTTTATTTGCAAACCTTATTTAGAAAAGATTTCTCATTGACATTAGGTGCAGAACATAAACACTTAAAAATAAAAACAGAAACCATACTTACCAATGCGAATCAGGAGGAAACTGTTTTTGATAATAGTAGCTATTTTAGTCTCTTCGGAAACTTAAAACTAGATACTTTTGATAATAAGTATTTTCCAAATGAAGGTGTATTCTTTGAGGGTGATTTTCATTTATACTTGTATTCTTCTGATTTTAATAGCGATTTTTCAGAATTTTCTATCGGAAAAGCAACCATTGGGTACACAAAGAGTTTTAATAATAAGATTACCACAAATATTACAGCCGAAGGCGGTTTTAAAATTGGTGAAAACGATAATAGGTCTTTAGATTTTGTAATTGGAGGTTATGGAAATAACTTCATTAATAACTATAAATCGTTCTATGGCTATGATTTTTTATCGTTAGTAGGAGATAGTTTTGTAAAAGGAACATTAAATGTAGATTATGAAATTTTTAAAAATAATCATATCAACTTAGCGGCAAACTATGCTAATATTGGTGATGGCCTTTTTGATTCTGGTAATTGGTTTTCGTCTCCAGATTATTCTGGTTATGCAGTAGGTTACTCTTTAGATACCTTTTTCGGACCAATAGAAGCAAAGTACTCTTGGTCCCCAGAAATCAAAGAAAGAATGTGGTTTTTTAACGTTGGTTTTTGGTTTTAAAAAGTCTCAAAAATTTTCACGATATTTGTAATATAGGTAACATCCATAGATAAGGCTTGATGGCAAAGAATAAGAATGCAATGGATGTCACATGTGCGCATTGAAAAACAATAAATTAAATAATGAAACCATTTTGGCAAGACATATTAATTTTTTTAAAGTTTCTTCAGAAAAGAAATCCAGAATGATAGCGCATTATTTTATTCCATTTTAAAAGAAGTAGTAATAACTTTAAATTTTAAAAGAATGCCATTTTATCATAAACTAGGGAAAATTCCACCTAAAAGACACACGCAATTTAGAAAACCTGACGGAACTTTATATGCCGAACAATTATTTGGCACCATCGGTTTTGACGGTATGTCTACAAATTCATACCACGAACATAGACCAACACAGGTAAAAGAAATAAGAAAGCAATACAGCGTTGCTCCAAAAATAGCAAAAGCAAATCATATACAATCGTATCGTTTTAGAGGGTTTCAAATAAAACCAGAAATGGACTATTTAGAAAGCCGGAAAGCAGTACTTACCAATAGTGATTGTACCATAATTCTTGCTGCACCAAAACAAGCTACTCAAGATTATTTTTATAAAAATACAGATGCAGACGAACTTATCTTTATTCATAAAGGATCCGGGAAACTAAGAACACATCTTGGTAATCTAGATTTTAAATATGGAGATTATCTGTTAGTTCCAAGAGGCGTTATTTATAAAATGGACTTCGATACCGAAGATAATAGATTGTTTATTGTAGAGTCTAAAAGACCAATCTATACACCAAAGAGGTATAGAAATTGGTTCGGACAACTACTAGAGCATTCCCCGTTTTGTGAGCGTGATATTCGCCAGCCACAAGAACTAGAAACGCATAATGAAAAAGGAGATTTTATCATTAAAGTAAAAAAACAAGACGATATTTTCGAAATGGTCTACGCAACACATCCTTTTGATGTGGTAGGTTATGACGGTTATAATTATCCGTATGCGCTTTCTATTCATGACTTTGAACCTATTACCGGACGAATTCATCAACCGCCTCCAGTGCATCAAACTTTTGAAACAGATGCATTTGTAGTTTGTAGTTTTGTACCAAGATTATATGATTATCATCCAGATTCCATTCCAGCACCTTACAACCATAGTAATATAGATAGTGATGAGGTTTTATACTATGTAGATGGCGATTTTATGAGTCGAAATGATATTGATGCCGGACACATAAGTTTACATCCTGCAGGAATACCCCACGGTCCGCACCCAGGAGCTACAGAGCGCAGTATTGGCAAAACCAAAACAGATGAGTTGGCGGTAATGGTAGATACTTTTAAACCTTTAATGGTTACCCAAGAAGCGATGGAAATTGCAGACGAAGAATACCTTAAATCTTGGTTAGAATAAAATAGAATCAAGAGGTAAGAATATAGAAAATAGAACGAGAACAATGCTAATTAATGTATTTAAAAAAGTACATATATCTTTTTTCTCACCTCTTTTTTCTTCCTTCTTTTAAAACGAATAAATTATAAAATAATTCTCCTTCCTTTTAGGAAGACTAGTATAAAAATGAATCAAAATAAATTACCCGCAGATTCATCTGCAATGACATTAGGAATTATAGCTTTAGTAATTTTGTTTTTAGGTTGCTGTTGTGGTTTGTTTTCCATAGTCTCCGTAATTTTAAGCATCATAGGTTTAGTTTCGGCGAACAAAAGTATTAGGTTATTTAAAGAAAACCCAGACGTATACTCCAGCTTCAGTTACACCAATGTAAACAACGCTAAAGTTTTAAATATTGTGGCTTTGGCGGTAAGCGGACTTATTACCATGTTATATATAACATATTTTATGATTTATGGCGTGCTTATCTCTACCATACTCATGGATACTTATAATAATAACGAAAATGATTCGTATTACGAATGGGAAAACGATTCCTTATATTATCCAGAAGAGGATCTGTTTGAAATAGAAAGTGATTCGATTATTATAGATTCCGTTTCCATAAAAAAGTATAAAGAAATAGTCAAAGCAGAAAACTAAAAATAAGTATTAGAAGCTATTTCCTGCTTTTCGTTATATCTTTTTTGAAAATAAAAAAGGATGTCACTGCAATCAGGGCTAAAAACAAGTAAACGCATCCGTAAAGAAGCAATGTTTATGAGTTAATAATAAAGTAAAAGAAAATACATTACAAAAGAAGAATTAACAAAGATGGAGATGAAAATTCAAGAATTTCAAAAAATGACAATGGGCTTTCAAAATAAGCTCTAAAAGTCTTTTTTCTTGTCTCTTTTTTCTGTCCTCTAAAAAACATACAGATGAGTAAAAAAGAAATAAAATCAGTAAACTACGGTTTAGAAAAAATATTTGAAGGAGCACAAGATTTCCTTCCGCTTTTAGGAACAGACTACGTAGAGTTTTACGTTGGTAATGCAAAACAAGCAGCACATTTTTACAAGACAGCATTCGGTTTTCAATCCCATGCATACAAAGGTTTAGAAACGGGGTCTAAAGATTCGGTGAGTTATGTGTTAACACAAGACAAAATCAAGTTGATGCTAACCACACCTTTAAATAGCAAATCTCCAATAAACGATCATATTGTAAAACATGGAGATGGTGTAAAAATAGTTGCACTTTGGGTAGAAGATGCTAGACAAGCATATAAAGAAACAACATCAAGAGGTGCAAAATCATACATGGAGCCAACAGTAGAAACAGACGAACATGGCGAAGTGGTGCGAGCAGGAATTTATACCTACGGAGAAACAGTACACATGTTTGTAGAACGTAAAAACTACAACGGAGCCTTTTTACCTGGTTTTCAAAAATGGGAATCCGATTATAATCCGCCAAGTGCAGGCTTAAAATATATTGACCATATGGTTGGTAATGTAGGTTGGAATCAAATGGATGTTTGGGTAAAATGGTATGAAGATGTTATGGGATTTGAAAATTTCTTATCCTTTGACGACAAGCAAATTCACACCGAATATTCCGCATTAATGAGTAAAGTAATGTCTAACGGAAACGGTAGAATAAAATTTCCAATAAACGAGCCAGCAAAAGCAGCAAAACGCTCTCAAATTGAAGAGTATTTAGATTTTTATGAAGGTGCAGGAGTGCAGCATATTGCAGTTGCAACCGACGATATTATAAAAACCGTTTCTCAGTTAAAAGCAAACGGTGTAGAGTTTTTATCCACGCCACCAGAAGAATACTATAGATCGGTTCCTGGAAGATTAGAAGAGTTTAGTCACGAGTTAAGAGAAGATATCGAAAAACTAAAAGGTTTAGGTATTATGATTGATGCAGATGAAGAAGGATACTTATTGCAAATATTTACAAAACCAATAGAAGATAGACCAACCTTGTTTTTTGAAATTATTCAAAGAATGGGAGCTCGCGGATTTGGAGCAGGAAATTTTAAAGCGCTTTTTGAGTCTATTGAAAGAGAACAAGAAAAAAGAGGAACGTTGTAACAAATATTTAACATACGGTTCATTAAAAACTCTAACATTTATATCGTTAGAGTTTTTTGTTTTTTTACTTTTGGAATAGTAATTGTAATTATCAAACCATAACAATATAATGTAAGATAGCAAGTTACATTTACAACCAATATGGATATGAAAAAATTAATAATAATAGTACTTGCAGTGGTTACTATCGGTACTACTCAAGCGCAAGAAGATAGCGCTTTTCAAGCAGGAGAATGGTTTCGTTTTGAAATGAGCTACAGTGGTTTCCTAAAGGCAGGAAATGCAACGCTAACCGTCAAAGACGACACTATAGATGGAAAGCCTGTGTATCACGTGGTTGGTAAAGGTTGGACCACAGGAGCTATTAAATGGTTTTTTAAAGTAAAAGATAGGTATGAGAGTTATTTTGATAAAACGACTTTATTACCGTATAAGTTTATTAGAGATATCGATGAAGGTGGTCATAAAAAAGACATTGAAATAGACTTTGATCAGGTAAACAGAAAAGCACATGTACATAATAAAAGGAAGAATAGAAAAACGGTAGTAGATACAAAACCAAATATACAAGACATGGTTTCTATGTATTATTATTTAAGAAATAAAATAGAAATTGCGACGCTAAAACCGGGAGACGAAATAAAAACAGATATGTTTTTTGACGATGAAAACTATGGTTTTAAAATAAAGTATTTGGGCGAGGAAATTTTAGACACAGAATTTGGGAAAGTAAAAACACTCAAATTTAGACCTTATGTATTGGCAGGACGTGTTTTTAAAGAAGAAGAAAGTTTAACGCTTTGGGTTTCAAAAGACAAAAATAAATTACCTTTACGTATTCAGGCAGATTTAGCAGTAGGTTCACTAAGAGCAGATCTAGATGCTTTTAAAGGCCTAAAACACCCTTTTAAAATTATTGCAGATAACTAAATAATTGATGGAAAAAGATATAACTAGCCAACTTAAAGAAAAATTCGATAATATAGGCCAAGACTTAGACGTGCATTTACAAGGCTTGTTATATAGTAAGCCTATAAATTATTGGGATTATATACAAACAGACGCATTATTAGATCTACAAACCCAACGTTCTGTTTTACCAGATGAAATGGTGTTTATTATGTATCATCAAATTAATGAGCTGTTATTTAAAATGATACTTTGGGAGATTGATCAAGTAGCAAATAAAGAAGATCTTGATGCTGTTTTTTTTACAGACAAATTAATGCGGGTAAGTCGTTATTTCGATATGCTTACTTCTTCTTTTGTAATTATGAAAGATGGAATGGATGTCGAGCAGTATAATAAATTCAGAAATACCTTAACACCGGCTAGCGGATTTCAAAGTGCACAATACAGAAAAATTGAATTCGCTTCTACAGAACTTATCAATCTAATCGATAATAGATTTCGAGATACAATCGATAGAAATACACCGTATGAACATGCTTTTGACCATTTATATTGGCAAGCAGCAGGAAAAGACTATAAAACTGGGAAGAAAAGCTATTTATTAACAGTTTTTGAAGATAGATATAAAGACGAATTTATTAGATTTACAAAATTTTATAACACACATAATCTTTACACAAAGTTTAAAGCATTACCGCAAAGTGTTAAAGAAGACAAACAATTAATAGATGCAATGCGTCATTATGACCATACTGTGAATATTAAATGGGTTATGGCTCATTATAATACAGCAAATCACTACCTAAATATTGGTGGTAAAACTGCGGAAGCAACAGGTGGAAGTGAATGGGTTAAGTATATGCATCCTAAATACCAAAGAAGAATATTTTTTCCGGAACTATGGAGCGAGCAAGAATTAAAAGATTGGGGAACAGATGTATAATTGCTTTTGCAACTATTAGTTTATTTTACAGCTGTAAACAAGAACCAAAAGAGATAATATCAGAAGAAATAGCAATAGTAGAAGAGCCAGAACAAACGTTAGAGTTTGGGTTCAATCTTAATGATTATATTGTTAAAAGAGATACGATACAGAAAGGAGATAGTTTTGGTGAAATATTACAAAGAAATAGCATCAGCTTTTCGCATATCTTTCAAATAGCAGAAAAAACTAAAGATACTTTCGATATCCGAAAACTACAAGTTGGTAAACCATATACCCTTTTATGTACCAAAGGAGATTCGCTGCAAAAGCCAAACTGCTTTATTTACCAACCGAATAAAGAAGAATACGTAGTTATAAACTTTCAAGATTCGATTCATGCATATACTAGCAGGAAACCTATAAAGTATGTAGAAAAAGAAGTTGCAGGAGTCATTACTTCTAATATTTCCGAAGCATTAAGTGATCAAGATATCAGCGTGCGTTTAGCCTACAAACTAGCAGATGAAATTTATCCTTGGACTATAGATTTTAGACGTCTTCAAAAAGGGGATGCTTTTAAAGTAATTTATACCGATAAATATATAGATGATACTATTTATGCTGGAATTGCAGATGTTAAAGCTGCATATTTTAAGCATAATAACGAGCCTTTTTATGCTTTTGAATTTGAAACGGATAGCGTAACAGGAGTTTCCGATTATTTTAATGAAGAAGCAAAGAACTTACGTCGTGCTTTTTTACAAGCACCAGTTCAATTTAGCCGAATTTCATCCCGTTATAATTTAAAACGTCGTATTGCATATTACGGTAATAAATTACGTCCGCATAGAGGAACCGATTTTGCAGCAGCTATTGGAACGCCAATTCTTGCAACCGCAAACGGAACAGTGATAGAGTCAACCAGACGTGGAGGAAATGGGAAATTTGTGAAAATAAGACATAATGCCACTTATGAAACGCAATACCTTCACATGAAAGCCCAAAAGGTTAAAAAAGGACAGTTTGTAAAACAAGGAGATGTTATTGGCTGGATCGGTATGACGGGAAATACTGGAGGACCTCACGTGTGTTATCGTTTCTGGAAAAACGGAAAAGAAGTAGATCCTTTTAAACAAAAGCTTCCGGAAGCCGAACCAATTTCAGATAGCTTAAAAGTAAAATATCTAGAGTTTATTAAACCTCTAAAATTGCAACTGGATAATATTCAATATAAAATTCCAGAAATAGAAGAGAAATTAGAAGAAGTGTTTGATAATACAAATGCAATTACGCAAGTTAATAAGTAACTCTATGGCATTACCAAAAATTAACCCAACCACCACTACAGCTTGGAAAAATCTTGAAAAACATTTTAAAAATGTGCAAGATGTTGAAATGAAAAATTTATTTGCTCAAGATGAAAAAAGAGCAGACAAATTTACCATTTCGTGGGAAGATTTTTATGTCGACTTTTCGAAAAACAGAATCACCGAAGAAACTTTCGAACTGCTATTAAAATTAGCAGATGAGGTGAAGCTAAAAGAAGCAATGCAATCTTATTTTTCTGGTGAAGTAATAAACGAAACGGAAAAAAGAGAAGTTTTACACACGGCTTTAAGAGCGCCGAAAGACGCCAATATTAAAGTCGAAGGTGTTAATGTCATGCCGGAAATATTTTCGGTAAAACAAAAAATAAAAGATTTTTCGGAAACTATTATTTCTGGAAATAAAAAAGGATATACCAACAAAGCATTTACAGATATAGTAAATATTGGTATTGGAGGTTCAGACCTTGGTCCTGCAATGGTGGTAGATTCGCTTCAGTATTACAAAAATCATTTAACCACACATTTTGTAAGTAATGTAGATGGCGATCATGTAAACGAAGTCATAAAAAAACTAAATCCAGAAACTACACTATTCGTAATTGTTTCTAAAACATTTACAACACAAGAAACCCTATCGAATGCAACGACATTAAAAGATTGGTTTTTAAAAAGTGGGAAACAAGAAGATATCGCAAAACACTTTGTGGCTGTTTCTACTAATATTGAAAAAGTAAAAGACTTTGGTGTAGACGCAAATAATATTTTTCCAATGTGGAATTGGGTTGGCGGACGTTTTTCTCTTTGGAGTGCTGTAGGCTTAACCATTAGTTTGTCGGTAGGAAATGAGAATTTTGAAAACTTACTTCTAGGAGCAAATAAAATGGATACCCATTTTAAAAACGAAGATTTTAAAAGCAATATTCCAGTAGTGCTTGCGCTAATTAGTGTATGGTATAATAACTTTTTTAAAGCCGAAAGTGAAGCTGTAATTCCGTATTCACAATACCTAAATCAATTTGCTACCTATTTACAACAAGGTATTATGGAAAGCAATGGGAAAAGTGTCGATAGAAATGGCAATCTAGTAAATTACCAAACCGGAACCATTATTTGGGGAGAACCAGGAACAAATGCACAACATGCCTTTTTTCAACTAATTCATCAAGGAACAAAAATTATTCCAGCAGATTTTATCGGATTTGCTAAATCGTTACATGGTAATAAAGACCATCAAGACAAACTTATGTCTAACTTCTTTGCACAAACAGAAGCGCTTTTAAACGGAAAAGATAAAAGCGAAGTTATTGCTGAAGGAACAGAAAAAACATTAATACCTTTTAAAGTGTTCGCTGGAAATAAGCCAACTAACACTATTTTTGTAGATAAACTCTCGCCAGAAAGCTTAGGAAAACTAATTGCGATGTATGAACATAAAATATTTGTACAAGGAATTATCTGGAATATTTTTAGCTACGACCAGTTTGGTGTGGAACTTGGAAAGCAATTAGCAGGAAAAATTTTAAAAGAATTTGAAAATGAGGATTTCGCAAATCATGATACTTCTACCTTAAATTTATTGAATCATTACAAAAAATTAACAAATTAATTGTTAAAAAGTCTGTTTATAGCTTTATTAACTAAGTTATTGAAAACGTGCTTATTTGTGTTATCTTTAAGATTGAAAATTTGTTAACGTTAAGTTAATGTTAAACCATTAATTCAATGTATTTTTGCCAAAAAATAAACCAAATATTAAATTCAATAAAATGAAAAACATTAAAAAATTTTTATTTTTAGTAGGGGCATTAGTGCTTACTACAGGAGCAATAGCTCAAAGTACTGTTACAGGTACTGTTATTGATTCCGAAATGAACGCACCACTTCCTGCGTCAAACATCATTGAAAAAGGAACTACAAATGGAGCATCATCAGATTTTGATGGTAATTTCACTATTACTACAGAAGCGAAAGCTGGTAAAATAGTTATCTCTTATGTAGGTTACACTTCTGTAACAGTATCTTTTGATGGTAATACAGATTTAGGAAACATTACTTTAACTAGTGATAACTCTTTAGAGGAAGTTGTGATTATTGGTTCTGGAGTTATTGATTTAGCAGAAGACAGAAAAACACCTGTTGCTGTTACTACTATTAAGGCTGCTGAGATTCAGCAAAAAGCTGGAAACTGGGATTTACCAGAAGTATTGAAATCTACTCCTTCTATACAAAACCTTAAATCTGGTGGTTTTGGTGATGGTCAAATGTTTATTCGTGGTTTTGATCAAACAAATACTGCATTCTTATTAAACGGACAACCAATTAATGGTATGGAAGACGGTAAAATGTACTGGTCTAACTGGTCTGGTGTAATGGATGTTGCTAATGCAATTCAAGTACAACGTGGTTTAGGAGCTTCTAAATTAGCGATTTCTTCTGTTGGTGGTACGGTAAATATTGTTACTAAAACTATTGATAGAAAAGAAGGTGGTTTTGTACAACAAATGGTAGGTAATGATAATTACACAAAAACTACAGCATATTACTCAACAGGAGTAAATGAAAAAGGATGGTCTTTTTCAGGTTTATTAGGTCACTGGCAAGGTGATGGTTATGTAGATAATACAGATGGTGAAGGACAAACATATTTCTTTTCTGTAGGTTACCAACCTAACGAAAAACATTCCTTAAACTTCTTATTAACAGGTGCGCCACAATCGCATGCTGCAGCTGGAAGTGGTTCAATTGGATCCTTTTTAGAAAATGGAAGAAAATATAACTCATGGAATTTTAGTGGGGTAGATAGTCCTAATACTTTAAATGGAGGGAAATATCCAGGTGGAAGAAATATTTATCACAAACCAGTAGCTAATATTAGCTGGGATTGGACAATTAATGAAAAATCTGAATTGTCTACAGTACTTTACGGTTCAATGGGTCGTGGTAGTTTTGCACAAGCAAGAACTTCTGGAGATGATGTAACTTATGCAAGAGGTTCTAATAATAACCATGACTGGTTTGGTTTAGTAACAAACTATAACAACCAATTAAGTGAAACATTAAACTTTAACTTTGGTGCAGATGTACGTTTATATAACGGTTTCCACTTTAGAGATGTTAGAGAATTTATAACTATAGATTCTGTAAGTAATTCTTCTGGGTATTCTGGAGATTATGAATTAACAGATTCTTATGGTGGTGTTAACCCATGGAATGTATTCTTTAATCCAAACGATGATCATTCACAGCGTTTTGGTTATGATTACGAAGAGCAAATTAACTACGCTGGTGTATTTGGTCAATTAGAGTATTCTAAAGATAAATTATCTGCATTCTTTCAAGGAGCGGTTTCTAACCAATCGCATGTAAGAACAGAATTCTTAAACACAGAATTTGAAGGGAAATCAGAAGAGTCTGATAAAGTAAATAACCTTGGGTATAACTTAAAGTTAGGTGCTGCTTATGAAGTTAATGAAACGCATAAAGTATTTGTTAACGCTGGTTACTATTCACGTCAACCTTTCCATGATACTTTATTTCAAGATAATAGAGGAGGGAATACATTGTTAGATCCTGAAGCTGAAAATGAAGAAATTACAGGATTTGAAGCTGGTTACCAATTTAATGGTGGTAGAAAAATTTCTGCGAACTTAAACGTATACCATACTACTTGGGATAACGTAACTAAGTATAACAGTAACGGTGAAACAGGTGATGATTTCTTAAGTTACCAAACATTAGGAGTGAAGCAAGTGCATTATGGTGTAGAGTTAGAGGTGAATACTCGTCCTTTGGAAAATGTAAAACTTAACGGATTTGTTTCTTTAGGAGAATGGCAGTTTAAAGACAATGCTACACAAAGAACTTTTGATAACGACGGAAGCCAAGTAGGTGCGGATGAAGAGATTGTTATTGATGGATTTAGTGTTGGTGGTGCTGCGCAAGTAACAGCTGGTATTAATGGTAGCTATGAGTTTTTACCAAGATTTAGTATTGATGGTGGATGGAACTGGTATAATGATGTATTCTCAACAGGATCATTAGGAGAAGCTCCTTTATCTATGCCTTCATATGATACTGTAGATACTGGATTATCATACAAAATGTTAGTTGGTGAGAATAAAACAAATTCATTACAATTTAGAGTAAACGTAAGTAACGTTTTTGATGAAGTGTATTTAGAGTCTGTTAATGGAACAACTGCTGCTTCAGCAATTGGATCAGAAAACTATAAAGGAATTAACAAATCTAACACAGGTAGATTTGGTTACGGAAGAACTTGGAACACAAGTATCCGTTTTAATTTCTAATTCATATTAGAAAATAGAATTAAAAACCTCTTCCATTTTTGGGAGAGGTTTTTTTATGCCTAATAATTAGTACATTTGTTACCAAACTAATTCAAACTTAAATTATATGTATAGTATTGTAAAAAACCTCCATTCTTATTGGGCCTATTTAGTGCTTCTTGTTTTAATTATTGCAGTAGCAAACAGCCTATATAAGACGTTTTCTAATAAAGAGTATGAACCTAAAGATTTTAGAATTGCGTTGTTTACGCTTATCGTTTCACATATTCAGTTGTTAATTGGGTTGGTGTTATACTTTACTTCACCAAACGGCTTTCAAAGTATTACCGCAAACGGTATGGGCGGATTGTCTCCTTTTGCTAGATTATTAGCAGTAGAACATCCTTTTGTAGGTATTTTAGCGGTTGCTTTTATTACTATTGGTTATTCAAAACATAAAAAGAAACTTACTTCTAAACCTAAAAATAAAACCATTGCTATCTTTTATACCATAGCACTATTGTTGGTTTTATCTAGAATTCCTTGGAGTGTTTGGTTAGCTTAACAGTAAGCAGAACATAATAATTAAACGACCTTAAAATACATTACGTATTCTAAGGTCGTTTCTCATTCTATTAAAAGCCTCGAGTTTAAAACGCTCCTCCTTTTTTTCAAGGAGGAGTGGCTTCTGTTTCAGAAAAGAAACAGAAGACGAGGTGGTTTTTTTTAATACTTCTCGTTTTTCATACGTATTACAAAAGCTTCAGCGAAGCAATAGAAGATGCGTTTTGTTTATTAATCTCCTGTAAATAATGGTTTATTATGATAGGTTTTTATAATAGTCAAATTGAGGTACTTTCTTAATGTCCATCGAATTATAACACATGCATGGAAACTAAAAACGACCTTAAAATACATTACGTATTCTAAGGTCGTTTCTCATTTTATTAAAACCCTCGAGTTTAAAACTCTTCTCCTTTTTTCAAGGAGGAGTGGATTCTGTTTCAGGAAAGAAACAGGAGACGAGGTGGTTTTCTATTCTTTAATTTCTTTAACAAGAAAAGTGTACACCGGAAAGTGATCGCTAAATCCGTCCGTAAATCCACCATCTGCAAAGCTACGTTTTGGATATCCTTTATATCTTCCCTTTTTATTTACTAAATAGTTTTTATTAAAAATTCCAGCTTTATATAATGTGAAAGAAGAATAATCTTTTTCAATTAATGGCTTTGTTACCATAATTTGGTCAAATAAACTCCAAGCATCTCTATATGCTGTTGTACCTAAACCTTCTTTTTTAAACATATTATAATACGGATTATAAAGTCCTTTAAAGCCAACTTTATCTTTATCATTTTGTGCTTTTAAAACATCGGTAACACTTGCGTTAGTGGGATCATCATTTAAATCTCCCATGATAAATACTTTAGCATACGGATCATTAGATTGTAAGGAGTCTAAAAGTCGCTTAGTAACCTTAGCCGCTGCAACACGTTTAGGTCTACTACGCGCTTCTCCACCACTACGAGAAGGCCAGTGATTTACAATTATGTGAATCATTTCATCATCTAATTTACCACTTACTAGTAATTGATCCCTAGAGTATTTACGTTCCTTTGTTTTATCATCATAAATTTTTAATTCATGACTACTTGTAGATAAAGGAGTGAAGTATTTTTTTTGGTATATAAGAGCAACATCAATACTTCTAACATCTGGTGAGTTGTAATGCACAATGCCATAATCTTGATGGATTAATGCCGGGTCATTAACAAGATCTTCCAAGACTTCTCTGTTTTCCACTTCAGAGACACCCAATATTACAGGGGAGTTATTGGTGACGTCTTTTCCTATTTCAGAAATAACACGGGCCATATTTTTAATCTTCTTTTGGTAAACTTCAAACTGCTTTGTTTTCATTTCCATTATAGGACTTCTTTCGTCAAATTTACTTGGGTCATTAATAGTGTCAAATAAATTTTCAAGGTTATAAAATCCGACAGTATGGATTTTGAATTTTTTCTTTTCTTGAGCTTCTGCGGTGAAAACGACTGTTAAACACAGGGCTACAAGCCAGAATTTTAAATTTTTCATGAATGTGAATGTTATGTTATAGTTATGTTAATACAAAACTCCTGCCAAATGTAGATATTTATTATAAATAATGTAAATTTGTCTGCTTTAAATAATAATTATTTAATGTAATAAGAGTTTACTAACTATAAATTTAAGTATGCAAAAAAGATTACTAATTCTTTTCTTCGGAATTTTAACAGGCTTTACCACATTTGCTCAGCAAACCATGGTAACGGGAAGTGTGAAACAACCAATTTCTCTAGAGCCTATTTCAGATGTTACTGTTACTATTGAAGGAACAAACATTTCTACGTTTACAAACGAGCTAGGAGTGTTTACGTTTAGCAGTGATTTGCCATTAGGCGAACAAGTTTTAAGATTAACTAAAGAGGCTTTCGTTCCACAACGTTATCCTATTGTAGTTAATGAAGGTAAAACATTAACCATAAATGATATGGTTATGGAAAGAGACTTATCAGGAAATGATTTGTTTACTATTACGCTTTCTGATGATGAATTAAATGATGATACTACTGGAGCAGATAATATTTCTGGTCTTCTTTCTTCGTCACAAGACATTTTTCAACGTACAGCGGCTTTCGAGTTTAGTTCTTCTTTCTTTAAAGTAAGAGGTTTAGATTCAGATAACGGTTCTGTTTTAATTAATGGAATTGAAATGAACAAGCTATACAATGGAAGACCACAATGGAACAATTGGGGTGGACTTAACGATGTAATGCGTAACCAAGAATTAACTTCTGGTTTAACGCCGTCAGCGTATAACTTTGGAGGTATCTTAGGAACTTCTAATGTGAACGTAAGAGCATCTAGTTATAGAGAAGGTGGACGTGTAACGTATTCTTCTTCTAATAGAAGTTATACAAATCGTTTAATGGCTAGCTATGCTTCTGGAGCATTAGAAGGTGGTTGGGCATATACAGTTATGGCTGGAAGACGTTGGGGGAATGAAGGATATCAAGATGCTTCATTATATGACTCTAATTCTTTTTTCGCATCTGTTGAAAAGCAATTTGGAGACAAACATAGCTTAAACTTTACATCAATCTATGCACCAAATAGAAGAGGTAAATCTTCACCAAATACACAAGAAGTATACGACCTTAAAGGTATTAAGTATAACGAGTATTGGGGATATTTAGATGGTGATAAAAGAAATTCACGTATCAAAGAAGTAGAAGAACCAATTATTATGTTAAATCATTATTGGGATATTAGCTCTAAAACTTCATTAAATACCAACGTTGGTTACCAATTTGGTAAACTAGGAAATAGTCGTTTAGATTATTCTGGAGGTTCTAATCCAAGTCCAGCGTACTACCAAAACTTACCAAGTTATTATTTAGCAGATGATGATGGTCCTGATAATGCAGGAGCATATTTAGCAGAACAAAACTTTTTAAATGATGGTCAAATAGATTGGGAGTCTATACTTACAGCAAACCAAAACAATAATATAGAAACGAATGGTAGTGATCCTGCAGCTTATGTATTATATGAAGACCGTGCAGACGATAAGCAACTTACTTTAAATTCTATCTTAAGTTCAGAAATTAATGAAAACATTTTAATTAATGCTTCTCTTAATTATAAGAAATTAAAATCTGAAAATTTTGGAGAAATAATCGACTTATTAGGTTCTAATGTAGGAGCTTTAAATGTAGATTCTTTTGATAACTTTCAATATGATAACCAAAACCCAGATCGTTTAGTTGGGGAAGGTGATAAATATAGATACAACTATAACTTATATGCAGATGTACTTTCTGGATATGCGCAAGCACAGTTTAAATATAATAAAATAGACTTTTTCGTTTCTGGTAGCCTTTCTAGTACTACATACCAAAGAGAAGGTTTATGGCAACACAGTAATTTTCTAGATACTTCAGATGGAAAAGGAAAAGAGCTTACCTTTAATGGTCTTGGTGCTAAAGCAGGATTTACGTATAAAATAACAGGAAAGCATTTATTCGATGCGAATGCTGGTTATATTGAAAGAGCACCTTCTTTACGTAATACATTCTCTAACTCAAGAGAGAATCATAATGTGGTAAGAGGTATTGAAGAAGAAAAAGTAACTTCTTTTGATGCTAGTTATATTTTTAGATCTCCAATTATAAAAGCGAGATTAACAGGATTCTATTCTACCATTAAAGATGCTAATGAAGTAGGTTTCTACTACGCAGACGGATTAAGTGGTGATGCTATTGCAGAAAATGAAACTTCAGCGTTTGTACAAGAAGTTTTAACAGGAATTAATAAAAGAAATATTGGTGTAGAATTTGGTATTGAAGCACAAGTAACACCTACTATTAAATTAAAAGCTGCCGGTTCTATTGGTGAGTATGTTTATGATAACAATCCAGATTTATACTTAACTTCAGCTGGTTTTGATTCGGCAGATGGTTCTATTTCTTACGGACAAGCAAATCTTAAAGATTATAAAGTAGCAGGAGGCCCACAACGTGCAGCTTCTGTAGGTTTTGAATACCGTGATCCTAAATACTGGTGGTTTGGTGCAACAGCTAACTTTTTCTCAAATGCATATACAGATGTGAATGCATTAACAAGAACAGAAAACTTTTATTTAGATGCGGATGGATTACCATTTAATGATTATGATCCAGAAGTAGCTACAGAGTTATTAAAACAAGAAGAATTTGACAACTACATGGTTGTAAATCTTGTTGGTGGTAAATCTTGGAAAATAGATCAGTACTATATTGGCTTTTTTGCTAGTGTAGGTAATGTATTGGATAAAGAGTACAAAACTGGTGGTTTTGAACAAGGTAGAAATGCAAATTACAGAGAGTTAAGAGACGATAATGCGAATCCATCACGTGTGTTTGGAGCAAAATATTGGTATGGTCGTGGTGCAAACTACTTTGTAAATGTGTACTTTAGATTCTAAAAAAAGAAAAATTAATTATAATAATATTACGAATTATGAAATGTAAAACATTCACGAATTCAAAAATTAAAAATAAATACGCCATGAAAAGAACGAATAAATTTTTAACGTTAATACTAACAATGGTAGCTGCAATAGCTATCACATCTTGTGTGCAAGATGACGATTATACAATTCCTAGTAGTTTAGGACAAGATGAAAATGATGCTTTAACTGCTATGTTAGCTACCGCTACAGAAGTAGATATGGCTTATGTAAAAGCATTGTATATCGAAGATGGAGAAGGAACAGTTCCTTTTCATGTAGAGAATGATGTGTATGTAAAAGGATATGTGTCTTCTAGTGATAAATCAGGAAACTTCTTTAAAGAATTTTTTCTTCAAGATGCGCCTTCTAACCCAACAGGAGCTTTAAAAATCACTATTGACCAAGTAGATACGTACAACCAATATAACCAAGGACGTGAAGTATATATTTACTTAAAAGGACTTTATATTGGAGAAGAAAGAGTTGGAAACGGAATTACTACTATTGGTGGAGGTACAGAATTCGATCAATATGGTGGTACGGTTACCAGAGTAAATGAAAACCAATTTAGAGATAATATTTTACGTTCTGATGTAACAGAAGAAATGGTTCCTTTAGAAGTAACTTTTGCTACATTAACAGATGAGCAGGTAGGTGTTTTTGTTCAAATTAATGGCGTACAGTTTGCTGATAACTTAGCTGGAGAGCGTTATTTTGATGCGGTTCAAGTATATGATACACAAAGAACTTTACAAGCTTGTGATGGATTTACCTATTCAAATATGTCTTTAGAAACGAGTTCTTTTGCTAATTTTAAAGAGCATTTATTACCAGAAGGTAATGGTTCTATAAAAGCAATTGTAAACAAAACTTTTGATGGTAGTACACGTATTCTAGCTTTAAATGCTGTGGAAGATGTAGATATGGAAGCTACAAGATGTAGTCCTTTAGATTTGGATGAGTTTGAAGTAGTTTATGAAGAAGATTTTGTTGGTGGTTTAAATGGATGGAATGTTATTAACACGGATGGAAGTCAGGAATGGTATCCAGCATCTTTCGGTGGAGTTTCTTATGTTAGAGGTTCAGGTTATGATGGTTCTAATGCAGTTACAATGGTTAGCTGGTTAATCTCACCTTCTTTTGATTTTGATGCGCAAGCGGATGAAAAAATGGTATTAGAAATAGCGGATGCTTTCAGTGACGCAGGAGAAGAGCCTTTAAAAGCTTACTATTCTACAGATTATGTTGCAGGAAGTGATCCTTCTACAGGTACTTGGGTAGAAGTAGGAGCAGCTCAAATTGAAGCGTTACCAATTAATGGTGGATTCTTCGATAATGTATATGATGCTACTAATTTTATTGATCTTTCTGGTGCAACTGGAACTGGTTTTATTGCTTTTGTTTACGATAGTAATGATGCAGCAATCTCTTCCACAAGAGATTTAGGTAATGTTAAAATATTAGCTCCTTAATTAAAATATTAAATTGGCTAATTAGTCTTAAAACCTGCTAACCAAAAATTAGCAGGTTTTATTTTTTAAACCATATATTTATTAAAAAATGACACTTTTCGATACTTTATTCTTTAGCGTATTTAAGCATTATAAAGATGCTAAAAGCAAAAAAGCAAACCAGCTAGCAACCGTTTATATTTCGGTTTTACAATGTGCTTTATTGTTACTTTTAGGTACGTTTTTTGCTGGTTTTTTCAAGCAAATGAATATGACAACAATGTCTCAAGACAAAGCAATTGTCATATTTATATTAGTAGGTATATTTATATTTTTTAAAAACTGGATGCAATATGCAGGTAGAAAACGAAAAGTACTAAACGCTAAAATGCTAAATAAGAAATCCGCTGGATATAGTATTTTTATGCTGTGGTTAATTCCCGTTGCTTGTATAGGTTTATCTGTAGTTATTTATCAAGCGATTTAATTTTTTAGTATAATTTATAGAACACGGAATACTCTTTTACACCTTCTTCAAAGTAACGTACACAGGAAAGTGATCACTATAACCACCTTGATATTTTTTGCCAACGTAAGTTCTAAAAGGCGAACCTTTGTATTTCCCCGTGGAGAGTTTTAAAAAATCTTCATCAAAGATATTGGCTTTTTGAAAAACTAAACCGTTTTCGGTGGTGTCCGAAAAGTTTTTTGTTATAAATATTTGGTCAAACAAAAACCATTGTCTGCGATGTTTTGAAGTTCCTCTAGTAAAAGAACGTAAGGTTTCCATCGGATTAAATAAATCAAAACCACTAATCAAGCGTTTTATACTATTACTGGAAGGATCATCATTAAAATCACCAATAACTATAATTTTAGCTTCCGGATCATTTAGTTTTAAATTAGAAATAATTTCACCAACCTTATTCGATCCAGCCATTCTTTTGTGTTCTGTCTCTCTTTCGCCTTCGCGTCTCGAAGACCAATGATTTACAATAACATGTGTTTTAAAACCATCTAATACACCCGAAACCAGTAAAACATCTCTTGTGTAATCTGGTAAACCTGCATCATTATATAACTCTAATGAAAAATTTTCGGATGCGGCTACAGTAAAAACGGTTTTGTCATAAAGTAAAGCAACATCAATGCCTCGTTCATCTTTAGAGTCGTAATGCACATAATTATAATTACTGTTTTCTAAATGTTTTGAAGCAATGATATCTTTTAAAACCTTTGCATTTTCCACTTCAGCCAAACCAATAATTGCAGGATTTTTTCCGTTCTCCTTTCTTCCTATATTAGAAATTACATAAGCTAGTTTTCTGATTTTATTCTTATAACGTTTAGCGGTCCAACGTTTATCTGCTTTTGGCAAAAAGTCATTATCATGCTTTTGTTTATCATCAAAAACATCAAACAAATTTTCCACATTATAGAAAGCTACAGTATGAACACTAGGATTTACAGGAATTTCGGAATAATCAATCATTAAATAATTTGTTTTATACTAGGCATTTGCCAAATAGGTAAGTCTTGAGGCTCCATATTAACAGCAAACGGGTCTTTTGTCTTTCCTCAAAAATATAAAAATTAAACCGCTTACAATTACAATTGTCCTATCTCCTTCCAAATAACCATAATAAAACGCTCTTTTTCCCTTTCTGCTTCAACATAAAAAGAAATTATAACGAAGGCTATGCTTTATTTAGCTATTTTGTATAAAGAAAAAAATCATCATTTTACTTTATAGTGGTTTAAAAGTAGAAATGGTATAACTTTGTACTTTAATTATACATATGCTAGAAAAGAAAGATATTGAGCTTGAAAAAGCTGTTTTAATAGGAGTAATAACTAAAAGTCAAAACGAAGACAAGTCGCAAGAATATTTAGACGAATTAGAGTTTTTAACATTTACTGCTGGAGGAGAAGTTTTAAAACGCTTTACCCAGAAAATGGACATGCCTAATCCTAAAACCTTTATTGGTAAAGGGAAAATGGAAGAAGTACGTAAATATATTGAAGAAAATAATGTGGGTACAGCCATTTTTGATGACGAACTATCTTCTGCGCAAGAACGTAATATTAGTAAAATATTAGAATGTAAAGTATTAGACAGAACCAATCTTATCTTAGATATTTTTGCTCAAAGAGCACAAACTAGTTACGCTAGAACACAAGTAGAATTAGCACAATGCGAATATTTACTGCCGCGATTAAAAGGAATGTGGACGCATCTAGAAAGACAAAAAGGTGGAATTGGAATGCGCGGACCTGGAGAAACAGAAATTGAAACAGATAGACGTATTGTAAGAGATCGAATCACCTTACTGAAAGATAAAATTAAGACCATAGACAAACAAATGTCGGTACAGCGAGGTAATCGCGGCCAAATGGTAAGAGTCGCGCTTGTGGGGTATACAAACGTTGGGAAATCGACTTTAATGAATGTGGTGAGTAAAAGTAAAGTGTTTGCCGAAAACAAACTTTTTGCAACACTAGACACCACCGTGCGTAAAGTAGTAATCCAGAATTTACCGTTTCTTTTAAGTGATACCGTAGGTTTTATACGTAAGCTACCAACACAATTGGTAGAAAGTTTTAAAAGTACTTTAGACGAGGTTAGAGAAGCAGATTTACTGTTGCATATTGTGGATATTTCACATCCTAATTTTGAGGAACACATAGAATCTGTAAATAAAACGCTGGGCGAAATAGATAGTACAGACAAACCAATGATTATGGTTTTTAATAAGATCGATGCCTATAAAGCAGAACCTTATGATGAAACCGATTTAATTACAGAACGTACCGAAGAACATTATTCTTTAGATGAGTGGAAAAAAACCTGGATGCACAGAGTTGGTAAAGATAATGCGTTGTTTATTTCTGCGTTAAACAAAGAAAACATAGAAGGCTTTAAAAAACGAATTTATGATGAAGTTCGTGAAATTCATGTCACCCGTTTTCCATACAATCATTTTCTGTATCCAGATTATACCGAAGAAGAAGAGTAAATTCCTGTGTAGATAGAAATTTCAAAATCAAAAATCCCAAGCCTTTATGTTTGGGATTTTTTTGTCTAATTTTTTCAAGATCTACTGTTTATAATTATTTGGTTTGACAAACGAAATTTTAATTTAAAATGTAATTAAAACATTACTTCGAGTGCTTTCAAAGCATGAGAAATTGTATCGAGAAGTTGGGCAATTTGCTTTTGGTAGAAAAAACCAAAAACAACCACGCTTTACACGGTATCTTTTTTTTCATGCTTCAAAAAAGGGTGAGACTATTGAGGAATAGTCGAACGGTTGCAATCGTTATCGCAGGCTAACTTGTTAAATTTATTTTTTTTACGTTTTTAATTACGCATTTGCTAAGTTCCTAAATGGCTATTTGCTCCAGCTAATGAAATTAGTTTAGGTTGCAAATTAGGAAGTACTATTTTTTAATGGCGATGTGCGTTCTTCTTATTTTGATAATTTAGGAATACCTTAAAAAAATAGTAGTAATACGATATCGTTGAAGATGACTTATTTTTTGGACGCTAATACGTTTAAGAGGCATGACAAATAATCCTATTTTGTAGTTTAGCGATTTAAAATAGTGACTTGTTAGTTAACGGCGTATAATTATTAGATACTTTTGTAACTAAATAAATCTGTTTTTTCTCGTTATAGCTACTTATGATTAAGCAAAAATTAATTTCATTATTAAAAAGAAAATGGATAAAAAGAGCCATTATAGCAATTGCAGGAGTCTTTGTTTTATGCCTTATTTTTTTCGCTAGTATTTATTTTGGTGCATTTGGCAAATTACCAAACATAAGAGAATTAAGTAATTTAAAACAAGCGGAAGCAACCCAAGTTTTAGATAAAGATAGTAAGCTTATTGGTAAATATTATATTTACGATAGACAACCATTAACCTATCCGGAATTTCCAGAGCACCTTTTAAGCGCTTTAATAGCTACAGAAGATGTTCGTTTTTATGAGCACGATGGTGTAGATAATATTAGTTTGCTTCGTGTTTTTTTTAAAACAATTTTATTTCAAGATAAATCTTCGGGAGGTGGAAGTACAATAACACTACAATTGGCTAAAAACCTGTACGGAAGAGATAATCACTTTGCTTTTAGTACTATAATAAACAAGGTAAAAGAATCTATAGTTGCCAAACGAATAGAACAGATATACTCTAAAAAAGAAATATTAACAATGTACCTTAACACGGTTCCTTTTCCAGATAATACCTATGGCATAGAAAGTGCTTCTCGTAAATTTTTTAGTGTTCCTACATCAAGTTTAAACTTATCTCAAGCAGCAACTCTTGTGGGGACTTTAAAAGCAAACAATTTTTATAATCCGAGACGTAATCTAGAAAACAGTAAGCAAAGACGCGATGTAGTACTGCAACAAATGCTTAAGTATAATTACATAACCGAAACCCAATATACAGCGACTATAAAAGAATCTATAGCTTTAGATTACCAATCTTTTAATCATGATTTGGGCGTAGCGCCTTACTTTAGAGCAGAATTAAAAAAAGAGTTGGCTATTGTTTTAAAAGACTATAAAAAGCCAAATGGAGAAGCGTATAATTTATATAAAGATGGTCTAGTTGTACACACGACATTAGATTATCAAATGCAGAAATATGCAGAAGAAGCAATGCAATCCTATCTCGCAAAATTGCAAGAAGCTTTCGAAGCCTCTTATGGGAAAAATGCACCATGGAAGGTTAATAAGAAACTAATTGAAAATGTAATTAAAAAGCTTCCTTCATATAAAAAATATAAAGCACTTGGTTTAAAAGAATCACAAATTATGGATTCACTTTCTATGAAGCATGAAGTCGAGGTGTTTGATTGGAAAGAAACTAAAACCCAAAACATATCTACCATAGATAGTGTACAGCATTATTTAAAGTTTTTAAACACTGGCATGATTGCTTTAGCACCTAAAACAGGCGCTGTGAGAACTTATATTGGAGGTATAGATTATCGTTTTTTTAAATACGATCACGTTTCCCAAAGTGAACGTCAGGTAGGCTCCACATTTAAACCTTTTGTTTATACTGCAGCTATAGAAAACGGTATGAAACCATGTACCTATTTTTCGCCAGAAGCAATTACCTATACCGATTATAAGAATTGGACACCAACAAATTCTGGAAGTAACGAAGAAGATCCATACATTAATTTCAATCTTGAAAAAGCATTAAGTCAGTCTATAAATACTATTGCTGTAAAAGTTTTAAATGAAGTAGGTATAAATAAAGTTTTAACCCAAGCTAAAGAATTAGGAATCACAAAACAACTTCCTAAAGAACCCTCTTTAGCTTTAGGTGTAGCCGAAATTAATATAAAAGAACTTGCCGGAGCTTATGCTAGTTATGTGAATAATAGCAAGCCTGTTAAACCTTATTTTATTACTAAAATTGAAGATAAGAATGGTGTAGAAATTGTGTCTTTTAAAGCGGAAGTAAAAGAAACTAAAGCATATAGTGATTATACAAGGCAAGTCCTCTTACAAATGATGAAGTCTACTGTTAATTCTGGTACGGCAGCTAGATTGAGATCGACTTATAATCTAAAAAACAATATTGCGGGTAAAACAGGAACAACGCAAGATAATAAGGATGGCTGGTTTGTTGGGATTACTCCTAACTTAGTTACTGTCAATTGGGTTGGTAACGATAATTATAATATAGGTTTTAAAACCACCGGATTAGGTCAAGGTGCAAATTCTGCATTACCAATTTTTGCTAAATTTTACCAGAAATTAAATGCAGATTCCAATTACAGTTCTATAACTAAAAGTCGTTTTGAAAATCCTTCCAATGAAGTTCTTGAAGCATTAAATTGTGAAGAAGAAAAACGAGATGATTTTTTGAAGAGACTCTTTAATAAAAAGAAGAAGGAACGTAAGTTTAATAAAAAGGATTAGTTTTTTGTTTCCTTCTTTTACTGTTTCATAGTTACATGAAGAAAAAATGAAACATATAAATAAAAAAAACGCGCTTCATAGAAGCGCGTTTTTAATAGACTAATTCTCTTTTTCTATAGATTAGAAACCGTAGTTAAAACCTACACCAAATGCTTCTCTAATTTGAAAACCATTAGGGTTTGTATTATCGTCATAGATTGCTTGAAACACTAAGTTAGCAGAAATATATTTGTTAACTGACATAGAAAGATTCATTGTGTAATCGATATCTACATTTTGAGGATCTTCTAAGTAGTTAGAGTATAATGCTACAATGTTTTCCATAGAAATATTCTTTGCTATGTTTAATTTGTAGTACCCTCTTAAAGCAGCGCCTAACTCAAATCGAGAAGTATCACCAGCATCTGTACCAAAGCTTCCAGCAAATTCATCATGTACCAAAATTAATTTAGCAGCAGCAGGAGAAATCATAACATTTAAGTTATCTGATTTTTTCCAAAACATGCCAGGACCAGCTTGAAAATAAGCAGGAGAGAAGAAATGTGAAGTAGTAGCTACACGAGCGTTGTCTACATATAAATATCCTTTATCCATTTGTGTTTTAAAGTTAAAGTATGCTGAGTAATACCAGTTACCAGTTGCTTTTTTACCACCAATAGAGTTGAATTCTATTCTGTCATTCGATTTTGTAAAATCTTCAGCTCCTTTGTTTTTGTTTACTCCGTAATCCACAATTAACTTGTTATCCCAAACATAATCTCCTTTAACTAAGTTTGCATCGTAGTTGATTAATAAGTTAGCAGCAGTATTACCGATACCTCCACCAGTCCATTCGTTGTTGAATGCAGATTGGTTAAATGTCACTAAAACATTACCTCCTTTTCTCCATCCTGGTAAAGCATTAATCTGAGCTTGTAAAGCATTAGCTTCTGCTTGAGCCGCATCTGCGATTGCTTGCTTTTCTGCTTTTTGTGCGTGTAATTCTTCTTTCGTTAATGTGTTTTCATCTGTCTGTGCATTTACTGAAGCTACTCCAATAAATAATGCAGCTAATAAAAATATTTTTTTCATCTTGTTTTGTTTTTTGAAGGGGCAAAAATAAGTATTAAGACAACAATAATGTATAACTGAATTTGCTTTTTCTTATTAAAATAGGTGAAACTGCTTATTTAATCGATGAAGTACTTTTAAAAAGAGGTACAGAAGAGCAAGCTTCGCCAAACATAATGGATTTCGCAACTGATTTTAACTTGCTGGTAATCATTATATAAGCGCTAGAAGGTACTGGTTTTTTAGAACAACCTTTTATAATTATTGGTTTGTCTTTATAAGTCGTAATATCTAAATTGGTAATAATGTCTTGGTATAAATAGGATTCTAAAGTTTCTAAATTACCTAAAACAGTAGTTTTAGCAAATGGTTCTAACTGAATAGTTAAAAGCATGTATGCCCAATCTGGTACTATGGCATCTGTAGTGCAAGTTAATGCTACCAACGCATCTTGGTATTGCGACCAGTCGTGCTTTTTAACGATCGCTCTAAAATCTTTTTCACGAAGAACGAATCCTTCATAAAGCCAGTCTTTAATATCAAAGAGTACGCGTCTGCCTTGCGGATAATAATCCTCAAGATCAAAAACAACAAGTTTACTAGTTGCTACGCGATTTATAATTTCTTCAGCCATACTACGAAGATACGTGTTTTAAATTATTAGTTTTATGTCTGTTCGAGTGAAATGTATTTAATAAATTTTGTAACGATTACGCCTTGACTATGGTTAGTAAAGGAATGCATAGAGCTTAACTATTGAATTAGCAATTAGCCAATTTTTTTTATTAGCTTTTAAGATATTTATTATAGGCTTTTTTACTCTCAAAAATAGTGTCCATTGCTATAGTCTCAGAAGAGGATTCCGTATAAATTCTCAATTCGCGTATTTCCCCAGGTTTAAAATTTAAATTTTCAAAGTTTAAAGTTGGAGTCCTACCATATTCGTAAGGTATTATTTGTAATTTGTATAAGCCATTATCTATCTCTCTTTGAAAATCACCATTAGAATCCGTAATTGTTTTAAATTCTTTGTTGTTTTCTTTATTAATAAAAATTAGTTCCATGCCTTTTCCTACAGGTGCATCATAATTACTCATCTTTCCGGTAATAGAAACAATTGTCGTGTCTGCAATCCCTTTCAAATTATTTTCCTTAATCTCACCATAAAAAAGTGGTTGGAATTTGGCTATTTTAGCTATATAAGGTTTTTGTATTATACAAGAATAAAAACTAATGGATATCAAGGAAACGAAACAACAATATCGAAGTGAAATCTTTCTGTTTTGAATGTGTTTTTTCATAGTACTAGCAACTTATTGGTAACCTTCTGCTTGCAGTGTGAATAATTCGGAATACAAAGATTTGTTTTTCATGAGTTCTTCATGTGTTCCCATTTCTAAAACACGTCCTTCTTCTAGAACCAAAATTCTATCTGCTTGTCTTACGGTGCTAAATCTGTGTGAAATAATGACACTCGTTTTAAATTGGGTTAAACCAATAAAACGGTCAAAAACTTCGCTTTCTGCTTTCGCATCTAGTGCAGAAGTTGGTTCGTCTAAAATCATAACTTTAGCATCTTTCATATATGCTCTTGCTAATGCTACTTTTTGCCATTGCCCGCCAGAAAGCTCTTGTCCTTTTGAAAAACGTTTACCAAGTTGTTGGTCGTAACCAAACTTTAAATCTTGCACGACTTCATTCGCTAAACTAAGTTCGGCTGCATTTTCAATTTTAGATTGGTTGTCAATCTCGCTAATATCACCAATGGCTATATTTTCTCTAACAGTAAATTCGTACTTAAAAAAGTCTTGAAAAATAACACCAAAATATTCTTGATACTTTGCTTTGTCAAATCTGTTAATATTAATACCATCTAATAATATTTCACCAGAAGTAGGTTCGTAAAAGCGTAATAATAGTTTGGTTAATGTGGTTTTTCCTGCGCCATTCTGACCTACAAAGGCTAATTTTTCGCCAGCTTTCATAGTAAAACTAATACCTTTTAGTATTTCGTTATCAGATCCTGGATAAGCAAAATGTACGTTTTTAAATTCAAATCCTTCCTTAATCGTTTCCGGAAGTGGCATATCTTCTTTATGTGCTGGTGCTATAGAAATATCTAAAAAATCAAAATAATCTTTTAGGTATAAAGAACTTTCGGTAATTCTTGTAAACTTAGAAAAGAAGTCTTGTAAGTTTCTAGTAAGTCTGTTAAATGCTCCAGATAAAAAGGTCAATTCCCCTAAAGTAATCACTCCTGAAATCACTCTATATATTATGAAAACGTATGCGCCATAATAACTTAAAGTCCCTAAGACATTAAATAAGAATCCTAAAGCTGAACGTTTTACCGCTAGTTTTTTATTAAGATTATAATATTCATTGGAGAGGTTTTTAAAACGATCGACTACAAAATCGGTTAAACCAAAGAGTTTTATTTCTTTTGCCGTTTTATCGTTTGCGCCAATAAATCGTAAATAATCTAATTCTCTTCGTTCTGCTGTCCAACCTCTTGCTAAAGAGTATTGTTGTTGACTAAACCAAATTTCGTTGATAAACGAAGGAATAATACTTAATACTAAAAGGAGGATTAAATACGGTTCAAAATAAATTAAACCAGCGACTAAGGTGAGTATCGATATTAAGCTTTGTACTTCGCCTAATGCGTTAGACATTAATCCTACGCGACCTGTGGTTTGTGTTCTAGCGCGTTCTAACTTATCATAAAACTCAGAATCTTCTAAAAGACTGATGTTTATTTGATTTGTTTTTTTTATGATTCTTATGGAAGAATCTATGGAATACGAATCACCTAGTAAACTATCGGTTAATGAAATGGCTCTGCTGACTAAATCGGATAGAATAATTAAACCAAATTCTATGGCCACATAGGTCCAAAGTAACGTTAAATCGGATGCATCTACTTTGGTTTGAAGAATTATTTCATCAATAATTATTTTACCAAACCAAAGTATCACTACTGGTAATACGGCACCAATTCCTCTACAAAAAGCAGATAATAAGAAAAGCTTTTTGTTGGTTTTCCAAATCTCTTTAAAGAATCTAGGAATAAAAACTAGTGCGCTAAAAGATTTTCTTAAGCTGGTTTTTTTACCATCTTTAAGAGATTTAGGTGCTTGTCTAGCCATTTATATTTTTTAATTAAAGCATTCCAAGCTCTAACTTGGCTTCTTCACTCATTAGGTCTTGATTCCAAGGTGGATCGAAAGTAATTTCTACTTCTGCGTCTTTTACCTCGTTTATAGATTTAATTTTTTCTTCTACTTCTAAAGGAAGTGTTTCTGCAACAGGACAGTTTGGTGTTGTTAAGGTCATTAAGATTTTTACTTCGTAATCTTCATTAACAAAAACATCGTAAATTAATCCTAATTCGTAAATGTCTACAGGAATTTCTGGATCGTAAATCGTTTTGATAACGGTTACAATTTTTTCTCCTAATGCTGCTGTATCTATAGTTTCGCTCATCGAAATTTTATTTTTTTCGTTCCCATGTATATGAGAATCTTTATTTTTTATTTCCGCGAAAGCGGAAATCTATTTTTATAAAAACACGTGCTGGTATGTACAAGAAGTATTTTTATTGTAATTGTGTTTGGTATGCAATAGCATACAGTTTTAATTGTTTAATCATACTAACTAAACCGTTTGCTCTGGTAGGAGACAAATGTTCTTTAAGTCCGATTTGGTCTATGAAATCGGTGTTAGCTTCTAAAATATCTTTTGGATGTTGATTAGAAAACACACGAATTAATATTGCTATAATTCCTTTTGTAATTATGGCATCACTATCTGCAGTGAAATCTATTTTATCGTCTTTTAACTCTGCATGTACCCAAACTTTACTTTGGCAACCTTTAATAATGTTATCTTCGGTTTTATATTGTGCATTAATTAAAGGTAAATCTTTTCCAAGATCTATCATGTACTGATAACGTTCTTCCCAGTCTTCAAACATGGCGAACTCCTCAATTATTTCGTTTTGTATTTCTTGAATATTCACGTGATTTTATTTTATGCAAAAATACAATTAAGTATTATTTTCAGCATTATAATTATTGCTTTTCACTCAGACTAAAAATAGTATTTACTAAATCTTCAATTTTGGAATTTGGTTTTCCAGCATCAAAAGTTTTAGTACTATATGTTGTACCATTTTTAGTGATTTTTAGTGTTGCTGCTGCGGCTCCATCATATTGATGCGCTGCAGAAGGTGACTCTAGATTTTCTAATTCTTCTAAGTTTAAAACTTCGACTTTGTTAAATATATCTGTCGTTTCTTGTGCACTAAACTTTCTTGCTTCTGTTGCAGAACCTCTTTGTTTTTGAGAAATAATGCTATCGTTTTTAATCTCTACCTTAAAAAAACTACCTCTTGTAGACGAGATATACTCTATAGAATAATCATCTCCTTGGGCTATTTTTGAGTTTAAATTTTTAGTAGCAAAGATAAAATCCTTTTTATTGTTTCTTAAAGTTAGAATATTATTGTCAACGGAAAAATTTGTAGTTCCTTCTAATATTTTTAGAAAGTTTTGTTCTATATCCATATAGCGTTTGCAATGCATTCTTGTAGACATAAAAGTTCCAAATTTTATAGTGTTTCCTTCCGTAGAATACGTTGCAGAAAAGTTATTGCAACCTGCAAACCCGGAAACTTTGTTGTTGGTTGCATCAAAATTTAAATGGCTGTTCTCTGGTAATTCTTTATTGTCAATAAATGACGAAATCATATATTTTCCAGAAAGTGTCTCCGTTTGTTTCGCTTTTATATTGTCTTCTGTATTTGCTGTAGCTTTTGTATTTCCGCAGGATTCAAGAGCTAAAAAAGTTAAGAGTATAGTAATAAATTTCATAATTTTCATTGGTTAAAATTTAAAGTATAATATACAAAAAGGGCGCCAAACTTTACGAAAGCATCATTTTCGCTTTCTTTACTCCGGAAACCAAAACATCAATTTCTTCTTTGGTATTATAAAAAGCGAAAGAAGCACGAACCGTTCCCGGAATTTTAAAGTAATCCATAATTGGTTGTGCACAATGATGACCAGTTCTAACGGCAATTCCTAATTTATCTAAAATGGTTCCCACATCATAAGGATGAATCCCTTCTAAATTAAAGGAAATAACCGAAGTTTTGTTTTTTGCTGTCCCATAAATTTTTAAGCCTTCAATCTCTAAAAGTGCTTTAGTTGCGTATTCTAAAAGTTCATGCTCATAGGTTGCTATGGCATCAAAACCAATAGCATTCATATAATCTATGGCTGCTCCAAACGCGATTCCACCGCAAATATTTGGTGTTCCTGCTTCAAACTTATGCGGTAATCCTGCGTAAGTAGTTTTTGTAAAACTCACTTCAGCAATCATTTCTCCACCACCTTGATACGGAGGTAATTTGTTTAGCCATGCTTCTTTTCCGTAAAGCATACCAACTCCGGTTGGACCACACATTTTATGTGCAGATGCTACATAAAAATCTACATCTAGAGCTTGTACATCTGGTTTTACGTGCGGACAAGCTTGTGCGCCATCAATTAGAACAGCAGCACCAACTTGATGTGCTTTTTCTATAATTTCTTCAATAGGATTTATGGTTCCTAAAGCGTTAGAAATATGATTTACAAAAACAAGTTTCGTGTTTTCGTTCAGTAATTTGTCGTATTCAGACATTACCAATTCGCCATCTTGGTTCATTGGAATCACTTTTAAAATAGCACCCGTTTTTTCACATAACATTTGCCAAGGCACTATATTACTGTGATGCTCTAAAGCAGAAACAATAATTTCATCTCCTTTTTTTAGTAAAGAAGCAAAACCACTAGCTACTAAATTTATACTGTGTGTGGTACCAGAAGTATAAATGATTTCGTGCGCATGTGCTGCATTAAAATGTTTCTGAATGGTATGTCTTGCTGCTTCGTATTTATCGGTTGCTTCTTGACTCAATGTATGTACACCACGATGAATGTTGGCATTGTAATTACTATAGTAATCCACAATAACATCTATTACTTGTTGCGGTGTTTGTGATGTTGCTGCATTGTCAAAATACACCAACGGTTTACCGTTTACTTGTCTTTTAAGTATTGGGAAATCGGCTCTTATTTTCTTCAAATCTAACATGCTACAAATTTACGTTTTGTTTCATAAAACTAGTATAAAGAAAATATAAAAGATAAAATTTATTGTAGTTTTATAACAATGCATTTAAATAAAATGTATCTTTGAAATATGTATAGCAAAGAATTAACAAAAGGAACCTTACAACCTATCATTTTAAAGCTGATTAGTGAAAGCAAAAAAATGTATGGTTATGAGATTACACAAGAAGTGAAGAAATTGACTTCTGGTAAGATCGATATATCGGAAGGCGCATTATATCCTATTCTACATAAGTTGGAAGCTAAAGGCGTTTTAGAAACCGAAAAGGTATATATAGGAAAACGTGTTCGGAAATATTACACGGTCACTTCGGAAGGAAGAAAGGTTGCAGAAGAAATGACACAAGAAATAAATAATTTTATAAGCACCTTAAATTTAATTTTTAACCCTAAACCTAGTATAGAATGCAAATAGAAGACAAACATATTGATTTTATTGAAAAGAGTTTGAAGCTTTACGGTGTAAAATCGGAAAGCTTAAGAGAAGATTTAGTAGATCATATTTGTACCTATATAGAAAGCCAAGATGCTAATGATTTTAACGCCTTGTATCAAGAAGCTTTGCAAAAGTTTGGTGGTTATGCTAGTTTTCAAAATCTACAATTAGAAAGCAATTTTCAGAAAATAGAACAACAAATGACAGTTTTAAGTAAGCTTCAGTTTATTGGAGGTCTTCTTTTAATAATACTTCTGGTATTAGGTTTTACATTTAAAATCATGCATTGGCCCTATGCCAATTTATTTATGCTTTTGAGTTGTGCTGTTTTAGTAATGTTTCTTGCTCCAGTTAGTTTATATGGTCGATATAAAAAATCTATTCACAAATTTTCTTAGACTAAAAACGATTCTAAATTATAAGCAATGCAAAATTTAAAACGGTATTCTACTATTTTCTGTTTATGGATTTGTACTTTTTTAAGTGCTCAAAATAAGTACACTGCAGCGTTGGATAAACTTTTTGAAAAATATCAAAGTACAGATGCTCCAGGTTTCAGTGTTAGCGTTATATCTGGAAAGGAAAGTATATATGCTAAAGGTTTTGGTTTGGCTAATCTGGATTATAACATTAAAAATTCGGACACTACTATTTTTAGTTTGGCTTCTATAGGAAAACAATTTACGGCTTCTGCTATTTGGGTATTAGTTAACGAAGGTAAGATTGGGTTAGAAGAGGATATACGTAAATATTTGCCTGAATTTCCAGAATACCAACAACCTATAAAAATTAAGCATTTATTAAATCATACCAGTGGTATTCGAAATTACCATGCACTAATGGCTTTATCTGGATTTGATTATGATAAAACATATTACGATAATAATATGGTATTTTCCTTAGCGTGTAAACAAAAAGGTTTGAGTCATATTCCTGGTGAAAAAGTAGCGTATTCTAATACGAATTATACTTTGTTAGCAATCCTTATTGAGCGAATTTCTGGGCAAAATTTAAATGAATTTTTAAAATTTAATATTTTAAATCCGCTAAAAATGCATGCTACTTTTGTGCGCGTAGCAAATGGTAAAACAATTAAGAATAAAGCGGTTGGTTACCAAAAACAAAATAATGAATTTGTGTATTCTTCTAGTAATCAATTAAGCTATGGTGCTGGTAGCATGGGATCTTCTATCAACGATATGGCGATTTGGATGCAGATGCTAAATGAACAAATTTTGGAGTTTAAAGGGTTGTCTCAATTCTTGAAAGCTACCGAGATTTTAAGGGATGGTGAAAAAGCAAAGTATGCACGCGGTATTATGATAGATACTTATAAAGATAATATTGTTGTAAGTCATGGCGGATATGCTTTTGGAGGTAGAACGCAATTAATTACTATTGCTGAAAAGCAATTAGGGATCGTAGTACTCACTAATTTGCAATCTATAGATGCGCCAAGTATTGCGTATCAAATTTTAGATATTCTGCTATCTGATGATAATAATAATATAGTAGTTCATAAAGAGGAAGAAGTCTTTAAGCAAGCTAGATTAGATAAATATATTGGCGATTATAAGGAAATTAATAGTGATATGACTATGCAGTTATTTGTGGAGAATGATACCCTAAAAGCTAAAGGGTCGATAGGTAGAAGTGCAACTTCGTTACTGCAATTCGCGGCTAATAAATTTCATAGAAAAGATAGTCAACAAGTGAAATATGATTTTACACCTGCAAGCCATCATGATATGATTATTCTATTTGGTGGTACGCCTTTTTATTTTAAACGTGCTACGTTAATAGATCCAGAAACGGTGAATAGTACTGATTTTGTAGGTTCTTATTTTTCGGAAGAACTTGGTGTTACCTATCGTTTTTTTGTAGCGGATAATGTTTTTAAATTATCTTATAAAAACAATGAAAATATACCTTTGCATCCGATTCAGTTAGACGAATTTGGAAATAATAGCAGAACACTTTATCGTTTTACTAGAGATAAAGAAAATCATATAATAGGAATGCTTTTGTATAGTGAAGGTACTATAAAAGATATTTTTTTTAAAAAAGAAGCGAGTATTAATCGATCCTAATTAGTCTGTTGGAGTTTTTTTAATTCCATAAATTTTATCCATTTTCTTAAACTAAAAACTATGAAAAAATCATTTTATGTTGTTGGCTTTTTAACTTTTTTTATACTTGGTATTGGCGCTATGTTTGAATTTTTAACTTGGCCGTATCGAGGTGTTGTTGTTTTTATTGGATTCTTGTTTTTGAATTTTGGTTTTATACCAATGTATTTTTATCAGAAGTATCAGGGAGTGAAAATTTAGTTTCTAGATGTATTAAAAAACAAAAACGGCAAACATATAATGTTTGCCGTTTTTGTTTTTTAGCCCAGATTGCGGCTTTGTTGGAGCTCCTCGAAGAGAGCGACTGCCAAAATAATTTTTATTCATGAGTACCAAAACTAAAAATAGTAACGCACGAATAAAGCTGGAAATAGCTTCAAAAAAGAATGCTATTTATTATGAGACTCTTCGCTTTGCACTTCGACTGCGCTCAGTGTGACACTCTGAATGATATTTACAAATCAAAACCAATATTTACACCTAATTTAGTTGCGATAAGTTTGTTAATACGTTTCTTTAATTCCGGAATTTTCACCGATTCTAAAACGTTATTTGCAAATGCATACATTAATAAAGCTTTGGCTTCTTTTTCTGGAATACCACGAGAACGCAAGTAAAACATAGCGCTTTCATCTAACTGCCCAATAGTACAACCATGTGAACATTTTACATCATCTGCAAAAATTTCTAGTTGTGGCTTTGAGTTTATCGTTGCTTTGTCGCTTAACAAAATATTGTTATTAGACTGAAATGCATTGGTTTTTTGCGCTTCTTTATTTACCACTACTTTACCATTAAAAACTCCTGTTGCGCTATCGTTAAAAATACCTTTGTAGTCTTGATGACTTTCGCAATTAGGTTCTATATGATGCACTAATGTGTTGTGATCTACGTGTTGTTTGTCGCCAATAATAGTGATACCATTTAATGTAGAATCCATATATTCTCCATTTTGGTAAAAGTTAAGATTGTTACGTGTTAACTTTCCGCCAAAACTAAAAGTATGCACTGCAACATGACTTTCGCGTTTTTGATTCACAAAAGTGCTGTCTATTAAAGATGCGTTAGAATTGTCGTTTTGAATCTTATAATAATCTACAATGGCACGTTTGTTTCCAAAAATTTCGGTGACACTATTGGTTAAAACAGGATTGTCTGTTAAACTTTGGTGACGTTCAATGATTTGAACATGCGAATTTTCGTCTACAACAATTAAGTTACGTGGTTGTTGCATTAAAGCAACTTCGCTTCCTGTAGAGAAGTGTATGATTTGAATTGGCTTATTCACCAATTTATTTTTAGGAATATGAATATAAGCTCCTTCTTGTGCAAATGCTGTATTTAATGAAGTGATGCTATCTTTTGTAGCTACTTTATTAAAATAGTTTTCAATAATTAGACGATATTTTGGTTTGCTTAAAGCAGCAGACATCAAACATACGTCTAGTCCATCATGTGTAGTTTGCGATAAATGCGAAGCGAATTTACCATCTATAAATACAATATTATAGGTGTCTATGTCATTAATAAAATACTTTTTAACATCACTATATTCTATGGCATTTTCTTGTTTTGGGAAAACACTATAGTCATGTTTTAAAATATTGTTTAACGAGGTATATTTCCAAGCTTCTTCTTTTTTGGAAGGAAAGCCTTCCGTTTCAAAAGTTTTTATAGCTTCGGTACGAATATCATGTATTGGACTATCTAAGTCTGCATGATTTTCGAAAGCTAAAAAGGAGGAAACTAATTTTTCTTTTAAATCCATTTTTTTTTAGTTGTTAGTTATTAGTTCATGGTCGCTAGTTTTCACTGTCGACATGAAACCGTAAACTAATTTAACTTAAGTAATTACTATATCTAGCTTAACTAAAAGCCAACAACGAATTACTAAATACTAATTATGCGTTTACTTCTTCTTTAATCCAGTCGTAACCTTTTTCTTCTAACTCATGTGCTAGAGCAGCGGTTCCAGATTTTACAATTTTACCATTGTATAAAACGTGTACAAAGTCCGGTTTTATATAATCTAGTAAACGTTGGTAATGTGTAATTAAAATTACAGCATTGTCTTCGCTTTTTAACTTATTTACCCCATTTGCTACAATACGTAATGCATCGATATCTAAACCAGAATCTGTTTCATCCAGAATAGCAAGTTTAGGCTCTAACATGGCCATTTGAAAAATCTCATTACGTTTCTTTTCACCACCAGAAAAACCTTGGTTTAAAGATCTAGATAAGAATTTTCGGTCTATTTCTAATAACTCTGATTTCTCACGAATCATTTTTAACATGTCTTTTGCAGGCATGTCATCTAAACCTTTTGCTTTACGATTTGCGTTGATAGCCGTTTTAATAAAGTTGGTTACCGAAACTCCAGGAATTTCTACAGGATATTGAAAAGAAAGAAAAATACCTTTGTGTGCGCGTTCTTCTGCAGCAAGTTCTTCGATGTCTTCCCCATTTAAAAGAATGGTTCCATCGGTAACTTCATATTCTTCTTTTCCTGCAATTACCGAAGCTAAAGTACTTTTACCAGAACCGTTTGGTCCCATGATTGCGTGTACTTCTCCAGCTTTTACTTCTAGATTAATTCCTCTTAAAATTGCCTTGTCTTCTACACTTGCGTGTAAGTTGTTAATTTTTAACATATATAATTGAACGTTTAAAATTCTAAATTAATTTTGTTCGGACAGTCTTCTCGATGGATTTTTTCACAAAAATCACTGGGACTGTCGCAAACATGTTGGTTAGAATTTATTTACTTGTTTCCTAATTTAACTACGTTTTCTGCTTGCATTTCAATAGCAGAAATATTTAATATTTCTTTAATTTCTACTTGATTATCCCAGCCTTCTTTTCCTTCTGGTTTGGATTTAATAGCTCCTCGAACTTCTACCATTACGAAGTCGGTATCTTCTTTTTTAAAGTCTTTGGCTTTTTTGTTTAATTCGGTAACTTTATCATTTAAAATAACGCCGTAAATCTCATTTTTAGTTTGTAATACTGCAGCATCTGCATAATATACAAACTCTCCTTTAAGTAAGGTTAAACCGTCACTTTGTTTTACTGTTCTACCATCTTCTGTTTCGGTGGTTTCTGCATTTTCCTTTTTTGCTTCGTTTTTACAGCTTGTAAATGCTACCGCTAATACTAATAAGAATACTAATTTTTTCATAATTATTTTTCCGTGCAAACGGAAATCTCATTTTAATTAAACATTGGTTATATATAATTTAGACTTGTCAAGTCTGTTATATTATCCTACAGAACCTTCTAGAGAAATTTCTAAAAGCTTTTGGGCTTCTACAGCAAATTCCATCGGTAATTTATTTAATACATCTTTACTAAAACCGTTTACAATTAATGCGATGGCTTTTTCGGTATCAATACCACGTTGGTTACAGTAAAATAATTGGTCTTCACCAATTTTACTTGTCGTTGCTTCGTGCTCTATTTGTGCTGTTTTATTTTTAACTTCTATGTATGGAAATGTGTGTGCTCCACATGCATTTCCCATTAATAAACTATCACATTGGCTAAAGTTACGCGCATTTTCTGCACGAGCGCTTACTTGCACTAAACCTCTATATGAGTTTTGTGATTTTCCAGCCGAAATACCTTTAGAAATAATAGTTGATTTTGTGTTTTTACCTAAATGAATCATTTTGGTCCCTGTATCTGCTTGCTGATAATTATTAGTTACCGCAATAGAATAAAACTCACCAACCGAATTGTCCCCTTTTAAAATACAAGAAGGATATTTCCATGTTACCGCAGATCCAGTTTCTACTTGTGTCCAAGAGATTTTTGCGTTTTTCTCGCATAAACCACGTTTAGTTACAAAGTTGTAAACACCACCTACACCTTTATCATTTCCTGGGTACCAGTTTTGCACGGTAGAGTATTTAATTTCTGCATCGTCTAAAGCAATAAGCTCTACAACTGCTGCGTGCAATTGGTTTTCGTCACGACTTGGCGCGGTACAACCTTCTAGGTACGAAACGTAACTACCTTCGTCTGCAACCAATAATGTGCGTTCAAATTGTCCGGTTCCACCTTGATTAATTCTGAAATAAGTAGATAATTCCATTGGGCATTTTACACCTTTCGGAATATAACAAAAAGAACCATCACTAAATACTGCTGAATTTAAAGCCGCATAAAAGTTGTCTTTTATTGGTACAATAGTTCCAATATATTTTCTTACTAATTCTGGGTGTTCTTGTATTGCTTCCGAAATAGGCATAAAAATAATACCTTTTTCTGCTAATGTCTTTTTGAAAGTCGTCGCAACCGAAACAGAATCCACAACAATATCCATTGCGACATTGTTCATCTTTTTTTGTTCGTCTACAGAGATTCCTAGTTTTTTATACATTGCTAATAGATCTGGATCTACATCGTCTAATGTTTTATTAGGATCTACAGCTACAGGAGCCGAGTAGTATGCAATCGCTTGAAAATCTGGCTTTGTATAATTTACATTCGCCCAATCTGGCTCTTCCATTTCTTGCCAAACCTTAAAGGCTTCTAATCTCCAATCTGTCATCCATTGTGGCTCATTTTTCTTTTTAGAAATAGCGCGAACAATATCTTCATTTAATCCAATAGGAAATGTTTCAGATTCAATATCTGTAAAAAAACCATATTCGTATTCTTTGGTTTTAAGCTCTTCTCTTAGATCGTCTTCTGTATATTTACTCATATCAAAAATTTAATTTTAAAGTCTTCCTTACCGGAAGATTTAGATTGGCTTATAGCGAAAAAGATTCGCCACAACCACAAGTTCTATTCGCATTCGGATTATTAAATACGAAACCTGTTCCGTTTAATCCTCCCGAATACTCTAGTGTTGTTCCTATTAGGTACAAAAAGCTTTTTTTGTCGACAATGATTTTTACATTGTTGTCTTCAAACATTTTGTCTTCTTCTTGCTTTTCTTTATCAAATTTTAAATCATAAGATAAACCAGAGCAACCTCCACTTTTTACACCAACACGAACGTAGTCTGTTACTGCATTATAGCCTTCGTCCGTCATAAGTTCTATAACTTTCTTTTTAGCTGTTTCTGAAACTTTTATCATATTATTAAATAGATTATTTCTAAATAGACTGCAAATATACAATATAAGTCATGGATTTCCATATAAGCTTACATTATATTAGTGATGTTTTTATAAGAAAAATCTATTGCTAGATATCGGCTAGTTTGTTAACGTATAAAGCATCTAAAAGCTATAAATGAAAATGATTAATTGGGTTTTATATGGATTTGAAACTTGTGCTAATTTTATTGTTTCTTTTTTCATTGAAAAATAACTACGCATTAAAAATAAGCTTCTTATTTTTGCAGCATGATAGAAGATAAAAATCAACAACGTACCGCATTAAGTGATTTAGGAGAATTTGGACTAATAGACCACTTAACTTCGCAGTTTGAAGTTTCACATAAATCCACCATTAAATCTATTGGAGATGATGCTGCGGTTTTAGAGTTTACAAATAAACAAATAGTGGTTACTACTGATTTATTAGTAGAAGGCGTACATTTTGATTTAAGCTATGTACCTTTAAAACACTTGGGGTATAAAGCGGTTGTTGTTAATTTATCGGACGTTTTTGCTATGAATGCAAATGCAACGCAAATTACAGTTTCTATTGCTGTTTCTAACCGATTTCCATTAGAAGCATTGGAAGAATTATATGCGGGAATTGCAACTGCAGCAAAAATTTACGATGTGGATGTGGTTGGTGGAGATACCACTTCATCTACCTCCGGATTATTAATTTCTATTACTGCTATTGGTGAAGTAGAAAAAGAAGATGTTGTGTATAGAAGTGGTGCTAAACCTAATGACTTGCTAGTTGTAACTGGTGATATTGGTGGTGCTTATATGGGATTACAAGTTTTAGAACGCGAAAAACAAGTGTTTTTGGTAAACCCTAATAGCCAACCAGATATGGATGCGTATTCCTATATTATGGAAAGACAATTAAAACCGGAAGCTAGAAAAGATATTATTAAACTTTTTAAAGATTTAGAGGTAAAACCAAGTGCTATGATAGATGTAAGTGATGGCTTATCTTCCGAAATTATGCATTTATGTAAACATAGTAATGTTGGTTGTGATTTGTATGAAGACAAATTACCATTAGATCCTCAAGTTATTTCTACTTGTGAAGAATTCAATATCGATAGTACAACGGTGGCACTAAGTGGAGGTGAAGATTATGAATTGCTATTTACACTTTCGCAAGAAGACTACCCGAAAATTAAAGCAAATCCTAATTTTACGGTAATTGGTTATATGACAGAACCAAACGTAGGAATGCATTTAGTAACTAGAGGAGAAACTAAAATTCCTTTAAAAGCACAAGGATGGAACGCGCTTAACGATCAAGAATAAGTCTCTTTTCGTTTTACCTTTTTATAATGCACACTTTTTAAAACAGAATTAATCTTTTTAAATTTAGGTGTAAGTGGTGTTAAGTTACCATTAGCACTGGTGGTCATTTGTTTTTTACAATGTTTGCATTGATATTCTTTCACATGCGCTGTGATATCTTTTGAAACTTTAAAATCATGACCAAAAACGCTACAATGAATAGTGTTCATAGAATTTAATTAGCTAGTTTAGAGTTAACTAAGCTAATAGATTTTATTCGGTCTATTAAATAAGTGACTAGTTAATCGACGAAGCGTAAGATTTTTCCTGTAAACGTGATATTTTCCTGTTGTAAATACGTTCTAAGACAGAATTAATTTGTTCAAATTTAGGAGTAAGCGGAATTAAATTACCATTACTGTTAGTCGTTAATTGTTTTTTGCAATTAGCACATTGGTATTCCTTTACATGATAGGTTACTTTTTTGGAAACTTCATATTTGTGTCCAAAAATGTTGCAAACTAATTTTGGAATAAAAGCTGGTTTGATGGTAGGTGTGTTCATTTTATTAGCGTTTGGTTATAGTAAACGTAATAAAAAAAATAACATAAACGGTGAAACGCATGATTTATTCGATGAAATGCATTATTTCATTCAAAAGTAGGATTGGATTTTCTATATGACTCATATGTCCTTCGCTAAAAACTATCGTATTAATTTGGGTGTCTTTAGTTTCTTTAATTAACTTTTCTCCGTTTACTACAGGATCATTTTTCCCTATAATGATACTTCTTTTTCCTTTTAAAGATTGAAATAGCTCTTGTCTGTCTGGTCTTAATCGCATACCTTCTTGACAAGCAATATAACCTTGAACTGGAGTTTTTAGGGCTTCCTTCAAAGCAGCGTCAAATTCCGTTTTATATAATGTTTTACTTTTTTCACTAAATAAATTAGCAAAAGACATACGTACCATATTATTAAAGTTGGTTTGTATCATCTTGTTGGCTCGAGCGCGAAGTAGTTTACGTTCTTCATCATCTGCTTCGTAGGTAGAATTCATTAAACATAAACCCTTTAGATTTTCTGGGTTTTTTTCGGCGAAAGCCAAAGCAGCATAGCCACCCATAGAATGACCAATCATATAATACTTGCGCAATCTTAAATGTTTTAAAACGGTAAGAACAGCTTCTGCCATTTCTTCCATAGTATGTACATATCCTAAGCAAGGTGTTTTTCCGTGACCCAATAAATCGATGCAGATTACTCGGTTTCTTTTGGTTAATTCGGGTAATAGACCATTCCACATCGTGCTGTTTTCTAAAAACCCATGTAATAATATTATAGCAGTGCCTTCTCCTTGATCTGTGTAAAAAACATTAATACCTTTGTATTCTAAAATCATATTTAAACTATCTTCGACAAAGATAAAGAGATTGCTGCCGTTAACAAGAAAGACCAAATATTATTAGCTAAAATGAATAAAACTAAAGAATTATTAATTACAAGTTTCGCCTTGTTTTCGTTATTTTTTGGAGCAGGGAATTTACTGTTGCCTCCACTTTTGGGTTATAATGCAGGAGGAAATTGGTTTTGGGTAACTCTAGGTTTTATAATAACAGCCGTTGCAATTCCTATAATAGGTATTTATGCACATGCTAAATTGCAAGGTACTTTGTATGATTTTGGTAAAAAAGTATCGCCTACTTTTAGTCTTATTTATTGTGTCCTTATATATATTATTGCCGTCGCAATTCCTTCACCACGTACCGCAGCAGCAACACATGAAATTGCAATACATCCAAACTTTGGAACTTCGCCATTACTAACCAGTAGTATTTATTTTATTTTGGTATTACTTTTTGCATTAAACCGCTCTAAAATATTAAACCTTATTGGTAAATATCTGACACCATTTATAGTTCTTATGTTGCTTTTGGTAATAGGTATTGGTTTGTTTTCTGCACAAATGATTCCGAACCCTTCGCAATTTGAAGCACCACTTGTTAACGGGATTTTAGAAGGGTATCAAACCTTTGATGCTATTGGAGCAGTAGTGGTTGGTGCCGTAATTATTATATCTATTAATTTAAGAACCAATGCGTCTTTTGAGGCTAAAAAAGATCTAATTAAAAAATCTGGTCTCCTCGCAGGATTGGGCTTGTTTGTTATTTATGCGGGACTAATTGCTGTTGGTGCATTTTATGGATCAGAAATAGATGTAAATAGTGCATTAAGTAGTGATATGCAACGTGCAAATCTGTTAACAGGAATTAGTAAAAAAGCATTAGGTACTTTTGGTAATACTATTTTAAGTGTGCTAATTGCGTTGGCATGTTTTACAACTGCAGTAGGAATTGTAACAGGAACAGCAGATTATTTTAAAGGCTTAATTAAAAATTCGCAAACGGTTTATGTAATTTCGGCAGTAATTGCTTGTGTCATTGGTGTGGTAGTTGGTCAGTTAGATTTTAATTCCATTATTGTTATTGCATTACCAGTCTTATTATTTATTTATCCAATAACTATTGTATTGATTTTATTAAATGCAATCCCAAATAAATTTGCTTCCAAGGCGGTATTCCGAATAGTCGTTTTAGTAACCTTTATTTTTAGTATTCCAGATGTGCTTAATTTTTTAAGTCCGTCAGACGATTTAACCCAAGTAATTTCAAGTATTCCATTTGCAAATCATAGTTTAGGTTGGGTGTTGCCAGCTTTTATTGGATTCATTCTGTTAAATCTCAAAACTTTTACGACTAAAGCCACATCTAACTAATAGGCGAAGCATGGCAGAACAAGACATAACAAAGTATTCCTATAAAGATGTATTTTCTTTAAGTGTTGTACAGTTTGAAAAAGCCTGCGTTTTTAATAAACCAGAGCAAATCGATGCCTATAATATCTATTGGATAAAAAAAGGAAAAGGGACCTATAACATCGATTTTGAAAGTTATAATTTTCAAGATAATGTGCTGTTCTTTTTATCTCCCGGACAAGTGTTTTCCGTAGATTCTGAAAAAATTCAAGAAGCCTATAAAATATCTTTTATTAAGGATTTCTACTGCATTCAAACACATGATAAAGAAGTCGCTTGTAATGGCGTTCTTTTTAATAATGTATACGAAACCCCTTTTGTAAAACCTTGTACCAGCGATACGCAAAAGCTTCAGTTTATACTAGAAGGTTTAATCGAAGAGTTTAAAACCAACGAAGCTGCGCAATATGATATGCTGCAAACCTATTTAAAACAATTCATTATTCATGCGGTTCGCGTTCAAAAAGAACACCTTACTATTAAGGAAGACACAGAAACCAAACTTTTTAAAGAGTTTAGCGTATTGGTTGAGCAAAACTACAAGAAGTTGCATGCAGTAACCGATTATGCTAATAGATTAGGACTTTCCCCAAAATCCTTAACCAAACATTTTAATAAAATGGGAAGCCAGACACCCAGCGATTTTATTAAAAATAGAATCATTTTAGAAGCCAAACGTCAATTGATTTATTCCAATGAATCCGTGAAGCAAATTGCATACGATTTGGGATTTAACGACGCCGCGTATTTTACAAGATTCTTCAAAAAAGCAGTATTAAAATCACCACTTCAGTTTAAAAAAGAACATTAGTTTTTTTGGCGTGACCATAAAGGTCAGGCTGTACATTATATCTTTTTTTGCCATATATGGCAGCAAAAAAAGGATGCCACTTCCATCCTTCACGCAATAATTACCGATTCGAAACCCGATAAAACCTAACAAAAACAGGGTTGTCCAAGCATAAGGAACTTTTGTCCATTTTTTCAAGCGTATTGCTGTTGCATCTTTGCAGTGTAATTAATTAGTAACATTAAAAACGCAACCAATATGAAAACAACAGAAAATAAACAATGTCCAAATTGTTGGGGATTTCAAGAATATGATGAAAAGCAGCCCGATAACAAAATTTGCGATTGCGCAAAACCAGAGTAAAACAAAACAAGAATAATTAAAGTAAATATAAATAAGAACCCTGCCTTCGCAGGAATATAAAACAAATATTATGAGCACAAGAATTGAAACATTAAATCCAGAAACAACCACAGGAAAAGCTAAAGAATTGTTTAATGCAGTACAAAACAAATTAGGATTTATTCCAAACTTAATTAAAGTATTTGGTAATTCACCAGCAACCTTGCAAACCTATTTAAGTTTAGGCGAGTTAACAGGAAGTGGAAATTTTAGTAACAAATTTAGAGAGCAATTAGCATTAGCAATTGCCGAAGAAAATGCATGTAACTATTGCTTATCTGCACACACAGCAATTGGTAAAATGAACGGTTTAACCGAAGAGCAAACAGAATTAAGCAGACAAGGTATTGCTGCAGATGCTAAAACGCAGGCAGGTTTACAATTTGCACAAGACGTAACAAAAAATAGAGGACAAGTTTCTACAGCGGCTATACAGGCGGTAAAAGAAGCAGGTTATAATGATGGTGATATTTTAGAAATCGTGTTAAACGTAGTTTCTAATACACTTACCAATTATGTAAACCATATAGCAGAAACCGAAGTAGATTTTCCAAGTGTAGAAACAGGGAAATTCACAGTAACAAGCAATTAATAAATCAAAAAAGTAATAACAAATTAGAAAGCACAAAATCATGAAAAATTTATTTATCGCAGTATTTTTAGTAGCATTTTCAATCACAGCTACCGCGCAAGACAAAAGGACTAAAAGTACAACAGCAACAACGGTTGCGTTAGAACAAACATTAGGGGAGTTCACCCAAAAAGAATTAACACTTAAAGAAGGTACCTATGTATTTCAAGTTTCTAATAATAATGCCGCACCAGAAGTTGGTCTCGTTTTAATAGAAGCAGGAAAAGATGGAGCAGATCCTAAAAACCATATTGCAGATGCTTATGTTTCTCAAATGGTAAAACACGGTAAAACAGAATCTTCAAAAGAAGTAACACTTACCAAAGGAACATACCAATATTTTTGTCCTTTTAATAAAACACCACAATATACTTTAACCGTAGAGTAGTGGTTTGATTAATAGTTTTTAGTGTAAAAGCGAGCTTTAGTAAAGCTCGCTTTTTTTTGTTTTCTTTTTCGGGTTTTGCGATATTGATTTAAAATTTAAAGTCATGAAAAACATCATTTTAAACGTATTCTTTATTTGTGTTTGTTTTCTTTCTTATGCGAGCCATACACCAAAAGTTGGCGATGTATTAATTGTTAAAGCGCCTTCCAGTCAGTTTTATAATCATATCTCATTTCCGCAATTAAATATATTAGTAAAACGTGGTAAACTAGCGAGCTATAAGTCCGTCATTGGTAATGAAGTTGTGGTAGAAGAAGTGTTTACAAAAAAGGATAAAACCTATGTCGTTTTAAAAAAGAAAGATGGTACCAAGTTTTTCGGACTGTATATAGATGTAAAAGCGAATTACCAAAATGCTATGGATTTTGGTGAGTTGGAGTTGTTGAAGCCTTAGTGTTAGGTCAATGTTGTTTACTGCCACTGTTGGTGTTTTTCATCAACAGTGATTTTTGGAATGTTATTGCTAGTGTTGATGTTTTCCACCAGCATGTATAATATGAGTTTCTTGCCGCTGTTGGTGTTTTTTACCAACAGTGTATTGTCAATGGAAAGAGTAATTCTAAAGAGTAATATAGTTTCTATAGATTTGTCGGTGAAAAACACCAACAAAGGCGAATGGTGTTTATCATCATTGGTGTTATTGCCACTGTTGGTGTTTTTTACCAACAGTGATGTCTAGATTTATAAGAGAAATTCAAGAGATGTAGTTTAATCTTCCATAAGTTTGTTGGTGAAAAACACCAACAAATGCGAAATAAATAAAAGGCGGTTTTAAGATTATTCCCAATGTTGGTGTGTGTCATCAGCATTTAAAACTACTATTTCACGGAATCAATCTAGTTGTTTTTTTTATGACAAAATTGGTGTTTTTCACCAACATATATAATATAAATTTTAAGCTAAAATGGAATTAAAACCTATTAAAATAGAAGATTGTCCGCAGTTTTATACTGCTTCTATTTTAAATAGTAAACACCTTTTAAAGCCTGAAAAGTACAAGCAAGTATTAATAGAATCCTTAAAGTATTTAGTTAGCCAAAAACGAGTCATTGTATTTGGTTATGTAATTATGGACAATCATATTCATATTGTTTGGAAACCAACATTATTGTATTCATTAAAACATACACAGCTAAGTTTTATGAAATTCACTGCACAGCGAATTAAAAGAGATTTAGAAGAAAATTATACGAATGTTTTGCGCTTTTTTTTAGTGGAGGCAAAAGATAGGAATTACCAGTTTTGGAAACGAAATCCTTTATGTGTTGATCTTTATAATAATCATATTATTGAACAGAAATTAAACTATATACATCAAAATCCAGTAAAAGCGGGAATATGCGAAAACTCTGAAGATTATAAGTATTCGTCTGCAAAATTTTATAAAGAATTAGGAGATGAATTTGGTTTTTTAACAGATTACAGATAATTTTATTATTAATGTTTTTTAAGTTTTGTTGAGTCAAATTATGTTTTTTGGCTACAGTGTTTGCCACTGTTGGTGTTTTTCACCAACAGTTTATTGTCAATGGGTAGAGTGATTCTAAAGAGTAATATAGTTTCTATGGATTTGTTGGCGAAAAAAGCACCAACAAAGGCGAAACAAATTATAGGTGGTTTTAATATTGTTCTTGCCAATGTTGGTGTTTTTCACCAACATTTAAAACCATTAATTCTTCAAGTTCTTAATTACCGAAAACGCCTTATCCACCACATGATCTTCTACTAATACTGTAAATTCGTTGGTGGTAGAAACTACTTCGTAAATCGGAATGTTTTCCCAGGCCAAACGCTTAAAAATCTGATAGTATAAACCAGATATTTTAGAGTTGTCTTTTGGTAAACGCACACTAATTGCAGATAAACCTTCTTGAATTCCTAGTTGGTTCTCGTCTGCAAAACATTTTAAAATTGCCTTTTTTTCCGAACTAGAAATAATGATATTACTTTCGTAAATTCCTCGAGTGAAGGCGTAAAAAATATCTTTATTCGTTTCTACTTGGTCTAAAATTTTGGTATGACTTTGTATTAGGGTTTCCGAATTCTGAAACGTAAAATCACTCAAATTAGAACGTACCGTTATATCTCCTAATTTTTGTAATGTACTTTTTAGTTTTAACGAATGACGCAAGGTATTCGGCGTGTTGTATCTACGTAAAGCCATCATAATGGCTCCAGACTTTACCGGTTTTCCTAACATAACTCCAATTGGCGCGTTTAATTCTTCGGCTAAAGCAGAGTAGTTAATGATACTTCTGGATAAAGCTTCTTCTAAAAAAGGCTGCGTGATCAATATATCTTCCACGCAAGAGGCAATAGTTTTCATAAGCAGAACGGTATTTATTTGTGTTCTTCTGTCATTCCGAACTAGATACGGAATCCATTAAATAGATTGTTAATTATTTAACAATTTGTGTAAAAATAGTATAATTTTTTCATTTTTATGGCTATCAAGAGCTTGCTTTGTAGTTTTACTTTATAAAATAGAAAGCAATATGTTGGTATTAAAATTTGGAGGAACTTCTGTCGGATCGGTAGAAAACATGATTCATGTAAAAGATATTATTAATAACGGACAACAAAAAGTGGTGGTTTTATCGGCAATGTCGGGAACTACAAATGCTTTAGTTAAAATTTCAGAGTACATTAAAAACGGAAACGTAGACGAAGCATTAATTGTTATAGATGCCCTTAGAAATAATTATCATAAAACCATTGAAACCTTAATTGCAAAACCGCAGTTACAACAAGAAGTTCTTGGGTATGTAAATAATGTGTTTACAGCTTTGGAAGCATTAGTGAATAAGAGATATGATGTTTTGTTATATAACCAAATTGTGGCGCAAGGCGAATTGTTGTCTACTTTTATTTTTAGTCGTTACTTGCAGCAAGAAGGAATTAATGCATCTTTATTGCCTGCTTTAGATTTTATGCGAATAGATAAAACCAACGAGCCAGATAACTATTATATACAGCAGAATTTAAACCGAATTATTTCGGAAACTCCAGATGCTGAGATTTACATCACACAAGGTTTTATTAGTCGGGATGCCGAAGGTAATGTTGCAAATTTACAACGTGGCGGAAGCGATTATACAGCAACAATTATTGGCGCAGTTTTAAAAGCGGAAGAAGTACAAATCTGGACGGATATTGACGGATTTCATAATAACGATCCCCGATTTGTAGAAAATACCAAAGCCATTTCAAATCTGTCTTTTGATGAATCTGCAGAGTTGGCCTATTTCGGAGCAAAAATTTTACATCCGCAAACTGTTATGCCTGTTAGAGCATTGGATATTCCTGTACGATTAAAAAACACCATGTCTCCAGCATCTTATGGAACCTTAATTACAAACCAAATTCATGGCGAAGGAATTAAAGCAATTGCCGCTAAAGATGGTATTACGGCTATAAAGATTAAATCGGCTAGAATGCTACTGGCACATGGTTTTTTAAAGAAAGTATTCGAAATCTTTGAGCGCTATGAAACGTCTATCGATATGATTACTACTTCCGAAATTGCGGTGTCGTTAACTATTGATGATACTAAGCATTTGGAAGCTATTGTAGACGAGTTAAGTAAATTTGCAGTTGTAGAAGTAGATGATCACATGAGTATTGTGTGCTTGGTTGGTAACGCAATTATTTTTCATGCAGACACGCCAAATTTATTTCAAATTTTGCAAGATGTTAGCGTGCGTATGATTTCTTATGGAGGAAGTAATAACAATATCTCCTTATTAATTAATACAAGTGATAAAGTGGAAACGTTAAAGAAGTTACAGCGCTATGTTTTTGAGAATAGTGGCGTTGTGGTTTAGTGTTAGCTACTATTGGTTTTTTGTGCCAATCCAAACCGTGCCTTTTGTTGTTCTATAATGTGTGATTTTATCGTCGACACGAAGTATAGGATTTCTTTTTAGTTGCTTTTTATACCATTTTTGCATTGCGTAGGAATCTTTATTAGAGGCATATACTTCTGCGGTTTCTTCTATGTCTTCAGTGGTGAAATTATGTTCGTCTAAAGCATAAATCCATTGAAAAGCATCTAACTCATTTTTTAGTTTTCCATAATTTTGCGTAGGCATTGATTTTTGTTTTTCTGGACGATAATACGTAGTATCATAAAAGTTTAAAAATCCATCTATTGCACAAACAACCTGTGAGTTTTCTATAAAAGGTTCGTTTAACCAAATAGTTAAATAATAAGGTTTGTCTAGTGTTTTTAGTTGCGTTTCCCAATGGTTGAAAATGGCTACTAAGCTTTGTAAAATAAGTTTTCGAGCTTTTCTTTTTGGTTTCGGAATCGCTGCTCCTGTAATAGAAATCTCCCCGAATGGACGAACCCAAACTTTTTCGTAATTTCTTTGGTAACGTGCTATATATTCTAAATCTAAAGGAAGACTATCGTTTTTCCATTTTTCGATGTCTTTAAAAATACGATTGTGTCCTCTTAATTTTTTCGTTTTCATTTGAAGGTCTTTTTTAAATTTATAAACGGCGTATCATAGCGCTTTTCAAATGTAATAGTTAGATGTCGAAAAAAAAAAGCGAACCGTGAAGCTCGCTTTTTTTTTATTAAATAATAATATTCTATTTATTCATAATCTCCTCAATCTCTTCTGCTTCAATAGGGATATTTCGCATTAAATTAAAAGGTTCTCCAGTTTTTTGTATCACTACATCGTCTTCTAAACGAATACCAAATCCTTCGTCAGGAATATAAATTCCGGGTTCTACAGTGAATACCATATTAGCTTGCATTGGCTCGTGTAATAAACCGTAATCATGCGTGTCTAATCCCATATGATGACTGGTTCCATGCATAAAGTATTTCTTATATGCTGGCCAATCCGGATTTTCATTTTGTACGTCCGCTTTATCTAGTAAGCCCAATCCTAATAATTCGCTGGTCATTATTTTGCCAACTTCTACATGGTATTCTGCCCAAATAGTTCCAGGAACTAATAGTTTGGTTGCTGCGTTTTTTACTCTTAAAACGGCGTTATAAACTGCTTTTTGTCTGTCGTTAAATTTTCCAGAGACAGGAATAGTTCGTGTCATATCACTCGAGTAATTCGCGTATTCTGCTCCTGCATCAATTAAAATTAAATCGCCAGCTTTACATTGTTGGTTATTCTCTATGTAATGTAATACGTTTGCGTTGTTTCCCGATCCTACAATTGGCGTGTATGCAAATCCTTTAGATCGATTGTTTAAAAACTCATGCATGAATTCTGCTTCAATATTGTACTCCCAAACGCCTGGTTTAGTAAATCCTAAAACGCGTCTAAAACCTTTTTCGGTAATATCACAAGCTTGTTGTATTAAGTCTAATTCTATCTGGTCTTTTACAGAACGTAAACGCTGTAAGATAGGATTGCTTTTTGCTACAGTATGTGCAGGATATTTTTCTTTTAGCCATTTTGTAAAACGATCTTCGCGAGTTTCTGTTTCTACATTCGCTCTATAATGCTCATTAGTATTTATGTAAACTGTTTCGCATTGCGTCATCATTTCGAATAGGACTTTTTCTAAGTCTTGTAACCAATAGACTGTTTGTATTCCTGCAGTTTTAAATGCAGCTTCTTTGGTGAGTTTTTCACCTTCCCAAACCGCAATATGCGCATTGGTTTCTTTTAAAAAAAGAACTTCTCTATGTTTCGGATTTGGGCAATCCGGAAAAAGAACGAGTATGCTTTCTTCTTGATCTACACCGCTTAAGAAAAAGATGTCTCTATGTTGTGCAAAAGGTAAAGTGCTATCTGCACTCACCGGATAAATATCATTAGAATTGAAAACTGCAAGACTTTTTGACTTCATTTGAGAAGCAAAATTTTTACGGTTTTTTATAAAAAGTTGACTGTCTATTTGATGGTATTTCATTGAAAAATTGTTTTAAATTCCCTTTAGAAAAGAAATTTTATTTTTGAATTCCGTTAAGTATATCAAAAATAAGAAGTTTAAAATACAATTGTTATAAAAGCGTCTTAAAATATGCTTCCTTTTTCTAATTGCTTTGTACCTTTTACATTTATAAGTATCTTGAAACTTTAAATCCTAGTTATGAAAATCAGTATCTTTTTTACGTTTTTATTGTGTTTTATTCTTTCTGCGGAAGCGCAACAACCTGCAACAACTTCCAGCTTTGTTCAGAATGCTTTAAAAGAGAAGCAAGCATTAATAGAAAATTCGCTAGTTAAAAATATTCCTTTTGAAAACATTGGTCCAACGGTCATGAGTGGTCGCGTTGTGGATGTAGAAGTGAATCCAGAAAACACTGTAGAGTTTTATGTGGCGTATGCGTCTGGCGGATTATGGTATACCCTTAATAATGGGTCTACTTTTATGCCGGTTTTAGATACTGCGCAAACACAAAATATTGGGGATATTGCTGTAGATTGGAAAAACAAAACCCTTTGGGTTGGTACTGGTGAAAATAATTCTTCTCGTTCCTCGTATTCTGGAATTGGTATTTTAAAATCGAAAGACAGCGGAAAAACATGGACTAATGTTGGATTGCACGATTCCCATCATATTGGTCGTATTTTAATCAATCCTAATAACCCAGAAGAAGTAACAGTTGGTGTTATTGGACATTTATATTCTCCCAATGCAGAACGCGGTGTTTATAAAACAATAGATGGCGGGAAAACATGGAAACAAACCCTTTTTGTAAATGAGGTTAGCGGAATCATAGATCTACAGCATGCACCAAATAATTATAATATCATGTTTGCTGCTGCTTGGGAACGAGACAGAAAAGCTTGGAATTTTAACGGAAACGGAAAGAACTCCGCGATATATAAAAGTATAGATGCTGGTGAAACGTGGGTAAAAGTTTCCACGGAATCTAGTGGTTTCCCAATAGGAAATGGTGTAGGTAGAATTGGATTGGCAATTTACGATGAAACTACTATTTATGCTTTGCATGATAATCAATTCCGAAGAAAAGAAACAGAAGATAAAAAAACAGATAAGCGTGGTTTTACAAAAGAAGATTTTAAAACCATGACTACAGAAGATTTCTTAAATCTAGAAGATAAAAAATTGAATGGGTTTTTGAAAATGAATGGTTTTCAGGAAAAGTATCGTGCAGAAAATGTAAAGCAAATGGTGCGTAGCGGAAACGTGAAACCAGCAGATATAGCACATTATCTAGAAGATGCAAATGCCATGCTTTTTGATACGCCAGTAATTGGAGCTGAGGTGTATAAAAGTACAGATGGAGGGAAAACGTGGAACAAAACACATGAGGACTATCTAGATGATTTATATTATAGTTATGGGTATTATTTTGGAGAAATACGCGTAGATCCACAAGATGAAAATGGTGTTTATGTATTGGGTGTTCCTATCTTAAAGTCTAAAGATGGCGGAAAAACCTTTGTTTCTATTAGTAAAGAAAACGTACATGCAGACCATCAGGCCCTTTGGGTAAATCCTGATAAATCGGGCCATTTAATTAATGGTAATGATGGCGGATTAAATATGAGTTATGATGCTGGTGAAAGTTGGGAGAAGCTAAATGTAAATTCGGTGGGACAGTTTTATACTATAAATGTAGATAACGAAAAACCATATAATGTATATGGCGGTTTGCAAGATAATGGCGTTTGGGTTGGTGCAAATAATGCACGACAAGATAAAAGTTGGCAGCAAAGTGGTCATAATCCTTGGGAGAGTTTAATGGGCGGTGATGGGATGCAAATTCAAATAGATTCTAGAAATGCGAATCTGTTGTATACAGGTTATCAGTTTGGGAATTATTATAGAATTAATCGCGAAACCAAAGCACAGAAATACATACAGCCAAAACATGAATTGGGTGAAAACCCGTATCGATTTAATTGGCAAACACCAATTTTAATTTCGCCGCACAATCAAGATATTCTGTATTTAGGTGGAAATAAATTAATGCGTTCTATGAATCAAGGAGACGATTGGAAAGCCATTAGCCATGATTTAACCAATGGTGGAAAAAAAGGAAATGTAGCTTACGGGACGTTAACTTCTATTAGTGAATCTCCTTTTGCATTCGGACTTATTTACACTGGAAGTGATGATGGTTTGGTGCAGGTCACTAAAAATGCAGGCGGCAGCTGGGAGAATATTTCAGACAACTTGCCAAAAAATCTTTGGGTGACTCGCGTTATCGCTTCGCAACATAAAAAAGAACGCGTTTATGTAACTTTAAATGGCTATCGCTGGGATGATTTTAATAGTTATGTTTATGTTTCCGAAGACTATGGAAATACCTGGAAAAGCATTAGTTCTAATATTCCAATGTCACCAGTAAATGTTATAAAAGAAGATCCCGAAAATGAAAACCTACTCTATTTAGGAACCGATAATGGTGCCTATGTGTCTTTTAATAAAGGTGTGAAATGGGAAGCATTCCATAAAAATTTACCAGCAGTTGCTGTGCATGATTTGGTGATTCAGCCAGAAGCTAAAGACTTGCTTTTAGGTACACACGGAAGAAGTATCTATAAAACCAATATTGCGCCTTTGCAAAAAATGAATACGAATATTTTAAGTAAGAGCGTAACGCTTTTTCCTTTTGAAGATATTCGCTATTCTCCACGATGGGGAAGCTCTTGGAGCAAATGGTTTGATGCAAATACGCCTTTAGAAATCATTAAGTTTTATGGAAATACTGCAGGGAAAAAGGAAGTTAAAATCCTTTCGGAAAAACAATCCGTTTTAAAGATTATTTCTGTCGAAGCAGATAAAGGGTTTAACTACGTAGATTATGATTTGTCATTAACCGAAAAAGGAAGAAAAACACTGCTTAAAGAGAATACAAGCATTGATATTGAGGCAGCTAAAAATGGAAAGTATTATTTGCCAAAAGGAAAATATTTTATCCAAATAGGATTAGAGCGTGTGAATTTTGAAATGAAGTAGTCTGTTTTACTTAAATCCATTCTAAATAAATTTATAAAATTCATTTTAGCTTGCTTGCGTTAGCGTTGCTTACTATATTTGTGTATATATAATCTAACTACACAAAATAATGAGCGGAATTTTAAATTCTTCGATTGGAAGAAAGTTTGCCATGGCACTTTCGGCACTCTTCCTAATGATTTTCTTATTACAACATTTTGTAATCAACCTATTATCGGTATTCAGTCCAGATGCATTTAACAATGTTTCTCATTTTATGGGGACCTTTTGGGCAATTCAATATGTGATGCAGCCGGTATTAATTTTTGGTGTTATTTTCCATTTTATAATGGGATTTGTACTAGAAATTAAAAACAATAAAGCAAGACAAATTAGTTATGCTAAAAATAATGGTGCTGCTAATTCAACATGGATGAGTAGAAACATGATTTGGAGTGGCGCTGCTATTCTAGCATTTATTGGTTTACACTTTTACGATTTTTGGTTGCCAGAAATAAGTACAAAATACATTCAAGGCGATATGTCTGGATTACTTGCTAATGGTGAGTTTAGATATTTTGAAGAACTACAACATAAATTTGTAGATATCTGGAGAGTCGTATTATACTGTATTGCTTTTATATTCTTAGCATTACACTTATTACACGGTTTTAATTCTGCATTCCAATCGGTTGGAGCAAATAATAAATACACAAAAGGATTAAAAGGATTCGGAAAAGCATATGCGATTATCATTCCATTAGGATTCGTTTTCATTGCATTATTTCATCATTTTAATCACTAAAAAATATCTAATATGGCTTTAGATTCAAAAATACCAAAAGGTCCAATTAAAGATAAATGGACAGACTATAAAAATCATATCGACTTAGTAAATCCTGCAAACAAGCGTAACATTGATGTTATTATTGTTGGTACTGGTTTAGCTGGTGGATCTGCTGCTGCTACTTTAGCAGAGCTTGGATATAATGTAAAAGCATTCTGTTTTCAAGATTCTCCAAGACGTGCACACTCTATTGCAGCGCAAGGAGGAATTAACGCAGCGAAAAATTACCAAGGAGATGGTGATTCTACCTACAGATTATTTTATGATACTGTAAAAGGTGGTGATTATCGTTCTCGTGAAGCTAACGTATATCGTTTGGCTGAGGTATCTGCAAATATTATTGACCAATGTGTTGCTCAAGGTGTTCCTTTTGCAAGAGAATATGGTGGATTATTAGATAACCGTTCATTTGGTGGTGTATTAGTATCTCGTACTTTTTACGCAGCTGGACAAACAGGACAACAATTATTATTAGGAGCATATTCTGCCATGAACCGTCAAATCGGTCGTGGAAAAATCAAAATGTACAACCGTCACGAAATGTTAGACGTTGTTAAAGTTGGTGGAAAAGCTCGTGGAATTATAACACGTAACTTAATTACTGGAGAAATCGAAAGACATTCAGCACATGCTGTGGTTTTAGGAACTGGTGGTTATGGTAACGTATTCTTCTTATCAACTAACGCGATGGGATCGAATGTAACCGCAGCTTGGAAAGCACACAAACGTGGTGCTTACTTTGCAAATCCTTGTTACACACAAATTCATCCAACATGTATTCCTGTTTCTGGAGATCATCAGTCTAAACTAACGTTAATGTCGGAGTCTTTACGTAATGACGGACGTATTTGGGTACCAAAACACATGAAAGATGTGGAAGCTATTAAATCTGGGGCATTAAAACCTAGAGAATTAGCAGAAGAAGATAGAGATTATTACCTAGAACGTAGATATCCTGCATTCGGAAACTTAGTACCTCGTGATGTTGCCTCTCGTGCAGCAAAAGAGCGTTGTGATGCTGGTTTTGGTGTTAATGCAACTGGAGAAGCTGTATTCTTAGATTTTGCTTCGGCAATTCAACGTTACGGAAAAGAAACAGCACACGTTAAAGGATTAAACGAAAATGATGCTGTTCTTGTTAAGAAATTAGGACAAGAAGTAATCAAAAATAAATACGGAAACTTATTCCAAATGTATGAGAAGATCGTAGATCAAGATCCATACAACACACCAATGATGATTTATCCAGCGGTGCATTACACAATGGGTGGTGTTTGGGTAGATTATAACTTAATGACAACCGTTCCTGGTTTATACTGTATTGGAGAAGCTAATTTCTCTGATCATGGTGCAAACAGACTTGGAGCTTCGGCTTTAATGCAAGGTTTAGCAGATGGTTATTTTGTATTACCTTATACTATTGGTGATTATTTATCTAATGATATTCGTACTGGAACCATTTCAACAGATTCTAAAGAATTTGAAGATGCGGAAAATGAAGTTAGAAAAACATTAGACTTCTTTATTACTAATAAAGGACAACATTCTGTAGATTATTTCCATAAGAAATTAGGAAAAATCATGTGGAACAAAGTTGGAATGTCTAGAAATGTTAAAGGTTTAACGGAAGCTATTTCAGAAATTAAAGAACTTAGAGCACAATTCTGGAAAGAAGTAAAAGTTCCTGGAACTAACGAAGAATACAACGAAGAATTAGCGAAAGCTGGTCGTGTTGCAGATTTCTTAGAATTAGGGGAATTATTCGCTAAAGATGCTTTAAATAGAGAGGAATCTTGTGGAGGACACTTTAGAGAAGATGCTGTAGAATTAGATGGGGAACAAAAAGGAGAAGCAAAACGTGACGATGAAAACTTTGCTTACGTTTCTGCTTGGGAATACAAAGGAGAACCTAGTGATGCTGTTTTACATAAAGAGGAATTAGAGTTCAAGGATATAGAATTAAAACAAAGAAGTTATAAATAAGGAAAGCTATGATGAATTTAACACTTAAGATTTGGCGTCAAAAAAACGCAAGTGATAAAGGGAAAATGGTTGATTATAAAGTCAGCGATATTTCACCAGATATGTCTTTCCTTGAAATGTTAGACGTTTTAAACGAACAACTAATTAATAAAGATGAAGAACCTGTAGCTTTCGATCACGATTGTCGTGAAGGAATTTGTGGGATGTGTTCTTTATATATTAATGGAGAAGCACATGGTCCAGATCGTGGTGTAACAACCTGTCAGTTGCACATGCGTATGTTTAAAGATGGCGATACTATTACAATCGAGCCATTTAGAGCAACTGCTTTTCCTGTAATAAAAGATTTAATTGTAGATAGAACTTCTTTTGATAGAATTCAACATGCAGGAGGATTTATCTCTGTAAATACTTCTGGAAATACTATTGATGCAAACACAATTCCAATTAATAAACACGATGCAGATACCGCTTTTGATTCTGCAACTTGTATTGGTTGTGGTGCTTGTGTTGCTTCTTGTAAAAACTCTTCAGCAATGTTATTCGTTGGTGCTAAAGTTTCACAATTTGCACTATTACCACAAGGACAAATAGAAGCTACAGATCGTGTTTTAAACATGGTGAAGCAAATGGATGAAGAAGGTTTTGGTAACTGTACCAACACTGGAGCTTGCGAAGTTGAATGTCCTAAAGGAATTTCTTTAGAAAATATTGCGCGTATGAATAGAGAATATTTAGCAGCTAGCTTAAAAGGATAATATCCTTTTTAACGAAGTAAAGAATTGTATATAAAACCAAAAAATCTCAAGAGCAATCTTGAGATTTTTTGTTTAGCTTTAACCTTTAATTTTTGAATATGAATTATAGATATATCTCCAGTTTGTTTTTAGTGTTTTTTGCGTTAACAAGTTGTAAAGGTCAAACGGAAACGCCAAAAGTTGCCGTCGAAGTATTAGAACAAAATTGGTTTAACGCAGATTCTCTATTACATCATGTTCAAGTTTTATCTTCTAATGTTTATGAAGGGAGACGCACTGGAACCGCTGGAGCAGAGAAAGCAAAAAACTATATCGTAAATAAATTTCAAGATTTACAAGTGATACCACTTATTAAAAATTTTGAACAGCATTTTTCCTTTACACGTAGAGGTAAAGAATATAAAGGGATTAATGTTCTCGGACTAATAAAAGGAACGGATAAACCAGAAGAATACATTGTGCTTTCTGCACATTATGATCACGAAGGTGTAAAAGGCGGGAAAATTTATAACGGTGCAGATGATAATGCTTCAGGTATTTCCGCATTGTTCGCTTTCGCGGAATACTTTCAGAAAAATCCACCAAAGCATTCTGTTATTTTAGCAGCTGTTGATGCAGAAGAACTAGGTTTGGTTGGTTCTAAATATTTTGTGGAAAACGCTATTATTCCGCAAGAAAATATAAAACTGAATATCAATATGGATATGATTAGCCGTAGTGCTAAAAATGAATTGTTTGCTGTGGGGTCTTTTCATTATAAACAATTAGAACCAGCAATTAAAAGTATACAAGCTTCCGAAAATATAACACTGCGTATTGGTCATGATGGCAGTGATACATTGGAGGATTGGACGAACTCTTCCGACCATGCTTCGTTTCATAAAGTGAAAATTCCTTTTATTTATTTTGGAGTAGAAGACCATAAAGATTATCATCAACCAACAGACGATTTTGAAAATATCCACCCTAATTTTTATCAAAATGCAGTAACCACTATTATTGCTGTTTTTGAAAAATTAGATACCATAGCATTATAAAAATGAAAAACCCAAATACCTTTTATACCCAAGAATTAGAAGTCCATCAATTAGAAGTTAAGACCTTGTATAAGAAACTTACCAGCTTAAGTTTTGCGAGAATATCTGTCTTTATAGCAACAGGAATTGCTGTTTATTTTACTTTTAATAATCTGCAAATTGCGATAGGAATTGCCGTAGTAGGTATTATTGCTTTTATCTATTTACTTTCAAAATACACCGATTTAAAATACCAACACAACCTAAAAAAAGCACTCGTTGCAATTAATGAAGAAGAATTAAAAATTGCTTCTGGTGATTTTAAAGAAAGGGAAGAAGGTATAGGATTTCAAAACCCAAACCATGCTTTTAGCTTAGATGTGGATCTTTTTGGGAAAGGTTCTTTTTTTCAATTTATAAATCGAACAACAACAGAAGAAGGTACTAAGGCTTTAGTATATGAACTTACTGCTAATAATATTGAAGGGATAAATGCACGTCAAGATGCGATTAAGGAATTAGCCGAAAAACCAAAATGGCGACAACATTTTTCGGCAGTGGCAAGCTTGATTCAAATTGAAACTCCAGCATCAAAAATTACAGAATGGCTAAAAGAGCATCAATCTTTTTTGCCAAAAATTATGCGTATTCTACCAATGGCGTTTACTATTGGATCTGCAATAATCCTGTTTTTAGCAATCTTCGAAGTCATCTCTTTTTTGTTTTTAGTTTTTTGGATGATTTTAGGTTCCGGTATTTCAGGAGTATATCTTAAGAAAATAAATGTTTTAGCAGCAAATACAGATCAGGTTAAAGATACTTTTAAACAATATGCATCTTTATTACAGCAAATAGAAACGGAAGATTTTTCTGCTTCCTTATTAAAAGAGAAACAAGATCAGATTAAGCAAGAACAAAAGGAAGCTTCCGCAATTTTCTCACAATTCTCAAAACATTTAGATGCTTTAGATAATAGACATAATCTTATTTCAGCCATTTTTGGTAATGGTTTTTTATTATCCGATATAAAGAATACATATCATATTGAACAATGGATTTCGCAATACAAAACTACCGTAGAGGATTGGTTTGAAGTAGTTTCCTTTTTCGATGCGTACATCACTTTAGGTACGTATGTTTTTAATCATCCAGCATTTGTGTTCCCAGAGATCGTTACAAATGATATTGTTATTGAAGCAAAAAATTTAGGACATCCTTTATTAGATGCTTCAAAACGTGTAGACAGTGATCTAACCATTACAGATCAACAGTTTTTTATTGTTACAGGAGCTAATATGGCTGGTAAAAGTACGTTTTTACGAACGGTTTCTTTACATGTGGTTATGGCAAATGTTGGTTTGCCAGTTTGTGCGACATCGAGTAAATACAACCCTATAAAACTGATTACAAGCATGCGAACAAGCGATTCGCTTACAGATGATAGTTCGTATTTCTTTAGTGAATTAACACGCTTAAAATTTATTGTGGATGCTTTAGAAAATGATTCTTATTTTATTATTCTAGACGAAATCTTAAAAGGAACCAATTCCACAGATAAAGCGATTGGCTCCCGAAAGTTTGTAGAAAAATTAGTTTCTAAAAATGCCACAGGAATTATTGCAACCCACGATTTAAGTTTATGCGAAATTGAAAAGGAATTAGAGGAAGTTAAAAATTACTATTTTGATGCAGAAATTATTAACGACGAACTCTTTTTTGATTACAAATTAAAACACGGTATCTGCCAAAATATGAATGCGAGTTTCTTATTAAAGAAAATGGAGATTATTTAAATGAAAAAAGCAAGAACAAATATATTATTCGTTCTTGCTTTTTTGTTTCACCTAAAAAAGTAATTTATTTTATCGGACAACCAATCGCTTTTGTGAAATTAGGATTTGGTTTTTCGCCTTTTTCTAAAGCCGTAATTGCATTTTCAACATACTTCACTTTTACGCTTTCTGGAGATTTTGAATTATCATCAATAGTACCAATATATTGTACTTTTAAATCTTTATCTAATAGGAATACGTGTGGCGTTCTAACTGCGCCAAATTTTGGATATACTTTTTGTCCTTCATCTATTAAATAAGGAAATGTAAATCCTTTTTCTTCAGCGCGTTTTTGCATTGCTTCATAACCTTCTTTTTCATTCGAATGATTATTACCATTAATTGCAATTACAGGATAACCTTTTGGTGCATAGGTATTGTTTAATGCAATTAAACGGTCTTCATATAGTTTAGAAAACGGACACCCATTACAAGTAAAAGTTACAACGTATCCTTTTGCATCTTTAATACTAGCTAAAGAAACCATGGTTCCATCTACATTTTTAAGCGAAAAATCTTCAGCAGTATCCCCAATTTTATAGCCTCCAATTTCTTCTAATGTTTTAGTTTGCTCTGGAGAACCTCCACGTGGTGGTCCTTTTCTATCTCCGTGCTCTGGATGTTCCCCTTTTTCACCATGTAAATGACGTCCTTTTTCATCTTGATGATGTTCTTTGTTTTCTACTGTTTTTTCGCTTTTATCGTTTTTACAAGACGTTAAAACACCTGCAGATAAACAGATGATTGCAATTAGTATACTAATTTTTTTCATTATTGATTTTGGTTTATTTATTAATAAAAATTTGTAGTTATTTGATTTTCTAAATCCGCTACGTTTTCAAAAGTTCGTTCGTAATATTTACGGGTTTTAGTATTGAATATAATGGTAAAAGGAATTGCTCCTGACCAATCGGGATTCACTTTATCAATCCAACTATTGGCATCTGGATCATCTAATAAAATAACTTTGGAAGTAATATTTCTTTCTTTTAGAAAAGGTTTGAGTTTGGTTTCTATATCTTTTATAAAATCCATACTTACCAGTAAAACTTCTACGTCCGGATTTTTGTTTGCATATTCCTGAATATACGGCAGCTCTTGTACGCAAGGAGCACACCACATGGCCCAAAAATTGACGATATAGGTTTTATTCGTGTTGGTATATAGTAATGGTTCTAAAGCATTAAAATCATAGATAGGAATTGTGCTGTTGGTTGGAGTAACCTCACTTGCGGTAGAAGTAGCTTTCGTTGTCTTTTTTTCTTCTTTACAGCTAAAGGTTAAAAGGGCTATTAGAATAAAATAAATAGCATTTTTAGATATGGATAAAGGCATTGGTTTATTAGAAAATTGAATTTTTTATTTAGACTCCTTTTCTTCCTAATAGTTTAATTGCTTTTTTAAAAAATAGATAATAAAAATCACTTCGTTCTTTTTATTATAAACGCTCTGATTTTTTTCGATAAATACACCTCTCTGTAACGAAAGAGAGGTGCACATACTACTTATGTTTTTGTTAATTTGGACGCTCTCCTCTTATTTTAAGAAGAGAATGAATTTCTGTTTTTTTAACAGAAAGAAAGAGGCGTTAATTCTCTTTACTAACAGCATCTAATTTCAACTTAACCTTAGTCATCATTTCCAGAGCATTTTTGTCTTCAGGCTTTAACTCTAAAACTTTATTGTAGTTTTTTAGTGCTTCGGAATAGTTTTCTGTTTCAAAATAAGCTTCACCTAAACTATCGTAAACATTAGCGTTGTTTGGAAAAATCTTTGTATTTAAATCAAATACATAAAGTGCTTTCTCAAATTGTTTATCCTTTTTATATACATAACCTAATGTGTTTAATTCTTTACTTCCTTCCGAATATTCAGGAAAATTGGTTAGATAATAATTTTTGCTTTTTTGCATTTCATCCATGCTGTATTTTTCTAAATTATTAAATAGCACATTTGCTACATAATACTTAGGATAGTAGCGTTCTCCAGTCACAATTTTTAACATATCGCGTTCTATAGTTTCTTGTGGATGTTCTACAATTCTATTCACTTCTTCTCCATTTTTATAAAAAATAAAAGTTGGCACTCGGTGAATATTCATGCCTTTTTCTTCTCCATTCGGACCTTGTTTGTAGGCATCACTTTTTGTGTCTAATGCAATAACTTCTAATTGAGTTTCTGGGAAATTAGCCGTTTCTAAAATGTTATAAAATTGCGGAACCTCCTTTTTACTATCTCCGCACCAAGTACCAAGAAATACTTTAATGGTGTACTCCTTTAAAGAGTCTTTTAGTTTTTTGGCTATTTTTTCATTTACATCATAATCCTCATAATTTTTATTAAACCATGCGCGAAAAGGTGCTTTTGTTAAACCTTCTTTGTTAATGGGGCCTAATAGCATTTCTTTGCCTTTTTCATCAAGAACTTGTTGGTTTATAGTTTGTGAAAATGTTGTTGAGAAACTTAAAATTGCGGTTAATAATAATACTGTTCGATTCATGATTTTGATGTTTTAGTGAATCAAACATAAGATAGTTTATAAATTTTATTCAATAAATAGTACAAACAGCAGACTTAAAACAACAAACAGCAATTTTTAGGTCGTTTGCAATACTAAATGAGGTTTTTGTACTTAATTTTTGAGGATTAAGGCATTTCTGAGTACTTTCAACAAAACTTAGGTATGTTTCAATGAAATTGCTTTTCTGTAATTTTTATGGAGAATACTTTATTCACTTCTCGATACTATTTCGATAAAAATCGAAAGCACTCGAAGTGACAATTAAAATTAAAAATTGATTACACTTAAAAAACATACTTCGCAAATATTGGTGCACATTCTATTTTGGATGCTTTTTGTGTTTGTGTCTCTTTCTGTTTTTTCGCAATATTATTGGCGTGAAAATCCGTTTTTACAGTACTTATCTATTCTTGTGGTTATTGTTTATGTGAATAATTTTTTACTGCTCCCTTTCTTTATAAAAAAGCGATTATACATTTTATATGTTTTCGTTTTTGCAGCTATTTCCTTTTTTGCAACCCAACTATATTGTAATGTATTTGCGCAATGTGGTTGTTCGATAATGAAATGCCTGAGTGACTATTTATGGCAAACCTTAGTACCTCTTATTTTCTTTTCTTTTATATGGATGTTATATCGTTTTTTAGCGAAGCAAGAGGAAGTAGAACAAATAAAGAAAGAACACTTAGAAATGGAGTTAAAGTTCTTGAAATCGCAAATAAATCCGCATGTGTTATTTAATAATCTGAATACCATTTATTCGTATGCTTTAGAAAAACCGAAGGAAACTCCTGACCTTATTTTAATGTTGTCCGATAATTTGAAACATGTGTTATATGAAAGTAATGCAAAAACCGTTTCGCTGGAAAAAGAAATGCAGTATATAGATAATTACATGACTTTTCAAGGGATTAGAACCGAAGGTGTGAAGCAGATTAATTATATAAAATCGATAGATTCTTCTGAAAAGAAAATTGCTCCTTTATTGCTAATTTGTATTATTGAAAATGCTTTTAAACATAGTACGTTGGGAAGTGATATTTCGGTTTCCATTATCGAAAAAGAAGGCGTTTTAGAATGTGTGTGTACTAATGACTATGCTAAAGAAAAAGTATCTACGGAAGATTTTAAAATTGGATTGCAAAACTTAGAAAAACGCTTGCAGCTTATTTATAAAGAAGATTATAAATTAGAGGTTTTTAAAGGCGAAGTATATAAAGTGTATTTAAAATTGAAATTACATTAATACGCATGTCTCCTCGAGCGCGGTCGATAGGTTTATTGAGGTCTCGACTGCGCTCGACCTGACAATTCATGAAGATTAAAACATATGACTTGCATTATAATAGAAGACGAAATACCTGCTCAAAAAATTTTAAAGAATTACTTGAGTAAGCTTCCTAATGTAGCATTACAAGGTGCTTTTAATGCTGCAATAGAAGCAAATACTTTTCTGAATAACAATACGGTAGATTTGGTTTTTTTAGATATTAATCTGCCAGACATTTCTGGAATCGATTTCATTAAAACCATTAAAAATCCGCCAGCAATTATTATCACAACAGCATATCCGGATTATGCAGTTAGTAGTTTTGAACTAGATACTATTGTTGACTATTTAGTAAAGCCATTTGGTTTTGATCGCTTTTTAAAAGCAATGAATAAAGCAAAAGATAGAGTAGAAAAGCCCGTAAATACTTCCGAAGAAAACAATCCAGAAACACTCTTTTTAAATGTAGATAAAACGCTTCATAAAATTATAATTAGTGATATTCTTTATTTGGAATCGGACAGAAATTATATTACCATAATCACAAAGAATAAGAAACTGTCTTTTATAGATTCACTTAAAAATTGGAACGAAAAGCTTTCCGAAGCAGATTTTATTCAAGTCCATAAATCGTTTATTATTAATAGAAAGTATGTAGATAAAATTTCTGGAAATGAAATTTATGTGCAAGGGAATAGAATTGCTATTGGTAGAACGTATAAGCAGGAATTACTACGGTTTTTGAAGATTGTTTAAGGTTTTTGTATTCTGCGTAATAGTTAAAAAAACGTTTCACTCTTTTTATTACAAACGCTCCGAATTTATTTGCAATAAATCCACCTTTCTTTAACTAAAGAGAGGTGCGCTTGCGATTATGTTTAAAAAATAGTCATGAAGTATTTCCGGCGATTAGCTGTGCTTGCTCTCCTCTTATTTTAAGAGGAGAATGAATTTTAATTCTTCTTTCAAAATTAAAAGAAAGAGGAGTTAAAAAAACGTTATTCTCTTTTTATTACAAACGCTCCCAATTTATTTGCAATAAATCCACTTCTCTTTAGCTAGAGGGAGGAACACATACGATACTAATTTAGTTTATTAAATAAAAAAAGACCTGTCAGGTTTTTAAAACCTGACAGGTCTAATGTCAATAAACTGTGACTGTAAACTGAATACTGCCTACTGAATACTCTTTTTATTGTTTATTCGTTTTAGGATGCACCAATTTCATTTCATCAATTAAATGTGTTGCTCCAGCAAATTTATCTACAATAAATAATACATAACGTACATCTACCATAATGTTTCGGCAAATTTCTGGATCGTAATTCATGTCGCTCATAGTTCCTTCCCAAACTCTGTCAAAGTTTAAACCAACTAGGTTTCCATGTGCATCAATTGCTGGACTTCCAGAATTCCCACCAGTGGTGTGATTGGTTCCTAAAAAGCAAACAGGTACTTTCCCGTTGCTATCTGCATATTGTCCGTAATCTTTATTTTTATGTAATTCTAATAGTTTTTCAGGCACATCAAACTCATAATCTCCAGGAATATATTTTTCTACAACACCATCTAAATAACTTACAGGATTGTAGTATACAGCATCTCTTGGTGAGTAGCCTCTAACTTGACCGTAGGTTACACGAAGCGTACTATTTGCATCTGGAAAATATCTAGCTTCAGGTAAAGCCTTCATTAAAGCGGTCATATACTCGGTTTGTAAGGCAGTAATTGGTTCGTTTTTTTCTTGGTACTCCTTATTTATAGTATTGTAAAACTCTGCAATCATTGGTTTTGCATATGTATATGCAGCATCTTTGTTTAGTTTTTTAAGCACATCTTTAGCATCTCCATCTAAAAGTTTTAAAGCTTTGTCTAAATTTGTAAAAGCTGTTTTGTCATAAATAGAAGCATCAGCATTTTTGTTGTAAAAAGGCATCACATTACTAAATACACCTTTGTCTACATCTACGTCATAATTTTTATGAATGCCTTGTAAAGTTGCAATTAAACGTTCTTTTTCTTTATCAAAAGCTTCCGGATTTGCAGTAATAGCTTCTTCCATTTGGTATGCTCTAAAAGTCATTTGCATTAACTCATTCGTTACCAAAAACACTTCAATAAAGTTTCTACGTTTAATATTTATAGGTGCAAAATCGGCATATAGTTTATCAAATTGCGGTAAAATGTTTCCGTATTTAGCATCTAAACCTTTTTCATTTAAAGCTTTAGTAAAAGTAGCTTCAAAAGCACGACGCTTTGCTACAGCATCACTTTTTTCAATTCCTAGATTTTCGCCAATCCATTTTTTCCATGCATTTGCAATACGTGCTTGTTTCGATGCATATTTAATTCGTACAGCATCACTAGTTTTCATTTTGGCATCAATTACTTTTAAAGCAGCTTCGCGAATAGCAATATTTGTAGGGTTAAATTCTTCTGTGATATGCTCAATTGCTACTGCAGGTAAATACTCATTTGTACTTCCTGGAAAACCAAAAATCATAGTAAAATCTCCTTCTGCAACACCATCTAAAGAAACAGGTAAAAAGTGTTTTGGTTTGTAAGGTTTGTTGTCGATACTATATTTTGCAGGTCTATTGTTTGCATCTGCATAAATACGAAACATAGAAAAATCGCCAGTATGTCTAGGGAAAACCCAGTTGTCTGTATCACTTCCAAATTTACCAATACTTGTTGGTGGTGCTCCAACTAAACGAATATCTTCAAAACGTTCGGTAACAAATAAGAAGTATTGGTTACCATTATAAAAGGCTTTTGTTTTAACATCTTGCCAAGCTTCTCTAGGCCAGTTTTTCATTAACCCATTCGCGTTTTTATCGATAACCGATTGCTTTTCTTTTTCGGTCATATCCTCATTTACAACCGCAAGAACTTCTTCCGTTATATCTGTAATACTTACAATGAATTCAATGTATAAACCTTCATTTGGTAACTCTTCTTCTAAAGACATTGCCCAAAAACCATCTTTTAAATAATCATTTTCTAAAGACGAATGCGATTGTATTTGTCCGAAACCACAATGATGATTCGTCAAAATTAAACCTTTATCGCTAATCACTTCGCTGGTACATCCACCATTAAAGTGTCCAATAGCATCTTTTAAACTAGAGTTATTAACATCATAAATATCTTGTGCGGTAAGTTTACTACCAAGATTTGTCATTTCGGTTTCGTTCATACCTTCTAATAGGGAAGGGATCCACATACCACCTTGTTGTGCCGAAATATTCAGCGTTATAAAAAGGAATAAGAGTTTTAAAAATTTCATATGTATAGTTTTTTTTGAATGCTATCAAAGATAAAAAACCAAGAAGTAAAAATGGTTAAAATGATTAAATTTCTAAGGGTTTTCTTTTTTCGATTTCTCGGAATTTATTTTTCTATATAAACACCTTTTTTTAATCGGAAGAAAGCAGGATTATGCAACGTCTTAGATTTTGAAATTATTTTTTATTCGGAAGAAAGAAGCCCTAGAAACAGAAATTGTCTTTATATTTATAATTATGCAACATACCTCTAAACTTCCAAACGTAGGAACCACCATATTTTCTGTCATGAGTGCTTTGGCAAACCAACATGACGCGATTAATTTATCACAAGGATTCCCAGGGTTTAGTAGTGATGAAAAACTAATGGATTTAGTGAGTAAAGCCATGCATTCTGGTTACAACCAATATGCGCCAATGGCTGGTAATATGGAGTTAAGAGAACGTGTTGCGAATAAGTTTGATTTATTATATAGCACAAGCTATCATCCAGAAACCGAGATAACAGTTACTGCAGGAGCAACACAAGCTATTTTTACCATTATTTCTGCTTTTGTAAGGCGGGAAGATGAAGTTATTATTTTTAGACCGGCTTATGATTGTTATGAACCAGCAATCGAATTACAAGGAGCAAAAACCATAAGTATACCATTAGATGCGCCAAATTATCAAGTAGATTGGAATGTTGTTAAGGGAAAAATAAATCACAAAACGAAAATGATTATCATAAATACACCACAAAATCCCGGTGGTAGTATTTTTTCGGAAGCCGATATGCTAAAACTGCAAGAACTTACTAAAGACACCAATATTATTGTCTTGAGTGATGAAGTGTACGAGCATATTATTTTTGATGGTGAAAAACACCAAAGTGCCTGTTTGTTTCCCGATTTAAAAGCACGAAGTTTTATAACCGCTTCCTTTGGGAAAACTTTTCATAATACAGGTTGGAAAATGGGATATTGTTGTGCGCCAAAAGAACTCATGGAGGAGTTTAGAAAAGTGCATCAGTTTAATGTGTTTTCTGTAAACCATCCCATGCAAAAAGGTTTGGCAGACTATTTAAAAGAACCTAGTCATTATTTGGAGCTTGCTCAATTCTATCAAGAAAAGAGGGATTTGTTTTTAAGCTTAATAATAGATTCACGATTTAAATTTAAACCTGCACAAGGAACGTATTTTCAGGTTTTAGATTTTTCGGAAATCACCCAAGAATACGATGTCGATTTCGCAAAACGATTAACTATTGAAAATGGATTAGCATCTATACCATTATCGGTTTTTAACGATAATAATAAAGATGATAAAGTATTGCGTTTCTGCTTTGCAAAAACAGAGGATACTTTAAAAAAAGCAGCAGAAATATTAAATAAAATGTAACACAGCCGATTCATTTGGCAATATATTTGCTAACTATTGGTAAACAATAAATATAAAACGATGAAAAAATTAATAGTACTAGTGTTCTTTTTGGGATTGGGATTAACGGTTACCGCGCAAAACGCAGAAGGCAATCCTGTTTATACGGTGAAAGAAAATAAAATATATGAAGGAGATAAAGAAGTTACCGATGTTTTAAGTGAAGAAAAGCGGAATGAAATTTTTGCTTCGTATAAAGCAGAAATAGAAGAAAAAGAAAAATATGATCGATTAAACGCGGCTTCCGAGGCGGTAGGAGAAGCAAAATCAGATGTGGAAGAAGTAGAAGATAAAACGGAAGAGGAACTTGCAGCCCAAGAAAAGGAGCTTAAAAAGGAGCAAGATGAAAAAGAAAAAGAAATTAATAAAGCTAAAAAAGAGGAAAAAAATCGTCAAAAAGAACTGAAAAAGAATGAAAAGGAGCTAAAAAAAGCGGAAAAGAAGCAAAAGCAAGCAGAGAAGGCATTAAAGAAAAAAGAGAAAGCACAAAAAAGTTTTGATAAAGCAAATAGTAAATTAGAGAGTGCGCAAACTAAATATGATAGGCTTAAAAAGAAAGGGAAACTTTCGCCTCAAGACGAAACAAAATGGCTTAAGAAAATTGAAGGTTTAAATAAGGATATTAAAAAGGCACAAGAGAAATTAAGAAAGGCCTAATTGTAAAAGAAATGTTTTACTTCATTAAAAAATCCAGAGTTGTTCTCTAAAACAATCTGGATTTTTTTGTTTTACGACTTTGTAAAATAAAGTATCTTTATAAAATGCAAGAAAAATTAAGAATAGCGCTCATCCAATCGGATTTAATCTGGGAAAACCCAAAAGAAAATAGAATTCATTTTACGGAAAAAATCACTGCTGTTGCACAACAAGTAGATCTCATTATTCTTCCAGAAATGTTTACTACGGGTTTTACTATGCATGCACCAGAACTTGCAGAAAATATGCAAGGAGAAAGCGTTAAATGGATGTTGGAAATGGCTAAAATAAGCAACGCCGCTATTGTTGGAAGTCTTATTGTTTCCGAAGAAAGCAAATACTACAACAGGCTTTTATTTGTTCATCCGGAAGGGAAAATAGAAATCTATGATAAGCGACATACCTTTACACTTGCTGGTGAAGATAAAGTCTATACCGCAGGAAATAAAAAAATAATAGTAGATTATAAAGGCTGGAAAATTTGCCCTTTAGTGTGTTATGATTTGCGTTTTCCTGTTTGGGCAAGGAATACAGAAAATTATGATGTATTGCTTTATGTTGCTAATTGGCCAAAACAGAGAGTAACTGCTTGGGATGCATTGCTAAAGGCAAGGGCAATAGAGAATATGAGTTATTGCGTGGGTGTAAATAGAGTTGGTTTGGATATTAATAATTATGAATATTCAGGAAGCTCGGCTGTATATGATGTTTTGGGTGAGAAAATAACAAATATAGCTCTAGGTGTAGCCCAAACTGAAATTGTAACGTTAGATAAAAACCACGTAAAGAAATATAGAGACAGATTACAGTTTTTAGGAGATAGAGATAATTTTAGTCTAAAAGTGTAAAATCTATTATAGGATCCCAATTTGCACGAACTTCAATTACTTCATTAAAATGGCTAATACGTTCTGGTTGACGCTTTTTTAAATAGCTTCCAGAATCATACTTTTGATTTTTATTAGTATCAAAAATTACACGCAAATAATATTTAGCAGGATCGAGATACCTAAAATCTAAAGGCTCTGGTTCTGTACTGTATATTTCTGCTTTTATTTCGCCTTTATCATCTGTTAATTGGGCAATGATTGGGTATTTTGCATTGAATAATGTTATTCTTACATTACCATAATCTGCAAAGTTTTTTGTGCTTAATCTGTAATTTAAGGTATCGTTTTTATTCTCAAAAAAATCAGTAAAAGCTTCTGGTAAAACTTGAATGGTATATTTGTTGTCTTCCGTTTTATCAAAAGCAAAAGAATAGGTATTTGAAAGGGTGTCTAACGTTGTTTTATATGCTACTTTTAAAGAATCTTTATCTAAAATAGTAAGTTGCTCTTCATTAAACTTTACCAATGGAATATTTGCGGTTAATTTAAAATCGTCTTTAAAATTTAAAGTTCCTTTTGAAGCAGCTACTATTTTTAATGAATCTCTTGGTTGGTCGCTTATTTTAACCGTGAAGTTTTCGGTGTAATTTTTGTTTTTTACTGTAAAAAGCAAAGAGTCTGTATCTTTTAATCTTGGCATATACCAATAATTTAAAGAATCTGTTTTGGCATCTTTTGTAATGGTGTATTTAAAGTTGTCTGGCACAATGGATGACGTACTAATTTCTGTGTTTTTGTAATCTCCTTGATAACCAAAAGCTATTTTTTCACCAGCCACCAAACGCGGTCTAATTACAGTGAAATCTGCTTCTTCTTTAAATAATTTTAAGGTGAAAGTAGAATCTGTTGGTACTGTTATATAGTTTTTGTAAAAAGCGATCTTATCTGTTAGTTGCTGAAATTTATTGTCTTGGTTTGCATCTTTTAACGCCACAAGCATATACTTTCCTGCTTTCATATTATCGATACTAAATGTCGTGGTGCTGTCTAAAGTATTGGTTACGTATTTGGGTAGTTTTTTGTAAACAATAGAGTCGTTAAAAGTGCTATCTATTTCGTACAAACGCACAGAAACAAAATCATCAGGCTTACGTAAGGTAGCATCTGAAATTTCACCTTTAACAGAAAGGGAATCAATATAACTTCCTGTAGATAAAATATATTTGTAATAAGAATACGGGTTTTCTTCGTTGTTATCTGTTATACTGTTTCCAAAGTTAAAAGCATATGTCGTATTTTCTAATAAGGTATCGTTAATTTTAATCGTAATGAATTTGCTGGCAGTACCAATAGGAGTTACTTCTGGAGCAGGATCCATTGGTGGCGATATAATGAGTTGTTTGGTTAAGTTTTTCATTTTTACATACTCATCAAAATAGATTTTAATTTCCTTGCCATTAAAATTGGTAGTATAATTTTCGGGAGTAGATTTAACTATTTTTGGAGCTGTAACATCTTTTGGTCCTCCAGCAGGGTTTCCTCTATTAGCACAACTAACTATAATTAAGCCTATGGTTAGAATTAAAATTAAATTGGATAAGGTATTACGCATTATGAATTTCATGATTTAGTACAAAGTAACAAAATACTCAATTAACTATTGCCATGGTTGCTATGCTTATTTTAACATTTTCGGCTTTATTTAACACTTGAATACAAGACTCTAACGTGGCACCAGTAGTAATAATATCATCCACAAGTAAAATATGTTTGTTTTCTATTAATGTTGCGTTTTCTAAAGCAAAAAGTTCATGATCCGCTTGCCAACGCGCAAATCGTTTTTTGGTGACTTGAGACTTCGTATTCGTTATTTTAATTAAAGATTGTTCGTTATAATCTACTTGCAAAGCTTTTGCTATTTCTTGTCCGAATTTAGTAACCTGATTATATCCTCTTTTTTTTTGTTTCTTTTTATGTAAAGGAACAGCGATAACTATATCTACATCTTTGTAAGTCTCTAATTCTTTTAATTCGTTACCAAGCCATTCCCCTAAAAAGACACCTATTTCCTCATAACCTCTATATTTTAAATTATGAATAAGCTGTTGTACAACTCCTTTTTTTTCATAGCGAAGCAAAGCAGTAGCTTGTTCTACTTTGGCCCGACCATAAAATACTTTTTCAACCGTGTTGTTGGCATTAAAGTGATAATTAGTAACCGGTAAATTATGTCTGCAAGAAGTACAGACATACATTTCAAAATCTTGCAGCTGCGAATAACACGCAAAGCATACTTTTGGAAAGAACAAATCAACAACCGCTTGAATCATAGTATTAAACTTACAAAATTTCTAGCGAATTCTTTAAAGAAATTGCTTTAACAATTATATCACTTACTTTAACGATTAAAATAAAATAAACCAAACTAAATTTCTAGCTTCGTATTGTAAAATAAATAATATGTTAGTTTTCCCTCAAACTTTTAACTACAGATTAATTATTGGTACATTGGTAATAGCAATTGCTGTTTTAGGTTCTTATAGTATTTCTAGTTTTAATTCCTTTAAAAATCAAGAAGAATTTTTAGAGCAAGAAACAAAACTCGTGCAACATGAGTTAACAGAAATGATATCGCTTTATAATGATGTTTCTATTGAAAATGAAGTTGTAAACACGAAATTAAACGTATCTAAATCTAAAGTAGAGAACATATTAAGTTCTGTAAAAAACACGAAAACCGATTTATCATTAATATCTAAATACAGAAGTCAAATAAACACTCTTAAAAATGAAAGAGAAGTTATTTTTGATCAAATAGACTCGCTTCTTCGTGATAATGAAGCGTTGCACATACAGGTGGATTCCGTATCTCAGGAATTTGAAAATCAAAAAATCGAGTTAGCTGATTTATCAGAAAAGAATGAAAAGCTACATACTATTATTAGTAAAGTTGGAACACTGAAAGCTAATAATATAAAAGTGGTAGCTTTAAATACAACGCGGTCTGAAATATACGAAACAAATAAATTAAGTGAAGCAAATCAATTTGAAGTATGTATTTTACTAGAAGGTAATGCGTTGGCAAACAAAGGAAGTAAAAATATTTACGTACAAATTTTAGATACTACAGATCAAATAGTTTCCGAAAGAGGTGTTCTTACATACCAAGGGATAAAAATTGGATATAGCGGAAAAACAACAGTAAAGAATGTTTCTGAAAACATTACAGCCTGCCTGAAAATTAGCATTAAAGACAAAGAAAAGCTAAAACCAGGAACCTATAATGTGGACGTATTTCAAAATGCTACCTTATTAGGAAGCACATCTATTACATTAAAATAAAAAATAACTTATAATTTTTTGAAAACCGTTCCATTAATATGGAGTGGTTTTTTACTTTTGCAACCTATGGCAAATCAAGACGATCAATTTAAAAAAGTAATCTCTCACGCAAAAGAGTATGGTTACGTTTTTCAGAGTAGCGAAATCTACGATGGATTAAGTGCAGTATATGACTATGCTCAAAATGGAGCAGAGCTAAAAAAGAACATTCGCGACTACTGGTGGAAAGCCATGGTGCAAATGAATGATAATATAGTAGGAATAGATGCGTCCATATTTATGCATCCAACCACTTGGAAAGCTTCTGGGCACGTAGATGCTTTTAGTGATCCACTTATCGATAACAAAGATTCTAATAAAAGGTATCGTGCAGATGTTTTAGTGGAAGACTATTGTGCTAAAATTGAAACTAAAATAGAAAAGGAAGTTAAAAAAGCGGAAAAACGTTTTGGAGAATCCTTTAATAAAGAAGAATTTCTTGCTACTAACGGAAGAGTAGTAGGCTATCAAGAAAAGATAGACACTATTTTAAAACGTTTAGGGAAATCTTTGGAAGCAGAAGATTTAGCAGATGTAAAAGCATTAATTGAAGAATTAGAAATAGCAGATCCTTTAACTGGTTCCAGAAACTGGACAGACGTGAAGCAGTTTAATCTTATGTTTGGCACCAAGCTTGGTGCTTCTGCAGAAACTGCAATGGATTTATACTTGCGTCCGGAAACAGCACAAGGAATTTTTGTGAACTTCTTGAATGTGCAAAAAACAGGACGAATGAAAATTCCTTTTGGTATTGCGCAAACAGGAAAAGCATTTAGAAATGAGATTGTTGCAAGGCAGTTTATTTTTAGAATGCGTGAGTTTGAACAAATGGAAATGCAATTTTTTATTAAACCAGGAACGCAAAAAGAATGGTTTGATAAATGGAAAGAAACCAGAATGAAATGGCATCTATCTCTAGGAATGGGAGCAGAAAATTATCGTTTTCATGACCACGAAAAATTAGCACATTATGCAGATGCTGCAACAGATATTGAGTTTAAATTTCCTTTCGGATTTAAAGAGTTAGAAGGAATTCACTCGCGTACCGATTTTGATTTAAAACAACACGAAGAATTTTCAGGTAAGAAATTACAGTATTTTGATCATGAAGAAAACAAAAGCTATACACCTTATGTTTTAGAAACCTCTATTGGTTTAGATAGAATGTTTTTAGCTGTGTTTTCTAATGCTTTAATGGAAGAAGAACTAGATAACAATACTACAAGAACCGTTTTAAAATTACCAGCAGTTTTAGCTCCTGTAAAAGCAGCCATTTTTCCTTTAGTAAAAAAGGATGGTTTACCAGAAGTAGCAAAACAAATTGTGGAAGATTTAAAATGGGATTTCAATGTGTTTTACGATGAAAAAGATGCCGTAGGAAAACGCTACAGACGTCAAGATGCAAACGGAACACCATTTTGTATTACGGTAGATCATGAAACTTTAGAAAACAACACGGTTACCATAAGACATAGAGATACTATGGAACAAAAACGTGTGAAGATTGAAGATTTAAAAGACTTGATTAAAGCAGAGGTGGATGTGAAACATTGGCTAATGAAGATGAAATAATCTAATTCCTGCAAAACCAAAGATGCTAACGCGCTGTTTAAATAAAATAAATAAGTAAATAGGAATCTTATATACTAAAAAGCCCAAGCCGAAAAGCTTGGGTTTTTTTATAAAGTAGTCTTGCAATTAAAATCGCCAACCAAGTGATGCGCCTAATCTTGGCACAAAATCAGTTCCAACCTCGTTGTTAGAGGTGGAGATGTTTCTTCCAACACCACCAAAAACTTCAAATAAGAATCCTTTTTTGCTTACAAATTTTCCACCAACAGCCATACCAAATCCAAGGTTGTTAGAAGTTTCATCTGTGTACACATATTGATAGTTATCGGTAATAGAATTGTAAGTGTAAACTTCATTACTATCATCTTGTACGTTATACATACCAAATGCTTCTAAGAAAAATCCCCAAGCATACTGACTAGAAAAATAGCGTCTGTAGTATGGCGTGAATGCAAATTTCTCATTATAAATGGGACCATCACTAAAATCTCTATCTTCTTGGTTTTGTAAATTAAAAAGTATGGAAGCACCAACAGAAGATTCTGAATCGATTAAATACTCATAAGAGAAATCTACCGATTTAAAAACAATAAGGTTAAAAGCATTTACTTTAACTTCACTATGTTTTACTTTTTCTTCTTGCATATCTTCCTGAGCAAAAGTTGCAAAAGAAGTAAATAACAATAATCCTAAAAGTGCCTTTTTCATTTATTTAATTTTTTAAGTTCCGTTTTATATTTATCAAAAGCTGTACCACTAGTAGATGTCCAAAACAGGAAAAGGTTGCGTGAAAAACACATGTTTATATCTGTTCTTTGTACGCTAATAAGCGTAAAGCATTTAAAACCACTACTACCGTCGATCCTTCATGAAACAAAACAGCAATTCCAATATTGGTTAGTCCTAAAATAGTAACAGGTACTAGTATAGCAACAACGCCTAAACTTATAAAAATGTTTTCTTTTATAATGCGTTTGGAGGCTCTACTTAATCCAATAACAAACGGTAAATTTTCAATTTTATCCGACATTAGTGCTACATCTGCTGTTTCTAAAGCAACATCGCTTCCTGCTGCTCCCATAGCAACGCTAACCGTGCTTAAAGCCATTGCTGGAGCATCATTCACGCCATCACCAATCATTGCTATTTTTCCGTCTGTGGCTAGTAAGTTTTTAATGGCAGCAACTTTATCTTCGGGTAATAAATTTCCTCTTGCTTCTGTTAAGCCTATTTGTTTTGCTATAGCATCACCCACATTTTGATGGTCACCGGTTAGCATAATCATTCGTTTTATACCAATAGCACTTAGTTTTTTAAGGGTGTCTGCTGCTGTTTTTCGTGGCACATCCATTACGCTAATGATACCAATAATTTCCTTTTTAAAAGCGACAAGCATTACGGTATGTCCGTTTTGCAATAAACTATCCATTTGTGTGGTTACCGCATCCGTTATTGTAACGCCTACCTCTTGCATTAATTTTTGATTACCAATAAAGACTGTCGCGTTTTCGTAAACCGCTGTAATTCCTTTTCCTTGGATCGCTTCAATATTTGTGGCAGAGTTTTTAAAACTAAGGTTATGTAGTTTTGCAATATCTTTAGCAATTGCTTTCGCTAAAGGATGATTACTTAAGCTTTCCACCTCTAAAACGATTTGTAACAACTCCTTTTCTTCAAAATTATTTAAAGGAATAACGTTGGTTAGTTTCGGTTTTCCTTCGGTTAAAGTGCCTGTTTTATCAAATGCAATAGTGGTAATGCTTCCTAAATCTTCCAGTGCTTTTCCGCCTTTAATAAGAACTCCTTTTTGTGCCGCTCTTGCAATTCCGCTAAGTACAGCACTTGGTGTAGATATTGCCAGAGCACAAGGGCTTGCGGCTACTAATACTGTGATTGCTCTGTAGAGGCTTTCGTTAAATGTTTCGTCTATAATTAGATATGCGAAACACAATAATACAACCACAATTATCACAATTGGAACGTACCATTTTTCAAACTTTTTGGTTAATCGTTGCGTTGGTGATTTTTGCGTTTCTACTTCACTCACCATTTTTATTAATCGTGCAACTGTAGAGTCTTGGCTTAATTTTAAAACCTGAATTTCAATACTACTATCTCCATTTATGGTGCCTGTAAAAGCGATGTGCTTTTTATCTATATGTTTAAATTCTGGTAACTTTTCTGTGGATGCAATTGCGGTTTTATCTACAGGCATACTTTCTCCCGTAATTGGCGCTTGATTTATGCTACTATTTCCTGAAGTAATAACCCCATCTGCTGCTATTTTAGTATTTGGTTTGACAACTATAATATCGCCAATTTTTAAGTCTTCAATTGGAGTTTCTGTTATTTGATTTCCTTTTTTTATCCATGCGGTTTTTGGAGATAAATCGCTTAAAGCTTCAATAGATTTTTTAGCTTTATTCATCGCATAATGTTCTAATGCATGACCTAAACTAAATAGAAATAAAAGTAAAGCACCTTCTGCCCAACTACCAATATAGGCTGCTCCAATGGCAGCAACTATCATTAGAAAGTCAATTTCAAAACCTCCTTTAATGATTTTTTTAAAAGCTTCAACGCTAATAAAATACCCTCCAAAAAAGTAAGCGATTATATAGCTCGATAAGGAAATCCAATCAGGGAAATTTGTTCCTTTTTCAAGACCAAAACCAAGGATTAAAAACACGCCACAAAGTATGGAGAAGTAGAGTTCTGTGTTTTTACCTAAAATTAAATTGTGACTATGGTTATGTGTTTCTTTATTATGATTTTCCATTTTGTTTCCTTCCAATTAATACTAATGACTGTGTCCGCCTTCACTATCATTTAAAAGCATACCTGTGCCTTTTACAAGTATTTGTTTGTTTTTTAGAACCTCCGAATTTAAAATTTCAACGCTAGTTTCGGTTTGTTTTCCAATCCCTAATTTAATCTTTTCTAAATGAAATTCGTCACCTTGCTGTTCTGCTAAAACCAAAACATAATTGTCGTCACCAACCTCTATTACAGCTTCTTTTGGTAAGCCCATTGCCTTTTTGCTGTCAATAATAATATCTGCATCTACAAACATACCAACAATAAAATTCTCTTTGCCATTATCTACATGTCCATGCACTTTTACGCGTCTTGTTTGTTCATCAATGGTGGTACCAACTAAATGGACTTCTGCCTCATATGTTTTATTGGAAGCTTCCGGTATTTTAAATAGAATTTTTTGATCCTTTTTCACTTTCATTATATCCTTTTCAAAGACAGATAATTCTAAATGAATATGATCAATATCTACAATTTCCATAATCACATCACTTGGCGAAACATACGTTCCGTTACTTACATTCACCTTTGTAACATGACCATTTATTGGAGCATACAAGTTTATAGTGGATGAGATGCGTCCTTGCTCCACGCTACTCGGATTAATATTTAGCATTTGTAACTTTTTACGCAATCCGTTATAATGTGCTAAGTTGCTTTTATACGCGCTTTGGGCTTTTAAGTAGTTTTTTTCGGAAGTGATTTTCTCTTCAAATAAAGTTTTTTGTCTCGTAAATTCCGATTTTAAATAATTTAATTGTTCGGCAACTTCTAAATAGTTTTGCTGAATTTCTACAAACGCCGTGTTTTCTAAAGTGACTAAAAGTTGTCCTTTTTTAACCTGGTCCCCAATTAATAGAGGTGTTTTTGTAATATAACCACCAATAAAAGTAGTCACGCTAGATTTGTTGTGTGGTGGTACATCTATCATTCCGTTTACTTTTACGGTTTCATTAAAATCGAATTCAGATACCGTTCCAAAAGCCATCTTTTCCCCTTCAAATTGTGCTTTATTTATTGTTATTTCATCGTTATGTGATTCCGTTTCCGGAATTATAACTTCTTTATTTTCAGAATTTCCGCAGGCTACTAAAAGTATGGAAAATAGTACTATATATATGTTTTTCATGGGTTTATAATGTTAAGTGATTGATAGTGATAACCGTTTGATTGTATTGGTTTAATTGCTCTAAATAATTGAGCTGAATGTCTTTTGCAGTTTCTAAACTTTGAATGTATTGAAAGAAATCAATTTCACCTTCTTTAAAGGTTCTGTTTGCTGTTTTTATAATTTCTTCGGAAAGTGTTTGTCCTTGCGTTTCATAATAAGTTATGGCTTCTTCGTACTGCTGAAGCTCTGCTAATAACGATTGATGTTCTGCATTTAATTGTGTCTGATAATCTTGTTTTTGTTCTTTAATAACATCTTGCGCAATTTTTGAAGCTTTAATTTTAGAACGTTGACCACCAAACAGAATAGGAATTTTAAGCCCTAATTGATAGCCTTTAATATTATCGTTTAAACCACTATTGGTGCCTTGGAAATATTGGGCATTTAAATCTGGAAGTACGCTTTGCTTTTCTAACTTGGTTTGCGCTTTTTGATAAGTAATAGAAGCATCAAAAACGGACAAACCAGCATTTTTAGAGATAGATAATTGTTCGACTTCTAGTTTTTCGAGTAAACCATCTAAAATAGAAATAGAATCTACTTGAACTACTTTTTTAAGTTGTTCTCTAAATAAAACAACCTCTTGAAGGGATTGTTTGTAGCGTGTTTCTAATTGTTTCTGTTTCGATTTTGCGGTAATCATTTCTAGATAATTCGTTTCCCCTAACTCAAAACGACGTTTTGCTTTTCTAGCAAAATCTTGATATAAACTATCTAAATATTTGTAGTTTTCTGCTTTGTTTTTGGCATAGCTTAACTGGTAATAATTCGCATAAACTTGCTTTGTTATTTGTTGTAATTGCAAACTAAAATTGGCTTCTTGTATCTTTACTTTGGATCGGTTTACTTTCTTTTCAGCAAAATAAACCGTTGGAAATTTAAAATCTTGCTGGATCCCAAAGACTTTAAGTGGTTCATTATTTATGGCTAAATTACTTTCGTCATAATTATAATAAACACTGGTTTTATCAAATGTAAAGGCCGACTTTACTAAAGCGTTAGATTGGTCTATTTTTAAATTTTCCGCTTTTAAATTCGCATTATTTTCGATCGCTAATGCTAAAGTTTGCTCTATCGTTAATGGTTGGTTTTGTGCTTGAATATTAAAGGTGAATAGTAGAACAACTACAGTAGCAATGGTTTTCTTATTCATTTTTAATTCTTTTTGTTCTTCAAACCAAGCATACAAAACAGGTAAGACTACTAATGTTAATAAGGTTGCGGTTATTAAACCACCAATAACAACGGTTGCTAACGGACGTTGCACTTCTGCTCCCGCGTTTGTAGAAATGGCCATTGGTAAAAACCCTAAAGCAGCAGCGGCTGCGGTTAGTAAAACAGGACGTAAACGTTCACTTGTTCCTTTTTTAATGCGTTCTTCAACGTTAGAAAATCCTTCTGCTTTTAACTCTTTAAAATGCTCGATGAGTACAATTCCGTTAAGAACTGCAATACCAAAAAGTGCTATAAAACCAACTCCTGCAGAAATACTAAAAGGTAAATCTCTAAACCAAAGTAATAAAATGCCTCCAACCGCAGAAAGCGGAATAGCAGAGTAAACAATTAATGCTTCTTTTACAGAGTTAAACGCGAAATAAAGCAATATAAATATTAACACTAAAGCCACAGGAACAGCGACTAATAATCTGTCTTTTGCACTTTGTAGATTTTCAAATTGACCACCATACGTAATGCTGTAACCAGCAGGTAATTTAAGGTCGCTTTCTATAATATCTTGTATGTCATGCACCACAGATTGTAAATCCCTATTCCTAACATTTACACCAACTACAATACGTCTTTTAGTGTCGTCACGCGATATTTGTGCAGGGCCAGTTGTGTATTTTATTTCTGCTAATTCGCTAAGCGGAATTTTATTTCCGTTAGGCGTGTCTACATATAAATTTTGAAGACTTTCTAAATCTTTTCTATTGTTTTTCTGAAGTCGAAGTACTAAATCGAAACGTTTTTCACCTTCAAAAACATTTCCAACGGTAGCACCAGCAAATCCCATGGAAATAACATGGTTGATGTCTGAAATATTAAGTCCGTAACGTGCAATTTTACTTCTATTGAACTTTACACTCATTTGTGGTAAACCTGCTACTTTTTCAACTGAAATATCTTCCGCACCTTCTACTTCTTTAATAAGGTTTTTTATTTCATCTGCTTTGGTGGCTAAAACCGATAAGTCTTCACCAAAAATTTTAATAGCAACATCTGCTCTAACACCGGTAACCAATTCATTAAATCGCATTTCTATAGGTTGGGTAAACTCCACTTCCATTCCAGGAATTACAGCTAATGCTTCTTTAAATTTATTGGCTAATGCATCTTTATTGGTAGCAGACGTCCATTGTTTTTTAGGTTTCAGTTTTATAATAACATCACTTTGCTCCATAGACATCGGGTCTGTTGGTACTTCTGCAGCACCAATTCGACTTACTACTTGAACTACTTCAGGAAAATTATCTAATAAAATTTGTTCTATTCTAGTGGTGATTTCTATGGTTTTTCCAAGTGATGTTCCTGTTTTTAAAACGGGTTGAATAACAAAATCACCTTCGTCTAAAGTAGGTATGAATTCACCTCCCATTTTACTAAAAATCCAAACGCTAGATGCAAGTAAAATAACGGAAAGTAACACCACTATTTTTTTGTTGGATAAAGCCCAATGAATGATTGGTTGATACCCTTTATTTAAGAATTTCATTAGTCTTACGGAAATGTTTTTTGCAGACTGTTTACTAGGTTTTAAAAATAAGGAAGACACCACAGGAACATACGTTAAACACAAAATCATGGCTCCAATTAAAGCGAAACTAAAAGTCATTGCCATAGGCTTAAACATTTTGCCTTCAATACCACTTAAAGAAAGAATTGGAATAAATACAATTAGAATGATTAATTGTCCGAAAATGGCAGAATTCATCATTTTTGAAGCGCTTTTTAGGGTTATTTGGTCGATTTCAGCTTGTTTCTGGTTTTTGTCTATTTCGGAAAGATGTGCCGATTTAGACATGATTTGAAACGCAATAAATTCGACAATAATAACTGCTCCATCGATGATAATACCAAAATCGATAGCGCCTAAACTCATTAAATTGGCATCGACACCAAATTGATTCATGAGTATAATTGCAAACAATAAACTTAATGGAATTACGGAAGCGACCACTAAACCAGAACGCCAATTACCGAGTAATAAAACGACAACAAAAATCACAATTAAAGATCCTAGTATTAAGTTTTCGGCAACTGTAAATGTTGTTTTATTAATAAGTTCGCTACGTTCTAAAAACCCATTAATATAAACACCTTCTGGTAGTGTACTTTGTATGGACGCAACACGTTCTTTAACCGTATCAATAACTTCTTTAGAGTTGCCATCTTTTAGCATCATGATTTGTCCTAGTACTTTTTCGCCTTCCCCGTTTCCTGTTATTGCTCCAAAACGGGTTGCACTTCCAAAACCTACTTCTGCTATATCTTTAATGTAAATTGGGGAACCGTCATTTTTTACAACGATGTCTTCTATGTCTTTTAGTGAGCTGACTAAACCTTCGCCACGAATAAAAAAGGCTTTGTTATTTTTTTCAATGTAACCGCCTCCAGAAACACTGTTGTTTTTTTCTAAAGCCTCATAAATTTCGGCAATAGAAATATGCATCGCTGTTAGCTTGTTTGGATTGATAGCTACTTCGTATTGTTTTAAAAATCCGCCCCAAGTGTTTACTTCTACTACACCAGGAATTCCAGAGAGTTGACGCTTTACAATCCAATCTTGAATGGTACGTAAATCTGTTGTGGTATATTGATCTTCATAGCCAGGTTTTACATCTAAAATATATTGATAAATCTCCCCCAAACCAGTAGTTATTGGACCCATTTCTGGAGAACCAAAACCTTCTGGGATTTGTTCGGAAGCAGATTTAATTTTTTCAGCAATAAGCTGACGAGGTAAATAGGTGCCTAATTTGTCGTTAAACACAATGGTAACTACGGATAGCCCAAATTTTGAAACCGATCGAATTTCTTCCACTCCAGGTAAATTAGCCATTTCTAGCTCGATAGGATAAGTAATAAATTGCTCGACATCTTGTGTAGATAAATTTCGAGAAGTGGTAATAACCTGTACTTGGTTGTTGGTGATATCTGGAACTGCACCAATAGGTATTTGGGTTAGTGAAAAAATTCCAAAGCCTATAATAAAAGCTGTAAATAGGAAAATAATCAGCTTATTATTTAAGCTGAACTTGATAATGTTTGTTAACATAATTCATAAAAATTAAGAAATAATAAATGCCTGTTTTTATTTTACAGGATTAAAATCTAAAATGAATTATGCGCACTTAGGTGGCTGAAAAACGGATAGTTTTTCAAAAGAAGAGATAGTTTCTTTATAAAAGAAGTTGCATGGTATTTCTATAAATTCTTCGTAATCTAAATCGAAGGTTATACTTTCAAAAGTAAATGCAGCTGTGGTATGGACGCAAGTTTGATGATGATGTTTAAATGGTAAATCATCATGTTCTTTATGGTCGCTTTCATGAACTATTAGGGTTTTTCCATAATGTTCCGCTAAAAATTGATAAAAGGAATCGCCATAAGTTTCTTGATGATATTCAGCATGTTCAAACAACGTGCCTATTTTAGAGATATCATCAGAGCTTAAATTAATGCTTTGAAAAAGCACTAATAGAGAAAACGCTATGGCAAATAATTTTTGCATACCTCAAAGTTATAAAAAAAGATATGACATTATGTTATAAATGTTACAAAAGGTTAAAAATAAGCTTTTAACTGAATATTCCCTGTGTGAATAGTTTTACTAGTTTCTGTATTTCTACCAAAATAACTTAGGTTTAAATCTAAGTATTTGGTTAGTTTTTTTTGTGCTAGAAATGTCCAAGTAAAGTTTTTACCAGGCTGTAAACCTTCTAGCATTTGGTACGCTACGGGAGAATTTGCATTGCCAGAAAAGGCATTGGCGAAATAATTAAACTCTCCAGAAATTGCCATTTGTTGTTTGCTAGAAAACGAGAATGAAGCGCCGTATTTTTGTTGTTTTAAAGCTTCTAAATCTCCAATCGTATTATCCTTATTTGTGTATTGGTAAAAAATATCAAAACGCGTGTTGTCATTTAATAAATAGGAAAGCTTTGGGTTTAGTTGTGTTTCTTCAATAGTATAATTTTTACTCGTATAGTTTTCGCTTTTACTTTCGTTCGTATTAAAACTAGTTAATAGATTTGCTAACCAATTGGTTGCGAATTTATGATTGAAAAGCAATTGATGACTTTTAGATTTCGCTTCTAATGAACCTATAGTTAATAGGTTTCTAGAGCTATTGGTTAAAAAAGTATACGACGTTGTGTAATGCTGTTTTCCTCTATTAAAAAAGAAAACATTTCTAAAATTAGATTGTAGACCAAGACGCTTTTCTGCATCATCACTAAAAGGGTTGAGGTTAAAAGTGCTGCCTTCTCGTTTTTGTTTTCGGTCTATTAAATAGGAAGTTTGGTTGTAAAAACGGGAAACCACTTTTTTGAAACTGTTTTCACTATTAGACCATTGCAACGGATTTAAAGTTACCGTTTGACTAAATCTATTTTGATGTGTTTTTACATATACTTGATTGGGAAGTAATACTCTTATATAGGTACCTTGATCTGTAAATTGGGCAATTTCAAATTCCTCTAACTCTTGAATGCCATTGTTGTTGTAATCGATCCAAGTGTATGCGCCTTGTCCTGCTTCTACTTCTACGTACGTAAATTCTTGTTGCGCTAAGGTTCCAGAATTGGTTTCGTAAACCGTATTCCAGTGTATCATTTGCTTAAATAATTTTTGACTGAATTGTATTCTAGAATTTAAAGATTGTTCATTTTCTAATGCTGTATCTACATTATTTAAAGTTCTATAATTTGCATAAAGGGATAAATTGGTATTGTTGTTTTGAATAATTCTGGAATCGATATAATAAGTATTGGAGGTATTTACTTTTTGAAGATTCCCGTTTACTAAACTATCATTAACCCTGTGTTTATAGCCAATTTCTGCAAATATTTTTGTGCTATCTCCAATTCCTGTAAAAACTTCATACGATTTATAACGTTGGCTTAATGCGGTAAAGGAATCTGTTTCTATATTTTTTTGTTCGTTGTTTTCTATGGCTAATCTTGTACCAACCCAAGCATTTTTTAAACTATAGGTAATCCGATTATAGCTTCGTAAAAAAGTGGAATTGTTTACATTAGATTCCGCATTTAATATACTAGAGTTGGAAAGTATATGCCATTTTTTGAGATTTAAATCGCCAAAAAGAATGTGTCTACTTCCGTTAAAGTTTTCGGAATAATTTAAATATTCAAATTGATATTTTGCTAATCCCTTTTCTTGATGAAGCGCTTGAACTCCAGAAGCAAAAAGCGTTTGATTCCCATTATTAATAACGTTTTGATTGCTTGTAGATTGCTCAATATTCCAATCCCGAATAAACTCTGCATTATATAAACGCTCCATGGTTCTAAAATCTTCTTGAATGTAGTTTGCATCTGCAAATGCGTTTACACTCCAAAGGCTATCCTTTTTAATAATTGCTTGTTCTAGTTTTATTTTTGCTGCAAATCCATCGTTATTGCCATCGTCAATATTAGAAAACAAGTTCAAATCATTCTTGCTTCCAGCAACTTCAAAACCAATATTCGTTTTTTCGGTTGGTGCATAGTTTCCGTTTAAAACGGCAATTTGTAATTTATTTGGCGCAACTAATTTTGTAATTGGTTGGTAGTTTCCTTGAAGTTCACCAGAGATTGGTGCTACATATTCATAAATAGTACTAATAGCATTAATGCTACTTATTATATAATTTCCTTGATTATCGCCAACCGAAGAAAAGTTAACACTAAATAATTCATCGTCTTCATTGTTAGAAAAGACAAAAGTTTCCACACCACTTACAATTTCCTTTTTGTATAAAATTCTGTTTTCATTATAGGTTTCTGGAGTTGCAGAAGGAGCAGTCATTAATGTTTCGTCATCTCCTGCATTTGCTAGAATTTCCACTTGCTCACTAGAAAGGTTTTGTTGCAAAGGGTTATTTTTTGCATCATTCTCGCTATATACCGAAAAGCCGAGTTTTAGTTTTTCGCTTTCGTAATTACTGCCGCCATAAACTACCAATCTAGAATAGTTTCGTTCGCTATATTGGTAATCTACGGTAATTCGCATTTCACTGGTTATAGGAAAAGTGGCATTGAAAATTATTTCGCCAGCATTATAATTTATAATGTAATCGTTGTTTTCTCCTCGTTCTAAGGCAATTCCGTTAACGTAAACAATTTCACTACCAGAAACTACAAGTACAAATAATTCGCCACTAGGACCGCGAAGTTTATACGGACCTTGATTCCCTTCTTGCGCAGTAAATTGGCTAGTAGTAAATTGCCCTCTAACAATTGCTCCTGCAGCAAAAATATTAGTTTTAGAATCGGAGTGATTTATCGTTGCTCCAAGCGATAAACCTTGCACGCGTTTAGAAAAATTAGCAAAAGCACTATTTGTGTTTTGCAGGTCGACATCTCCCGCGCGAATTTTCCAGTTGTCGCTAAAAAGTTCTACAAATACTTGGTCAAATTCATCTAATCGTTGGGAATAACCACTTTCTTGCAAAGGTATATTTGCATCTTGAATGGAAGCTCTTAAGGAAACTTTATCATTGAGCTTTCCGGTAATTTGTAAATCTAATTCACTGTTTAAAACCGAATTTTGATTGTTTCCAATAATAACACCTCGAGAAATACTTCCAGAAGTTGTTAAACCATCAAAAGGAGTAAAAGTGTTAATTTCGCTAGATTGTTTTATTTTATATAATTGTTGTTGGTTGTCTGTGCTTTGTACTATGATTTTGTCGTCTAGCTGTTTGTAGGTTTTGGTTAAAAATTCTGGGTATTTTAAATAATTAATAATTATTGAATCTGTTTCTATAGGTTTTTTAAAACGAAGTATCGCTTTTTCAAAATCGACAGCATAGTACGTAGTATCAATAATGGAATTGTCTTTTCTTCTAATATTAAAGTGAGCTGCATTAATACTCACACTATCTATAGCAATACGATCTTGTACAATAACCGTTTTAGTTTTGTAATTAGAATCTTGATCTTGTGCCATAGCAACAAAACCAATAAAAAATATAAAAAGAAAGTATGTAAACTTCATGCGATACTAAAACTGCAAAATACTTAAAATATTTTGTTGATAGTTTTTTGTTAAAAGGACTTTAAAATAATAGTGTAAATGTAAAGCATTATTTATTTTAGCTGAAACATAACTTTTTTAAAATAAAAACCCATTGAAAATAATATCATACAACGTAAACGGAATACGTGCAGCGCTTAAAAAAGACTTTATAGGATGGCTTAAAGCAGCAAGTCCGGATGTGATTTGTTTACAAGAAATAAAAGCAATGGAAGAACAACTAGATTTAGATGTTTTTGTTGAAGCTGGTTACAAATATAACTATTGGTTTTCTGCACAAAAAAAAGGATATAGTGGTGTTGCTATTTTAAGTAAAACCGAACCAGACCATGTAGAATATGGTACAGGAATAGAATCTATGGATTTTGAAGGTAGAAATATTCGTGCAGATTTTAATGGTGTTTCGGTAATGAGTTTATACTTGCCGTCGGGAACAAATGATGCAAGACTGGAACATAAATTAGAATATATGGATATGTTTCAGGAGTATATAAATACTCTAAAAAAGGAAATTCCTAATCTAGTTATTTGTGGGGATTATAATATATGTCATGAAGAAATAGATATCCATAATCCGAAAATGAAAGGTGTTTCTGGATTTCTTCCTATAGAAAGAGAATGGATTGGCGGTTTTATAGATAGTGGTTTTACCGATGCTTTTCGTTTTATACATCCGGAGAAACAAGAATATAGCTGGTGGAGTTATCGTGCAAATTCTAGAGCTAATAATAAAGGTTGGCGATTAGATTACACAATGGTTTCAAATCCTATAAAAGAAAAAATTAAAAGGAGCGTTATACTTCAAGAAGCTGTGCATAGTGATCATTGTCCGGTTTTAGTAGAAATAGATTAATTAACAGTAAAACAGTACACAGTACACAGTAAAACAGTACACAGTAAAACAGTATACAGTAAAACAGTACACAGTAAGCACGAAACACGGAATAAACCCAAATCCAATATGAAAAATAGAATTTTAACAATAGTAATTACAACCATTTTAGTTACATCCTGCGTTTCGCCAAAAGTCTATAAAGATTTAGAAACTAAATATGCGTACTTGAAAAAGGAAAATAGAAAACTTTCTGATGAAAACGAGTCCTTATTAGGAGCGAATAACAAAACGGAAAATGACTACGCAAAACTGAAGAGTGATTATGATGCGGCTATTACAAATCGCGATAAATTGCAAGGTGATTACAATGCTTCTAAAACAAATCTAGATAACCTTAAGGCTTCTTATGATGCTTTAGAAAAAAATAGTTCTGCTTCATTAGCCGAAAACTCTCAAAAAAACAGGGAGTTATTAGCGCAATTAGAGGCAAAGGAGCAAGCTTTGGAAGCGGAGAATATAAGACTTGAAAAAATAAAAAGCGAATTAGAACAACGTTCTAACAGGGTTGCAGAGTTGGAAAATGTGATAGCGTCTAAAGATGCAGCAATGACACAATTAAAAAATGCAATCTCTAAAGCCTTAACAGATTTTGAAGGAAAAGGTTTAACAGTAGAACAGCGTGACGGAAAAGTGTATGTGTCTATGGAAAATAAACTACTTTTTGAATCTGGTAGTTGGGCAGTTGGTACGCAAGGTAAAAAAGCCGTACAACAATTAGGAACTGTTTTAGGGGAAAATCCCGAAATTGCTGTTTTAATAGAAGGACATACAGATAATGTGCCATACACAGGAACAGGACAAATTTCAGGGAATTGGGATTTATCTACCAAGAGAGCAACAGCAATTGTAAATATATTAAGAGAAAATAACGCGATTACTCCTGGAAACTTAACCGCAGCTGGACGCGGAGAATTTGCGCCAATAGCAGGGAATGATACTGCTGAAGGGAAAGCGAAAAACAGAAGAATAGAAGTTATTTTAACGCCTAAGTTAGATGAGGTAACAAAGCTTTTAAAAGATATTTAATAATAGTCTTTGTTTTAATATCTAGAAGCGAAGCGATCTAAAATCTATTTTCATGAAATATACTACACTACCAAACACCAATATTAAAGTAAGTAAAATCTGTTTAGGAACCATGACTTGGGGGAATCAAAACACCCAAGACGAAGGTTTTGAGCAAATGGATTATGCGTTAGATCAAGGTGTGAATTTCTTTGATACCGCAGAATTGTATCCTGTTCCTGCAACCGAAGAAACGTACGCAGAAACAGAGCGCATTATAGGTAATTGGTTTAAGAAATCTGGAAATAGAGATAAAGTGGTTTTAGCATCAAAAATTGCAGGACCAGGAGATTATACAGCACATATTAGAACAAATGGTTTTAAACCAGAAGCAATAAAAGATGCGGTAAACAAAAGTTTAGCACGTTTACAAACCGATTATATAGATTTATATCAATTGCATTGGCCAGAAAGACAAACCAATACTTTTGAAACTAGAGATTACGCACACAATCCACAAGATAAATGGCAAGACAACTTTAATACAATCTTACATACTTTAGATGAAATTGTAAAAGAAGGGAAAATTCGTCAAATAGGAATATCTAATGAAAAAGCTTGGGGAACCATGCGTTATTTAGAAGAATCTAAAAAGCATAACTTACCAAAAATGATTACCATTCAAAATGCGTACTCTTTGCTAAATCGTATTTTTGAAGGGGATATGGCAGAAATAGCAATGCGTGAAAATATAGGTTTATTGGCATATTCACCAATGGCATTTGGTGTGCTATCTGGTAAATATATTAAAGGAACAGCTGCAGATAATTCTAGATTGAAATTATTCCCAAGATTTAAAAGGTATAGTAGTGATTCTTGTACGGAAGCTACTCAGCAATATTTAAAAATTGCGGAAGAAAATAATATGTCTCTTGCGCAAATGTCTTTAGCATTTGTAACACAACAACCTTTTGTTACTAGCAATATAATAGGAGCAAGTACAATGTCTCAATTAAAAGAGAATTTAGGTAGTGTAAATGTAGAGCTAAATGCGGGTATTTTGGATCAAATAAAAGGGGTTCATAATGCGATTCCAAACCCTGCAGCATAGCATTTGAAAAAACCACGTACTTGTTAATAAATCTAACCTTTTATCGTAAATATGCGTATTTAATCTATTAAAGTAAAGTTAATTTATTAGGCATAATCTTTTTTTATACTTTAGGTATTTAATTAAAGCACCAGAATTTATTTGGTGTTTTAATATTTAAATTTCAATTAAATATAATAGTTTGTTTAACAGCGGATTATGGAAGATATATTTAATATTTTAATAACTAACCTTAACCATAAAATGAAAAAAATTACCCTTTCCCTATTATTTGGGTTTATGTCTATTATTGGCTTCTCTCAAGTAGGTTTAGTAGAAAATTTCGATTCCGGATTTACTTTGCCCACAGGTTGGACAAGTGATTTAGAAGATTACACCATTTCTTTTTTTGAAAACTGTGATGGTAACTCTATAAGAGCAAACCTAAGCATAGATAATTTGGACGCGCAACTGACTTCGCCAAATGTCGCAGGACAGTCAAATGGAACTGATTTAACAATAGCTTTTGACTATAAAATAGTCGATTGGCCAGATGTAGTAAATGGAACTGTTCCAGGATGGGGAGAAATTTTAATAGAGTACTCTACAAATGATGGAGGAACTTGGACGACAGTTGAGACTATTAATGATATAAACCATAGTACAACAGATATTTGTACTGGTTGGTCTGTAATTGTTCCTGCTGCAAGTTTGCCAGTTGGTTCCGATTTTAAATTTCGTTTAAATGCGAACTGGTCTTCAGGGTCCTATTTTATTTACTTAGATAATATTTCGGCAACGCAAGTAGTGGAAGATCCGCCATCTTGTGTTAGTTTAATTACACCATCTGGTAGTACAGCCGTTTCCATTAACACAGACTTAGAATGGTCTACCGCAACAGGAATACCTGCAGGGTATACTGTAACTGTTGGTACAACTCCTGGAGGAACAGAAATTGCAGATAATGTAAATGTAGGTTTATCAACAACCTATGATTTACCAGATTTAGAATATGCCACTACGTATTATGTGAGTATAATTCCTTTTAACTCCAATGGAGATGCAATAGGATGTACAGAAAACATCTTTACTACAGGGTCAGATCCTAATGCACCAGTAGATTGTAGCTCAGGAGCACCAATTAATACCGTGTATTGTTATACTATTAACGAGACAATGACTTGGTCTTTTGAAAGCTCTGATGGTGCTCCACTAAATGTGTTCTTTAACGCAGGTATTATGGAAGCTTGTTGTGATGAGGTTACTATATATGATGGTACAGATAATACAGGAACTGTATTATATGATGATAACAATGGAGGAGATATGGCAGGTGTTTCTGTTATTGCTCCTTCTGGTTTTGTTTTTATAGAAATAGATAGTGATAGTTCTATAAGTTGTGAGTCTAACAATTATGTGCCTCTAGATTTTGATATATCTTGTGTAGATACTACTGCAATACCAAATTGTAATGCATCTTTAATAGCTCCTGCAAATGGAGAAGTTGATGTTAATTCCAATGCAGATTTAGTTTGGAGTCCAGCTTCTATAATAGTTACTGGTTATGTACTTTCTGTTGGTACAACACCTGGAGGAACAGAACTTATTGATAATTTAGATGTTGGTTTAGTTACAAGTTATACCCCAGGAGGTTTGCTTTATGAAACAGTATATTATGTAACTATAGTTCCTTATAATGATAATGGTTCTGCGATTAATTGTAATGAAGAAAGCTTTACAACAGAAAGTGATCCTTATCAAGTAGTAGATTGTTCTATTAACGAAATTATAAATACTACGTACTGTTATGATAATGGTACTAATGGTGTTTTTGTTGAAATATTTAACTTTCAAAGCTCAGATGGTGCACCTTTATCTATTGTATTTAATTCTGGAGATATTGAAGACTTTTGGGATACGATAAGAATTACAGATGCAGATGATTCTGTAATATATGAAGGAGATAATGGAGGGGATTTAACAGGACTTAATTTTGTTACCATTGGAGATGCATTAACTATTTTTGTAGAATCGGATGGTTCTGGAAGTTGTACTTCAAGTGGTTATATACCTTGGGATTTTGATGTTACATGCGTAGATACTAGTGCAGTGCCTAATTGTAATGCATCTTTAAATTCACCAGCTAATGGAGCGATAGATGTTAGTGAAAATGAAGATTTAGTATGGAATGCAGCAACCGTATTTGTAACAGGATATTACCTATCTATAGGTACAAGTCCTGGAGCTGTAGATATTTTAGATAATCTAGATGTAGGTAATGTATTAACGTATGAGCCAGGTATATTAAATTATGAAACTACCTATTATGTTACTATAGTACCATATAATGATAATGGATTTGCAACCGGGTGTACCGAAGAAAGTTATACTACTCGATCAGATCCTAATCAAATTGTAGATTGCCCATCCAGTCAAGTTATAAATACACTTTTTTGCTATGAAAATAATAGTGGAGGAAATGGAAATGGTAACTATTTAGAAATTTTTAGTTTTCAAAGTTCTAATGGAAACCCTTTAAGTATGATCTTTAATGCAGGAACAATTGAAACTTGTTGTGATACATTGCGAATTGAAGAAGGTGATGGTACACTTATTTATCAAGGAACTGGTGGAGCTGGTGGAGTTTTAGCTGGTTTATCCTTTTTCTCTACAACAGATAGAATTGTTGTTTTTTATGAATCGGATGGTTCTGTTAGTTGCAGTAGTGGATCAGATGATGAATGGGATTTTGATGTAACATGTTTCGATCCTTTAGCACCTCCAGTTTGTAACGCAGAAATTACAACTCCAGTAAATGGGGAAACGGACGTAGCTATTAATACTAACATAACTTGGAGTCCTGCAACTATTGTAGTTACAGGTTATGTAATCTCTATTGGTAGTACTCCTGGAGGAACAGATGTAGCAGATAACGTAGATGTAGGAAACGTATTAAATTATAACCCTGGTGTTTTAGATAATGCAACAGAACATTATGTAACTATTGTACCATATAACGATAATGGTCCAGCAATAGGTTGTGTAGAGCAGAGTTTTAAAACCATTTGTATACCACAAGAAGTTACTTTTAATGCTATTGGTGATTGTGATACAGATCCAAATAACCCAGATTTTATATTAGAAGTTAATATTACAGATTTCAGTGGTTCGACATCTATTCTTATTTCAGATGATCAAGGTAGTCCTGTTCAAACAGCAACGGAAACTGGAATTATTACCATGGGACCTTATGCTGCAAATACAATTGTAATTATTACAACAATCAAGAGTGATGATGATACTTGTGATGTTATTAGTAGTCCAATAACATTCATTTGTCCACCACCACCAAACCCTTGTTCTATTATTTATGCAGGAGAAGACGCAACAGTAGATTGTGCAGATACTTCAACAGATTTAGCAGCTAACTTCCATTTATTTGGACAGGATACAAATACATACGTTATCAATGGTTTAGATACTTGTCCGTTACCTACTACAATTGGAGGTACACCAACAAGTCTTGATATTGATGATACTTGGTCTGAAGCTTTAGATATTGGATTCCAATTCTGTTTCTTTGGTAATATTTATAGCCAGATTCTTGTAGGTTCTAATGGTGTTTTATCTTTTGAATTAGAGAATGCTGGAGGATATAACGACTGGGGCTTTACAGATAGTTTACCTAATAATACCGATAACGCATTAGCTCAAGGTAATATTTTTGGTGTAGGACACGATATTAATCCTGCTGTATCTGGAGACATTAACTATTTAGTTATTGGTACAGCGCCTTACAGAATGTTTGTAGTTAACTATACAGATGTAGCTCAATTTAGTTGTACTGATTTAATCTCTAGCAGTCAAATTATTTTATACGAATCCTCTAATAATATAGATGTTAATGTATTTGATAAACCGACATGTACAGGTTGGAATAGTGGAAATGCCGTTATTGGTGTTCAAAATGTAGCAGGAACAGTTGCTTTTACTCCGGTAGATAGAAATACAGGACCTTGGACTGCATCTAATGAATCTTATAGATTTGCACCTTCTGCAGGAATACCAAATTATACATTCGAATGGTTTGATGGAGCTACTTCTTTAGGAAACATAGAGAATGTTACCGTAACTCCAACAGAAACAACAACGTATACTGCAACAGTAACGTATGAACTTTGTACAGGAGGAACATCTACTTTAACTGACGAAGTAACAATAACAGTAGACCCTTCAGGGTTAGAAGATGCTACATTTACTATGTCAGCAACATGTGATGGTGGTACAGCAAATGTAACCGGAACACTAGGAGGTACTTTTGCTTTTGAAGATCCAACGCCAACAGATGGTGCTGTAATTGATCCTGCAACAGGAACAGTTACTAATGGAGTTTCTGAAACTACCTATACTGTAGAATATACTACGCCTGCAACAGGAGCATGTGCAGCTACAAGTACGGTAGATGTTACGGTAACTTTAGGAGAAGATGCCGGATTTACTATGACAGCAACCTGTGATGGTGGTATAGCCAATATAACAGGAGATACAGGAGGAACGTTTGCATTCCAAGCACCAGCACCAACAGATGGAGCAGTAATTGATGCTGCAACTGGAACCGTTACAGGAGGAGGTTCTGAAACAGTATATACTATAGAGTATACAACTGGTGGAATATGTCCGCAAACCAGCGCTCAAACAATAACTACTTTATTAACAAGTGATACTTCATTTACAATGACAGCGTCTTGTGATGGAGGAACCGCAGATATAACTGGAGATTTAGGAGGTACATTCACATTTAATCCAACACCTACAGATGGCGCAATGATAGATATGGTAACCGGAGAAGTTTCTGGAGGAACAGCAGGAGCTACGTATACTGTAGAGTATGCTATTTCTGATGCTTGTTCAGTACCAAATGCACAAAACTTAACATTACTTATAGATGTGTTTGATTATGTAATCCTTCCAGATTGTAATGGTGCTATTTATGAATTAACTGTAGGTCCAATAAATGATGGTTACGATGCTAATACTGCGACATATGAATTATATGATGATATGAATTCATTATTACATACTAATGCCGTTGGAGATAATGTAATTGTAATAGATGAGAGCCTCTTTACACCTCCAATGTCTGGAAGTACTTATAACTATGTGGTTAAGGTTACAGATGCTAGTGGTTGTGTTGCAACAAACGAAGTACTAGTAGAAAGCATTAATTGTATTATATCTCAAGGTATATCTCCTAATAATGATGGTAAGAATGATGCTTTCGATTTAAGAGGATATGATGTAAGTCGATTAGAGATTTTCAATAGACATGGTATGAAAGTATATTCAAAAACAAACTATACTAATGAATGGTATGGTCAGTCTGATGGCGGTGATGAACTTCCAGTAGGTACTTATTTCTATAAGATGGAATATCAAGGAAATAAGACTAGAACATCTTGGATATACATTAATAGAGAAAACTAATAAACTAATTAATTAAAATGAAAAAATTATATATTATTCTCGCTTTCTTGTTTGTTGTTCAAATGCAAGCACAACAAGATCCGCAGTACACACAGTATATGTATAACATGAATGTTGTAAATCCAGCATATGCAGGTTCCTATGAAGGAGTTGCAGTTGGTATGCTATATAGAAGCCAATGGGTTGGTTTAGAAGGAGCTCCTAAAACGGGAACCTTCGCAATTCATTCTCCAGTTGGTAAAAAAGTTGGTTTAGGTTTGTCTTTTATTAGTGATGAAATTGGACCCGTAAGAGAAACAAATGCCTATGCAGATTTCTCCTATACTTTACCAATGGGAGCTGATAATAAATTAGCCTTCGGTTTAAAAGCAGGAGCAACATTTCATGATATAGGATTAGGAAGTTTAGAATTAACGGATGCAGATGATGACCTTTTTCAAGATATCAATGAAGTAACACCTAATATTGGAGCTGGAGTTTATTTTTACAAACCAAACAAATATTATATTTCTGCTTCTATGCCAAATATTTTGAACGCAACGCACTTAGATGCTAATGGTTTAAATATTGGTTCAGAAACACAACATTTATTTGCAGCAGCAGGTTATGTATTTAATTTATCGGAGAACTTTAAATTAAAGCCTCATGCCATGTTTAAAACAGCATTTGATGCGCCTTCAAGTTTTGATATCAATGCCAATGTATTTATGTATGATATTGTTGAAGTAGGAGTTGGATACAGACTGGAAGATTCTTTTAGTGGTATGATAAACTTTATGGTAGCACCTAATTTAAGAATTGGTTATGCGTATGATGCTATTCAATCCGATTTAAATTACTCTACAAGTTCATCACACGAAGTGTTTATTAATTTCGATATTACTTTTGCTAAAAAAGTATCTCGTTCACCACGTTATTTCTAATCAGTTAAGCTAAAAAAAATGAAAAACTTAAAAATATTTATAACATTACTATTATTGAGTAGTGTAAGTTTAACTGCTCAAAATAAATACACAAAAACAGCAGATAAACATTTTGATAAATTTGAATTTATGGAAGCCATTGCGTCTTACAATAAATTAGTTGAAAATGGAAAAGCAGATGCTTATGTGTATGGGAAATTGGCAGAAGCTAACTACAATATCTTTAGCACCACCGAAGCAGAAAAATGGTATGCAAAAGCATTAGAAACGTCGCAAGATGAAGAAATGATGTATAACTATTCGCAAATGCTAAAAGCAAACGGTAAGTATAGCGACTCTAATAAATGGATGCAAAAATTTGCAGAAGCGAGCCCAAAAGATGATAGAGCTGTAGCTTTTGTTTCTAACCAAGATTATCTTCCTGGTATATTAGAAGGGATTCAAGAATATGAAACTAAAAATTTAGATTTTAATTCTGAGGCTTCCGATTTTGGAGGGACTTTAAAAGATGGTGTTTTATACTTTTCTTCCGCTAGAAATAATGCAAGAAAGACGTATGGTTGGAATGAAGAACCATTTTTAGATATCTATCAAGTAGCAATTTCAGACATAGATAATGTAGAAGCTAAAGCGGTTACGGGAAACATTAATACAAGATATCATGAAGGACTTGTTTCTTTTAGTCCAGATGGAAATACGATGTATTTTTCAAGAGAAAGCTTTTTTGATGGTGTTTACGAAAAAATTGAAGAAACGAAAACTAAAATAAGTGTAATACACTTATATAAAGCAAGTAAATCTGGTGACTCTTGGAAAAATGTAAAACCTTTACCTTTTAATAATGATAGCTATTCTGTAAAAAATCCTTCTGTAAGCAAAGATGGTAAAACCTTATATTTTGCTTCAGATATGAAGGGAGGACATGGTAAATATGATATTTATAAAGCCTCAATAAATGGAGATGGTACGTATGGTGAAGCTGAAAATCTTGGCGACATAGTGAATACAGAAGGACAAGAAATGTTCCCGTTTATTAGTGATAACGGAACCTTGTATTTCTCTTCTAATGGTCATTTAGGAATTGGTGGATTGGATGTGTTTTATACGAATGAATCTGGAAAAGTTGTGAATGCAGGAATTCCTGTAAATAGTAATGCGGATGATTTAGCATTTTCCATCAACGAAGAAACTGGAGAAGGTTTTGTGTCTTCTAATAGAGAAGGTGGAAAAGGAAGTGATGATATTTATGCTATAAAAAGACTAGAACCTTGTCTTGTTATGGTTACGACTACAGTTGTAGATAGTGAGACTAGCAATCCAATTGCTGGTGCAATAGTTACCATTACAGATGTAAAAGGGCAAACTTTGGCAACAGAAACATCTAATGCTATTGGTGAAGTAGTATATACTGTTCCTTGTGATAATGCATTACATATAGCAGCTGCATATAATGATTACGAAAGCAACACTGTAGATTTTTCAGGAAGTAGAGAAAAAGAACAAGCATTACAGATCGCTCTAAATCCTATAGAGAAAATAATAGTTGCAGATCGAGTAGTCTTAAACCCAATATTGTTTGATTTTGATAAATCGAATATTACGGCACAAGGTGCTTTTGAGTTAGACAAGCTTGTATCTGTTATGACTAAATACCCGGATATGGTTATTTTAGCAGAATCACATACCGATAGTAGAGGTCCTGCAAGATATAATGAAAAATTATCTAGTAGACGTGCACAATCCACGGTGCAGTACGTTATCTCAAGAGGTATTGATGCAAGTAGAATAACAGGTGTTGGTAAAGGTGAAAGTGCCTTAAAAATCAGCTGTGGCTCTAAGTGCACCGAAGAAGATCACCAAATTAATAGACGTAGTGAGTTTATTATTGTAAGTGGAGGTCCTAACAATAAATAAGACAAACAGAAAAAGTAGATACATTAAAAAACCACCTCAAATGAGGTGGTTTTTTTGTGTTCCGTAATTTTGGTGTTGCTATAAATAGTGACTAGTTTAGAAAACACGAAAGTGTATAAAACAAAAAAGCCTTACTTTTTAAAGTAAGGCTTTTTTTATTTTTTTATTTGATTACCATCTTTATCAAAAAAATGATATTCTAAATATGTGTAAGCATCTCTTGGTAAAATTTTCACCCATTTCTTATGTTCAAAAAACCATTTTGAACGTATCGATGGAAAACCTTTTGTTAAAAAGGCTGCTATAAAAGGATGTGTGTTTAAAGTCACCTTCTGATAGTCTTTTTTAAATAGTCGTTCCATATCATCTTTGATTTTAGGAACAATACTGATTGGAGCTTCAACTTCGGAACCATTAATAATCTCATCCGGATTTTCCTCGCGAGTTTTAATGTTCATTTCTGGTCTTACTCTTTGTCTAGTTATTTGTATCAATCCAAATTTACTTGGAGGTAGTATTTTATGTTTAGCTCTATCATCTTGCATTTCATCACGTAGATGGTTGAAAAGCTTTTTTCTGTGTTCAGCAGTATTTAGATCAATAAAATCAACAACAATAATTCCGCCCATATCACGTAAACGCAATTGTCTGGCCATTTCTGTTGCTGCAATTAAATTAACTTCAAGTGCTGTATCCTCTTGTGAATTGGCTTTATTAGAGCGGTTTCCACTATTTACATCTACAACATGAAGCGCTTCGGTATGTTCTATTACCAAATATGCTCCTTTTGCCATGGAAACAGTTTTCCCAAAAGAGGTTTTAATTTGTCTTTCCACTCCAAATTTTTCAAATATTGGAACGTTTGACTGATACAATTTAACTATGGATTCTTTTTTTGGTGCAATAAGTTGCACATAATCTTTAATTTGAACGTAAAGCGCCTCATCATCCACATGAATTCCGGTAAAGGAATCATTAAAGATGTCTCGTAAAATAGAAGAAGCTTTATTCATTTCTCCTAATACTTTACTTGGATGCGGTGCTTTATGTAGCTTTTTACACATTGCGGTCCAACGACCTAACAAATTTTGTAAATCTTTATCTAGTTCAGCTACTTTTTTGCCTTCTGCTACGGTACGTATAATTACGCCAAAACCTTTTGGAGTAATACTTTTAACCAATCGTTTTAGTCTTTCTTTTTCTTCTTTACTTTCTATCTTTTGAGAAATAGAAATGCGATCAGAAAAAGGAACTAAAACAATATATCTACCAGCAATAGAAAGCTCAGAGCTTATTCTAGGGCCTTTTGTAGATATTGGTTCTTTTACTATTTGTACCAGTAACGATTGATTTGATTTTATAACGTTAGCAATGCTACCGTTTTTATCAATATCTTTTTCAAATGGGAAATTCTTTAATGAAAAATCATTTAGTTTACCTGTGCTTACACTTTTTGTGAATTTTAAAAGGGAAGGTAGTTTTGGTCCTAAATCATGATAATGCAAAAATGCATCTTTTTCATAGCCAACATTAACAAATGCGGCATTTAGACCAGGAACAGCTTTTCTGGTTTTGGCAATAAACACATCGCCAACAGAAAAATCGTTACCATCTTCATCTTTTTGTAATTCAATAAGTTTTCCATCTTTTAATAAGGCAAAATCAACGTGGTTGGAACTAGATCTAATGATCAATTCTTTATCCATTTTGTTAATTTTTATCCATACAATTAAGTACAGATGGATTATACATTATTTTTCTAATCATAGTTAAAGCTATCTATTAACTTTAACTATGATTAGAAATCACAGGGTTTTTAAATCCGTGGAGTTCAAACAACGCAAGGTATTACGTGTTTTTATAGAACTCATTTCAAAGAACGTTTGCTATAAACCAAAAAAGTAGCTATTAACTACTTTTTCAATCTATTTCTTCTTTTTGTGACGATTAGCGCGTCTTCTTTTTTTACGCTTATGCGTAGCAACCTTGTGTCTTTTGCGTTTTTTACCACTTGGCATAAGTTTGATCTTTTTTAAATTAATATTATTTTAGCGTCTTACTTAACGTCTACATTTGTTTTCACTCCTTCTACAAATACTTTAGCAGGTTTAAATGCTGGAATATTATGAGCCGGTATTTTTATAGTTGTATTCTTAGAAATATTTCTACCAGTTTTTTCCGCTCTTGTCTTAATGATGAAGCTTCCAAATCCTCTTAAGTATACATTGTCACCACCTTCTAAAGAAGTTTTTACTTCTTCCATAAATGTTTCAACCGTTGCTTGAACATCTCCTTTTTCAATTCCTAATTTCTCAGAAATTTTTGCTACTAAATCAGCCTTAGTCATTCTCTATTATTTTTAATTATTGTAATCAGTTATTAAGGGATGCAAATATAGGAATTTAAATTTCAATATTTCAAACCTAATTCACTTAAATTTAACCTAATAAACGTTTATTTTTGCAGTTACTATATATAATAAATGACTATAAACAAAACTTTAACACATTGGTATTCAGAAAACAAGAGGGATTTACCATGGCGAAGAACTACCAATCCGTACTTTATATGGTTGTCTGAAATCATTTTACAACAAACAAAAGTGGATCAAGGATTACCTTATTATGAAGCTTTTGTTACTAATTTTCCAACAATTTTTGATCTTGCAAGTGCAAAGGAGAGCGATGTTTTAAAATTATGGCAAGGTTTGGGCTATTATTCTAGAGCTAGAAACCTACATGCAACTGCAAAATATATAGTAGATTCTCTTCATGGGATCTTTCCAGATAACTATAAAGACTTATTAAAACTTAAAGGTGTAGGTGATTATACCGCAAGCGCTATTGCTTCTATTTGTTTTAATGAGGTTTGCGCTGTGGTAGATGGCAATGTATATCGTGCATTTTCTAGATATTTCGGGATTGCTACTCCTATTAATAGTACAGCAGGTCAAAAGGAGTTTAAAGTATTGGCCCAAAAATTAATAGATAAAAAAGATCCAGCAGAGTTTAATCAAGCTAGTATGGAGTTTGGTGCGAGACAATGCAAGCCTAAAAATCCGGATTGTACTATTTGTCCGTTACAAGGTGGTTGTATTGCTTTACAGAAAAACTTAATTACAGAGTTACCAGTAAAGAAGAAGAGTCTAAAACCTAAAACAAAACATTTTAATTTTTTGGTGTTTGTTTCCGTAGATAAAAAAACTATTTTAGAAAAAAGGGAAGGAAAAGGTATTTGGCAAAATCTATATCAGTTTCCTTTAATAGAGAGTAAGGCGAGTATGAATTTTAATGCGTTGCATTCTCAATTAAAGAATCATGCTTTAATCAATACTTCTTCCTTTAGTTTGTCCTTATATAATGAAGAGGCAATTATTCATAAACTATCACATCAGCATTTGCATACTAAGTTTTGGATTATAGAAACAGATCAGCTTCTCGTGGAAGGGATTGCTATAAACGAAATAATAGATTATCCTGTTCCTGTGTTGCTTTCTAATTTCATGGAAGCTTTTAATTTTTAGAAACGGTATCTTAATTTGGGAGTCAAATGGTGTGTTAAGACTATCGTTAATTTTAAATTTAAAAGAAACAATACGGCTGGTATTATTAGAGGATTAAACAGGTATTAGTCTATATCATATTTTTTTATTAATTTTAAGTTTATCAATTGCAAAAGCGTAATTTTGTGGAACATTAAAAACAAGATATCATGTCAGGTACGTTAAATAAAGTAATGCTAATTGGGCATTTAGGAGATGAAGTAAAAATGCATTATTTTGAGGGAGGTGGTTGTGTTGGCCGTTTTCCTATTGCAACGAATGAAACCTACACTAATAAGCAAACTAACGAACGTGTTACTAATACCGAATGGCATAATGTAGTGGTACGTAATAAAGGTGCAGAAATTTGCGAAAAGTATTTAAGCAAAGGAGATAAAGTATATATAGAAGGAAGAATTAAAACCAGAAAATGGCAAGATGAAGGTGGAAACGATCGTTTTTCTACAGAAATACAATGTAATGACTTTACTTTTTTAACAACAAAAAATGACAGTGGTTCTGCAAATAGTGCGCAGCCGCAACAACAAAAACCGGAAGCAGCACAGCCTCAAGCAACGCAACCAAAAGCTAGTGCGCCAGTTGCAGAAGACGATGCGGATGATCTTCCCTTTTAACGTTTAACTAAAAATATAATCTTTGGATCCCGAACCCTCGAGTTTTTTACTAATAAATTTAGCTATTGATTTTTCAATTGTAAGTGGTTTTGTGCTCTTATTTGTGCTATTGCTTTGTTCTGCTTTAATCTCAGGAGCAGAAGTGGCTTTTTTTTCCTTAACAGATACAGATATAGAAGAAGGTTTAGAGGAAAATGCGAAACCAATTCAAATAATTTCCTATTTATTAGAAAGACCTAAAAAACTATTGGCAACCATTCTAGTTGCTAATAATTTTATAAATATTGCAATCGTAATTCTGTTTGCTTATTTAGGTAATTTTATGTTTGAAAGTATAAGCTCTTCAGCTGTAAAATTTATTTTAGAAGTTGTTTTAGTTACCTTTTTAATATTGCTATTCGGTGAAATTTTACCCAAAGTATATGCCATTAGAAATAGATTGAAATTTGCCACATTTATGGCGTATCCTATACGTTTTCTAGATGTTGTTTTTTCGCCTATAAGCTTACCAATGCGAAGCATTACATTAGCAATTAATAATAAATTTGCGAAACAAAAATCCAATCTAAGTGTCGATCAACTTTCCCAAGCGCTAGAGTTGGCAAGTGATGAAGACACTACTAAAGAAGAACAAAAAATACTGCAAGGTATTGTCTCTTTTGGTAATACAGATACCAAACAGGTGATGCGACCAAGAATAGATATTTTTGCATTAAACGTAGAACAAAAATATGCAGAGATAATTCCTGAGATCATTAAAAATGGCTATTCTAGAATTCCTGTATATAAAGATAATATAGATACTGTTGTTGGCGTTTTATACGTTAAAGACTTGTTGCCTTTTATCGATAGAAAACAATTAGATTGGAAAACCTTATTACGAGAACCATTTTTTGTGCCTGAAAATAAAAAGCTAGATGATTTAATGGCTGAGTTTCAAGAAAAGAAAGTCCATTTGGCTGTGGTTGTAGATGAATATGGAGGGACTTCCGGACTTATATCTTTAGAAGATATTATTGAAGAAATAGTGGGAGATATTAGCGATGAGTTTGATGACGAAGGATTAGTGTATTCTAAATTAGATGATAAAAATTATGTTTTTGAAGGTAAAACAGCTTTAAAAGATTTTTATAAAGTCATAAGATTAGACGAACAAGATATTTTTGAAAATAAAAAGGGAGAAGCGGAAACGATAGCTGGTTTTGTTTTAGAGATTTCTAGAAGTTTCCCGAAAACGAATAGTAAAATACTTTTTCAAGATTATGTTTTTACTATTGAAGCATTAGATAAAAAACGAATAATACGCGTAAAAGTTACTATTCCTTAATATATATTAGAACACGGAACACTGCATACTTTATGATCTATAAACCAAAACATATTATAATTTTAAAAAGTTTATTTGTAGCCATTTGCATTCTAGCTACTTCTTGCGGAAACGAAACAACACCTAAACCAGAAGCGAAATTACGATTAGAATATCCAGCGCCTAATTATGTAGCGACTAATTTAAACATGCCTTTTGCTTTTGAAAAAAATACGTTGGCAACAAATGTTAAAACAAGAAAGTTAAAAGGAGAGGATAGTTATGGTGTAAACTTAGAGTATCCAACTTTAAAAGGAACCATTTACTTAACGTATAAATCAATAAATAAAAGCGAAGAGAAATTAATTTCTTATTTGCGAGATGCGCAAAATTTCACACAAGAACACACGCAAAAAGCAGATGAAATCTTTAGTGATTTATTTGAAAATCCTAAAAACAAGGTCTACGGAATGTTTTACGAAGTTGGTGGTAACGCTGCATCACAATCCCAGTTTTATGTAACCGATAGTACCGATCATTTTTTAACAGGCTCGTTGTACTTCTATATAAAGCCTAATTTTGATTCTATACTTCCTGCTGCAAGCTATTTAAAAAATGATATTAAGCATATCATGGAAAGTATTACCTGGAAATAAAAAAGGCTTCTCATAGAGAAGCCTTTTAGATATAATAATAATAATAATAATAATAATACTTTGTTTTTTAAGACTTAGCCTTATCCGCACAACATGCTTTCTTGCAGTCTGCGCCACAAGTCATTTTTTTATCTGAAGAAGAAACTTCTGCTTTATTGGCACAACACGCTTTTTTACAATCTGCTGCACAAGCTGTTTTCTTATCTGTAGATGCTTCTGCTTTTTTACCTGTAAAAGATTCTACCGTTTTCATTTCTTTAACGGTATATGTTTCTCCAACCTTCGTTACTGTTTCTTCTAAAGAAGTGGTAGTAACTTTAGCATTGTCATATTCTACCATTGCTAATTTTTTGTCGTAATCTACTTTTGCAGATTTTACACCTTCCATTTTAGCTAGTTTCTTTTCAATAGTTCTTGCGCAACCAATGGCACAAGTCATACCTTCTATTGTGAATTCTGCTTTTGCGTATGTTGCATTTGGATCTAATGCTGCTTTCTTGGTTTCTACAGCAGTTTCTGTTTCTACTGTAACTACTTCTGCTTTAGATTCGTTTTTGCAACTAAATGCTGCTAAAGCGATTACAGCTATTGCTGCTATTTTTTTTATTTTTTTCATCGTATAAGTTTTTATTATTCAACTGTTTGCAAATCTAATAATTATTTGCTGTTAATTGTGTTAAAAAGTAGCACATTTGCAGGACTAAAAAAGAATGTATGTTTCAGAACAACAAAAAATGGTTCTACCTTATCGTTTTGTCTATAATTTGGGGAACTTCGTTTATACTTATTAAAAAAGCGCTTATAGGTTTAAATCCTTATCAATTAGGAGCTTTAAGAACAATAATAACAGGTTTGTTTTTGTTTGTCGCAGGTTATAAAACCATAAAAACGATTAGAAAAGAAGATTGGAAATGGATTGCTATTTCTGGTTTTTTCGGATCGTTTATTCCTGCTTTTTTCTTTGCAATAGCAGAAACAGAAATTGATAGCGCGGTAGTATCTGTTTTAAATTCTTTAGTGCCATTAAATACGATATTGCTTGGCTTTGCTGTATTTAAAATAGCTTCCACAAAAAGACAGGTTTTAGGAGTTGTTGTTGGGTTTATTGGTACCGCTATATTAATTTTAAAAGGTGCTGCTTTAAATCCAGAACAAAATTATTTGTATGCTGGTTTTATTGTAGTTTCTACCTTTATGTATGCCGTAAATGTAAATATTATAAAAAGGTATTTACAAGATGTAAAACCTTTGGCAATAGCAACAGGGAACTATGTAATTATTTTTATTCCTGCTTTAATTGTCTTGCTGTTTACAGATTTTTTTACAGAAGCTACATTTAGTAAGCCTGAGTTGGGTGCATCGATACTTTATGTTACTTTATTATCCTTTTTTGGTACCGCTTTAGCTAAAGTGCTTTTCAATACATTGGTTCAAATTTCTACTCCGGTTTTTGCTTCTTCTGTTACCTATATAATGCCTATTGTAGCATTAGGTTGGGGGATTTTAGATGGCGAAGGTTTTAGTATGTTACAAGCTTTTGCTTCTGGGATTATATTGATTGGTGTTTATTTATCACAAAAAAGAACAGGTAAGGGATTCCGTTCTAAATAATTCACATAAAAAAAAACCGAAGCGATTAGGCTTCGGTTTATAGTTTATTCCATAGATTTTAATTAGTCAAAATCGGCATCTGTAACCCCTTCGTTTACTTTAATTTCTTTTACTGCGAAATCAAATTTACGTGGTCCATTAGTTTGTCCAATTTTAAATGGAAACTTTATACCAGATACTTCTTGGTATTCTGTCAGGTAGGTAGAAGCAGATCCCATTTCGGTAGATTTATCTACTTTTATTTTTAATCCAGTTTCTACGCTGTAGAAGTTAGTTTGCTCTTCAGAGATTTTAATTCTGTATGCTTTTTCACCATCGATATCTTCAATTTTCTCTAAAGTAACGCCGCTATTATTTAAGTAGTTTACTTCCGGGAATGGAGACCCTTCTTTTACGGTTTCCTTTACTTCTTCCGGTGTCATTTCAGAACGTTGTCCTTGTTGTACTTTGTATCCGGCTTCCCCATCAACAACCGTTTTCATCATCGATTGTCCCATGGCAAAAACTTCGGTTACAAATTGGTCTTTAGATGTTTTCTTCATTTCTAGATGCATCATCATACCTGGTTGTAATTCTGCTTCCGCAGTAATAAAAACAGAATTTACTTTATCTAAATTCGCTTTTCCACCAATAGCATCAAGATACTTGTTAAGTACTGTATTTGCATCGATGTCACTTGGCATTTCTATATTGTAGTTTGGTTTTTCCACTGGATTTGCGTACGCATCATAATATTTGATTGGTACATTGCTTCCGTTAAAGGTGATTTTCTCTAAATTTTCTAGCACTTCGCTACCTTTTCCTACTACAACAATTCTAGCGCTATCTGTACCAAAATATTTATTTGCTACTCTGGTTACATCCTCTATAGTTACCGCTTTTATTTTTTGTAAGTATGTAGTGTAAAAATCTTTTGGTAAATCATTCAACTTGATGTTTAATGCATAACGGGCAATATTTTGTGGGTCTTCAAGATTTAAAACAAAGTCACCAAGATATTTTGCTTTTGCATTTTCTAATGCTTGTGCGGAAACTGGTTCTTCTTTAATGCGTTTTATTTCTTTTAAAGTTTCTACAACAGCGCTATCTGTAACTGCATTTCGAACTGCTGCTCCAGCTTTAAAACGAGATACATATTTGTCTGATCCAACACTAGAACGAGCGCCGTAAGTGTAAGCATGTACTTCACGAAGATTCATGTTTAAGTAACTGTTAAAACCGCCACCTAATATTTTATTAGCAATTAAAACAGCATGGTAATCGGGATCGCTCATTTTTAAATCAACATTACTAGTTAAAGAAATGTTAGACTGTACAGCATTTGGCATGTCTACAAAATTGATTTGCGTGTATTGCACATTTGGCATTGCTTCTGGTATTGTAGAAACCACTTTTAGTTTGCTTTCCCAAGTAGAAAAATAATTTCTAATTTGTCTTTCAATCGTTGTGTAATCTACATCACCAACAACTACTAAATAGGCATTGGAAGGCGTATAATATCTTTCGTAAAAAGTTTTAACGTCTTTTAACGTTGTTTTATTAATCGTTTCTTCGGTTACAAATTCTCCGTAAGGATGGTGTGTACCATAAGCTAAAGCACTACCAACACGACCTGCAACAACATCAACACTCTTTTTGTTAGATTTTAAGCCTTCAATAGCTTTATCTTTTTCTTTTTGAAATTCTTCTTCCGTTAATAATGGGTTATTAATGGCATCTGACATTAGCTTTAAAATCCTATCGGAATATTTAGATAGTGAACTTGCATAACCACCATTGTATCTAAAGCTCATTCTAGCGCCAAGAAAGTCTATTTCTTCATTAAATGCATCTTTGCTAATGCTAGATGTTCCGTTTCCTAGCATGCTGCCTAATAATCCGGAAACTCCAGCGATATCTCCTTCTTTAACGGGTTTGTTGTCAATAGTTAAACTATAAGAAACACGAGGTAATTTGTGGTTTTCTACGACTAAAACTTTTAAGCCGTTTGGTAGTTCAAATTCTCCAGGAACTTCTAAGGCGATTTTAGGAGCTGGACCTGATTTTGGTTGTTTCGATCTATCTATTTGTGCTTGTGCAACAACAGACATTAAAAACAAAGTTAATAGTGTAAATATTTTAGTTTTCATCTTTTCTTTTATGTTTTTATTGATCTTTTTCTTTTGGTAAATATTCCATTTCCAATCGTTGATTCGTGTTTAAATATTTTTTAGCAACCGCTTGAATTTCTTCTCTAGTAATAGATCTGTAAATTTCAATTTCTTTATTAATTAAAGAAGTATCACCATATAACATATAATACGTTGCAAGAGAACTAGCAATTCCTTCTACACCCGAATTAGAGTTAACGAATTGGTTTTCTGAAATATTTTGAAGTTTTTGGTAGTCTCTTTCTGAAATTAATTCGTTTTGAACTTTTACAATTTCTTCGTCAATTTCTTTCAGTAAATCTGCTAAAGAAACATCTCCTAAAGGCATTCCGTATAAAATGTATGTACTGTAATCTTCTTGACTATTATTAAAGGCACCAACTTGTATTGCCATTTTTTTCTCGTCTACTAATTTTTTGTACAAAACAGAACTTTTACCACTGCTTAAATAAGTAGATAACATGTCAAGAGCATAAGCTTCTCTTTCTTTCATAGAAGGTGTTCTGTATGCTGCTACTATTGCAGGGATTTGAATGTTAGAATCGTAAGCCTTCGCTTTGATGGTTTCTGTAATAGGGTCTTCTTTAGCGAAATTTCTAGTAATTTCTTCTCCTCTAGGAATTGGTCCAAAATAGTCTTGAATCATTTTCTTTACCGAAGGAATATCAATATCTCCAGCAACGACTAAAGCGGCGTTATTTGGAACATAGAATTTTTTATTGAATGCTTGAAATTCTTCTAAAGTAGCGGCGTCTAAATGTGCCATTTCCCCAATAGTTGTCCATCTGTATGGGTGTTTTTTGAACATATTTTTCTTTACATTTTCAAAAAACTTACCATAAGGAGAGTTGTCTACACGTAAACGTTTTTCTTCTTTAACCACTTCGTTTTGTGTATCTACACCAATTTGATTGATAATAGGATGCATTAATCTTTCCGATTCCATCCATAAACCAGTCTCTACACTGTTAGAAGGGAATACTTCGTAATAGTATGTTCTGTCGTCTGTAGTATTTGCATTATTGCTTCCGCCATTAGAACTAACAATAGTGAACCATTCACCTCTTCCAATGTTTTCTGTTCCTTCAAATAAAAGGTGTTCAAAAAAGTGAGCAAAACCAGTACGTTCTGGGTTTTCATCTTTTGCACCTACGTGATACATAACCGAAGTTATTACTACAGGAGCAGCGTTATCTTTATGTAAGATAACATGCATGCCGTTATCTAAATCGTACTCTTCATACTTAACTTCTTGAGCAGTTGCTGCAAAACCAGCTAAACATAGAGAAGCTAAAGCCAAAATGCGTTTTTTCATTGTGTATTTGATTTTTATAGTTTTATTGATTTGTCTATAACGATAAAGAATAGTTACAGGTTTTCAAAAGTAATATTTATAAATATTTTTAACGTTAACAAAATCAAAAAGTTAGGGTTATATTATAATAAGTGAAAATTTTTCACGAAATTTAAAAGAGTATAATCCTTAAAGCTTTATTGATATGAATTCTTCTTCATCTGTAGCTGTTAAATATAGCGTTTTTACAATTATAGCGCTTATAGCATATTTTTTAATTCTTAAATTTTTAGGACTACATACGAATCCGTGGTTTAGAATGTTAAACGGATTATTTATGGGATATGGAATTTATGCATCTATGAAAAGGTATAAATCGATATCTGGAGGAGAGTTTAATTATATAAACGGGTTTAAAGTTGGATTAATTACTGGTTTTTTAGCTACTTTTAGTTTTGCCTTATTTATGGGGATTTACATGTTTCATATAGATGTAGATTTTATGAATACCTTATTAAAAGATTGGTTTGATGATGGTGGCTATGGCGGCGGAATTTTAATCTTTGTAATTATCGTGGAAGGTTTAGCGTCTTCAATAGTTTTAACACTTACCTTCATGCAGATTTTAAAAAACAGTACAAAAGTTGTTCAAAAGCAATAAAACGTTTGTAGTTTAATTAATTAGCAGTATATTTGCATCCGTTTTCTAAGGAAAATGAGATTATTTTATATAAATTAATTAATAAAAACGTTACGCTATGTACGCAATTGTAGAGATAGCAGGGCATCAATTCAAAGTTGAAAAAGACCAAAAAGTTTTTGTTAACCGTTTAGCATCAGAAGAAGGAAAGACTATGTCTTTCGATAATGTTCTTTTAATTGCAGATGGTAGCAATGTAACTTTAGGCGCCCCAGCTATAGATGGAGCACAAGTAAGTGTGAAAATCTTAAAGCACCTTCAAGGTGATAAAGTTATTGTTTTCAAAAAGAAAAGAAGAAAAGGTTACCGTGTAAAGAATGGACACAGACAAGCCTTAACAGAAATCGTGATTGAGAGCATTGTAGCTTCAGGAGCTAAAAAAGCTGCTCCAGCTAAAAAAGCCGCTGCTCCAAAAGCAGAAGCTAAAAAAGAAACTCCAAAAGCTAAACCAGCTGCGAAAGCAACAGGAAAAGCAGATGATTTGAAAAAAATCGAAGGAGCAGGACCTAAAGCTGCAGAAGCATTAGTTGCTGCAGGTATAGATACTTTTGCTAAAGTAGCTAAAACAGATGCTGCTAAGTTAAGTGAAATCTTAACAGAAGCTAGTTCAAGATTAGCACATTTAGTTACAGATACTTGGCCAGCACAAGCGCAATTAGCTGCTGATGGTAAGTGGGATGAGTTAAAGAAATGGCAAGACGAATTAGATGGTGGAAAAGCGTAATTGCTTAACTACTTAATATTAACAATATAAAACCTTAAGACAATGGCTCATAAAAAAGGAGTTGGTAGTTCGAAGAATGGTAGAGAATCAGAATCAAAACGTTTAGGCGTGAAGATATTTGGTGGACAAGCTGCTATTGCTGGAAATATCATATTAAGACAAAGAGGTAATACGCATCACCCAGCGGAGAACGTATACCAAGGAAAAGATCACACTTTACACGCTAGAGTAGATGGTTTAGTAAAATTCACAAAGAAAAGAAACAATAGATCTTATGTATCTATTGAGCCTTTCGAAGCTTAGGAATTTTATAAATCCTTAAAATCTAAAACGCCTTTACTTATTTAATAAGTAAAGGCGTTTTTTTTATGTGCTATAATTAAAAAAGGGAAAACCGTCTCCTAAAATAGTTGGCATGGAATATAATCTAAAACTATAAAAGTCATATAATCTATTTTTATAGTTATTATAATGTGTTTGGCTGTTTTTTGTGTTTTAATTTGGAAAAGTCATACCTTTGAAAAGGGGAATATTTAAAATCAAAATAATATAAAGTTTGTTATTTGTTTTTAAAGACAAAAAAGGAAATGATAGCATCAGACAAGTTAGTAACTTATATGTGGATTTTATTAGCAGTTTATGCTGCCGTAATATTATTTTTCGTCATACGAGGCGCTCGAAAAAACACAAGTATAAAAGATTATGCCGTTGGTAATATTGGTTTCCCTTCTTGGGTGGTTGGTTTGTCTTTGGCTGCTTCTATGACAAGTGCCGCAACCTTTATTATTAATCCTGGATTTATAGCACTCTACGGAATTTCTGGAGTGATCTCTTTTGCTGTTGTATTACCCATTGCAGCATTCCTATCGTTAATTGTTTTTACCAAAGGTTTTGTTAAGCAAGGTAATGCCGTAAAGGCAACAACGATGGCGCAATGGATTGGAAAGCGGTATAAAAGTAAAAGCTATGCCTTCTTCTTTGGTATTATCGCACTCTTACTTATTACTTTTATTGTGCTAATTAATGTCGGCTTAACACAGGTTATTTCTAAATCGCTAAATGCAGATCCTTTTTATGTGCTTATGGGCATTACAGTATTTGTATTTGGTTATATGATGTTTGGTGGTGCAAATTCTATGGTGTATACCAATACTATTCAGGCTATCATTATGTTTGTTGTTGCTATTATTTTGATTAGTTCTGGATCTGAATATTTTACCGATGGTATTTCAGGTTTCTTCGATAAATTAAATGCTATAGATCCTAACCTTACAAAACCAACAAATACCTCTAGTTTCTTATTTCGAGATTATTTTGAAATTATTTTTACGCAAATCGTCATTGGTGTAGCCATTGTATGTCAGCCACATATTATTACAAAATCCCTATTATTAAAAGATTCTAGTAAGATTAACACCTATTTGTTTAGTGGGATTGCTTTTATGATCGTTTTCTTTTTAGTGGTAATTGTTGGTTTGTATGCGCGAATTAGTTTTCCTGACTTTATGGTTAATGGAGAAAAATTAAGAATGGATGAAATTATACCAACGTATGTAGTTACCAAATTCTCTGTAGGTATTGGTTTAGTTATTGTAGTAGGTTTAATTTCTGCGGGATTATCCACTTTAGAGAGCCTAATTCAATCGTTGTCCATAACGATTACTTCCGATATTATAAACCCTTTATTTAAGGATAAGTTTACCGAGAAAACCATAAGTATTAATAAAGCAGTTATTGTTGTTCTTGGTGTTGTGAGCTTTTTATTAAGTTGGGAACAAATTAAAAACCCTGATGTTAGTGTGGCTATTTTTGCTCAAAACGGAGTCTATGCTTACTTTGCGGCTGCTTTTGTGCCTGTTCTTTTTGGTACATTTTTAGATAATGTTTCTTTAAGGTCTGTTTTTATAGCAAGTATTACGGCTATAGTAGTACATTTTGGTATTTACTACGGAAGAATAACGCCTTATATGCAGGAACCTGTAAATAATCCAGGAGTTTCAGCAGCAATAGGAATACTAATATCACTAATAATTGGTTATATTATTTATAAAATAGATTCTAAAAAAGAAGCAAGTGGACGCATTAGATTGGACAGCTAAATGGGCAGATTATACGCCTGAAAAAATTGCAATAACATCGTATGACACAAATAAAAGTTATACGTATAATGACTTGCATATCTATGCCAATCGTTTAGTCCATAAATTTACCGAACTCCATCTAGAAGAAGGAGATAGAATAGCTGTTTTAGCAGAGCATAGTCTAGAATATATGGTGCTTTTTGTAGCATGCCAACGTATGGGGCTTGTTATTGTCCCTTTAAACTATCGCTTACCGGTAAATGAAATATCTAAACTTCTTGTGGATTGTACACCTTGTTTGTTTATCAGTAATGAAAACCATCAAGATAAAGTGGCGCAATTACCACTTCGTACTATACAAAAAATGTCTTTTAATACGCTAGAACAATTTTTTCAGATTGCAGAAAACGATTCGGTTAAAACGGTTTCCATAAAAGAAGATAATGCCTTATTTATATTTTATACTTCGGGAACTACGGGAGCGCCAAAAGGTGTTATTTATACCAATAAAATGTTGTTTTGGAATAGCTTAAATACATCCATGCAATTGGGTATTACGTTTCGAGATTCCACAATAAATACCTTGCCGCCTTATCATACATCTGGATGGAATGTTTTTGTAACCCCATTATTGCACAAAGGAGGACATATTGGTATGTTAGAAAAGTTTGATGCCGAAAAAATATTAAGTCTTTTAGAGCGTAACAAAACGACTTTGTTTATGGCTTTGCCGACCATGTTATTAATGATGCAGAAAACACCGGTTTTTAAAGATGTTAATCTGAAAAAACTACGATACATTATTTCTGGAGGAGAAAAAGTAGCATCCGAACTTGTCTCATTCTGGAAAACCGAAAAAAATATTTACATAAGACCAGGTTATGGTTTAACCGAAGCTGGACCAAGTATTACTTCTTTGCATCATAAAATGGCAGAACTAAAACCAAATTCTATAGGGAAGCCTAACTTTTATTTAGATCTAAAAATTGTGAATGTAAAGGGAGAGCGCGTTAAGGCATATGAAGTTGGTGAACTTTGTATTAAAGGAGATATTGTGACTCCTGGTTATTGGAATAATTCTGTTAAAACCAGTAGTAAAATAAAAAAAGGATGGTTGTTTACTGGGGACTTTGCATATAGCGATGAGGAAGGGTTTTTATATATGAAAGGACGCAAAAATGATATGTATATCTCTGGAGGTGAAAATATTTATCCGCAAGAAATTGAAGTGCAATTAGAATTAATAAAAGGAATAAAAAAAGCTGTAGTTTTAAGTGTAAAGGATGAAAAATGGGGAGAATGCGGCATAGCATTTGTAACGATAGGGAATGAAGATCTTTCCGTAATAGAAATAAGAGAAGTTTTAAAAACGAATCTAGTAGCTTTTAAGCATCCAAAATATCTGTTTATTTTAGAGGAAATTCCTTTAACTAGTTTAGGTAAAGTTTCTAGGAAAAAATTATATAATTATTTTAATACTATTAAATCAGAACAATGAAAAAATGCACGTTACTATTTATTTTCACTTTAATTAGCACCACTATATTTTCGCAAAAATCGGATAAACTTATGAAAGAAATAATTTCTCAATATGATTTTAAATCCCATACTGTAGTAATTGATAGTACAGAAATAAGTTATATTAAAGAAGGAGTTGGTGAGAAAACAATACTTTTTGTACATGGATTAAGTAGTAATTCAGATGCTTGGTCAAAAAATATTGAGACCTTAAAAGAGCAGTACACATGCGTAGCTTTGGATTTACCAGGATACGGAAAGTCGGCTAAGCCCGAAGCGGAATACACACCAACGTATTTTGCAGAGATTTTACACAAGTTTATAGCCAAATTAGAATTAAAAAACGTGATTCTTGTTGGTCATTCTATGGGAGGGCAAGCAAGTATTAAACTAGCAACTTCTTATGAAGCAGATATTCAAAAATTAATTTTGATAGCTCCAGCGGGTTTAGAGCAGTTTTCGGAAGCTGGTGCTAGCATGTTAAAAAGTTATTTTACTGCAGAAATGGTAAAAAACACCACAGATGAACAAATAGAAAAAAATTATGCTTTAAACTTTTACCAGTTGCCAGAAGGGACTTCTAGAATGATTCGCGATAGAAAAGAAATTAAACTGGCTACAGATTTTGATGCACACTGTAAAGCTATTGTTAGTAGTATTTCTGGAATGCTAAACGATCCTGTGTATGTAGATTTAGAAAACATAACAAGAAAGACGTTAGTTGTTTTTGGTAATAAGGACATGCTTATTCCTAACCGTTATTTAAATCCGACTTTAACCATAGAAGACGTTGGTGAAATAGCTTCGCGAAAAATAAAAAATGTAGAAGTAGCGTTTGTGGAAGATGCTGGTCATTTTGTGCAATTTGAAAAACCGATAGAAGTTAATCTGCTTATTCAAAAATTTATTGAGGCTGATTAATGCAAAACTGGATATATAATAATTACTTAATTGCATTTGATGTTTAATGAAAACAAAGCTAAAAAAATTTACTGAATTTAGTAAAACGATACTGCCCAATGAAGCCAAATATCTGCAAACTAGATATCAGTTTACAGATTCAGAAAAGCTTCAAATTATAGAGTTGATCGTGTCTAATGCTTTGTCTCAAAAAGCATTTGTAGATTTTGATACCACGATCAATAAACGCAAATATTCCTACATTAAAGATTGGGTCGAAAAAAAATTAGCCAATATCGATGTAGATGCAACCATTGGTTGGTTAATGCCATTAAAGCAAAAAATACTTACAGATGCAATAGCTTCTAGTGAAGAAAAAGAATTTCTATATTATATTTCTACATATAAGAACTTGGATTATAATTTTCAGATTTTGTATGATTTGGCTAAAGAGTATAAGTCTTATTTATTGGTTAGAATGCGCTATAAAGACCATCAAATAGTAGCAGGTTTTATCGAAACCTATAAAGAGAATTACGCAGAAGTTAAAGATGTTAACGAGAAACTGTACACCGCTACTACAGAAATCACCAATCAATATACGCTTAATAATAACGAAACAAAGCACTTAGAAACTTGGTTGCTTGCGGTCTTTAATGATAAAAATATAGACGGAAAAAACAGGTATCAAGCATTTGTTTTACTCGCTTTTATCTATACAAATTATAATGAAAATGATAAATTAAAAATCATTTTCGACCAAATTGACTATTATTTTAGCCAAGGCGAAATGTATTCTAGACGTTTACTCTCTAATTATTATGCAAGTCGAGTGTTGTTGCATTCTAAACAAGACGAATTTGAAGAAGCGGAGTTTTATGGGTATTTGTCTATCCGCCAAAACAATAATGATACCCTAATGTATTTGAATAATTTGGTCGCTATTTTATTGCGGAATAATAGTCCGGAAAAAGCTTTTACATTATTAGATGCATATCAAGAATTGTATAAAGAAACACATAACTACCATCAAAAAATAGGCTATTGTTCCTATCAAATTCGTGTTTTATCCGAACTTCAAAAAAACGATCTAGCGGGAGTTACAGCGAAAACATTTTTAGTAAAATATAAAAAGGAAGTGCTGAAGCATCGTTGGCATCACTTTTTTACATCGTATATCAATGTTTTGGTCATCCAAGAAAAGTACGAGGAAGTGCTGAAACTTGCTGCAAAATTCAACTTGATAGAAAAGGAAAGCGAACGTCAAAAACAAAGTAATTACGTGCCTAATATTTCATGGAGTATATCGCTTTCTAGATACATGGAAGGTAAAATAAACTCTGTACGTTTATTAGAGGAGATTAAAGCGCCAATTAAAGGTGTGCAATCCACAAAAAATCAAAAACAATTGATGATAAAGGTGATTGATACCCTTTCAAATAATTTACCAGAAGCATTTTTTAAACTAAAGTCATACATTTAATATTTTGCTTTAAAACCCTTTATTTAAATGGGGGTTTGGTTTTTATTCTCGTTTTTTAAACTAAAGTCATACTTCTCATAGCTAATTTTTAGTACTGTTTATTTTCTTTTTCACAATAGATTGCCATCATAATCTAACTTAAAACATCATTTCAATTATGAAAAAACTACTATTCTTACTAACCTTGATTAGTTCTTTGGTTATTAATGCGCAAGACACAGGAAGCGTAAAGGGGATAATTACCGAAGCAAGTGGTATGCCTTTAGCTGGAGCTGCTGTATATATTAAAAGTATAGACAAAGGAGGTGTTACTGATTTTGATGGTAATTTCACCATTGAAGATGTGGCAGAAGGTACGCATGATGTGACTATCTCATATATTGGTTATGAAACGCTAGAGCAAAGTGTTTCAGTAACTGCCGGTAGCGTAACACAATTAAACTCGCAATTAAAAGAATCTAATAGTGTTTTAGATGAAGTTATAATAACAGCAGGGAAAAAACCGCAAAAAATTACAGATGTACCAGCTACAGTAAATGTAATTACAGCTAGAGATATTGAAGAGTTTCCTAGTTTTAATATTGGAGAATTAGCAGCAAGACAAAAAGGTGTTGATTTTGTACGAACTGGTGTTTTGGGAACCGGAATTAATATTAGAGGATTTAATTCTGCTTTTAATTCTAAAAACTTACAAGTAACAGACGATAGATTATCTACATTAATTGCTACAGGATTACCAATGGGCTCTTTTTCTACAGTAACTAAAGATGACATCTCAAGAGTGGAAATATTATTAGGCCCAAACGGAACGTTGTATGGACCAAATGCACATAACGGATTAGTAAGTACGATTACTAAAAACCCAAGACAGTCTGAAGGAACTACATTTGCATTAGGAGCTGGTAATCAAAATGTGGTTACTATGCGATTAAGACATGCACAAGTGCTTAATGATAAATTTTCTTATAAATTTCATTTTGAAAGATCACAAGGAACAGAATTTAACTATGCAGATAGTGTATATGTTGGTACAACAGCATATAAAGAATTAGATCTGGATCGTGATTTTGATTCGCAAAAATATGGTGCTTCTTTATTTTATAAGCCAACAAAAAGTTCAGAAATAACTGGGTATTACGGACATAGTAATAGCAATAATATTGGTGTTACAAGTGCGGGACGTAACCAAATTAAAGATTGGAGCATCGATGTTGCGCAAGTGAAATTTGTTTCTAAAAACTTTTTTGCTAATACGTATTATACGTGGAGTAATACAGATAAAACCTATGCTATGAACCAAAGAACACAAAATTATGTGTCCTTTATAGATAATGGTTTTTCAGAAGCAGAAGCTAGTGAACGTTCTTTTACAGAGCAATGGTATCAAACAGGTGCAAATCAAGGTGAAGGTATAGCATTACAGCGTGGTGCGGTTTTTAAAGACGCTTCTAAACGTTTTAATGCAGAAGCGCAATACAATAATAGCTGGAATAAATTCTATTTAACTTTAGGAGCGCAGTACCAATTAGATATGGCAGATTCTAAAGGAACTTATCTTTTTGATGACGGTGGAATTGATCTAGATCAAACTGGTGTATATACACAAATGGAATATAAATTAGACGATTCTGGATGGGGATTCTTACTAGGAGGAAGAATAGATAATCACGAATTATATGGTTCTAACTTTATCCCAAAAGCTGCAATTACTAAAAAAGTGAAAAGCGGAACATTCCGTTTAACTTACGGTAAAGGTATCGCTGTACCATCTATCTTAAATCTTAAAGGAAACTTATTTGGTGGTTTAGTTATAGGAAATGGGGAAGGATTTACATTAACCGATGGAACAAAAGTTGGAAAATTAGATGTGGAAACTATTAATTCTTACGAAATAGGATACAAAGGGAAATTATCAGAGAAACTTTTCATCGATACCAATGCATATTATAATCAGTCAGATAATTTTATCAGTCCGTTAGTTAATATTGCAGATGCAGCAAATGGAAATAATGTAACGCATGTTGGGGATACGCCAATCGGAGAGCTGGTTGAAGGTTCTACTGGTGGTTTTGTGTTAACGTATTTAAACTTTGGTCATGTAGATACGTATGGATTGGATGTAGGATTAAACTATTACTTCAATGATAGCTTTAGAACTTCTTTTAACTACTCTTATTTTGATAGAGATCTAGATAAAAATGATATGGATAATGATGGTAATTTAGACGGACAAGTTTTAGAAAGCGAGTTGCCAATTAATACACCTAATCATAAGTTTAGTGTTGGTCTTCACTACGGAAAAGGTAAATTTTATGGTGCGCTCTTCGGAAGATATGTTCAAAAATATGATTTCTTTTCCGGTATAAATGTAGCAGCAGAAACACAAGATCAAGATGGTGATGGTATCAATGAAATAGTTGAAAATGCTCAGGTAGGAAGAACTTGGAACTACGGACAATTAGGAGGTTTCTCAGTAGATGCTAATGCAGGTTATAATTTTAATGATAATCTATCTTTAGGTTTAAGTATTACTAATCTATTTAATGCTAAAAATAGAGAGTTTGTAGCTTCTCCAATAATTGAAACGCTGGTTTCTTTTGAGTTAAAGTATAAAATGAACTTCTTTAAAAAGAAATCTGCAACTATTAACTAAGCTTCCAAATCATGCCAAAAATACAAGTTAAGGATATAGAACTTGACTATGAAGATTATGGAAAAGGAAATGTACTTCTGTTACTTCATGGTTTAGGATCCACAAAAAAAGATTGGGACGGTCAAGTCCCTTTCTTTTCTAAAAAATATCGAGTTATTACATTAGATTTAAGAGGTCATGGAGATTCTACTAAACCATTAGATGCTTATGGAGTCGGCTTTATGACAGAAGATGTAACGCTGTTTTTAGATAAATTAAATATTAAAAAAGCAACTTTTGTTGGTTTTTCTATGGGTGGTGCTGTGGCTTTTGAAATGGCAGCTAAGCATCCAGAATACGTAGAGAATCTAGTGATTGTAAATAGTGGTCCCGACTTTAATGACATGGGAAAAACTGGTGAGGATCTTTTAAAGAATCGTACCGAATTTTTACAAACAAAAGGAGTAGAGCCATTAGCCAAAGAAATTTCATTTAATATGTTTCCTGAAGCACATCAAATAGATCTGCGAAACCAATTTGAAGAACGATGTAAAAACAATGATTACAACGCATACTTTAAATCTTTTGTAACCTTGATGGATTGGGGTTTGGGAGATAGAATAAAAAACATTACGACTAGAACCTTAGTGGTGGCTTCTGATATGGATTATACACCAGTTTCGTTTAAACAAGCTTATGTAGATAAACTACAAAACGCTTCTTTGGTGGTTATTGAAAACTCTAGACATGGTGTGGTTATCGACCAACCCGAAGCTTTTAATGTCGCACTTGAAAATTTTTTAGAAGATGAATAAAACCGTTCTTATTACAGGAAGTACTAGCGGAATTGGTTTCGGTATTGCAAATCAATTTGCCAAAGAAGGTTATAATATCATGTTTCATGGTTTAGAAAAAAATGGAGCAGAAATAGCAAAAGAAGTTGGTGATGAACACCAAGTGAAAGTCGCTTTTTCTAATGCTAATTTATTACAATCGGAAGCTATTGAAGATTTAATAGAAGAAACTATAAAGGTATTTGGAGCATTGCATGTATTAGTAAATAATGCAGGAATACAATTTGTTTCGCCAATTGAAGATTTTCCGAATCAAAAATATGAAAATATTATTGCTATAAATATGAATGCTGTGTTTTATGCTTCAAAAGCCGTTTGGAAACAGATGAAAAAACAAAAGTTTGGTAGAATAATAAATGTGTCTAGTGTGCATGGTATTCGAGCTTCCGAATATAAATCAGCTTACGTAACCGCTAAACATGGCGTAATAGGTATGACCAAAGTGTTAGCTTTAGAAGGAGCTCTTTTTAATATTACTTGTAATGCGATTTGTCCGGGTTATGTAAAAACACCTTTGGTAATCGGACAAATAAAAGACCAAGCCAAAGCGCATAACATGACTGAAGATGAAGTAGTAGAAAAAGTGATGCTTAAAAAGCAAGCGGTAAAGCAGTTTGTACCTTTAGAAGCGATTGCAGATATGGCAATATTGCTAGCAAAAGACAGCTCCACAACCATAACAGGATCCTCTTTTGTTTTAGATGGAGGTTGGAGTGCACAGTAATTTTTGATTAGTTTTTAAAAATGCTTTTCTGGAAACAGAAGGGCATTTTTTTATTTTTAAACTAGTTTTAATATTAAGGTTCTTACTGAAAAGCATTTCGTTAGTAACTCCTTCCTTTAGTTAAAGGAAGGTGGGTTTTATTGTAAAATAAAACTCGCAAGGTTTGTAGTAAAATAGTGAAGTGTATTTTTTAACTCCTCTTTCTCAAAATTTCTAAAGCGGAAATTTTAATTCATTCTCCTCTTTAAAAAAAAGAGGAGAGCAGGTAAAAATCAACTTTTATATTTAGCTATAATATGCTTAGAAATCAATAATGCTCTCGTTTTGAATATAAGTGTATCGAGAAGTGCTCCTTCCTTTAGTTAAAGGAAGGTGGGTTTTATTGAGAGATAAAACTCGGAAGGTTTGTACTAAAATTAGTGAAGCATATCTTTTTTTAACTCCTCTTTCTTAAAATTTCTTAGAAGGAAATTTTAATTCATTCTCCTCTTTAAAAAAAAGAGGAGAGCAGGTAAAAA